>NZ_JBIAVG010000005.1:101628-498692 GCF_042893955.1 Streptosporangium sp. NPDC001559
TGGGCCACGCATGTGGGTGGCTGGGCTGATTCCACGGCGTGGGTGGCGGGGGACTTCAACAACGATGGGAAGTCTGACATCGCCGCGTCCTGGAACGACGGTGGCGCGCTGTCCACCGCGGTTTACCTCTCGGATGGTTCGCGGTTCCCGGGGTGGACTCAGTGGAGCAATCGTGATGGTGGCTGGATTGACGCGCCCAGCCAGAAGTGGGTCGCCGGGGACTTCAACGGTGACCGGAGGACTGATATCGCGGCCATCTGGAATGACGGTGGCACGAACACGATCACGGTGAGTCAGTCGACCGGTTCGAGTTTCACGCGCAGGCACTGGGCCACGCATGTGGGTGGCTGGGCTGATTCCACGGCGTGGGTGGCGGGGGACTTCAACAACGATGGGAAGTCTGACATCGCCGCGTCCTGGAACAGCGGCAGCTGAAGCTCGTTGCGGAAGCGTGTGATCGTTTAAGCCTTCTCGCATGCGATCTCGGGCGGGCAGCTGACCTTCACGCCGCCGAACCTGACCCGGGTACCGCCGGGCACGCTCAGCCGGTAGTCGGCGCCGCAGTCGCCGCCCCCGCACTCGTAGCCGATGGCCATGCGGTGCTCGCTCCACGACTCGGTGTGGCGCTTGGGGCCGGTCCAGCGCAGCCTGCGGTCGACCACGACCTCGCCCGCCGGCCCGGTGACCACGGTGATCGTCACCGGGCCGCTGGAGTCGACCTCCAACTCGTCTCCGGTCAGTCTGTACGTGCCGCGGGTGGTCTCCGAAGCGGGCACGATCGGCTCGCGGCTGTTGCTGTGGATCAGTACCGCGCCCCCGGCGATCGCGGCGGCGGCCAGCAGGGTGGTGACTCCGAGGATCTTCTTCATGCCTCAAAGGTAGGAACTCGCGGCCCCGGCGAACGATGGTGCTGCGTTCCCACTTGAGGGTGATGCTGGCACCACCCTCGAACCGGGGGTCATCTCCCTCCGCCGTGCGGCGGGGGAGGAGATCATCCGTTGGTCCATGTCGCGCCGTGATCGGGACTTCTAGCGTCAGGACCATGTTGCACGCACACCGCTGGCTTGCCACCGCCATCGCAGGGCTGGCCATGCTTCCCGCACTACCCGCCCACGCCGTCTCGGCCACTCCGGCCTGGTGTCCCACGGTCCCCGGTCACCAGGTCGAATGCGACACCGTCAGCCGTCCGCTCGTCCAAGCCGACCCGGCGCTCGGTACCGTCGACGTCGCCTACGCCCTCATCCGCCGGTCCGCCGGCTCGGCCCCGGCCGCCGGCACCATCGCCGTCAACCCCGGCGGGCCCGGTAACGCGCCCATCCCCCTCAGCGGCTTCTACACCGACCTGCTCGGACCGCTTCTCGCCGACCACGACCTCCTCCTGGTCGATCCGCGGGGCACGAACGCCTCCGGCGCCCTGGACTGCGGCCTCACCCTCGACACCCTGGCCGGACGGGCCGCGGTCCAAAGCGCCGTCGCGCGCTGCGGTGCCGTACTCGGCCCTCGAAGCCGCGGCTACACCGCCACCGCCGTCAGTGACGACATCGACGCCGTCCGCGCGCGCATCGGCGTCGAACGCCTCCATCTCATCGGGCAGTCCTACGGCACCTACCTCATGCAGGTCTACGCCCGCCGCCACCCCAGCCGCGTCGCGTCCATCGTTCTATCAGGAGTTCTACCGGTCGACGCCGACCCGCTCCAGGGACCAGGCGCCCGAGCCTTCCCCGGCATGCTGCGCGCCGTCTGCGAACGCAGCGCCGGAGCGTGTGACGCCGACACCGCCGTCGCCGATCTGCGGACGTTCGCCACCCGCCTCCGCGCACGTCCGGTCACGCTCGTCGTGCCCGATCCCGGTGGCGGTGCCAGCCGTACGGTGACCTTCACCGAGGGAATGCTGGCCGGCCTGGCCCTGCAGAACGCCGCCAGCAGCAGCCGCGGAAACCCCGCCGTCATCGGAGTGATGGGCCGCTTTCCCGCCATGCTGCACGACGCCGTGCGCGGGGACTACGGACGGCTCACCGCCTTGGTCCAGCGCCTGTGGCCCAGGCGTGGCGGCGACATCAACGAATCGACGGCCGCCGCCATGGGCTGCAACGACTTCCCCGTGCTGTGGCGGCCCGGCGCACCGTTGACGCAACGCGCACGACAGTACGGCAGAGCGCTGGCGCGCACGGCACCCGGCCTGACCGGGCCCTTCAGCCCCGAAGCAACCGGTTCGGCCCGCTATGGCTTCGGTGACTTCTGCCTGCGGTGGCCGAAGGTGAAGGGCGTACGCCCGTACAGGCCGTCGGGCACCGCGCCGGACGTACCGGTGCTGCTGCTCTCCGGCGACCTGGACGCCAACACACCCGCCGCGCAGGCGGCGCAGGTCGCCCGATCATTCACCCGCGCCCGCCAGGTCGTGCTGCCCAACCTCGGCCATCTGGTGGACTTCGAACGCAGCGGCTGCGTCACGGGCCTTGTCTCTCGGTTCATCCGCACCGACGACCCCGGTTCCACGGCATGCGCCGCTCTGATCCCACCCCTCAAAGTCGAACCCGTCACCCCATAGCTCCAACGCCGTTCAGTTAGGGAGAGGGCGGTTCGTCAGGGCCGGTGAACAAAACAGCGGAGTCGCTGTAGAAGAGGTCTGTCACTCCGAGACATCCTCACCACAGGGGCTCCGCTGCCGGAACAGGTTGCCGATGCCGGGACACCTGGGCGAACTGACCTGGATCGCCCCGTTCGAGACGGTCGATGAGGTGCTAGTAGTACCCCTTCCGTCCGTCGAGGAGTTCGCGCATCGCGTCCAGGTGGCCGACGTGGCGGGCGGTCTCCTCGACCATGTGGATCAGGATCCACCGCAGGGTCGGGGCGTGGTCCGGCTGCCCGCCGACGTCGTCCAACGAGTGGGCCGCGGTGATCTCGTTCGAACGCGCGTACTGTGCCTCGAACTCGTCCAGCAGCCGGGCCAGCGGTACGCCGTCGGCCATCATGTCGGCGTTGAACGGCAGATCCTTCCGGAACTGCGGGTTCGTCTCCTCGGGCTCACCGAGGAAGATCACGTTGAACCAGCAGTGCTCGGTCCACCGCATGTGCGAGACCAGCCCGGCCGGTGTCATCAGCGGAGACTCCGGCAGCACGGCACGGTGCTCGTCCTCGGCCCGCAGCCCCTCCAGCTTGTGGCGCACCAGCACCCGCTGCAGGTCCAGCCACCCGACCAGCTGGGTCCGTTCATCCGCGACGAGGGGAGGCCGTCGCTCGTAAAGGCTCATGCCCGGAACCTAACCGCCGGACAGGCAGACCGTACGGCCGAAGCGGACGTCGATCGATCGACGGTCCGAAGCGTCGATCGATCGTCAGGCCCGGGGGAGGCGCAGGACCATCCGTGTCTGCGGGCCGTCTCCGACGCCGAGGTCGCCGCCGTGGTCGCGGGCGATGTCCCGGGCGATGGGCAGCCCGAGTCCGGTCCCTCCGGCGTCGCGTGAGCGGGTGCGGTCAAGCCGGGTGAACCGTTCGAACACCCGCTCCCTCATCTCCGGTGGAATCCCCGGACCGTCGTCCACGACCTCCAGGACGGCCTCGTCGCCGTGGCCCCGTACCGAGACCCGCACCATCGAGTCGCCGTACCGGTCGGCGTTGGACAGCAGGTTGGTGAACAGGCGGGCCAGCCGCAGCCGGTTGCCCTGCACGTACACGCCGGGCTCGACGTCCAGCGTCAGTGAGAGCCGGCAGGGCCGCCGCCCGCTCTCGTCCTCGACCAGTCGCCCCAGGTCGACGCGTTCCTGCGAGACGGGTGCCCCCGCGTCGAGCCGGGCCATGAGCAGCAGGTCCTGCACGATGTCGGCCAGCCGCTGCACGTCGTCCAGGGCCGCCCGCCAGTCGGCCTCGGTACGCTCCTCCATCCCCGCCTCCAGACGCACCATCAGGCCACTGATCGGGTTGCGCAGCTCGTGGGAGGCGTCGGAGACGAAGCGGCGCTGCCGTTCGACGGCGTTCTCCAGCCGGTTCAGCGTCTCGTTGGCCGTGGCGGCCAGTTCGGCCACCTCGTCTCCGGTGGACGGAACCTCGACACGTCCGCTGAGGTCTTCGGCGCTGAATCGCTCCAGGGCCCGTCTGATCCGTTCGACGGGTGCCAGGACGCGGCCGACGCCGTACCAGGCGCCCCATCCCATCAGGGCCAGAAGCAGCGCGGACGAGCCGAACAGGAGGGCGGGCAGGAGAGGCGAGTTCACCATGAACGGCTCTTCCATGGCGGCGTAGGCCACGACCGGGCCGTACACGGTGGCGCGGTTGCTGGTGCCCACGATCACCATGCAACGCCCCGCCTGGCACACCCGGTCGTCGACCCGTGAATCGCCTCCGGCCGGCCTGGCCTGAGTCAGCGGCGGACGGCCCTCCAACCTGCGGGAGGAGACCAGGACGCGGCCCTGGTCGTCCACGATCTGCAGGAGCCGGACATCGCCCTGCGGTGGGATCGGCCCGGGGAACCGCCGGTCGTCGATCATGGTGGTGAGGTGGCGGCTGGCGGCGGCGGCCTGGTCGGTGAGCTGGGCCCGCACCCGCGCCGGGTAGGTGACCGAGATCGTCGCCGCTCCACCCAGGATGACCAGGCCGAACGCGACCACCGTCGTGATCGTCATCCGGGCTCTGATGGAGTGAGCGCGCGCCATGTGTCCGACTGTGCCAGGACCACCACAAACACCAGGTCAAATGCCCTTCCGGGGTGAGCTCATGGTCGAAAGGTCACCGGCCGGTACGGCTTCCGCGCCCTGATGACCTTCATGGGGCTTGGAGATGGGGCCTGGACGTGAGGTCTGGGCGTGAAGTCTGAGCGCGAAAATCAACGATGGACAAAGCTCTACGTGTTTGATTCATTACATACGGTGTTGGAAATGCTTGAGTGATCTTCCCGAATCGGTCGAAAAGGAAAAATCACGATGAAGGCAACGATCTCCACCGTACGAATCGCCGCCGGTCTGTGCGCCCTGGCAGTCAGCGGGGCGATGCCGGCCGTCGCCCCCGCCGCGTCGGCGGCGACCTCGGTCCCCGCCCCGTTGTTCAGGGCGAAGCTGATGGTCAACCACAGCGGCAAGTGCCTGGACGTCCCCGGCGCGAACCAGGCCGCCGGGCAGCCCGTACAGCAGTGGCACTGCTACGACGCCCCCGACAACCAGACGTGGAACCTCGTCGCCGCCTACAACAGCGACCTCGCGGACGGGTTCGTCGCGGACAACTACTACACGATCCGTGCCCAGCACAGCGGCAAGTGCCTGGAGGTCCAGGGCGGGGCCACCACTGACCAGGCGTCCGTCATCCAGCAGGCCTGCGACACCAACCACCGCACGACCCAGCAGCAGTGGAAGCTCGTCCAGCGGCCCAACGGCTACTTCAGCCTGGTCGCCCGCCACAGCGGCAAGTGCCTGACGGTCCCGCGAGGCAACCTCACCGACGGCGTCCTCGTGGTCCAGCAGGACTGCTCAAACGACCTGCCCTACCAGGAGTGGAAGCTCCTCTGAGCCACCTGTCATGACCGGCCGCCGCGCTGTGGAACCGGTGACAAATCCTCGCGCGGCGGCCGGTGGGTGTCGGTGCCGGCTGACAAGATGACCGCCATGCCTTACGACCCCACCCCCGCCCCGGTTCGCGAGGAGTTCCACGGTCTTCTAGAGCACCTCGACGCCGTTCGGAGTCGGCCTTCCGGCCGTGTCCTCACGGGCATCACCGACCTTGACGCCCTTCTCGTCTCCCTGAGTCCCGGCACCCTGTCCGTCGTGGCCTCCCGTCCCGGCGTGGGAAGCACGACCCTGCTGCTCGCCTTCTGCCGAGGCGCCGCCCTCACCGACGACACTCCTACTCTGCTGGTCAGCTACGAGTCCTCCCGGCGTGACCTGCTCACCCGCATCGCTTCGGCCGAGGCCCGCGTCAGCCGGCACGCGATGCGCTGCGGCACCCCGCACGACATCGACCGCGCCAAGCTCGCCCAGGTGACACCCCGCATCGCCGAAGCCCCGCTGTTCCTGGCCACTCCCGCCGACTGGACCCTGGGCGAGTTGAGCGCCCGCATCACCCATGCCTGCACCGACGAGCCCGGGGTCCGCCTGGTCGCCATCGACGGCCTGCGGCACATCCGCCCCGACGCGCGTGGTGGCACTCACGAGCAGGAGGTCGCCGAAACCGTCCAGACCCTCAAGGCGCTCGCCGTACGGCTGGAGGTCCCCATCATCGTCTCCACCGACCTCGACCTCCCGTCCGAGGCGGGTTCCAACCGGCCGCCGGACATGTACACCGACCTGTGCGCCCCCATCGCCCGCACCGCCGACCTTGTCGTCCTGGTGCACCGCGACGACGCCGCCGAGCGTGAATCCTCCCGCGCGGGGGAGGCCGACCTGATCGTGGCCAAGGACCGCAACGGCCCCACGGCCTTGATCACCGTGGCCTTCCAGGGGCACTACGGTCGCTTCGTCGACATGCCACATGATGTGGACGTATCTCAGCACGGCTGATGTTTCGGCTCGCGGTGGGACGGACGACCGCGCGCCTTCGGGTTGTCGGCGAAGGGGTTTTCGATGATCGGCAGGCTGCAGTGCGTGGTTCTGGACTGCCCGGACGTTCTGGAACTCGCACGGTTCTACCGGTCGCTCCTGGGTGGCGTGGTCAATCGGCCTGATCCTCGGTGGGCGGTCGACGACGACTTCTCGACCCTTCACACCGGCTCCGGTCTTGTGCTCGCGTTCCAGCGGGTGGAGGACTACCGGCCGCCCCGATGGCCCGACAGCGCGCACCCGCAACAGTTCCACCTGGACGTCGACGTCCCCGACCTCGACCAGGCCCAGAACGAGGTCCTCAGCCTCGGCGCCACACTGCTCCACGCCGACCCCCGAGGCTGGAGGATCCTCGCAGACCCGGCGGGTCACCCGTTCTGCCTGCTCAGGGGTGACGGCTAGCACTACGCCGATGGACTATCCCTGCGTGCGCGGGGAGCACGGCAGCACGCGGCCAAGTACTAATGAGGAGTGGGGACCATCCCCGCGCGGGGATGGTCCTGCCCTATTTCACTCGCCCCGCAATGTGTTGTCGTGCTCCCCGCGCATGTGGGGATGGGGTCGTAGGGTCGGGGGATGTTGGTTTGGGTTAACGGGCCTTTTGGGGGCGGGAAGACGCAGACGGCTCATGAGCTTCGGCGGCGGTTGCCGGGCAGTGTGATCTGTGATCCGGAGCATGTCGGGTTCGGTCTGCACCGGATGCTGCCGCCGGAGTTGCGGGGCGACTTCCAGGATCTGCCCGCCTGGCGGCACGGCGTTCACGAGATGCTTGAGCTGGTCCTCGGCAAGCACGACGGGCCGGTGATCGTGCCGATGACGGTCGTGGAGCCGGAGTACTTCAGGGAGATCGTCGGCCGGTTGCGGGAGAACGGCCATGACGTACGGCACTTCGCGTTGCTGGCCGACCGGGCGACCGTGTTGCGACGGTTGCGTGAGCGCGGCTTCGGCCAGGTCGTGCGGTTCTTCGCGGGGAGCAAGGTCGCCCTGGGGCGGGAGAGTTTCGCCGTGGCCAAGCTCGACCGGTGCCTGGAGCGGCTGCGCGGTGAGGAGTTCGCCGAGCACATCTGGACCGACCACATCACCGTCGCCCAGGTCGCCGACCGGATCGCCTCCTCGACCGGACTGAAGCTCGCCCCGAACACCGACGGCCGACTACGGGGACGCGCCCGCCGAGCGGTGACGGGCCTCAGGCACATTCGTTTCGACTGAGCGTTCCCGGGTGTTTCCGTGGACGAGACGAATTCGTGGCCTTATCGGTGCGCCGATGTGGCAGGTGGAAAAATCCTCCCGGGGGGCTGAAAATCGCCTTCGGAAAATAGAATGATTTTCATGGAGGACGATAAGGCGTACACGGAACGGCACGCTCTGTCATTCGGGGGTGTCGCCCGGATTTACGACGACGCCCGGCCGGACTATCCGGACGAGCTTTTCGAGTACATCGCGGGAAGGCTCCCCGGGCCGAAGGTGCTCGAAATCGGGGCGGGCACGGGGAAGGCCACGATGGGGCTCGTCGACCAGGGGCTCACGGTGACGGCCGTCGAGCCCGACCCCCGGATGGCGGCCATCCTGCCGAGCCGCGCCGGGGGACAGGTCGGGGTCGAGGTGGCGACCTTCGAGTCGTTCGCGGCGGCCGGGCCGTACGACGGGCTGGTCAGTGCGCAGGCCTGGCACTGGACCGACCCGGAGACCCGGATGGACCGGGCCGCCGCCCTGTTGCGGCCCGGCGGGTTCCTGGGGCTGGTCTGGAACTGCGGCCCGCTCAGGCAGGAGGAGGTCGTCGCCGCGATCCGCGCGATCTACGACGACTTCGGGCTGTCCGACCTCGATCGGCCCGCTGAGCCGATCACCGGGGCCGAGGCCGAGACGATCCAGGATCCGGAGACCTGGCCGGGCGACGAACTGGACGCGCACCCCGGGTTCGAATATCTCGGCAGTGTCCTTTTTCCGTGGCAGGAGACTCTCAGGGCCGCGGAATTCGGCGCCTATCTGCGTTCGACGTCCTATTTCCAGACGCTCGGGCCGGAGAGAGGTGAGTCCCTGCTCGGGAGCATAACCACGATGATTCACCGGGATTTCGACGACCTGGTGACCGTCGACTGGACCACTCAGTGTTATGAGGCCGTGAGGCTGGGCTGAACCAGGGCTCCGGACTCCATCGCGACCCAGATCTCGCCGTCGGGCCCGACCGTGAGCCCGTGGGGTTCGGCGCCCTCCAGGGGATACTCCTCGATCCGGCCCTCGGTGGTGACGCGGCCCAGTCTGCCCGTGCCCCACTCGGTGAACCAGAGGGCGCCGTCCCGGCCGGTCACGATGGCGTGCGGCCTGGCGGCTCGGTCGGGCAGCGGGAACTCGCTGATCGCGCCGGAGGTGTCGATCCTGCCCACCTGGCCCGCGCCGATCTCCACGAACCACAGCGCCTCGTCCGGTCCGGCGCAGATGCCCACCGGGGCGGCGCCCGGTGTGGGCAGCGCGTACCGCGTCACCTCGCCGTCGACGGTGACGCGGCCGATCGCGTCGCCCTGGTTGAGGGTGAACCAGAGAGCGCCGTCGGGTCCCGCGGTGATCGCCGACGGCATCGCGCCCTCGGTCGGCAGCCGGTGGAGGGTGATGTCGCCCGACGTGGTGATACGTCCGATCCGGTCGCCCTGGAGCTGGGTGAACCACATGGCCCCGTCGGGGCCCGCGGCGATGCCGTACGGCGACTCCACGTCGAAGGCGGTGACGGTGCCGTCCAGGGTGATCCGCCCGATCCGGCCGCCGACGAACTCCGTGTACCACAGCGCCCCGTCGTGCCCCGGGGTGATCACCGTGGGCTGACCGTCGGCGGGATCGAGCTGGAAGATCGTGGGTTCCTCGCCCGGCACGACCCGCCCGATCTGTCCCTGGTGGACGAGCGTGAACCACAGCGCGCCGTCGGAACCGGTGACGACGCCGTAAGGTGAACCGTTGATCAACATATGTCGCCCCCTGAGAGTTCGATCTCCGTGCCGGTGAAACGGCGCCGCAGCGCCCGGTCGTGCGTGACCACCACGAGCGCGCCGCCGTAGCCGTCGAGCGCCTCTTCGAGCTCCTCGACCAGAGTGAGCGAGAGGTGGTTGGTGGGCTCGTCGAGCAGCAGCAGGTCGTGTTCGCCCGCCAGCAGTACGGCGAGCGCCAGCCGTCGCCGCTGTCCCACCGACAGGGCGCCGACCTTGAGTTCGAGCGCCTCCGGAGGGAACAGGCCGGTCGCCAGCAGCGCCTCCTCCTCCCCGCCGTAGGTCTCGATGACCGTCCTGTCCGGGTCGAACGTCACCTCCTGCGGGAGGTAGCCGGTCCGCGCGCCGGCCTCTGCCGCGATCGCGGCGAGCAGCGTCGACTTGCCCGCGCCGTTGGGCCCGTGGATAAGCAGCCGGTCGCCCGCCGCGATCCGCAACCGGTCGAGTCGCACGAGCGTGCCCGTGCGCGTACCGGCGGGCGCGAACGTGCCGTGGAAGCGCAGCGGCCTGGGCGGGCGTGGGACCGGGTTCTCCTCCAGACGGCGCAGGCGCTCCTGGGCCTGCCGTACGCGTGAGGCCACCGAGCTCTGCACGCGCCCGGCGTTGCGGTCGTAGGCCATCTTGTTGTTGTCCTTCATGGCCCGGCCGACGGCGACGCGGTGCGCGGTGGTCGCGGCGAACTCCTTGACCTGCCGGATCTCCTCCCGCCAGTCGGCGTGGGCCTGTTCCCGGCGCAGCCTGGCCGCCGCCTTCTCGGCGAGAAACCCGCTGTAGCCGCCGCCGAACCTGGTCGTCGTGCCGTCCTCGACTTCGAGGATCGCCGTCGCCACCCGGTCCAGGAAGGTCCGGTCGTGTGAGACCGTCACCACCGTGCCCCTGTGCTCGCGCAGCCGGTCCTCAAGCCAGGTCACCGCCGCCTCGTCGAGGTGGTTGGTCGGCTCGTCGAGCAGCAGGATCTCCGGCGAGGCCGCCAGCACGCAGGCCAGGCCCAGCCGTGCCTGCTCGCCGCCGGACAGGCTCGACAGCACGCGTGAGCGCTCGATCCGTGACAGACCCAGCCCGTGCGTCGCCTTGTCCACCCTGGCGTCGGCCTCGTAGCCGTCTCTGGCCTCGAACGCGGTGAGCAGCTCGCCGTACCTGTCCATGTCCTGCGCCTCGGCGGCCTCCTGGATGCCGCGTTCGAGCGCGCGCAGCTCGGCCAGGGCGGCGTCGATCGTCTGTTGGACGGTGTGGTCGCCTGGCAGGCCGAGGGTCTGGCTCAGATAACCGACACCACCTGCTGCCGAAACCGTCACCTCGCCGTCGTCCGGTGTCTCCGCCCCGGCGATGATCCGGAGCAGCGTGGACTTGCCGGAACCGTTCTCGCCCACGATCCCCGCGCGTTCGCCGGGGCGGACGCTGAGGGTGACCTGGTTGAGGACCCGGCGTTCGCCGTACGACTTCGAGACTCCCTTGAGGGAGAGCTGTGTGGTCAGTGAAGAACTCCAATCGCAACTCGTGTTGCTTTAAGCTAGCAGGGTCAAGGCACTTAATGCAACTGGAGTAGACTTTGGAGCAGCGTCCCGGTGGTCGCAGCGCTCGCGTGCGCGACGCCGTACGGCAGGCGACCCTCGCCGAACTGGCCGAACGTGGCTACGGCGGACTGACGGTGGAGAACGTGGCGATCCGCTCGGGTGTCCACAAGACGACCGTGTACCGCCGCTGGGGGAGTGTTGAGGGACTGATCGCGGACGCGCTGGAGCTCGCGCGTGAGGAGCCGTGGCCGATGCCCGACACCGGCTCCTTCCAGGAGGATCTGCGGGAGATCGTCCGGCTGGTGCAGAGCGGGTTCGCCGACCCCGTCGCCGGCCCGATCTCCGCCGCGTTCGTGACGGCCGCCGTGCAGAACGGCGACGCCGCACGATCCCTGCACGACTTCTTCACGGCCCGCCACGAGCAGGCGGCCGAGGTGGTACGGCGAGCCGTCGAACGGGGCGAGGTGCCGGCGGACACGGACGGCGCCGACGTGATCAGGATGGCCGTCGCCCCGATCTACTACCGGCTGTTCGTCACCCACGAGCCGGTCACCGAACACGACGCGGTACGCGCGGCCGACGCCGCTGCCGCCGCCGCCCGCGCGGGCGTCATCCCAGCACTCCAGCCGTAGACCTGACCATGGAGCGCGAACGACCCGCCGCCGGCGACGGCCGATCCGGGTACGGCTTCGGCGGCATCAGCTCTTCGCCGCCCTCGCACGGGCGGGTGCCGCATTCCGTCGCGCGTTCGTGCAGGATGAGCACTCCGTTTGCCACGTCCGCGTGCCGGAATTCGTGAGAGTGGAGATCATGCCTGAACACGGCAACTGGACCATGCACCACTTTTCGCAGGCGGGGGACAACGTTCCCGGTCTGTTGCGCAAGGTGGCGGAATCAATCGAAGAGCTGGGTGAGGTGGAGGTTCACGACTTGATTCTGCACACCGAGATCGGCTGTGAGGACGGGAACGAATACTCGGTCACCGTATATTTCGGCTATCCCGCATAGTGGCGATCCTGCCTCGGCAGAGAAGAGCGGTTCGGGTGAGTCTTTCGCGCTTCCTGGGAGAGACGTGCGCCAGGCCCCCGGGTTTCCCGAGCCCCGGGGGCCACTCGCATCCAGGGATGCCCTTACCCGGCGGCTCCCAACAGCACTGCCGATCCCTGGCTCCCGAACCTCGTGTGGCGGGTGGGGGAAGATGCCGTTTCCGCCCTCCCACCGACCGAGGAGACCCCGCTGAGACGGGGGACGCCGTTGCCCGTCCCGGGAGGCACCGCAGTCCTTTCCGTACTCCACGAGGTGGGAGGGCGTCATGGACAACTCTGTGCCGACGGCGGGCGCCGAACAATCCGGGACGGCATCCGTAGGGGTACGTGGTTTTTGCCCGCCGTACCCACAGGCCCCACGGACCCTACGGATCCCACGATCCAGTGCCCGCGCCCCACGCCACACGGCCCCACGGCTCACGCCCCACGACCTACGATCCCCGGGCCTCCGGCCCCACGGTCCCAGCGAGGAAGGGTCAGTCGTCGAGCAGGTCGGTTCTGGATTGTTTGCCGAGTTTCTTGAGGGTTCTGGCGACGTGCTGTTCGACCGTACGGGGAGACAGGAACAGCGCCTGGGCGATCTCGCGGTTGGTCCGGCCCTTCGCCAGCAGTCTGGCCACGTCCTGTTCGCGGGGGGACAGCACGTCGCCGTACCCCCGGCGGCCCCGCTTGGACGGCTTGACCGTCCCGTGGCTGCGCAGGCGGTACCTGCACCGGTCGGCGTCGCGGGGCGCGCCCATGGCGGCGAAGCCGTCGGCGAGTGCGGACAGCTCCTCGGTCGCCCGCGCCGCCTCGGCCCCGCCCCGGTCCATCCGGCACAGCGCGGCCTGTTCGGCGGCCAGCGCCGCGTAGTACGGCGCGGGCAGCGCGCGGTAGAGGTCCCTGGCCCGTTCGTAACCGTCGAGGGCCAGGGCCGGGTCGCCGGAGGCACGGGCCAGCCAGGCCCCGGCCATCTCCAGGGCGGCGGCGGCCATCGGGGTGTCCTTGCCCTTGATGTTGCGTTCCAGTTCCCGGGTGAGCTGCCTGGCGTCGTCCGTCCTGCCGACCTCGACGAGTACGGCGACCGCGACGGGGACGAGTTCCCCGGTCCAGGACCAGACGCCCTTCGCGCGGGCGACGGCCAGGCCGCGTTCGATCTCGGCCAGGGCGAGCGCGTTCTGCCCCTGGGCGAGCCTGAGCCTGGCCAGACCGGCGAAGCCGCCGATGGCGATCGGGGTGATGGCGTCGTGCGGGGCGGCGACGCCGGTCACGGCCAGGCGTTCCTCCGCCTCCTCCCAGTCGCCGCGGACGATCGCCAGTGAGCCGAGGACGAGGGAGAGTTCGCTGGCGACGGGGAACAGGTCGTGGTACTCGTCGAGCAGGTCGGTCGCGCGTTCGGCCAGGCCGTTCCACTCGCCGAGGAACCAGGAGAGCCTGGCCTGGGAGGCGCGGGCGGTGCTGACGACGAACGGCGCCCCGGAGTCGATGGCCAGCCGCAGACCCGTCTCAAGCAGGGTCCTGGCCTGGTCGTGGTGGCCGACGCAGGTGCAGGCGTCGGCCATGTTGCAGTGCACCCGGGCGAGGTGCCGCTGTTCGCCGGTGGTCAGCGGCGCGGGGGGCGACAGGAACGCCAACTCCCGCAGGACGCTCGGGTCGCCGGTCTGTATCAGCGACGACAGGTGGTTGGCCAGCAGGGACAGGCGAACCTCGCCCTCGGAGGCCTTGATCAGCTCGCGCAGCCGTTCCCGCCACAGCAGGACCTGTGACACCGGAGCCGTGCCGTAGAAGGGCTGCGCCAGGACGGAGACCCCTCTGGCGAGCAGGTGGGGGCGTTCGCCGAGCTCGTCGAGGGCCGTCTCGATCACGGCACGCCCCGCTTCGAGACCGCCGATCTGCCGCACCAGGAGCATGCCGAGGAAGAGCCGCACCTCGCCCCTGGCGGCGGTCGAGAGCCGGGGGTCGCTCAGCAGCCGCTCCAGGGTGGCCACCGGGTCGTACTGGTCGAGGCCGGTGTGCGCGACCTGGCCGAGTTTGACCGCCAGCCGGTCGACGTCACGGGCGGGCAGCCCCGGGTATCCCAGCAGGCGCTGGAGCAGGCCGGTGGCCGCCGAGACGTCGCCGACCTGCGCGGCCAGGTCGGCGGCCCGCTCGCCGTAGCGCAGCGCGAGCGCGGCGTCCCCGGCGTGGTGGCTGTGTTCGGCCATCCGCACCACGGGCCTGGGGACGCGGTGTTCGAGCGCCCGCAGCGCGCGGGCGTGCAGCCGCTGCCTGTCGTAGCCGGGCAGCGTGTCGTAGACGGCCTGCCTGGCCAGCGAGTGGCGGTAGCCGTAGGAGCGCTCGTCGATCTCGTACAGCACGCCGTTGCCGAGCGCGGAGGCCAGGGCCTCGTGGCAGCGCCGTTCGGTCAGCCCGGCGACCTCGCTCAGCAACCCCACGTCGACGGGCGTCTCCAGTACGGCCGCCGCCTGCGCGAGCCGTACGGCCGGCAGGGGCATGCCGGTGAGGCGTTCGGCCATGGCCTCCCGCAGCAGCACCGGGACCTCGACGTTCTCCAGCAGTTGCCGGGTCGCCCGGCCTCCCTCGGCCGAGTCGCGCAGGGCGAGCAGGGTCTCCTCGACGACGAAGGGGATGCCGGCCGTGCGTTCGTACAGTTTTCCGGCGAACCGGGTGGAGATGTTCCTGCCGAGGAGGGCGGCGGCCAGGACGCGCACCTGGGCGCGGTCGAGCGGGCGCAGGTTCACCAGGACGCTCGCCGCGCCGGGCGGGGGACGGTAGGCGCTGCCCAGCGGCACCCCGCCGGGCACGTCCTCGCGCCGGTAGGTGACCACGATCGACAGGTTGCGCGGCAGGTCGGCCATCAGGAAGCGGAGCAGGTGCCGTGAGCCGTCGTCGGCCCACTGGAGGTCCTCGACGACGAGCAGCGCGGGCCCGACGCCGGAGAGCAGTTCCCGGACGGCGCGGAACAGCCGGTGGCGTTCCGATCGCGGGTCGCCGGTCGGCTCCGGCGCCTCGGGCAGGTAGGCCGACAGTTCGGGCAGCAGCGCGCGCAGCACGCCGGTGACCGGGTTGAGCCGGTTGCGGGCCAGGGAGGGCGGGACGGGCGGGTGGGCGAGGCCGCCGAGCGCCTCGATGACCGCGCCGTAGAGGAACGGCTCCCGCAGTGACTGGCAGCGGCCGAGCATGATGCGCAGGTTCCGCAGCGGGGGACGGCCGAGCAGCTCTCTCAGCAGCCTGCTCTTGCCGACTCCGGCCTCGCCCTCGATCATGGCCACCGCGGGCTGTTCGGAGAGCGTCGCGGTCAGTGACTCCAGCTCGGTCTCACGTCCCACGAGGACGGGTGACGCCGTTCGCGCCGGACCGTACGCCTCGTGCCTTGGAGCCGTGGCCATCGCATGCCCCTGTCCGCATCGCCGTGCAGCACCACGTGGAGTGAAAGCGTAAGTGAACTCATAGTGGTTGTGAACACCAGTTTTTCGGTGGATTACGTAGCTCTACGGAGGTTCCTACGGATTGCGTTGTGTTGGCCCCAGGGAGATGGTGCTTCGGTACGGCTGTTGGGCATCCCCTGACGTTCGGACGGGGGGTATGACGAGGAGACGATGAGGACGCGAAATGTCCATGACGGCGCATCGGCAATCTCGTCCGTGCGTGTTTCTTGAGGGTGAGTGCCGGGAGAGGACCCCGGGGCGGTGGGCGACCTGCTGGGCCAGGTGCTGGGCGGCGCGCTGGGACGCGAGCTGGGACGCCCGGTGGGGTACGGTCCGCCCGGTCGGCCTGCGCGCGTTCGCGGCCACGCCCTCCTCGGTTCCCGACGCCCGTGCGTGGGTGCGTGAGCTGCTCGAGGACTTCGACGGCGCGTCCTCCGACCTTCTCGACGACGTGTTGCTGCTGCTGAGCGAGGTGGTCACCAACGCCGTCGTGCACTCCGACTCGGCACGTCACGAGGAGGGGCTGGTGACGGTGCGTGTCGGCGTGGGCAACGGCATGGTCCACGTCGAGGTGCTCGACGCCGGATCGGCGACGGGTGGCCCCGCCGTACGGGAGGCAACGGCGGACGGCCTCGGCGGCCGGGGGTTGTTCCTGGTGGACCTGCTGTCGGCCGACTGGGGCTCACACTGCGGCGACATGGGCGGAGCCGTGTGGTTCAGGGTCGGCACCGCCCACTCCCCGAGCAACACCCTGGCGGGCTGACCATTTCATTTCGGGCATGCGCTCCGCGGAACAAGCGTGTCCTGCGGAGGATTGTTCATGTCCCTGCCCTGGCCCTGGCCCGTCCAGTAAATTCCGAGTTCCGCCTTCGGTGTGCCGTCTCCGGTCCGGACGACGAGGAATTCCGAGCGGTAGTCCTGGCCGTCGAGTGTTCGGCCGTGAACCTTCAGCTGCCAGGCCTCGCCGTATCCGTCCGCCGCGGGAAGATGGACGGCCCGCTTCACGACCGGCCTGTTCCCGGGTAACAGGCAACGCCTCAGGGCGTCCTTCAGAAGGGTGTCGCACGTCTGGTCGCTACGCGCGAACCGGGCGCAGAAGTCCGTCACCCCGCTTTTCTCGACCCCGGCGACGGTTTCATGGAACACCGATTCCGCCATGTCCCGTGTGAAGGCGGAGGGCGTCACATGATTGTCCGGACCGGAGTCGCAACCTGTCGCCGTCAGTACGACGGCGATGCCGACAACGGCGGCTCGGCGTGCTGTCGGAATCATCTCGTTCCTTTCCGTCGGCTTCGTGCTCGGCCCCGTTCCGGAGAACGCGCGCCGTCGTTCAGACGCCGAGTTCGTCGCAGAGGTCGGCGTAGTGGTCCAGGTGGTCGGGGTTGCTCCGGTAGTCGCCGAGGCCGATCGTGTCGAACTCGTCCATCGGGGGTGACGCCTGGACGCCGAGGAGGGCGAGGGCGTCGTTGATCGACGCCCGGTCGGTCGTCAGCCGCCGCTCACCGGCGAACGCGGCGGCCCACTGGTCGCCGAAGCCGGCGAAGTAGTCGGTCTGGATGATCGCGAACCGTGGTTCCTCGGCGCCGGTCACCTCGCGGACGAGGTCGCACAGCACCGTCTCGCCGGGGAAGGTCGCGGGGAGGCCGTCGGGCAGGTCGAGCCGTGTGTCACCGCCCCGGGTGGCGGCCCAGTAGGCCGAGAAGTAGTGGTCGATCGGGAGGACGCTGACGCCGTCGCGCACGAGTTCGGCGCGCAGTCCCACCGAACGGGCTCGGTCGGCGTCGATCCGCCCGGCCACGACGAGAGCGCAGATATGGTGTCCCACGCCCGAATCCTACTGTCCGGTTACGTGCCCTTTCGGGGGGTAACCGGTGCTGAAGGGCAATGTTTGACGTTCCGAAATGGCCCGCTGAGCTGCGAATATATGGCGGGAAAAGCCTAATGTCATGAGATCGATATCACGCTGACATTGCCCCGAAATACCAGCTCCATCACTGTGCGGCGTCCGAACTTGTTCCGGGGCGCCGTTTACCCGGAATGTGGCGGCAACGGATGTAATCGCTGCTCGGGGAGGCGGTGCCATGCCGAGGCCTACGGCACTGGTCGTGCGCCGCGCGCTCAGTGAACCACTGCTGTTGTTCGCGGCTTTCGGGGCGATCCTGCTCGCCACGACCACACTGGTCGGGCTGAGCGTCTACGCCACCTCGGTGGTCGACGCGGGTGTCCGCCGTACGCTGGAGACCGTTCCCATCGAGGTCTCCGGCTCCGTGGTCAACGCGCCGGTGCACGAGGGCACCTTCGAGGCGACGGACAAGGCCCTGCGCGCGCAGTTCGCCGAGACCTACGCGGGCCTGCCCGTCGTGGTGACGGCGCACGGCCAGTCGGACTCCTACGCCATGCCCGGCCAGGAGCGCAGGTCCAAGCCGGAGCTGCTGAGGTTCGGCACCCAGCAGGGTCTCGCCGAGCACGCCCGTCTCGTCAAGGGCGCCTGGCCGAAGACCGGGACCGAGGTCGTCGAGGCCGCGATCACCGGCGTCGTCGCGCGGGACACCGGAATGGCCGTCGGGGACTCCTTCACGGTCGAGGGACGACTCGACAAGTCGAAGGTCCGCGTCAAGATCGTCGGCGTCTTCGAACTGAAGGACTCCCACTCGGGCCGCTGGATGGGGCAGCCGTTGCTCACCCGGGGCATCGAGATCGGGGGCTACGTCACCCACGGACCGCTCATGGTGCCCGAGGAGGCGTTCCTCGACCGGTTCGCCGCGGGCACCTCGGTCTCCTGGCTGGCCGTTCCCGACCTGCGCTCCCTGCCGAGGGAGGGGTTGCGTTCCCTGGCCGCCGAGGTCGGCGCCATGCAGGGGGTGCTCAAGCGAAGGCCGGGTTGTGAGGGCTGCACGCTCGCCACCCGGCTGCCGGAGCGGCTGAACCAGCTCGCGACCGCGACCCTGGTCGCCCGCTCGACCATGCTCGTGCCGGTGCTGCAACTGCTGCTGCTGGCCGCCTACGCGCTGACGCTGACGGCCCGGCTGCTGGCCGACCACCGGCGCACGGAGACCGCGCTGCTGCGCTCCCGGGGCGGCGGTGCCGTACGGCTGGCGCTGCTCGCGGCGGGGGAGGCGCTGCTGGTCGCGCTGCCGTGCGCCGCGCTCGCCCCACCGCTGGCCCTGCCGCTGCTCAGGGCGGTCAACGCCATCCCCTGGGCGGGGGCGTCGGGCGCTTCGGTCGCGGTCGATGTCGGGCCGTCCGGCTACCTCACCGCCTACGTGGTCTCGGTCGCGGTGGCGCTCGGCTGCGCCGTACTGATGACGCTGCCCGCGCTCAGCGGCTCCCGCCGCACCTATGTGGCCGAGCAGACGGCGCGTGGACGCGGCCAGCGGTACGGCCCGCTCCAGCGGGCGGGCGCGGACGTGGTGCTGCTCGTCGTCGCGGCGCTCGCGGTGTGGCAACTGCAGCACTACGGCGCCCCGGTCACCGCGACCGCCGGAGGCGAACTGGGCATCGACCCGCTGATCGTGGCCGGTCCCGCCGTCGCCCTGCTCTGCGGTGGCGTGATCGGGCTGCGCGTCGTGCCGCCCGTCTCCAAGGTCGCGGAACGGCTCGCCGCCCGCCGCGTCGACCTGGCGCCCGCGCTCGGCGCCTGGCAGGTCAGCCGCCGTCCGGGACGCTACTCGGGGCCCGCGCTGCTGCTGACCATGGCCATCGCGATCGGTGTGGTCAGCATGGCGACCACCGCCACCTGGCGCGGCTCCCAGGAGGACCAGGCCAGGCACCAGGCCGGGGCCGACCTGCGGGTGGCCGCGCCGCCGGAGAACGCCGAACTGGGACCGCTCGGCAGGGCGGCGGCCTACGCGTCGCTGCCCGGCGTGACCTCGCTCAGCCCGGTCTACCAGAGCGGCGGCGAACTGGCGGGTGAGGAGACGACGCTGCTGGCCGTCAACGGGAGCGAGCTGCCCGGCATGCTCAAGCTCCGCCCCGACCTGTCGAACGAGACGATCGGCGCGCTCGCCGGCGGACTCACCGCGGCACGCCCTGAGCTGCCCGGCCTGGCGATCCCCGGACGCCCGGAACGGCTGCTCGTGCGGACCCGCCTCACCGTCCAGGACCCCGCGAAGACCGAGGACTACGCCAACGCGGGGCTGATGCTGACGGTCGTCGACGGCGCGGGCACGAGGTATCCCGTCCGCTTCTTCCCCGGCCTCGGGGAGCGAGAGACGGCACTCGACCTGACGCCGCTGCGTGGACGGAGCGGGCGGCTGACCTACCCGCTGACCGTCGCCGCGATCGTCGTCGACGTGCCGTTGCCGATCGAGGGGGCCGGCTTCGAGGCGGCCGTGCTCGGCGTCAGGACGGGGGACGGCGCCCAGATCACCGTGCCGGAGGGGACGCGGCTGGCCCACGGGGTCTCGGCCACGACCGCCAGGGAACGTGGCTTCGAGACCGGGGAGGGGCTGTTCACCGCCTCGTTCGAGGCCCCGCCGCGCCGCGAACCGTTCGACGCGCTCGCTCCGCAGCGGGTCACGGTCGTCCCCGTGGCGAAGGAGGTGCGGGAAGAGGCGGTGTTCTTCAGCGAGGGAACCCCGCAGGGCGACCATCTCGGCCCGCTGCCGATCGTCCTCACCGCCGACCTGGCCGCCAAACTCCACCTGACCACGGGCGCGACGGCCAAGGTCACCCTCGACCGGCGCACCACCGTGATCAAGGTCGCCGGGATCGTGGAAGGGCTGCCGGGGACGACGCCCGGTGTGCCCGCCGTACTGCTCGACTGGCAGACCATGCAGGCGTGGGACATGCTCGGCCATCACAACCCGCGCATGCCGACCGAGTGGTGGCTGAGCACGGGCGGGGCCGAGACCACCGGGGCGGCCGCCGAACTCAGCCGCCACCCCGGCTGGGAGACGACCGTGGTCGACCTGTCCTCGCTGGCCGACGGCCTCAGGGACGACCCGCTCGCCGGCGGGCTCAGAGGGGCGCTGACGCTCGGCTTCCTGGCCGCGCTCTCCTTCGCCGTCCTCGGCTTCGTCGTCAACGCCGCCGTCGCGGCCAGGGAACGAACGTCCGAGTTCGCCATCCTGGGCGCCCTCGGCGTCGGCTTCCGGCAGGTGTTCACGATGCTCGCGGTCGAACAGGCCTTCCTGATCGGCCTGTCCCTGGCGGCAGGGACCGGGGTCGCCGTGGTCGTCGCGTCGCTGGTCGTGCCGTACATCGTGCTGACGGGCCAGGCCACGGCCGTGACCCCGAGGGTGCTGCTGGACATTCCGTGGCCGGCCACGCTGGGGCTGCTGGTCACGGTCGCCGTGCTGCTGTTCGCGATCGTCGCCGTACTGGCCCGTGCGCTGCGGCACCGGGGCATGGGCGGCGCCCTGCGGATCGGGGAGGACCGATGAACCCCTGGACACAGGTACGAGTCAACCGGGGCGTCGCCGCCGTGCTCGGCCTGCTGGTGCTCAGCGCCTGCCTGCTGGTCGCGGCCGTGCCCAAGGTCACCCAGACCGCCTACGACGAGGCACTGCGTGACGCCATCGCCAAGGGCGAGCCGAACCGTACGGACCTGACGGTGGTCAGCAGGCGCAACAGCCCCCCGCAGGAGCCGCTTACCCCGGACGTGCTGCTGGACGCGGACCGGAGGTTCAGGGCGGAGCTGCCTCCCGGACTCCGCCAGGCCGTGACGGCGCCGGGTGCCGGGAGCAGCCACTACGTGGTGCGCAAGAGCGAGAACCCCGCGCTCGCCGTGGACGACCAGGTGCGTTACTACCAGTACCTGAACCTGGGCTGGATCTCCGGCACCGAGCGATATGTCCGCTATGTCGAAGGCCGTCCACCGGGGACGCCGAAGCGGCTGGACGGCGGACCGCTGTTCGAGGTGGCGCTGGAGAAGAAGGCGGCCGAGGACATGAAGATGCCCGTCGGCTCGACCGTGCGGCTCGGCGGCCTGCAGAAGCTGTCCGCCAAGGTCACCGGGCTGTTCGAGCCGATCGAGCCGGACAGCGGCTACTGGCGGCACAACGAGGCCTTCCGCCAGGTCATGAAGATCCGCAAGCCCGGGGCCGACGCCGACGACTGGTACGCCACCGGGCTGGTCGCGGAAACCGCCCTGCCCGAGCTGGGCGCGATGTACACCAACGTCACCTACCAGTGGGTGATCGGCGTCAACGGCCCCGCGGTCACGACCCTGCGGGCGCCCGAACTCACCGAGGCGGTACGCGCCTTCCGGGGGGCCGTCCCGGTCGTGCTCGACGGCACCTCACCCGGCTCCCTCGACACCGGGCTCGACTCGCTGCTCGACGAACACCTGAGCCGGATGCGCGTCGCGGAGTCGCTGCTGCTGTTCGTCATCGGGGGCCTGCTCACCGTTTCGCTCGGCGTGATCGCGCTGGCCGTACGGCTGCTGGCCGAACGCATGCGCCACAGCCTGGTCCTCATCCGGGCCAGGGGCGCCTCCCTGCCCGGGATCGCCGCGACGACCGCCGCGACGGTCGCGGCGGTCGCGGTGCCCGCCGGGGTGGTGGGCTACGCCCTGTCCTACGCGCTGCCCGGACCGCTCACCCTCTTCGTGCACCTCGGCCCGCTCGTCGTCGTGGCCGTCACCGCGCTGCTGGCCGCCGGGCAGGCCCTGGGCCACCGGTGGCCGCGCGCCGACCGGCGTGACGACGTCGCGACCTCCCGCCCCTCGCCCCGGCGGATCACCGCCGAGGTGGCGGTCGTCGTGCTCGCCCTCGCCGGGACCTACCTGCTGCGTCAGCGCGGGCTCACCACCCAGACGGGCGAACGGGGCTCCGACCCCTTCCTGATCCTGGTGCCCGCCGGGCTGACCGTGGCCGTCGCGCTGGTCGTGCTGCGCTGCTACCCCTACCCGTTGCGCCTGGCCGTACGGCTGGCCGCCAGGCTGCGGCCCGCGGTGCCGTTCCTCGGCCTGACCCTCGCGGCCAGGGCCAGGCCCGCCGCCACGCTGTCGGTGCTGATCCTGCTGCCCGCGCTGGCGGTCGCGGTGTTCGGCGTCGTGATCTCCGGCGGGCTGGCCACGACGCAGCAGACCTCGGGATGGCAGCAGGTCGGCGCCCGCGCCCGGCTGGACAGCGCCCTGCCCCTCACCCCGGAGGCGGTCGAGAAGATCAGACAGGTCCCCGGGGTCAGGAACGTCGTCCCCGCGACGCGGAGCACCGCCATGGTCAAACCCGACATGCAGCAGGTCATCGTGCTCGGCGTCGACACGCGCGCCTACCGGGCACTGCTGTCCGGCAGCCCCCTGGTCCTGCCGGACGCGCCGGTGCTGGTCTCGCCCGACCTCGCAGGCCGGGGGCCGATCGAGCTGCTCGGCAAGACCTCGCGCGCGCTGACCCCCGGCGGCGTCGTCACCGGCCTGTCCCGCGTGTACGGCGGCGGCCCCCTGGTCGTGGCCCCGCCGGACGGTTCCCCGGTCAACACGGTGTTCATCGACGGCGCCGGCATGGACGCCAAGCAGCTGAGGGCCGCGGCCGGCATGCCGGACGTGCAGGTGGCGAGCCTCGACGACGTCCTCGCCGGCATCGCGGGAGCGCCGTTCACCGCGACGATCGAACGGGCCTTCACCGTCGTCACGATCGCCCTGGTCGGCTACGCGCTGGCCGCGGTGCTCGTCGCCCTGGTGACCGGCGGCGCGGACCGCACCGGCACCCTGTCCCACCTGCGGGCCCTGGGACTGTCGACGGCCCAGGCCCGCCGTCTGACCGTGCTTGAGATCTCCCCGATGATCGTGCTGACCGCGCTGGCCGGGATGCTGCTCGGTCTCGCGCTGCCCGCCGTACTGGGGCCGGGGATCGATCTGCGGGCCTACACCGGGGGTCTCGCGGTGGAGGTCTATCCCGCCGACCTGACCACACCGGTCCTGTTGACCGCGGGCCTGGCGGCGGCGGCCGTCCTCGGGGCCTTCGCGTACGCGACGCTCGGGCGCGCGGTCGCCCCGCGCCTGAGAAAGGGAGAGTGACGGTGAGCGGACTGGCGGACACCTCGCTGGCGGAGCTTGAGGCCGAGGCCGTACGGCACGGCCCCGCCTTCGGGGAGGGCGCGCACATCCTGTGCGACAACCTGGTGCGCATCTACAAGACCGAGGGCGTCGAGGTGGTCGCCCTGCAGGGTCTCGACCTGCTGATCGAGAAGGGTGAGCTGGTCGCGATCGTCGGAGCATCGGGTTCGGGCAAGTCCACGCTGCTCAACGTGCTGTCCGGGCTCGACGTGCCGACCGCCGGGGTGGCCAGGGTCGCCGGGGTCGACCTGCTGGCGATGACGGCGCGCGACCGGCTGAGGTACCGGCGCCAGGTGGTCGGCTTCATCTGGCAGCAGACCGCCCGCAACCTCCTGCCCTACCTGAGCGCCGCGGAGAACGTCGAACTGCCGACGCGCCTGGCGGGCAGGCGGCGGCGCGACCGGGCCACGGAGCTGCTCGACCTGCTGGGCGTCGGGTACTGCGCCAAACGCAGGCCGGCGGAGATGTCCGGCGGCGAACAGCAGCGGGTGGCCATCGCGGTCGCCCTGGCCAACTCCCCGCAGGTCGTCCTGGCCGACGAGCCGACCGGCGAGCTGGACAGCGAGAGCTCGGAGGCGGTGTTCGCCGCGCTGCGCGGGGCCAACCGCGAACTCGGCGTCACCACGGTGATCGTCACCCACGACGCCATGGTCTCCGGGCAGGTGGACCGGACCATCGGCATCAGGGACGGGCGGACCAGCAGTGAGACGCTCCGCCGCGCCTCCTCGGACGGGCTGGTCGTCGCGGAGGAGTACGCCGTGCTCGACCGCGTCGGCCGCCTGCAGCTGCCCAGGGACTTCACGAGCGAGCTGAACATGGAACGCCGGGTCCGCCTGCGGCTGGAGAGCGACCACATCGGTGTCTGGCCCGAGGAGGCGGCCGACGGTCCGGGCAGGGAAACCGCGGGAGAGGGAGACGAGGATGGGGACTGAGGAATCGCTGGTCGCCGTCGAGGGGCTGCGCAGGGTCTACCGGAGCGGCCCCAAGGAGGTCGTCGCCCTGCGTGAGGTGTCCTTCGAGGCCGCCCCCGGGGAGCTGGTCGCGGTCAGGGGGCGTTCCGGGTCGGGCAAGACGACTCTGCTCAACCTGGTCGGCGGCCTGGACCGGCCGGACGCGGGCCGGGTGACGGTCGCCGGGCACGAGGTGACCGCGCTGCCCGAGGAGGGGCTGCTGGCCCTGCGCAGGGACGTGGTCGGCTTCGTCTTCCAGTCGTTCGGGCTGATCCCGGTGCTGTCGGCGGCCGAGAACGTCGGGGTGCCGATGCGGCTCAGCCGTACGCCGACGGCCGCGCGTGAGGACCGGGTGCGGGTGCTGCTCTCCCTCGTCGGGCTGGCCGAGCACGCCGACCAGCGGCCCTACGAGCTGTCCGGAGGCCAGCGGCAGCGGGTGGCCGTCGCGCGGGCACTGGCCAACCGTCCCCGGCTGCTGATCGCCGACGAGCCGACCGGCCAGCTCGACTCGCAGACCGGCCGCCAGATCATGCGGCTGATCCGCGCCCTGGTCCGCAGCGAGGGCGTCACGGCGCTGGTCGCCACACACGACCCCGCCCTGATCACGCTGGCCGACCGGGTCCTCGAACTCCGTGACGGGGTGCTCGCCCCCGCCTGAGCCGGGGACGGGTCACAGCCAGTACCACTCGATCCTGGCCTTCGCCCGCCGGTCGGCGAGGAAGGCGGTGAAGGCGGCCCTTCCCGCCGCGGCCAGTGTCGGCCTGTCGGGGCGCGCGGGGTCGCGGCGCCGTACGGCTCCGAACAGGAATCCGTCCCGGTGGGGCACCGGACCGGTGGCCTCGCCCTCACCCAGCTCGCGCAGCGGGGCGGGCAGTTCGGACGCCGACCGGTCGGCCACGTGGACGGTGAGGTCCCCGACCGGCCGGGCGACCGCCTCCCCGAGCGCGGCGAAGGGGTCGTCGCGCCCGGCCAGCTCCGTCAGCCGCTCCTCGGAGCCGGTCGCCCACACCGCCGAGACCCGGTCGAACTCCGTGGCGTGCTCCGCGAAGTAGGCCTCGGCCGACTCGGCCTCCTTACGGGCACGGAAACCGCGCATCTTGGCCAGCGAGTGCAGGTGGTTGTCGTAGGCGCCGGGTGTCAGGCCGACCTCTTCGAGCCAACGCAGCATGTCGGCGCGGCTGTGCAGGCCGCGATGCCTGCGGAAGTCGTCGGAGGCCCGCTGGAGCTCCTCCTGGGAGGGGGCCGGCTCCTGCCAGCTCTCCAGGATGAGGAGGCAGTAGTCGATGAGGTCGTCGTGCACGGTCCGGTCGCGGTCGGCGAGCGCCTTCAGCGTGAACAGGGCGGTCTGTACGGAGAGCTGCTGGCCGTCCACGGACAGCACGTTGCTCGCGGCCCAGTGCGTGGAGTGCTCGGCCGTCCACGGGACGCCGTCCTCGGCGGGGGCGGTGATGGCGACGCAGCCTCCGTCGGGGTGGTCGAGGACCAGGTCGTAGTCGACGATCGGGGTGCCGGGCCGTACGTCGACCACGAGCTGGGCCAGGCTCTCGGGGTGGGCCGCGCGCCACGCGGCGACCCTCTCCCGGGCGTCCGGTACGGCCTCACGCCTGCGCGGCAGCTCGCGCAGCAGTTCGACGGCCCCGGCGAGCGTCTCGGGGAACCCGCTCATGCCGGGACTCCCTGCCGGGTCGGCCCGTCCGTCCCGACGGCGGGTTCTCCGGCGGCGAGCCAGTCGGCGATCGCCCTGGAGACGGGCAGGTCGGTGAACTCCTCGATCCATCCCCACTGTCCGTTGGGGTTGAGTTCCAGATACACGTACTCGCCTTCCGGGGTGAGGATCACATCGATGCAGCCGAAAGCCAGGTCCAGGGAACGGACCAGTTCGACGCAGCGCCGTTCCATGTCCTTGGGCAGGTCGTGGACGGCGTACTTGGAGAAGTGGCCTTCGTAGTGCCGGTAGTCGTGGCGGGTCGCCTTCGAGCCCTGGGAGTGGATCTCGGCGGTGAAGACCTGGTCGCCCACGACGGTGATCCGCAGCTCCACGGCCTTGTCCACGTAGGGCTGCAGGATCACGGGGGCGTGGGCCAGGCGGTGCCTGCCGGTGAGATGCCGCCGGGAGACCGGGGTCGTGTAGAAGTTGTGGCCCATGCCGTCGATCCCGAACTCCACGAACTCGACCTCCTTGGCGATCATCCGGCCCTCCGTCTCCTCCCAGACCTCGATGAGTCCTTCGGGGCTGTTGGTGACGGTCGTCTCCGGGACGGTGAAACCGAGTTCGGCGGCGGCGGCGAGGTTGAGCAGCTTGTTCTGGGTGCGGAGCACGTCGGCGGTGCGGGCGGGGAACCAGCGCGTGTCCAGGGTGTCCTCCCACCCGTTGAGGTGGAAGCGCGCGATCTTCCGGACGTAGTCGCGGTGCGTCTCGTCCGTCACGACGTCCGCCGCCCTGGGCAGGGAGGGCCTGCGGTTCCAGACGGCGCTGAAGAGGGAGAAGTCGTACTCGGTGCCGTTCGTCACCAGGGTGTGCCGCCACCGCCCGCCGGTCAGGCGCGAGGTGATCCGGCTCTCGGTGGGATAGTCGCCCGGGTCCCACCAGAGCGTTTCGATTCCTCGCTCGGTGAGTTCGGGCAGGACCAGGTTGACCGCGAGGTCTTCTTTTCTGCTGATTACCAGGATCACGGGTTTCTCCGCGGGAAGCGGATGGTGCCCGTGCACCCGTACGGGCACCATCCATTTACTTTCAGGAAATGTCGGGCAGCGGGTCGCCCTGGGTGCCGTTGCCCAGCGAAGAGGCGTACCTCGGGGTCGGGGGCGTCATCGGCGGCCGACCGCCGACCACGGCGCCCAGTACCTCGTCAGAGACCTCGGCGGAGCCGTCCAGGTCATCGATACGAACAGTCATTCCACACCTCCATCGGTTTCTCGCTTCAACGAGACCGATCCTTCATCCGGCCCCTTGGCGAGGACTTGTAGGCAGCTTGGATCTTTCCTGGAAGGAAATCCGGATATCGGCCAGGAAGTATGGGAGCCGCTCACGGTCCTCGCCGCCGACGCCCGAGAGGGGGCAGCCGACATATGAGGGGAAAAGTGATGAAAGGGTGCAGAAATCCGGAAAAGTCCGGAAAGGGCGTCAGGGCATGTGGACGACGCGCAGGAAGGCGGGCAGCAGCCAGGGGCGGGGGCCGCCGATCGCCACCCGGCCGCTGAGCAGGGCCCTCAGCTTGCCGATGCGGCCGAACATCATCAGGTTGAAGACCGCCGGGTCGAAGGTCACCCGCACGTCCGGCCGGCGCCCCGGCTCCCCGAGCGTCACCCGCCCGTCGCGCAGGACCATCGTCACGGTGGTGATGTACGGCGAGCGGAACTCGACCGCGATCGGGCGTTCCGAGCGGGGCTGGCCGGTCTCCAGCAGCCGTCCCGAGCCGTGGCGGACGACCCCGGCCATGAACAGCTCGATGAAGAAGGCCGCGTCCGCGGAGGAGATCCGCCACGTCATGCCAAGGGCGCGTCCCATGTCGTGGCCGTGCAGCAGCAGTTCGTTGAGCAGGTGGGCGATGATCCCGGCGACCGGGACGCGGGAGCCGCCGAGCCAGGAGACCGGCAGCGTGGGGTCGAGGTCCTCGGTCGAGGCGAGCAGGACGTCGATGTGGGTGTTCAGCAGTTCGGCGAGCCTGCGCGGGTCGCGTTCGGTGAAGTCGCGCAGCGTCAGCTCGTTGAAGTCGTCGATGTCGTCGACGCTGATGTCGTCCAGCCGCCCGTCCAGGGAGGGGAACGGGTTGGGCACCTCCGCGGGCCGTACCAGGGAGGTGTAGAGCCAGGCGACGACGGTCAGATGGGCGGCGGTCTCGGAGACCGACCAGCCGGGGGTCACCTCCGTGCGGGCGTCGGGCGCCGAGACGACCATCTCGGTGAACCGGTCGCCGACCCGCCTGAGGGAGGAACGTACGGACTTCCACTGGTCATGGGTGATGGGCGCGGCCACGTCTGCCTCCATGTTTTCGCGTGGGGGTTCGTGAAAGGCGTTTCGCGGGCCGGAATGGCGTTTCCCCGGAAGGGAAGCCGATCCGCCTCCACGAGACGGGAGCGGCCGAAAACTCCATCACCGTAACACCCGAACATACGAACCTAATGGTCGATGACGTGGTTTCTCCACCAGGAAGCAGCTATTTCCCGTTTGGGAATGTGGCGCGGCCGGGGAACCCCCGGGATTTCCTCGCCGGAAGGCGCGACGCCCCCGGCGGGGCGCCGCGCCCGTGAACCCGTCAGGGCGTGGGTACGGCCGACCAGTCGCTGAGCTGAATGCTTGAGGGAGGCACGTAGCGCAGGGTCATGTTCGACCCGTCCGGGGCCATGGTGAACAGGCGCCCGCTGTACTGGTAGGCGATCCCGGCGCCGTCGGGGGACCACACCGCCTTGAGCGAACCGCTGTGCAGCAGGGTCTTGCCGGTGCCGTCCGCGTTCATGACCATCAGGCCCGGAGGGGGGCCGAGCTGGTCCTGCCTGTAGACGAGCCGGGTGCCGTCCGGGGACCAGTCCGGACTGCCCGAGCTGTGGAAGGGACCGCCGTGCGGGTTCGCGGTGAGCTGGGTGAGACCGGTGCCGTCGATCTTGACGCGGTAGATGTCGCGGTTGTAGGTGTAGGCGATCTCGGTGCCGTCGGGGGAGTAGGCAGGGCCGCCTCCGCTCGCGACCAGCGTCGCCGGATCGGTGCCGTCGGTGTCGACGGCCTTGATCGCGCCCCCCGAGGTGTAGACGACCCTGGTGCCGTCGGGGGAGACGTCGAGTCCGCCGCGGGTGGCGGCGAGGCCGGGGGCGACCTGGGTGACGCCGGTGCCGTCGGCGTTCATCACGTACACGTCGGCCGGGCCTGTGGAGGCGGAGCCGCGCAGGAAGGCCACGGTGTGGCCGTCGGCGGAGACTCTCGGATCGCTTTCGACGTCGGAGGTCGCGGTGAGCCGGACGGGGTCGGTGCCGTCGGCCTCGACGCTGTAGAGGTCGCTGTCCTGCACGTAGTAGACCCTGCCGTTGACGCCGGGGTAGGCCGCGTGGGCGGGCGGGGCCACGGCGACGCCGGTCGTACAGCAGGCGATGAGCGCGACGGCCAGCCGGGCTGACGGTCGTCGGCGGGTGACCGGGGTCCGGTCGGACAAGGTGGATCTCCTTTCGGTGACCGCCGGTCCGGGGCTGGCGTCCTCGGCACGGCGGGCGGGGGTGACCGGTGGACCTTGACCGAGGGCGGACGGGCGGCGGCCTCCGCGGGTGCCGCCGTGTCGCGCCTGGGTTCCGAGAGGGATGGTCTCTCGTGCTCCGGTGCGGGTCCAGGACGGAGGACGCCGGACGGGCATCAGGGTCGGGCCCAAAACATACTTTCGCTACCTATGTCCAGGTTTCGGATGTTTAGGGATACCGGAACCGCCGGCGGATTGCCATCTTTGCGCAGGTAACACGACAGACCTATTCCAAACGGGTGCTGTCAACATATTCTCCGAAATAGAGCAATTTGGAAGATGCGCAACCCGAATCCGGCGATGATGTTCGCTTTGCGAATTGGTCGTGTTGAATCCGTGTTTTCGGTCGCGCGCACCGGGAGATCGGAGGGTTTTTCGATTGATGGTGGCGTTTTTTTCGGGCCGCCGTATTCGCCTGACCCTGTTCACCGCACTCCATGCTGGAGGTTTGTGCATTGGTATCCCATCACCATCTGGGCACGTCGTTCGGCGCGCCGGCGTCGGACTGGCTGAACGTCATCACTCCGGCTGAGGGGCGACCAGGGCATTACGGCGCCACGTTGTGTGTGGACCAGAACCACCCCTACTTCTTCGACCACCCCCTCGACCACGTCCCGGGCATGTTGCTGGTGACCGGACTGCTCGACCTGCTGCGCGGCCACGCGGTCCTGTCACGGGACCACCGGGTGCGCCTGTCGCTTGAGTTCACCAAGATGTGCGAGCTCGGCCCCGGGGTCGGCCTGTCCGCCGACCCCTCGGACGAGCGGGGGAAGTGGACCGTGCTGGCCCTGCAGGAGGACCGGCCGGTGTGTACGGGCACGATCACCCTCACGGAGGAGCCGAGATCCGAGCCCCGCGAGGAACAGGGCCCCGACGTGTCCGCGGCGCCGATCGAGAAGGGACTCGCGCACCGCGCCGACCCGAGGAACGTGCTGATCGGCGATCCCACGATCTCCCGCGACGGTGAGCGCGCGGGCTCCCACGAGGAGTACGTGGTGCCGCTCGTCTCCCCGCCCGTCGGGCACTTCCTGCTCAGGCACGGCAACGAGCACTACGGCCTTGAGGAGATGATCGAGGCGGGGCGGCAGTTCGCGACCGCCGCCAGTCACCTGGCGCACGAACGGCCCCGCGACGCGGTGATGCTCTGGCTCCGCCTGACCGCGGACCTGCCCGCCGCGCCCCCGCGCGCCGAACGGCTCACGCTGCGCTGGCCGACCCAGCCGCCCCGGGGCAACCGGGGCACCTTCGACCTCACCGTGAGCCGTGGGACGGCGACCGGCCGGGGCGAGCCGATCGGCTCGCTGTCCTACGGCTCCAGAGCCCTCAGCCCCGCCTCCTACCAGAGGATTCGCCAGAACGGAGAACAGGAGTGAGCGGCACCCCCCTCTCACCGGCCACACCCAGGTCGTGGACCGGCTACATCATCCCCGTGCTGTTCCTGTTCGCGGTGACCGCCAACGTCGCGGGACTGGTCGTGCACCTCGGCCGGGCGGGTGAGCCGCCGCACCTGGCCGCCGCCGTCTTCGCCGTGGCCAACCTGGTCTGGGTCGCCCTGGAGACACCCGTCACGTTCCGCAGGCCGTCCGCGCCGCCCCGCGAGGTCGCCACCCTCCTGTTCTACGGGGGCGCCAGGGTCGCCGTGATCGCCGCGGCGCTCCTGGGGCCGTTCCCCTGGCAGGGGCTGAGCCCGCTGGCCGTACTGCCCGCCCTGATGTTCGTCTCCGGGGTCGCGCTGCGGCAGATCGCGATGCGCACGCTCGGGCAGTTCTACTCGCACCACGTGATCCGCCGCGACGACCACGTGATCGTCCGCACCGGGCCGTACCGGGTGGTCCGTCACCCCGCCTACGCGGGCATGCTGCTCGGGCACACCGGGTTGGTGCTGTTCTTCCTCAACCCGTTCAGCGTGGCGCTGCTGGTCGTCCTGGCCCTGGCCATCGCCAGGCGCATCCACGTCGAGGAGCGGGAGCTGCTGGCCATCCCGGCCTACCGCGACTACGCCACCGGCCACCCCCGCGTCGTCCCCGGAGTGTGGTGAACGTGAACCCCCGACCCGACCTCACCTGCGACGAACTGCTCACCACGACCAGGGCCGTACGGCGCGGCCTCGACGAGAGCAGGCCGGTCGACCTGGAGCTGGTCAAGGAGTGCCTGCGCCTGGCCCTGCAGGCCCCCAACGGCTCCAACAAGCAGAACTGGCGCTGGATCGTGCTGACCGACCCCGGCCTGCGGGCCGGGATCGCCGACGTCTACCGCCGCGCCTTCCTCGAACGGATGGCGCCCCTGTTCTCCCGGCTCGACGAACTCGACCCGCGCACGCGACGCATGGCGACCGACGGCCGGGACCTGGCCGAACGGCTCCACCGCATCCCGGTGCTCGTCATCCCCTGCCTCGAACTCGCCGACGGGCACCTGCCGGAGGGCAACCAGGCCGGGCTGTGGGCCTCCCTGCTGCCGGCCATGTGGAGTTACGCGCTGGCCGCGCGCAGCCGGGGCCTGGCCACCACCTGGACCAGTGTCCACCTGGACCGGGAGAAGGAGGCGGCCGAACTGCTCGGCCTGCCGCCGAACGTGCGCCAGGGCGGCCTGCTGCCGACCGCCCACAGCCTCAGGACCGACTTCAGGCCCGGTCCCCGCCTTCCCCTTGAGGAGGTCCTGCACATCGACGGCTGGAACGGCCCGCTCAGAGACGGCCCTCGCGAAGACGGCCCCCTCACAGACGGCCCTCAAGACGGCCCTCGCGGAGACGGCTCAGAGGACGGCCCGGGGAAGGAGCCGAACCCGTGACCCCTGTCCCGGAGCCGCCCGTGCTGCGGGTGGACCTCCACGACGTGACGCGGGTCGGCAACAAGTTCGCCAGGCTGGAGTCGATGCGGCTGGCGGGCCTGCCCGTGCCGCCGCTGTACTGCCTGCCCGCCGAGGCGTTCGACCTGGTCGTGGGGAAGGTCCGTGACGGCCTGCCCGCCGTGCCGCCGCTCGGTGACGCCGGGGCGGTGAAGGCCTGGGGCGAGGCCGCCACGGCGGAGGTGGCCCGGCTGGCCGTCCCCGGCGAGCTGGCCGAGGCGGCGCTGGCCGCCTTCGACGAGGTGATCGGTCCCGACGGGCTGGCGGCCGTACGGGCGTGTGTGGTGCCCGCGGCCGGTCTGACCGGTGAGGACGACGCCGCCGACCCGTTCGCCGGGATGAGCGACAGCTTCCTGTACGTGCCGCGCCGTGACCTGCTCACCAGGATCGTGGGCTGCTGGGCCTCGGCCTACAAGCCGGAGGCCGTGCTGTACCGGCTGCGCGCGGGCGCGGACCCGACGGCGACGCGGGTCGCCGTCGGCGTGCAGCTGATGGTGCCGGGAACCCGCTCCTTCGTCGCCTTCAGCCGCGACCCGCGTGACGGCTCCGCCCGGCACGTGATCGCCGCGGCCCTCGGGATCGGCGAGGGCGTGGTGCAGGAGAAGGCCGACGTGGACCACTTCTTCGTCAGCCACGCCACCGGCGAGGTGACCGAGCGGACGGTCCGCAAGCACCGGATGGTCGGCCCGCCCGGCGAGGACGGCTCAGGAGAACCCGCGCTGCTGGCCGTACCGGACGAGCTGGGCGGGAAACCGGTGCTCGACCGGGAGCGGATCTCCCGGATCGTGGAGGCCCTCACCAGGATCGAACGGCACTTCGGCTGTCCACAGGATGTGGAGGGCACCTTCACCGAGGACGGGCGGCTGTACGTGGTGCAGGCCAGGCCCATGGCGGCGCCCCCCGAGGAGAGACCGCGGACCCGGCAGGTGCTGTGGAGCAACCACAACATCACCGAGAGCTACCCCGGGGTCTCCGGGGCGCTGACCTACTCCCTCGCCCGCGACTTCTACCGGTGGATCTTCACCGACCTGTACCGGCGGATGGGCGTGTCCGAACGTTCGCTGCGCCGCGACAGGCACCACCTGGAGCGGATGGTCGGCATGGTGGACGGGCGGGTCTTCTACCGCCTCGACGCCTGGTACGCCCTGCACGGCAGGCTGCCGGTCTTCGAGTTCGTCAGGGGGTGGTGGGAGCACTCGATGGGGCTGGCCGACGACCCCCGCTCGGTCCCGCCCCGCCCCGGCTGGCCGCTCCGGGCGCTGTGGATCGCCCCCGGTTACCTCCGCAGGGCGCTGCGCCACCCCCGTGACGTGCGCGAGTTCCTGACCTGGTGGGACGGGACCGCCGCCACGGCCCACGAGCGGATCGAGCACGCGGAACCCGCCGAACTGGTCACCTTCTACCGGCGGCTGTGGGCGCAGGTCGCGGTGCGCTGGGGGATCACGCTGACCAACAGCGTCTTCAGCATGACGGTCGCGGGCACCCTCGACCGGCTGCTGCGCCGCTGGGCCGGGCAGGACGGCCGCGCCCTGATGCTCGGCCTGCTGTCCGGCGGCCCGGACAACCGCTCGCTGGCCGCGCTGCGTTCGGCGATCGCGCTGGCCGAACTGGTCGGCGCCAACGGGCCCGCCCGTGAGCGGGTCCTCGCCGCCGAACGGCCCGAGGACGCCAGGCGGGCGTGGGAGGAACTGGTCGAGGGCCGGTACGGCTCCGCGATCGCCGGGGCGGCCGTCGCGCACCTGCGCCGCTACGGCGACCGCGCGGCCGGTGACCTCAAGCTTGAGGAGCCGACCCCCAGGCAACGGCCGTGGATGGTGCTCGACATGGTCCGTCCCTTCGTCAGGCAGGGCCTTACGGTCGCCGCGAGCCGGGCCGAGGAGCTGCGGGTCCGCCGGGAGGCCGAGCGGGAGCTGCGCGAACGCTGCCCGGGGTTGCTGCGCCGTACGGCGTTGCGGCTGCTGGCCGCCGCGATGCGCGGACTGGTCAAGGCGCGGGAGGACACCAGGTTCTGCCGCACCGAGCTGTACGGCCTGTCCCGGGGGGTGCTGTTCCGGCTGGGGGCCGAACTGGCGAAGGCGGGTCACCTCGACCGGGCGGACGACGTGATCGACCTGACCGTGCAGGAGGTCCTCGGCGCCTTCGAGGGCACACTGCCCGGCGCCGACCTGCGTCCGCTGGCCGCGCACCGCAGGAAGGAGCGGGAGTTCAACGAGACCCTGCCCGCCCCGCCGTCGCGCCTGCTCACCGGAGAGGGCCTCGCCAGGGACGTGGGGGCACGGCAGTCGGAGCCCCGGGAGCAGGAGGGAGATCCCCGGCTGCTGCGCGGCCTGGCGTCGAGCGCCGGACTCGTGCGCGCCCGCGCCAAGGTCGTGCCGCACCCCTCGATCCCCCCTGAGGCCTGCCAGGACAGGATCCTCATCGCCAGGGAGACCGACCCCGGGTGGCTGTTCCTGATGAGCGCCGCCAGGGGACTGGTCGTCGAACGCGGCACGCTGCTGTCCCACACCGCCATCACCGGCAGGCTGCTCGGGGTGCCGACCGTCGTCGCGGTCGCGGGCGCGACGACCCGCATCCCCGACGGAGCCCTGATCGAGCTGGACGGGGCCGCGGGGACCGTGCGCGTCCTGGACGAGGCTCCCGAGGAGGGCGAAGGATGATCGGCCGTCTCGGCAGGTACGTGCTGGGCAGCTACCCGCCCGCCTTCTACCTTCCCTACGGGGTGAGCTGGGCCGTCGGCGTCACGGCGCTGTTCGCGCTGGTCGACCCGCGCCTCACCGGCTGGCGTCCCGACGTCGGCGTCGTGGTCGCGGCGCTGACCTTCGCGATCGACCTGCTGCTGATGCGGGCCCTGGACGACATCAGGGACCTCGACTACGACCGCGAGCACAACCCCGGACGGCCGCTGCCGAGCGGCGCCGTCCGGGTGGGTGACCTGGCGGTCCTCATCGCGGTCGGTGTCGTGGTCGTGCTCGCGCTCAACGCGGGCCGGGGGATCGCCCTGGTCGCGCTGGCCGTGCAGCTGGGGTACGCGCTGCTGGTGCTGGCGGCCGACCGGCTGCTCGGGTGGCCGCACGGCGACGACGTGGTGACCGGCCTGCTGGTCAGCTTCCCGGTGCAGATCCTGATCAACCTCTACCTCTACGCCGGGGTGCTGCACCAGACGGGCCTCGGGCCGGACCGGTACGCGGTGCCGGCGCTGCTGACCGCGGCGACCGCGTACCTGCACCTGGAGTTCGCCCGCAAGGTCACCCGTGAGCCACGGCCGGGCGAGCGCAGCTACGTCACGGTGTGGGGGACGGAGCGGACGGCGGTGATCTCGACGGTCAGCGCCGTGGTGTCCGTCGCGGTCGCGCTGGCGTTCATCCGTCCGTGGGAGTCCTCACCGTGGGGCTGGCTGCTCGTGCTCCCGCTGGGCTTCGTCGTCTCCGGCGCCGACGCGTTCTGGCGGCGGCGGGCCGTACGGTGGCCGGTGCTGCCGCCCGCCCTGTTCCTGCTGTCCAGCTTCGTCCTCTATCTGGTCGTGGCTCTGCTCGGAAAGGACGCCGGATGACCCCCCGCCGTTTCCCCTTCCCCGAGGGGCCGGACGCCCGGCCGCCGAAGGAGTACGAGGACCTGCTCGGCCTGCCGGGCCTGCCCGAGGTGACGCTGTCGAACGGCAGGCAGGCGCTGCTGGTCTCCCGGCACGCCGAGGTCAGGGCGGTGCTTTCCGACGACCGGTTCAGCCGGGCCGCCTTCTCCGGGCGGCCGATGTTCGCCCGCACCCCCGAGTCGCTGGCGCTGGCCACCAGCGACCCGCCGGTGCACACCCGCAGGCGGCGGGCCGTACTGCACGCCTTCACCGCGCGCCGGGCCAGGCAGCAGACGCCCTGGCTGCGCGAGGTGGCCGGGGAACTGCTCGACGACCTGGAGAAGGGCGAACGGCCGGTCGACCTGGTCGACGGGTTCACCGTGCCGCTCGCGCTGCGCGTCATCACCGAGATGCTCGGCGTCCCCTGGGCGGACCGGACCAGGCTGCGCCCGCTGGTGGACAGGATGATGTCCGCGGGCCGGTTCGCCCCCGAGGAGGTGGCCGAGGCGCACGCCGAGTCGCGGCGCTACTTCACCGCCCTGGTCGCGGCCAGAGGCGAGGAGATCGCGGCCGGACGGCCCGGGCCCGACCTGCTGACCGAACTGCTGGCCGCGCCGGAGGAGGAACGGCTCAGCGTCGAGGAGATCGTGGTCTTCGGCGCCGGGCTGCTGATGGCGGGCTACGAGACGACCGGCAACCAGCTGGCCATGTGCGTGCTCACGGTCCTCCAGGACCCGGCCCTGGCCGCCCGCCTGCGCGCCGAACCGGACGCGCTCACCCCCGCCGTCGAGGAGATGCTGCGCTGGAACGCGCTCGGTTCGACCGGCGGCGCGCCGCACGTCGCCACCGAGGACGTACGGCTCGGCGAGACCCTGGTGCGCGCGGGCCAGGTGGTGGTGCCGCTGATCGACGCAGCCAACCGGGACCCCGCCGTGTTCACCGAGCCGGGACGGTTCGACCCGGCCCGCGAGGTCAACCCACACCTGGCCTTCGGGCACGGCAGGCACTTCTGTCCCGGCGCCCACCTGGCCAGGGCCGAGATCCACGTCGGCCTCGGAACGCTGCTCGAACGCCTTCCCGGGCTGACGCTCGCCGTACCGGCCGAGGACCTGGTGTGGCGACGCGGCATGTTCATCCGGGGACTGCGGGAGCTTCCGGTCCGCTGGTGAGCCCTCCCCGCCCGGTCGAGGCCGGGCGGGGAACCCGTCAGCGCGGGCCCAGGTTGATCGAGCCGAACACGTCGCCCGCCTGGATCACCGTCCCGTGGATCGTGGCGTCGCCGCCGATGGTGTTGGAGACGTCGTGGCTCTGCCGTACGACCTTGGCCGTCTCCTGTGCCCAGGCGGCCAGCTCATCGGCGAAGGCGGGGTCGGCCGTGGCGCGGTCGATGAGGATGCCGGTGATCTCCTCGGCCCGTCCGGCGGAGCCGCCGGGGGCCGCCTCAAGGGCGGCGACCTCGCCGGAGTCGCCGCCGAAGCGGTTCCTGGCCAGGGTGACCAGCGAGGTCCAGGCGCTCTTGCCCACTTCGCCTGCGGCACCACCGACGAGGGCGGTGACGATCGCGGTGAGTACGGTTGGGTCCATGACGGCGCTCCTGTGCTCTGATCGGCTGCCCGCGGGCGGGATGCCGCCCGCGGGTCGATCATGGCCGAAGACGGGAGCGTCAGGGAATGGGTTTGTCGGGATCGCGGAGTTCGGCCAGCAGCTCGTCCCGGTCGGCCAGCAGGTTCGCCAGGATCCTGCGGGTGGCCACCATCAGGTCGGCCAGGTCGGGGGTCGAGAGCGCGTACACGACGGTCGCCCCGTCACGGGTGGCGTTCACGATCCCGGCGCGGCGCAGTACGGCGAGCTGCTGGGACAGGTTGGAGGCCTCGATGTCGAGTTCGACCAGGAGGTCCCGGACGGGCAGCGGGCCGCGTTGCAGCAGCTCCAGAACCCGGATGCGGAGCGGGTGCCCCAGCGTGCGGAAGAGGTCGGCCTTGACCTGGTAGAGCGGCACGGGCATGATCAGGACGCCCCGTCGGCGTGTGCCCGCGGCCTGGCCGCGAACGCGTTGACGCCGCCCACTTCTCGTGGACCGATGACCTCCTGCTGGATCCAATCGAGGAACACAAGACACTTATAATCTGGCAAATTGCATAATTGTTCAAATCGTCAGGTTTCTAGGTAGGATGAGGCCGTGTTCTGTTCCCCAACGCCGCTCGGCAGACCCGATCCCGGTCGATACGAGGATGGGGTAGGGCGTCGCTGGGTACAGGTACCGGCGAACACAGCCTGACCTGCCGCGCCAGGCTGGATTCGCCGGCGACGCGACGGTGACAGTAGGTCAGCACGGCCGTGTGAGGGAGTACAGCCAATGGGGCGGGGTCGAGCCAAGGCGAAGCAGACGAAGGTGGCGCGCGAGCTGAAGTACAGCAGCCACGGGATTGACTTCAACCGGCTGCGCGAGGAACTCAGCGCGACCGGGGGCTCTGCGAAGGAGGACCGGACGGAAGAGCCCGTGGAGGAGCTTCCCAACCGGTAGGTTCCCCGCGCCGGATCGCCGAGCCGTACGGTGCCGGTGAAGCCACACGAGGTCTTACCGCGTTGGCGCAGCCGTACGACACGAACGAGACCGTGTGGCGCGATGGAGCTTCATATGACCGGCCGCCGGAGTCCGGCGGCCGGTCCTTTGGGTTCCGCGGGGTCAGGGGGTCAGCGGGAAGAGGCCTCCGACCAGCAGCGCGCCGATCGCGATCGTCAGCGCGTACGTCTCAAGCGGGACGAGGTCACGTTCCCCCGAGTGCGTACGGCTGCCCGCGAACAGCGCGAAGAAGCACCGCATCACGGTCATGCCGTTGACGCCGACGGCCCCGGCCAGCGCGAGCCAGACGACCGGTGACCCGGTGACCGAGCCGTGGATCAGCAGGTGGCCGCCCACGAACCCCAGGGAGAGCGGGAAGCCGACCGTGGCGAGCCCGCACAGCAGGAACGCCACGGCCAGCCGGGGGGTCCTGGCGAAGTTCCCGCTCGGCGCGCGCAGCGACAGCGTGCCGCGCCGCGCCTCAAGGGCGGCCAGCGTCATGGCGAGCCCGGAGACGGCCAGCGCGGAGGCCTCCCAGGTCAGCACCGCCCCGGAGACCGCCTCCGGCGAACCGCCGAGCCCGCACGTCACCAGCCCGGTCTGGCTCATCGTCAGGAAGGCCAGCGCGCGCCTCGCCTCCCCCTGGACCACCCCGAACAGCGCGGCCACGACGGCGGTCGCACCGCCGAGCAGCGCCACGTCGTGGGCGAGCGGAACCGGCAGGTCGAGCTGGGCGAGCAGGCCGAGAGGCGCGGCGTAGAAGACGACCACGACCCCCAGCGGGACCCGCTCGACGAAGCGGGGATACCAGCTGTGCAGCGGGACGACCGCGAACCTGGCCATGATCGCGAGCACCACGAGGACGCCGCCCGCCGTCCGCCAGCCGGTGGCCGACAGCGCGGAGCCCATCCCGAAGAGCAGGACGCCGGGCAGGTGGTAGGCGGCGAAGAGCCGGTCGAGCCGGTCGCCGCCCCGGCTTCCCTCGCCGCCGCGCAGCCCGGCCCACACCAGCCAGGCCGACAGCGCCCACAGCACGACGTCGACGGCCTGGTGCCGTACGGCCACGAAGCCGCAGGAGACCGCGAGCAGCCGCAGGATCCTGGCCAGCGTCGCGGGCGGGTGGGAGGCCAGCGGGCTCATCGCGACGACCAGCAGGCCCGCCGCGCACGTCGCGACGACGACGAGCCTGGCCGTGCCCTCCGGCAGCGCGGCGTGTTCGCCGGAAAGGAACGGGACGAACCCTCCCGACCAGGGCAGCACGACGGACAGCGCCGTCGCGGCCGACGCGCAGGTCACCGCGGTACGGCGGGCGGCCTGCCGGTCGGCCACCCGGGCGACGACCACGGAGGACACCAGGAACAGCGCCGCGACCAGCGAGGGAACAAAGGTGATCACGACGTGCGCCCCTCTCGCACGGGAACGGTGGTGTCACCGGTGCTCAGCAGCCGCGCCCACCGGTCGTCCAGCGACTCGGCCCGCCTGACCAGGCGCGCCAGCCCGCCGACCAGGTGGTCGCGCAGCCACGCGTCGAAGTAGCCGCGTTCGAGCGCGTAGCGGTACAGCCACGCCCGCGCGCCCGCCGGGACGAGCCGGTCCAGATGCCTTCCCGTCGGCGGCAGTGGCGCGCCCAGCGCCTGTTCGAGGTGGTGGTGGTCGTGGATCAGGCTCGGCGAACGCAGGATCTGGGCGGTGCGCGACGCGGCGTGCGCGACCAGGTGCGCCAGCGCGAGATACCGCAGCCCGAGCCCGACCTCGACCAGGACCACCCCGATCTGGGTCATCGAGGCGTAGGCCAGCGTGCTCTTGATGTCGGTCTGGGTACGGCCGACCAGGGTGGCGTGTACGGCGGTCAGCGCGCCGACCACCACGATCGCCGCCCGCACCCCCGGCGCCCCCGACCAGGCCGACTCGGTGCGCAGCAGGAGGTACGGCCCCATGCTGACGGAGATCGCGCCGTAGAAGACGGCGCTCGACGGCGTCGGTCCCTCCATGGCGCGGGGCAGCCAGCCGCCGAGCGGGACCTGGGCGGCCTTGCCCATCGAGGCCCACAGCAACGCCAGGCCGACCACGAGCGCGTCCCCGCTCGACGTGGGGGGCGGGAAGAGCGCCCACCCGCCGCCGTCGACCCCGGCCACGCTCGACGAGCCGGTGGCGTGGTGCAACCACACCACCGCGACCAGCAGGCCCACGTCACACGCCCGGTAGACGAGGAACGCCCGCAGACCGTGCTCGACCGGCCTCCTGCGCTCGTGGAAGAACGCGATCAGCAACGCCGAGGACAGTCCGGCCAGCTCCCAGCCGACGAGGGACAGTTCGAGGGCGCCCGCGAGGGCCACCAGCTCGACGCCCGCGCCGAACAGCGCCAGCAACATGTAGAAGCGCAGGTAGCCGGGCTCCCGGTGCAGGTAGCGCCGGGAGAAGACACCGATCAGGCCGCACAGCAGCGCGGACAGGATCGCGAAGGGCAGCGAGAGCCGGTCACCCACGAGCAGCAGGTGGAACTCCGACTCCCCGCTGCCGAACCAGGTGCCGACGGGCGCCGTCACCAACGTCCGCCCCTCGCCGACCATGACGCAGGCCAGTGTGAGCGCGGCGGCCGTCGCCAGCCCGAAGGCCAGCGCGACGGCCGTCGAGACGGCCCGCTCGACCCGCCGCCGCCCCTGCCAGGCGAACACCGCCATCAGGGCGAACGCCCCGAGCGGGAGCCCGGCGACCGAGAGCAGCAGAAACCGCTGGAGGGTGTCGTTCACGACGCCTCCTCTCCGACCGGCTCCGGGGAGACCCGCTCCCCGGACCCCGTGCCGAGGGAGGCCGTCACATGGGCGAACCCCAGGTGCTCCCGCCTGCCCGCGTAGAACTGCGCCGAGCGGTGCACCGTGGGGAGGGCCTCCCCCTCGGGGACGTACGGCACGAAGCCGCCCCGCTCGAAGACGTGCATCGCGTCCGAGGACGGGCTCCACGCGACGAGCTGGATCCATCCGTTGCTCACGAGCCGTTCCAGTACGGCGTGCGCCCCCACGATCGCGGCCAGCCGCTCGGGCTCGGTCTCGACGACGAGCAGCAGCCGTACCGGCTCGTGGATCTCGACCATCTGCCAGGGCAGGCCCGTGCGCAGGTCGGAGGCGTGGCCGTCCATGACGCCGAGCAGGCCGACGATGTTGTGCGGCAGCTTCGTGCCGCACCCGTACCCCGCCGGGTCGACGTAGCTGAAGTAGTACTCCAGGTTGATGCCCGCGCAGACCGGCCCCGCCGCGAGCAGCAGGTTCGTCAGCAGGTCCCCCGACGGGTCGCCCTCCGGGTCGTAGGAGACGAGGAAGGCCCGCCGGTCGAGGAAGAGCCCCCGGGTGCGCGACCTGCGCCCGACGACGCCGATCGCGTTCGTGGCGTGGCCGTACTCGGGCCTGGGCTGGCCCAGGTCGACGGTGTGACTCTCGACGTGGGCCAGCGCCGCGTCGAGCGGCAGGTCGAGGGGGGCGGACTCGAACCTGCGGCAGCGTTCGTGCGCGTCCAGGACGCACGCCCGCGCCATGACCCGCTTGGCCTCCTCGACCGCGTGCCTCGACCGCTCGGGGACGAGGTCCTCGTCGTAGTAGGTCATGGAGTCGTCGCAGGTGTTGTGGTACGCCCCGACGAACCAGGTGGTCTCGGGGACGTCGACGCCCAGGTCACGCAGCCCGGCGCGTACCCCAGGGTGGTTGGCCATCGCCGCGAACGCGCGCGCGTTGGGGCCGCCGCGCCCGCCGCCGGTCGCCCCGCAGTCGTGCGCCGACTCGTGCGGGTTGTTGAGGCTGGAGGAGCCGTGGCCGACGATCAGCACGACGGGCGCCAGGTCACGGCCGAGCCCGGTCGTCCACAGGGCCGAGGAGACGACCTGCGTCATCTCCGGCACGGAGTATCCCCGCCGCAGGCCGTCCTCGGTCTCCACGGCGCCGGGGGCCCGCTCGATCGCCAGCCTGGTCACGGCCCCGCCGCCGGGGTCGTGGTCGAGGCGCCGGGACCAGCGGTGGAACCGGCGCGGGAACAGGCAGCGGCCGACCAGCGTGACGACCTGGGTCGCCCCGAGGCCGAGCGAGATCACGCTGCCGCGCGCCAGGGTCCTGCTGCCCACGGCCAGACCCAGGCTCAGCCCGCCCCGGCGGCCGTGCCGTGATCCCGGCTGCCGTGCCGTACGGGACTCGGCGGGTTCCTCGACGACCAGGTGTGTCGGGGTGACGACGACCGGGCACAGCGGGCGCGGGCGCACCTCGCCCAACCCCAGGTAGGTCATGGCCACCCCGAAGAAACCGGCGTAGCCGTAGGTCCTGGCCTGCGGGAAGTGCTCCTCAAGGTGCCTGCGCAGGGACTCCTCCCGCTCGTCGATGCAGAACACGGCCTGCATCGTGACGGGCGGCGCCATGACGGGCGGCGCTCCGGCCGTGAACCGCCGGTGGGCGTCGAGCGCGTCGAGCGCCCCGACCCGGTGCCGCCGTTCGTAGGCCAGGTGCAGCAGACGGCGCCGTTCGGTCTCGTCGCAGGCGGCGACCGCCCCGAGCCAGGCGGCGGCGTGTTCGGGCCTGGTGAGGACCGTGATGTCCACGGGCATCAGCTGCGCCAGGACGAACGCCTCGTAGACCAGTTCGAGGCCGGGCCGTACCGCCTCGTCGTCGGCGCCGGTCACCCTGGGCGGCCGGTCGAGGTGACCGGCCATCGCGTGCCGTGCGGCCTGGACGTCCAGGACGAGCTGGACGGCCAGGTAGTCGAGCAGCCGTGCCTCACGCGCCTCGACCGGCGCCAGGTCGGGCCGGTGCTCGAACTGACGCATCATGCCCGCCCAGCCGCGCAGCGACAGCAGCGTCGCCTCGATCGCGGCGCCCCGGGCCTCCTCGGGTACGGCCAGCTCGTCCAGGGCCCAGACGACCGTCCGCTCCGCCGTCCAGCCCTCGGCCTCCTGCCGTCTCAGCTCGGCGCCGAGACCCCGCAGGAACCGGTCGGGCGGGCCGCCCGCCTGGCCGTACAGGCGGCGGAAGGCGTGCAGGAAGCCCAGTTCGCGCTCGGGCATCGGCCAGTAGGCGATCCCCTGGTCGAGGAAGGCCGCCGACAGCCGGATCAGCAGCGGGTGCACCAGCTCGTCGGTGTCGGTCCCGGTCGCGGCGAGGATCCGGTCCCGTCCGCGTGCCGGGGGAGCGCCCGCGCCGGGCGTCATCGGAGCCGCCGCGGCCAAGCCGTTCCACAGGGTGTCGAGAAGCCGCGCCTGCGAAGCCCGCGCAGTCTGTTCGGGCGTCGTGGTCCAGTCGCGGCCGGCCTGTGCGAGCAGCTCGGCGCGTCGCCGAGGGTCGAGAAGGTCACTGAGGCGGGTTCTGGCGTCGGTCTCCAGGAGCAGCCAGTCGAGCGCGGCGCCGCTGGGGATCTCGAACAGGTGCCGCAGCCGCAGGGCGAGGAAGCGCGCCCGCGTCGGCCCGCCCGGCACGATCGGGGCACCGCCGGGTGCCTCGGCCTCGGCGACCGCGTCGATGTCCGAGGGACGGATCCGTCCGGAGCCGACGTGGTCCCGGAAGGCCGCCTCGCTCTGGAACGGCTCGGTGCCGAACACCCGCGCCGCGCTGACGACGGCCTCGTCGAAGGGCAGGTGCTCGAAGGCGTGCAGGGTGTTGTGGTGGACGAACGTCTGCAACGGAGCCTGCTCGGGCAGCAGCCTCGCCGCCCGTTCGACAAGCTCGGTGACGTCCGTGACGCGGTCCCCACGTCCGGGGGCCGCGGCGATGTCCAGATGGGTCATGCTCGCCTCCGGCGTCTGGTCGCCTGCGGGTGGGCGGAGACGGGGACGAGCCCGTCGAGGCCGCGCAGGGTGAGGGTGGCCCGCCACTCACGTGACATCGTGGCCAGCCCGGAAAGGAAGGTGTGGTCGACGAGCGTCGCGTCCGTCACGTCGACGACGACCTCGGTGACGCCGCTGTCCTCCGTGTCGTTCTTGGTGGCCCCGCCGACCGTACGGCGCAGCGGCAGCAGGGCGGTGAAGACGGCGGCGGCGGGGATCCGGACGTTCAGCACGCTCCCCGAACGGACGGCCTCGGCGCGGGGCCGCAGGAAGGCCACCGGCGGCACCCCGCGGACCAGGTGCAGCACGATCTTCAGGGCGAGACCGGCCGCGACGCCCATGAGCAGGTCGGTGGCGAGCGTGACGAACATGGTGGTCAGGAACAGGGCGAGCTGGTCGAGGCCGACCTCACGGGCGTGGGCGAACTCGCGGGGGGAGGCGAGCCTGGTGCCGGTGTAGACGAGCATGGCGGCCAGCACCGCCAGCGGGATGGTCTGCAGCAGGCCCGGCGCCAGGGCGACGAACAGCAGCAGGAAGACGCCGTGGAAGAAGTTGGACCCCCGGGAGGCGGCGCCCGCGTCGATGTTGGCCCGGCTGCGGACGATCTCCGAGATCATCGGCAGGCCGCCGATCAGCGCGGAGACGAGGTTGCCGCCGCCGAGCGCGAGCAGGTCGCGGTTGAGGTCGGAGGAACGCCTCTCGGGGTCCATGGAGTCGACCGCCAGCACGGTCAGCGTCGACTCGATGGTGCCGATCAGGGCGAACATCACCACGTACTTCAGCGACGTCCCGCTGAGGATCACCGAGAAGTCGGGGAAGGCCACGGCGTCGAGCAGGGTGCCGGGGAGCCGGACGAGGAACTCGGGGCCGAGGTGGTAGGTCGTGGTCATGAACCGGTAGTCGTGCGGGACACCGACGTGGAACCACAGCGCGACCGGCACGGTCACGGCGAGCACGACCAGCGGCGCGGGTACGGCCCTGGCCCACCTGGCCCTGATCAGCGGCATGCCGAACATGATCAGCAGGCCGAGCGCGCCGAGCAGCAGGACGCGGGGGTTGGCACTGGCGACGCTGTGCGGGATCTCCGCGATCAGGCCGAGGGTCTCCTTGCTCTCCGGCTTGACGCCGAGCGCGACGTGCGCCTGCTTGGAGATGATGATGATCCCGATCGCGGCGAGCATGCCGTGCACGACCGAGGGGGACATGGCGATGCCGACGGTGGCCACCCGGCACAGCGCGAAGGCGATCTGGACGACCGCGGCGACGACGCCGACGGCCAGCGCCCGCCGGTAGCCGACCGCGAGGTCGCCTCCGCCGAGCTCCTGGACCGCGCCGAGCGCGATCACGATCAGGCCCGCGGCGGGACCCTTGATGGTCAGGGGCGCGCTGCCGAGCAGGCTGACCAGCACACCGCCGACGATCGCCGTCAGGACACCGGCGACCGGCGGGAACCCGCTGGCCAGCGCGATCCCCAGGCAGAGCGGGAGGGCGATGAGAAAGACCAGGAAGCCGGACTTGACGTCGGCCGTCTGGAAGGCGCCGCGGCGGGGCGCGGTGGCTAAGTCGTCATGGGCCTTCAGGCCGTGCTGTTCTGACGTCACTGAGATCCTCACAAGGGCGTGGGCGGTCTGCTCCTGCCGTGTTCGGCCGGAGGTCGTGCGCACGGGAAACGCCTGCTCGCAGGCGTCCTGGGCGCACGGGGGGACCGCGGGCCACGCTCGTTTCGAGGATCGTCTCCGACGGCCGCTCCTGGTGGATCGCGACGGTGACGTCGCGTACCGGAGGACGGGAGTCGGTGGTCTCACTGTCGGTGAAGTCGTCCTTGACCTCACGCGAGTCGTTCCCGAAGGTGTCGTGCTCGTCGCCGAAGGCGGTGGCGACCGGGGAATCGAGGCTTCCCATGGCCGTCCCGCTGATCGGGCCTCGCACCGGGGTCGGTGGGACGGCCCTGGTGCGGTCGAGCTCCTCGTGGTGGTGGTGATGGCGGGTGTCCGCGCAGGCCACGGAAAAGGCCCTGGCCGGGGCGATCGTCTCGACCCATGACGTCATCGCCATCACGACCGCGAGCGCCGCCCCCACCGCACGAAGCAGTTTCCGCCCGTGCCGGGATGATGCCCTGACAAAAGGGGCATTCGGCGAGTCGAGGGATGGCGGGGTCACTTTGGCTCCGGGCCACGATATGGGTCGGGATGAAGCCTCATGATTGATCCAGAAAAGGATTAAATCGGTCAAGACCTACGAAGAGTGGTTGTTCACTCTCCATCCGTGGCTTCGCGGCGCACGCGACCGTACTCTAGCTGCGACGATCTGCCGGTTGCCGGAAATTCTTCCGGTCAATGTCACTATGACTTTCCGTAAACGATGCAGGTCGTGAACAGGGAAACGTTACCAAAGCGTTATCGGAAGGGCTGCGGGATCGCTGTTTTCTCTACACGGATATCGGCATTCGCTGTGATGCCCGGCTATAACCCAAATACCTAACATCGTCTTTTCTATACGATGAATGCCTTAATTTCGTGTGCCATAACGTGTTTCCCTAACATGGGAAGAATGTTGAGTTCCTTATAGGGAACGCGCCGGTCGTTCTCCGGCGTGCGGTCGTACGGCGCGGGCCGGGAGACGGGGGCGCCGGACCCAACGGATCCTCAACGAATCCTCAACACCCCCCTGCCTACGGTGCCCATGACATTCCGCTTCCGACAAGGAGAGCCGAACATGCGCGCACCAAGCTCCTCTCTGAGAGTGACCGCCGTGGCGGCCGTCACGGCGGCCGGGCTGCTCACGGCGGTCGGCCCGGCGAACGCGGGACAGACGCGGGCCCCTCAGGCGCCCACCGCGGTGGCCGCCTCCGACTGCGGTGGAACGATCACCCACAAGGACACGCACAAGCCGGGCAGGCACACCCGTACCTACCGGATCACCTGGGGAAACTGCGGCTCCCGCACCTCACGCAAGAAGGTCGACATCCGCTGGGCCCGTGACCTGCCCTGCAAGACCATCCCGGGGGGCTCCACGGCGACGTGGACCGCCACGTACCCCATCAAGGCCTTCGCGCCGTACCCGCGGTCGATCAAGAACTGCTGACCACCACGGTGGCACACCGCCCGGCCGGATTCTCAGGGGCGTCTCCGGCCGGGCCCGCGTTCTCGCCCTCCCCGCCGTGCGGCTCAGGCGGGGAAGGCGACGGCCTTGCCGATCAGGTCGGCGTAGCCGTTCTCCAGATCCTCCGGGAGCTCGTCCACGGGGAAGAAACGGAGGGCGCTGTGCTCCGCACTGACCTGGAGCGAGGCGGAGCCGTCGACCGTGGCGCGCACCGCCACGATGAGCACCTTCGACTTCCCGATGCTCATGATCTCCGCGCCGACGACGGGGCCGACGACCACGTCGAGGCCGCTCTCCTCGCGGACCTCGCGCCGGACGACCTCGGCCAGGGTGTCGTCCTCCCTGTCCGGCCACCCGCCGGGGAGCTCCCATTTGTCCCGGGGGTTCCGGCAGAGCAGGACACCGCCGTCCACCAGCACCACGGCCTTGATCGAGGCGTGCATGAAGTACCAGCCGGTCTCGGCGTCGATCACGGGACGGTCCTTTCGACGGTGATGGTGTGGATCTTCCACCTCATCACCGATACCGGGGGAGGTCCACCGTCCGCCGGGCCACCCCGGGCCACCCCGGGCGAGCCGACGGCCCGACCGCCCGGGGCGGTCACGGAGCGCCGGACGTCAGGGGTGCCCGCTTCTGGCGAGCACGTCCAGGGCCTTCTCCCGTCCCGGGCCGTCGCCCGCGCCTTCGAAGACGGCCAGCGCCTCCCGGGAGAGCCGGGAGGCGCGCTCGGCCGCCCCCGTGGCCCCCTCGGTCAGGTCGGCCTCGGCGAGGACGAGCAGTGCCCGGGCGTTGAGCAGCCGGTCGCCGAGCCGTACGGAGATCCCTCTCGCCTCCTGGACGAGGACCCGGGCCTCGGGGACCAGGAGCTGCGACAGCCGTACCGAGGCGAGATCGAGGAGCGCGTCGGCGTGCCGGTGCCGGTCGCCGAGAGAGGACAGGATCGAGACCGCCTTCTCCAACTCGTCCGCCGCCTCGTCCGTCCTTCCCGTCCGGTGCAGCACCGTGCCGAGGGCGCGGCGCGCGTCGGCGGCGCCGGACGGGTCGGCGCGCTCGTCGAACCGGGCGAGGCACGCGGTGAGGTTGCGCTCGGCGTCCGCCGGCCTGCCCTGCTCCAGGAGCACCTGGCCGAGCCTCCGCCTGGTGTGGGCGACGTCCCTGGCCGACCCCGCGCGCATGAACATGCCGAGTGCGAGCCGCAGCCGTTCGTGGGCGTCGTCCCAGCGCGGCTCCGCCCGGTACAGGTCGCCCAGGTCGCGCAGGGCGAGCGCCTCGGCGCGCCCGTCCCCCGTACGGCGCGCCGCCTCCAGGGCGAGTTCGCCGACGTGCCGCCAGGAGTCGAGGAAACGATGGCGTTCCATGAACGGCGTGAGCAGGTGGGCCAGCCGCCAGGCGGCGTCCCACAACCCGGCCCTGTGCAGGTCCTCGACCAGAGAGGTCAGGAACACGCGCTCGGCCAGCAGCCAGTTCACCGACTCGCGGATGTCGGTGGTCGCGAAGGCGGGCCGGTCGGCGCGCACGCCGGACACCAGGGGGAACCGGGAGGCGCGAACCCTCGTCATGACGACGCTCGCGAGCGTGGTGAGGGTCTGGCGGACGGCGTCCTCCCCGCTCCGCGCGACCAGCCGTTCCCGGGCGTACAGGCGGGTCATGTCGTGCATGCGGTAGCGGACCTGCCCGGCGGCGTCGATGCTGTGCGTCTCCAGGAGACCCGCGTCCACCAGCGTCTCCGCCTCTCCGCCGAACAGCGTGGCGACCCACTGGGCGAAGTCGGGGGCCGAGAGCGCCCCGAGCGCGCACAGCACGTGCCTGGCACCGTCCGGAAGCTCGTCGTAGCCGATCGAGTAGACGCTGCGCACGGTCTGGTCCCCCGAGTGCAGCAGGTCGAGCCGCCGGTGCTCGTCGTCGAGGAGGGCCGCCAGGTGCTCGACCGTCCAGGCCGGGCGTGCCGCGAGCCGGGACCCGGCGATGCGCAACGCGACGGGCAGGCCGCCGCACGCGCGCCCGAGCCTGCGGGTCGCCTCGGGCTCGGCCGCCGCCCGGTGCGGGCCGACCAGCCGCACGAGGAGGGCCGTCGCCTCGTCGTCGTCCAGGACGTCCACCGGCAGCCGCACCACGTCGGTGAGCCCGCCGAGCGGGGAACGGCCGGTGACGATCGTCGGGCACGAGATGAGCAGGGGACGAACCTGGCTCTCCTGCCAGGCGTTGTCCAGCAGCAGGAGCATCCTCCGGCCGGCCGTGTAGGCGCGGAACAGCCTCTCGCGCTGCTGGAGGGTGGCGGGCATCGCCTGGACGGGGCAACCGAGCCAGCGCAGGAGATCCTCAAGGACCGCGGCGGCGCTCACCGGCAGGCCCTGGTCGCCGCGCAGGTCGGCGTAGAAGACGCCGTCGGGAAAACGCTCACGCACGCGCCACGCGGCGTGTACGGCGAGCGCCGACTTGCCCGCCCCCGCCTGCCCGTGAACGACGACGTGGGCAGGGCCCTCAGGATCGGTCATCAGCCGCTCCAGCCGGGCCAGCGAGGACTGCCTGCCGGTGAAGTGGGTCACGTCGTTGGGCAGGAGCACGGGCGGCCCGGCCGTGATGTGCAGCGAGGCGTCGTCGTGCAGCATGCGGTGGTACAGCAGCTGCAGCTCGGGGTCGGGCTCGATCGCGTGCCCGTCGTCCATCGCCCGGCGCAGACCGGTGTAGGCCTCCAGCGCCTCGACGCGCCGCCCGCTGCGGTAGAGGGCCAGCATGTGCTGCCCGTGGAAACGCTGCCACAGGGGATGCAGCCTGACGAGCCGCCGGAGGTCGGCCACCAGCTCGCGGTGGCGCCCGGCCTTCAGGTCGAGGTCGACGCGCCGTTCGACGGCGAGCAGCCGGAGCTCCTCCAGCTCCTCACGCATGGCCGACGTCTCCGCCCACCGGTGCCCGTCGGGGTCGACGTCCTCGAGCACCGGCCCCCGCCACAGCTCCAGCGCCTCACCGAGCAGGGAACGGGCGTGTTCGTCCCGTCCGTCGCGTGCGGCGGCCAGTCCCTCCTCGACCAGCCGCCGGAACCGGTGGACGTCGATCTGGTCGTCGTCGATCACCAGGGTGTAGGTGCCCGCGACCGTCGTGATGACGTCCTTGCCGATCAGCTGTCTGAGCCTGCCGACATAGCCGCGCACCAGCGAGTCGGACCTCTCGTCGTCCTCGTGCGGCCACAGCAGGTGATGAAGCCTGGCCAGCGGCATCGGGCGGCGCGGATTGAGCACGAAGAGCGCCAGAAGGTCGCGGTGCTTGGCGGCCGTCGGGGTGTGGTCACGCGCTCCGTCGCCGACCCGGAGCGCCCCCATGATCCGAAAATCCATGACAGTCTCCCGGTGACACCGTTCGGACACGTCGGTAACCGCGAGCCTTCATATCACGGGAGGATTCGATGCCACGTACGCCGCTGCTCCCCTCCGACCCGCAGCGGGTGGGAGGTTACTGGCTGGCCGGTCGGTTGGGCGCGGGTGGCCAGGGAGTGGTCTACGAGGCCTACGGCGAAAGCGGTGAGCGCGTCGCCGTCAAGGTGCCCCGGCTGGACGACCCCGTCTCACGCGCCCGGCTGGCCAAGGAGGTCGCGGCCGCGCGGCGGGTGGCGTCGTTCTGCACGGCCAGGGTCATCGAGGCCAGGACCGACCTGCCCGAGGCCTACGTCGTCAGCGAGTACGTGCCGGGGCCGAACCTGCGTCAGGTGATCGACCGTTCGGGTCCCTACGGCGGTGATCTGCTGGTGAGGCTGGCCATCGGTGTCGCGACCGCGCTGACGGCCATCCACCGGGTCGGCATCGTGCACCGCGACCTCAAACCCGACAACATCATCCTGGGCCAGGACGGCCCCCGGGTGATCGACTTCGGGATCGCCCGGCAGCTCGGCGTCCCGGGCACCACGGTGGGGCCGATGATGGGCACGCCCGGCTACATGGCCCCGGAGCTGTTCGCGGGACACGACGCCACGGCCGCCGCCGACATCTGGGCGTGGGGCATGACCGTCCTGTTCGCCGCCACGGGGCACGACCCCCTCCCGGACCAGGAGCCCATGGCCGTCGTGACCCGGGTGCTCGACTTCCGGCCCGACCTGGGCGGCCTGGCCCACGCGCTGCGGGAACCGGTTGCCCGCGCGCTGGAACGGGAACCGGAGTCGCGGCCCTCGGCCCGCGACCTCCTGCTCGGTCTGCTGGGCGGCCTGGAGGAGTCACGCCCGGCCCCGTCCACCTCCCCGGGCGGGCCGTACCACCGCGACGCCACCCCGCCGGCCGACGACGTCCTGCTGGCCGACGGAGGCGGCGCCGCGTCGTGGGTACGCCCGCCGCGTACGGCGGACGCCTTCGAACCCGATCTCGGCACCACCGCCGAGGAGCTCTACCAGGAGCTGTCCGACGGTGAGCGCGCCGCGGCCCCCGAGATCTTCCTGCGCATGGTCGACGCCTCCGGCGGCGACGACGAGGTCATCAGGAGCGTCCCCCGTGACGAACTGCCCGGCGCCGACGACGAAGGCCCGGTCTCCTCGCTGCTCGCGCTGTACGGCGCGGCAGGGCTCGTCGTCGAGACCGAAACCGCCTTCACCCTCACCCACCCGGCGCTCATCCAGGCCTGGCCGAGGCTGCGGGAGTGGGTGGCCGAGGAACGCGACGGCCTGCCCGTCCACCGGCGGCTGACACAGGCGGCCCGAGCGTGGGAACGCCACGGCCGCAAACCCGGGGACCTGCTGCACGGCTCCGCGCTCGACCGCACCCTGGACTGGGCCGCGGGCGAACGCCGCAACGTCACGCTGATTCCGCTGGAAGGCGCCTTCCTGTCCGCCTGCACCGCCGCCGCCCGCCGCGGTGCCCGGCGTCGCCGGACGGTCCTGGCCGCGCTGAGCGTCCTGCTGGTCATCTCCCTGGTCGCCGCGGGACTCGCCGTCCTCGCCCAGCGGAACGCCGACCGGCAACGCGACATCGCCCTCTCCCGCCAGCTCGCGGCGCAGAGCGAACTCCTCGCCGACGATCCTCCGCTGTCGGCGCTTCTGGCCGCCACCGCGTGGAAATTCGACCGGAGCCCCGAAGCCCGCGCCGCCATGCTCGGATTTCTCAGCAGACCGGGACGTGCCGTCCTGGCCGGCTCCGTCGGCATGTCCTCCCGGATGGCGTTCAGTCCGGACGGCCACACCCTGGCCATCGGCGCTGATGAGGGCACGGTGCGGTTGTGGGATGTGGGAGCACGGCGGCGGGTCGGCGCCCCGCTCACCGGTCAGACCGGTGTCATCATCTCAGTGGCGTTCAGTCCGGATGGTCGCCTCCTGGCCACCGTCGACGATGACGGTGTGGTGTGGCTGCGGGACGTGGGCACTCGCCGACAGGTCGCCTCCCTCCCTACCTCGACCGACGCGGTCCGGTCGGTGGCGTTCAGTCCGGACGGCCGCATCCTGGCCACCGGAGACGACCACGGTGTGGTGCGGTTGTGGGAGGTGGGCACCTACCGGCGGATCGGCGCCCCGCTCACCGGCCACACCGGCATCGTCTACTCGGTGGCGTTCAGCCCTGACGGCCGTACCCTGGTCACCGGCGCCGGGGACCGTGGGGTGCGGTTGTGGGACATGCGTACCCACCGGCAGATCGGCGCCCCCTTCACCGGCCACACCGACGAGGTCCTGTCGGTGGTGTTCAGCCCGGACGGCCGCAGACTGGCCAGCGTCGACGCCGACGGCGCGGCGCGGTTGTGGGATGTGGGAACGCGGCGACAGATCGGTGACCCTCTTACCGAGCGGACCGACACGGTGATCGTCGCGACGGCGTTCAGTCCGGACGGCCGCATCCTGGCCACCGGCGGCGAGAGCCACAAGGTGCGGTTGCGGGACGCCGACAGCCGGCGGCATGCCGGTGGTCCTCGTCCGGCGTTGACCGACAGGATCTTCTCGGTGGCGTTCAGCCCCGACGGCCGTACCCTCGCCACCGTCACCAACGACGGTGCGGTGTGGTTGTGGAATGTGGACACGCGACGGGGAGACGCTCCTCTTGTCGGTCACATCGGCATCGTCGACTCGCTGGCGTTCAGCCTGGACGGCCGCACCCTCGCCACCGCCGGTCAGGACGGCACGGTGCGGTTGTGGGATGTGGGCACACGGCGGCAGGTCAGCGCCCCCTTCGCCGGCCGCGCCTACGCGGTTCGGTCGGCGGCGCTCAGTCCGGACGGTCACACCCTGGCCGTCGGCGGCGACGACGGAGTGCGGTTGTGGGAGGTGAGCACCCACCGGCAGATCGCCTCCCTCGCCACCAAGAGCAGTGGCCAGCCGATGGCGTTCAGCCCGGATGGCCGTGTCTTGGCCGTCGGCGACGACGAAGGGGTGGTGCGGTTGTGGGATGTGGGCGCACGACGGCAGACCGGTGCCCCTCTTACCGGGCCCGACGGCGTCATCTCCTCGGTGGCGTTCAGTCCTGACGGTCGCATCCTGGCCAGTAGCGATGGCGATGCGGTGCGGTTATGGGACATGGGTACCCGTCGGCAGGTCGGTGCTCCCCTCGGCACTCAGCTCGGTGTCCGTTCGGTGGTGTTCAGTCCGGATGGCCGCATTTTGGCCGGCGGTGGCGACGACGGTGCGGTGCGGTTGTGGGACGTGGGCGCCCACGAGCAGGTCGCCTCCCTCACCGGTCACATCGGCATCGTCTACTCGGTGGCGTTCAGTCCTGACGGTCGCACGTTGGCCAGCGGCGGCGAGGATCGTACGGTGCGACTGTGGGAGGTGGCCACCCGCAGGCAGGACGGCGCCCCCCTCGCCACCCAGCGCGGTGCCCTGTCGGTGGCGTTCAGCTCGGACGGCCACACCCTGGCCAGCGGCGGCGAGGACCGGACAGTGCGGTTGTGGAATGTCGACGTTCGGCGGCAGTTGGGCGCCCCGCTCACCGGTCACGCCGGCATGGTCTTCTCGGTCGCGTTCAGTCCGGACGGCCGTACCCTGACCACCGGAGGCGACGACGCGGTACGGCTGTGGGATGTGGCCGTCCCCGCCGACATCCTCGCGGCCGTCTGTGCCGTTCCCGGTCGTTCGCTCAGCCCGGCGGAATGGGCCCAGTACGTTCCCCCCGGTGTGGAGTTCCAGACGGTCTGCCCGTGACGTCCGCCCACGACCCCCGAGTCAGGTCCCGGGCGCGCGTCGCCGTACCCGTCAGGGGAGGACGCTCAACGCTGATTCACGTCGGCCGGGGTGTCGAAGAGCGTCGGCGCCTCCCGCTCGCCGGGGGCGAACAGGCGGATCACGCCGTACTCGCCGTCGAACCCGGGCTCCCTGATGACCTCGCCCCGGCGCAGCCTGCCGATCGCCTCCCCGAGCCTGGGGAGGCGGGCCTCCAGGTCGCCGACCGGAACCTCCTGGAGGATCCGCAGCTCGGGGCCGAGGGCGGCGACCAGCCGGTCGGCCTCACCGGCGACCTTCTTGCTGCCGGGCCCGACGCCGAGGATCTCGCCCATGATCTCCGGCAGCGGGACGAGACCCTCGGAGACGGAGACGTCGCCCGCGGGCCGTACGCCCTCGGGACGGTCGGCCAGGTCCTCGACGCGGCTCAGCACGCCGACGGTGAGCGGCTTGCCGCACACCGGGCAGATCCCGCCGAGGCGGCGCGTCTCCTCGGGTTCAAGCCTGACGCCGCACTTACGGTGCCCGTCCAGGTGGTAGCGGCCCTCCTCGGGGAAGAACTCGACCGTCCCCTCGTAGCCCGCGCCGGTCCGCAGCGCGTCCAGCACCGCGAAGTAGTCGAGATCGGTGTCGAGCACCGTGGTCTCCCGGCCGATCCTGGGCGGCGAGTGCGCGTCCGAGTAGCTGACCAGGCGGTAGCCGTCCAGCATGGAGACCCGCCGGTTCATCTCCGGGTCGCTCGACAGGCCGGTCTCCAGCGCGAAGATGTGCCCGGACAGGTCGCCGTAGCACTCCTCGACCGTGTCGAACCCCGACTTGGAGCCGAAGACCCCGAACCACGGCGTCCAGACGTGGGCCGGGACCAGGTAGGACCCCTCGCCGCTGTTCAGGGCGATCTCCAGCAGGTCGCGGGAGTCGAGGCCGAGCGTCGGCCTGCCGTCGGCGCCCAGGTCGCCGACCTTGCCCAGTTCACGGTTGAACGTCTCGGCCGCCTCGAAGCCCGGCACGTTGACCAGGTGATGGAGCTTGCGGGTACGGCCGCCACGCCGGTAGACCGTGGACACCTCGACGGTGAGCATGAACCGCACCGGGGCCGAGGCGACCGAGGACGGCAGCGTCCTGGCGACCTCCCGGTCGAGGTCGTCACGCAGCCGGAACAGGCCGGGCTCGGCGGGTACGAGCCCCTCGCGCAGCAGCGCGAACCAGGACGGATGCGTGAAGTCGCCCGTCCCCATCAGCGTGACACCCTTGTGCCGCGCCCACCTGGTCAGATGCGCCAGGTCGCTGTCCCTGCTGCACGCCCGTGAGTACTTCGAGTGGATGTGCAGATCCGCATGGAAGCGCATTCCAGACACTTTTCCATGGAAAGGCCCCGCTAATCCGTGCGGGGGTCGTACCCGTCTCTCCCCGTGGTCGTCCGTCAGGGGACGACGTTCTCCCGGTACGGGTTGGCGGGCAGGCCGGTGAGGGAGGTCTCGCAGCGGAACAGCTCGCCGCCCGTCCTCCCGTTCCAGGCGCTGGTCACGTACAGCACGTCCAGGTCCGGGCCGCCGAACGCGCAGCTCGTCACGTTGGTCGCGGGGATCTCGACGGTCAGGTCGAGACTCCCGTCGGGACGCAGCCGCAGTACGGCCCCGCCGCCCCACAGCGCGACCCACACGTGCCCGGACGCGTCGACGGTGAGACCGTCGGGCATCCCCCTGGGGATCACCGCGAACACCCTGCGGTCGCCCAGACTCCCGTCGGCCGGGTCGTAGTCGAAGACGTCGACCCGTCCCGTGAGCGTGTCCGCGTAGTACATCAGCCGCTCGTCCGGGCTCCAGGCCACGCCGTTGGAGATCGAGACGTCCGCGACCACGCGCTCACAACGTCGCCCCGGCCCGAGCCGGTAGAGCGCCCCGGCGCCCGGGGTGTCGTCCTCGGACATGGTGCCCGCGAAGAACCGGCCCGCCCGGTCGCAGGCGCCGTCGTTCATCCGGTTCCCCGGCCGTTCGCCCGCCGTGACCGGCGCGACCACCTCCAACCTGTCTTCCGTGAGTACGGCGAAGCCGTCCCTGACGGCCAGGGCCAGCCCGCCCTCCGCTCTGGGGACCGCGGCGCCGACCGGCATGCCCACGTCGATCACACCGTGCGAGCCGTCCGCCGGATCGAAGCGGTGCACCGTGCCTGCGGGAATGTCCACCCACAGCAGGGTCTGGGTGTGCCCGTCCCAGTGCGGTCCCTCACCCAGTGACGCGCGGGGCCCGGGAACGACCCTCGGCTCGGAGACCAGGGGGAGGTTCATGAGGGTGTTCCTATTCCATATAGCAGAATGCCATTCCAAATAGGGCTCAGCAGACCACCACGGCGAACGACCTGTCAAGGGTCAGAGACGCTCGGCCACGGCCCGCCGCAGGAAGTCGCCGCACTCCTCCATCCGGGCCTGTGACATGCGGCTCTTGAGGGCCGTCACGCTCACCGCGGCGATGGGGGCCGACTTGCCCATGAAGATCGGAGCCGACACGCACCGCACCCCGGGTTCGTTCTCCTCAAGGTCGAGCGCGTAACCGCGCTCCCTGACCTGGGCCAGGTTGGTGGCCAGCCGCGCCAGGCCGGTGATCGTGTTGCGGGTCCGCGAGGCGAGCGGGCCGTACCGCTCGGCCCATGCCTTGATCGCCTCGTCGGCGGGATACGTCCAGGCCAGCAGGGCCTTGCCCACCCCCGTGCAGTGCGCGAGGTCGCGCCCGCCGATCACCGAGGTCATCGTGATCGAACGCACGGCCTCGATCTTGTCGAGGTAGACCACCTCGGCCCCGTCGAGCATGGCCATGTGCACGGTCTCGGTGAACTCCTCGCTCAGCCGCGTCAGCAGCGGACGCACGAGAGCGCGCAGGTCCATGGTCTCGTAGAACCCGAAGGCCGTGGCCAGCATCTCGGTGCCCAGGTAGTAGGGGCCGCCCGGCTCGGGCTGCGCGGCGAACCCCCGGTGCTTCAGCGCGCTGAGCAGGCGGTGCAGCGAGCTCTTCGGCAGTCCGAGCCGGGTGGACAACTCGTCGAGGGTCACCCCTCCGCTGTGCCTGCCGATCTCCCGCAGGATCAGCAGGGCGCGGTCGACGCTTCCCACCGGTGACCGGCCCTCACCCATGATTCTCCTCGCCTGTTCCGGATAATGGAATGCTGTAGCGTCATGCGGAATTATCGCCAGTCAACGGCCGAGAGTCGAGGAAGGTTCACCGAACCGGTGAACAGGGCACCGAACACAGTCCGCGAAGCCTACCCCCAGTCTGTCGCTCTGAGAGACCGTCCCGTTACCCCTCCATCCGGGTACGGCGCACCCGAGCCTTCAGCCAGGGCAGGCGCCGGGTCCTCACAGAGGTGAACGACCCGTGCGCCGCCGAACGATCACGGGTGTGAACCCTTGAAGGTGATGAGCGAGCCAGGTCGTCGGGATCGACGTGAAGGACAGCTGGAAGTCGCGAACCCTTGAGGGTGATGAGCGACCCAGGTCGTCGTGATCGAGATCAAGGGTAGATGGAAGTCGCGAACCCTTGAGGGTGATGAGTGGCACGCCGGGCCGTCGGTCGTACGTTCGGAAGCCCGGGCGGCCCTCTCCGGCCGGAGCCGGAGCAGGTGGGGGACAGCGTAACCCACGATGAGGGGGCGGGCGAGGACGGCACCGCCGGAGAAGTGGTTCGAGGCGTCACCTCCGGCCCGGAGCGGGGCGAACCGCACGGCGAAGGAGGGCGAGAACGCGGTGGTGCCGCAACACGTCACTCGGGCTTCTCATCCTCTGGTGCGGGCGGGGAGTCCCCGCCCGCACCGTGACGGGTCCTCTACTGCGGTGGGTTCTCCTCCGCGTCTCGCAGCGCCTGCCCGGAGGCGTTCTTGAGTCTGCCGACCCAGGTGTCGAGCCTCTGCCTGAGCGTGGAGTCGGCGCCGCTGTAGGAGTTGTCGAGTTGGTGGGGATCGGCCGACAGGTTGTACAGCTCGTGTTCGCCGTTGTCGTAGGCGACGTAGTTCAGCGCCGCGTTCACGCCGAGCGTGTTGGGTTTGGCCCGCAGGCCGACGTAGACGGGGGCGCCTCCGGAGGCGAGCGCCTGCGCGTCGCCGGGGTCCTGGGGCTCCAGCAGGTTGTTCAGGGTGTTGGTGTTCAGGGTGCTGGGTCCGGCGTGCTCGTTGAGGAACGCCAGGCGCCACGGCGACGGTGTGGTGCCGCGCAGGAACGGCACGAGTGAGCGGCCGTCGACGAAGGAGGGAGCGGTCGCTCCGGCCAGTTCGGCGAAGGTCGGCGCGAGGTCGACGTTGAGGGTGAAGGCGTTGACGACCGCCCCGGCGGGGACGCCGGGTCCGCGGATGACCAGCGGAACGTTGAGATCCTCCTCGAAGGCGGTGTTCTTGCCGGAGTTCAGGCGGTGCTGACCCTGGTGGAAGCCGTTGTCCGAGGTGAAGACGATGTAGGTGTTGTCGAGTACGCCCTGCGCCCGCAGGGTGTCGATCGTGTCCTGGACGAGGTCGGCGACCGCGCGCAGGGATTCCCTGCGCTTTTCGTAGAAGGCGTCGATGTTGCTGATCTGGGCGGCGGTGAGCTTGGGCTTGTTGCGGATCCAGGCCGGCTTGTCGCTGACGTCGTCCTCGTTGAAGGACGGGGTGCGCGGCGCCTTGGCGTTGGGGTAGATGCCGTCGTAACGCGGCGGCGGCGTCGCCGGTCCGTGCGGGATGTAGGGGGCGACGTAGGTGAAGAAAGGCTTGTCCGGGTAGTCGGTGGTGGTGTTCTTGATGAACGTGGTCAGCCTGCGAGAGATCACGTCGACGCCGTAGTCAGACGACGCGCCGCCGAAATGGACGGTCGTGCCGTTGTCGTTGACGTCGTAGTTGTACTCCGAATACGGGCTTCCGCCGTTGGGGCTGAACCAGCGCGTCCACCCGGGCGGAATGTAGGTGCTGCTCGGCGCTCCGTTGGGGTACCCGTTGAGGTATTTACCGAAGAATCCGGTACGGTATCCGGCGCTCTGCAGCCAGGTGGCGACGGTCGAGTTCTCCAGCCCTTTGTTGCGGAAGGACTGGAATCCGCCACCGGAGGCGGCGTCGTTGGTGTAGATGCCCGTGTTGTGCGCGAACTGCCCGCGCAGCGTGGACACCCGCGACGGGCAGCACAGCGACAGTTCCACGAACTGCTTGTTGAACGTCGTTCCCTGGCTGGTCAGGAGCGACTGGAGCCCGGCGTCCTTGCCGAAGACGTCCTCGTTGAGGTCGTCGGTGAGGATGAAGACGATGTTGGGCCGGGTCGTCGTCGCCGACGCCGGAGGACTGTCGAGCCTCACACCCGCGTAGGTGATGATCGCGGATACGACGAGCAGAGCCCCCAGGAGTTTCGATCGGTGACGATGTGGTTTGAGGACGTTCATACCGCACCCTTTCTCGGAATACCTGTTCCATCGTTTGGCGTCGATGAATGCGTGCCGAGGCATTCCAGCCTCGAACAGGGTGGAGTTCATCCAGGGGTGACAGCGGTTGTGGGCACGGAAATTCGCACCCGAAAAAGAGGCCGGAGAATCAGTGGGAGAGAACCGGGCGACACATGGCGCTGCTCACACGCGCCAAGTCGATGTGACGCCGCACAGTGGCGTGGAAGCTGTGTCCACTCCAGGCGGTCGATGTCATAATCACATCGAATCCGAATTATCCCTACCGGTCAAGTGGGTAATTGTGTGAACTCGCCACTGAACCGGTGTCGCGTGCGGCGTTCGTTCTGTTCACGACCTCGCGTAGCCGTTTGTCGGCGGCGTACCTGTTTCGTCGGAACATGCCGCTCCGGGCCTCACGGCCGAGGGCGGAAAAGGCTTCGCGATGCCGGTGCCCCGGATGGCAGGGTGCGAAGCATGGCACCCCGGTACCAGGTTCGCGCTGACTACGACGCCGACACGATCGTGGTCTACCAGGCGTACGCGCCTGCCATAGCCGACGCGGCACTGCGGGCGGGCCGCTTCGTCACGCCGTTCTCGTTCCACAGGATGACCTGGATCAAGCCCTCGTTCTTGTGGCTCATGCACCGCAGCAACTGGGCCCGCAAACCCGGTCAGGAACGCGTTCTCGCGGTGCGGATGACCCGGAAGGGCTGGGAGGAGGCTCTGTCCCGGGCCGTGCTCACGACCGCGGATCCGGCAGCCGTTGCCCAGGCGGCCGTACATGTCCAGTGGGACCCGGAACGCTCGTCGCGCGGAGCGGCACTGAACCACTACAGCATCCAGGTCGGCATCGGCCGTGATCTGATCCGCGCGTTCACCGACGACTGGATCGTCAGCCTCACCGACCTCACCCCCCAGGTCCGCAAGGCCGCGGCATTGACACAGACCGGGCACGCCGCCAAAGCCCGGCGGCTGTTCCCCGCGGAGCGGGTGTATCCACTGCCACGGACCCTGGAAGGCCTTCTTTTCCCCGGTTATGCCGCCAGACGTACGCTGTCCGGATGATCAACCCGGTTGAGCTCGTCATTTTCGACTGCGACGGCGTGCTCGTCGACAGCGAACGCATGGCCGTACGCCTCCACGTCGCCGTGGGCGCCGAGCTGGGCTGGCCGCTGACCGAAGCCGAGGTGATCGAGAAGTTCATCGGCCGGTCGATCGTCTCCAACGGAGAGCAGATCGCCGCCCGATTGGGCCCCGCCCGGGCCACGCTCTGGCTGGAGAGATTCGAGCGGCTCCATCACGCGGCCGTCGACGCCGAACTCACCCCGGTCGACGGCATCCTCGACGTCCTCGACACCCTCACTCTCCCCAGCTGCGTCGCCTCCGGCAGCAGCCACGACACGATGCGCCGCACCCTGGGCCGCGCCGGGATCCACCGATACTTCGAAGGCCGCGTCTTCAGCGCCGACGAGGTGCCACACGGCAAACCGGCCCCCGACCTGTTCCTGCACGCCGCCAAGCAGATGGGCGTCCACCCGTCGGCCTGCGTCGTCGTCGAGGACAGCAGATACGGGATCCAGGCAGCCCGCGCAGCCGGCATGCGCGCCCTCGGATACACCGGCGGTCTCACGCCCGCGCGATGGCTCGAAGGACCGAACACCTCGGTCTTCGACGACATGCGCGAACTCCCAGGACTACTCGCGAGAGCCTGACCGCCCACCGCCCCGCGCATCGTCCACGTGACCGCGAACCCCTGCCTCGCCGTACGGCGGCAGCACCAGGTGGAACACCTCGGGGTCGCCCACCGCCCGGGCCGGGACGCTCCGGGTCACGGGCCGGGCGGGGCGGGTCGTCGTTACGGTAGCCAGGTCTCGTGCAGGTGCAACCAGGTGGTGCCCTGGAAGACCACCGTGGACTGCCGGGTCCGATCAGGCTGGACCTCCTGGTAGGTGGCCACGACGAAGGCGCCCTCGGAGGCGACGATCCGTACGTGGCGGATCTCGATGGTCACTCCCGGCGCGGTGCCGTGGAGCGCCTCGACCTCGGCGAGGACCTGGTCGCGGGTGAGCGTCGGGCCGTCGGGGGTGCTGAGCGTGAAGCCGGGGCCGTGGGCGTCGGCGAAGGTGGCGAACTCCTCCCGCGGGAGGGCGCCGGTCAGCCAGCGTTCGATGACCTCGTGATGGCGGACGATCTCCGCCTCGGCGCCGGTCACCGGGTCGCCCACGGCTGGGCGGCGATCCAGGCGCGTAGCGGCGTCAGCCGTAGGCCCAGCAGGTCGGCCACGGCGGGGTCGGCCACGAACAGGTCGCGGTCGGTGGTGGCCCAGCGGTAGGTGTCCGCCACCGCGGCGGCCGTCGGCGCGCCCACCGCCATCGCCAGGCCCGACTCGAACTCGGCCGGGTCCTGCGCGGCGTAGCGGGCGCCGAAGGCCGCCGCCAGTTCGTCGCCGGTCACCACGTCGGCCCCGCCGAGCTTCAGCACGGCGCCCTCCAGGTCGTCACGGACGAGCGCGGCATGCGTGGCGGCGCCCAGGTCGTCGTGCGAGAGCCAGGCCACCGGCAGGTCGGCGGGCAGCGGGTAGCGCAGTACGCCCCCGGCCGCCAGCGGACCCGTCACCCACGGCGCGGCCAGGTTGTCCAGGTAGAGCGGCGGGCACAGCACCACGACCGGCAGCCCGGCCGACCGCAGCGTCCGCACCGCCCACCGGCGCGTCTCGAAGGCGGCCACCCGCGTGGTGGCCTCGGGCAGCCGGTTGGCGGTGTTGAACACCAGCCGCCGCACCCCGGCCGCCAGCGCGGCGTCGCGCACATGGTGGACGTAGGTGGCGACCGTGTCCGGCTCGAAGACCATGGGCAGCGTCACCGAGGCGTGCGTCACCCCGGCGAAGGCCGCCTTCACCGCCTCGGCGTCGCCGAGGTCGCCGACGACCGGTTCCACTCCGTGCGGCACCCGGCCGCTCCTGGTCAGGCCGCGCACCGTGTGTCCCTCGGCGACGAGCCGCCGCGCGACCGCGCCACCCTGGGCGCCTGATGCGCCGATCACAAGAAAGGTCATGCCGGAGAGTCTCGACCGAATCCGCGATACGCTCGATTAATTGAAATATCGGGTTATTTAAGGATCGTCCGGTGGATGATGACCTGCTGAGCGCCCTGCTGGCCCCGCTGCGGCTGGAGGGGGTCTTCCACAGCCGCTGGCAGGCGGGGTCGCCCTGGGGCATCGCGGGCGAGGCCGAGGACTGCGCGCTGCTGCACTACGTGCAGGAGGGAACCTGTGCCGTCGAACTGCCCGGCGCCGAGCCCGTCCTGCTGCACGCCGGGGACCTGGCCGTCTTCCCGCACGGCAACGCCCACCGGCTGGGCGACCGGCCGGGGCGCTCCGCCGTACCGCTCTCCACACTGCTCCCCGAACGGCCGCCGGGCAGCGTGATCACCGTCGAACTCGGCGGGCCGGGCGAGCGGACCGTCCTGATCTGCGGCGGACTCCACTACGACCGGGCCGCCATCTCGCCGATCTACCGGGCGCTGCCGTCCGTCCTGGTGCTCGACAAGGCCACGCTGGACGGCCACGGGCTGCTCGGCGGCACCCTCGGACGGCTGGCGGGCGAGTGGGACCTGGCCGAACCCGGCGCGGCGCTGGTCGCCCTGCGCGCCTTCGAGCTGGTCTTCGTGCTGGCGCTGCGGGCCGCGGTGGGGGAGCTGGCCGAGGGCTCGCCGGTCCTGCGGGCGCTGCGTCACCCCGCGATCGGGACGGCGCTGCACGCCGTACAGACGAGGTTCTCCGAGCCCTGGACGGTGGAGTCACTGGCGGCCCAGGCCGGCATGTCGCGTTCGGCGTTCGCGGCGACCTTCCGCGAACTGGTCGGCGAGGCGCCGATCCGGCACCTGACCGCCCGCCGCATGCAGGAGGCCGCCCGCCTGCTGAGCGAGACCACACTGGCCCACAGCCGGATCAGCGAACGCGTCGGCTACCACTCGACGGTCGGCTTCCACCTGGCCTTCCGCCAGTGGTACGGCACCACCCCCGGCGACTACCGCCGCCGCTGGGCGCAGGGCACCGCACCCGGTCTCCTCGTAGGTGAGGATCGTGAATGATCCGCTCACTGAACCATGCGCGCCAACCTTGAAAGGGAGAACCCGAATCTCCACCCCGGGCCGGTGGCTCATGGCGATCAGATGCTCCGCCTGCTCCCACATGACGTCGGGGCCACCGACCATGCGGGACAGCGCGGCTTCGTCGATCACCGAGGAGAAAGCGGGCGGCCGGGCGCGGTCGAAGATGGCCGGACGTGCCATCCGTGCGGCGACTCCGCGTTGGTCAGTCCTGGCCAGGAGCGCGGTGGCGTAGGCGGGGGTCTGTAACGGCCCCTGGATGACCGCCGCTTCGTACATTTCGAAAGCCGTGAGCCCGCTGTCCTCGCGGAAGTCGGAGGTTCTGCAGTTGTTGCAGTTCGTAGCCCTGGCCGGCCAGAGTGCGTGATGGTCAGTCAGGGATGTCGAAGGTGTACGACCAGGTGAATCTGCTTGCCGAGTGGATGCCTCGGGCGTATTCGATGACGTGGCCTTCGGCGGTGCGGGTGGTGCGGCGTACTTCGACGACGGGCTCGCCTGTGGGGAGGTCGAGCAGTTCGGATTCCTGGGCGGTGGGCATTCGGGCGGAGATGTCCTCGGTGATCTGGTGTGGGGGAAGGCCCTGGTCGGTCAGGACTTGGAATCCGCCGGACTGTCCGGCGATGCCGGGTGTGGGGTCGGTCAGGGGTGTGCCTTCGATGTCGGCGGGGCGGTAGTAGGAGGTCATGGTGTGCGTGGGGTTGCCGTCGCGGGTCATGACGCGGGCTCGTTCGTAGACCGGCGAGCCGGGTTCGATGCCGAGGGCGGTTGCTGTGGCTTCGTCGGCTTCGACCAGGGAGACGTTCTGCGTCTGGTGTCCTTGCTGTTGGGCGGAGGCGCTTTGGGGTTGTTCGGTGGCGAACACTTCGACGGTGGTCCTTTGCCAGCGGTGGCGTGCGTAGCGGTCTGGTCCCAGGCGTCGGATGGGGTATGCGTCGCGGACGTAGGCGCCTGATCCGTGTCGGGTGGTGATGAGGCCTTCTGCTTTGAGCGTGCTGAGGGCTTTGTTCGCGGTGTTGCGGGAGACGTCGTACCGGTCGGCGAGGTCGCGGACGGAGGGCAGTTTCGCCCCTGCGGGCAGGCGTCCTTGGGCGATGTCGGCCCGCAGATCGGTAGCTATGCGACGCGCGGTCGAATCTGGGTCTGTTTGCACGCGAACCACCATATCCAAGTGTCGTAGGCCATTTTGCTTGACGAGTGCTCTGACCTGCTCTAGCGTCCAGTGTCGTACGACACTTTAGGGCAGCTCTCGTCCAGCCATATACAGACGGCTCCTTGATCAGGAAGTGGAGTCCCAAGCCGTGACCAAGCCTAGTGTTCCGGTCTTCGAGCGGATCACGCTCCGCAACGGATGCGACTGCTTCGGTGACGCCATCCCCCTGCCCATGGGATGCGCCCGATGCGGCCACTCCCCGTACGCCCACGGCTGCCCGAACCAGGACGGGCACGACTACGTGCAGCCGTCCGGGCTGTTGATGAACGCCCGTCTCCAGGCCCGTCGTGCGTACGGCCCGCAGTTCCTTCCCGCGCCTCGGCCTCCGGTGGAGGTCGCGCCCACCGAGGTGGTTCCGTTGGTGCCCGCCCAGCGCCGCCCCGATCCCGACCCTGAGCCGGAGGCGCCCGCGCTGGTCCCGGCCGCGAAGGCCGTACCGGATGGTCCTACGGGGGTGGTTGGGCCAGGCCTGGTGCCGGGGGCTGGTCAGAGTGGTCCTGTTCCCGAGCCGGATACGTTCGCGGCTGCCCCGGCCGTGAGTGCCGTACCGGATGGTCCTGCGGAGCCGGTTCCCGGCGGTGATCCGGTCATGGTTCCGGAGTCCATGCCTGTCGCGCCGGTACGGCCTGCTCAGGCTCCGGTGTCCAGGCGGGCTCGGCGCCCGTTCCCCACGGTTCCTCGGCCGGGGATCACCTGGACGAGGGTGAGTCAGCCCGGCCACTTCGGTGTACGGCCCGCGAGCGGTGGGCCGTACCGGCGCGGAGACCGATGTCGCGTTCCCCGTGCTCAGGCGGTCTGTCGGCCTGGTGCTCGTGATCTTCGGTCTTCGGCTGTGCCGTACGGCGCGCGGCTTCTTTCTTGTCCCGCAGGGCAGGCCCGTCTGGCGATCACCCATGCCAGGCATGCCTCTGATCGGATCACGGAGGTCCAGATCATGCACGACACCCCTACGACCCCGGTGATCCCGGGCTGGCGGTTGATCATCAGTGACGCGGGCCGGTTCTGGGCCTTCCGTACCCATGTCTTCTCCCGCGTCGCCGTACGGGCCGGAGCCGAGTCGGCCGTGGACGCCGACACCTTCGACGAGGTCCAGGAGGCCGTGGCCGAGCAGGAGAAGACCGCCCGTGACGCCGTCGCGGGGGTGACCTCGTGACCGGGCGGCACCGGGACGGCCTGCCGTACACGCCGGTGTATCGGCGGGTGTGGGACGGCCCGGCTCGCGCGGAGGCCGAGCGGATCGACCAGGCGTGGGCGGACTGGACGGTGCTCTACAGCCTGGGACGACGCGCTTTCTACGCGGTGGCCGCCTGGGAGGGTCCCCGGCCGGTGATCGTCGCGGACCCGACGGCCGAGGGGTTGGAGGAGCGGATGCGGGAGGCGGAGATGATCAGAGCGATGCGGCTCGCGGCGCCCGCGTCCCGGCCTTCCCCGGCGCCCACGTCGAAGTCTTCTCCGGCGCCGGTTCGGCGTGAGAGGGGCGGGGCCGGTCGTCCGTCTTCGGAGGCGCGGAACGAGGTGGTCGCTGAGGAGCCCGGCGGTGAGCGCGGTTCACCGACCGGGGAAACGGCGTCCGCCGGAGGACGCCGTTCGTCGGGCGAGGGGATGGTGTCCGCCGGGGGGCGGCTTTCGCCGGGTGAGGAGACGGTGTCCGCCAGGGATCGACGCTCGCCGGGTGGGAGGGCGGCATGATGCCAACGGCCTGGACGGCTCGTCAAGGTTCTGAGTTTTCCGATCGAACCTGTAACTCCGTGCAGACGGCTCATCCGGACTGGCTGGTCTTCCACAGCTCGCGGTCCGGGCTGTGGAGCGCCTACCGAAGCGCCCTCCCCGGCAGACCGTGCCCCGGGGACGTGCTGTTGGTGCGGGCCGGGTCGGCTGAGGAACTGGACCGCAAGCTGGCCGCCCAGACGCTCCCGGCGGTCCCGGCGGTTCCGGCGGTCCCGCCGAGTATCCAGGCCGTCGCCGTCGCCCGCGCCCTGCGAGCTCGAACCATCCGGGCCTCCCGGGCCGGTCAGGCCGTCGCGCCGGGCCGGTCTACGGCGTTGCGCAGGTTGCTGCGCTCTTGAGGCCGGTACGGCGGGCGGCGGAACGTCATCCCACCCGTCGCTCGCCGTACCTCGTGAACGTGCGGCTCAGGTGGGAGGGACCTGGGTCGCACACCTTCGCAGGACGGCTTCTACACACGCCGGGTGTGGGAGCCGTCCGGCGCACCGGACCCGTATTCGTGGGGCCGGTCCTCCTCCAGGGTGTCCGGCCCGTGCTCCCCGGCTCCGGGCCGGGCACCCGCCCTCTCGTCACCGCTCCACCCGACCCGAACGATCAGGAGCCCCGGTCGAATGGAGCCCGGCTTCATGGTCCGGATGAAGGTCGGCCAGAGCGGAGACGATCGGACCTCGCGGTTCGAGCGATCGGGAACCCCGGCCCGAACGGCGACGGCCTGAGCGAAGTGTGTTCCTTGTCCGCCTCCGAACAGAGATCACCGTGACCGACGACGAACGACGCCTGATCGACCTGCTCGTCAGCACCCATCCGGCCTGGCGGTACGAGGAACGGAACCTGCCCGGACTTCCCAGGTGGTGGGCCGTCCGCTACGAACCGCTACGCCTCGACCAGCGCAGGGCCGGGGCCCGCGATGCGCTTGGCCGTACGACTCTCCACCGGCTGGCCAGAGCGCTGGCCCGGCACGACGAGATTCTCCACCGCAGCCGCTACTGACCCTCTACGGAGTTCCCATGTCCCCCCTCAAGGCCGTCGCCCCCGACGGCACCTTCGCCACCGGCCCCGGCACCACCGAACGACTCCTCACCCCCGGCGAGGTCGCCCGGATCTTCGGCGTCGACCCCAAGACCGTGAACCGCTGGGCCCTGACCGGCCGGATTCCCTCGGTGCGGACGCCCAGCAGGCAACGTCGCTACCGGGAAACCGACATCAAGGCCCTCCTCAACGGCTCGACTCCCTGACCACGGCGTCAGGGGCACGAACGTCTGAGCGTGCGTTGAGCGAGCTGACGCTCTCTTCGTTGTCGCGGTCGGTTGGATGAGGTCCGCTGGTCGTTCGGCCTACGGGCGCGGCGGCGGGCTTCACACCGTAGGGCCTTCACGGATACCTACTGTCGAAGGTCGGTCGTCGCGGGGTCGGCTGGGACGGCGGGGGTTCGAGGCCATGTCCAGGCGGAGCGCAGGACGAAGGCCAGGAGCAGCACCTCGATTCCGATGGAGAGGCCATAGAAGGAGGCCCAGTCCCAGGTCTCCCCTGCCGCGTTGAACACCGAGTAGGGGACGTAGAGCGATGCGACGACGAGGTTCGTGGCGCGGTTCACCCGGGCGGGCAGCGTCATGGAGAGCATCACCATCAGGGCCGGGATCGCTACGGACGCGAGCATCACGGTCAACAACGTCGGGCTGATGTCGAACTCGAAGACGACGCCTGCGCGGAGGCCGTCGATGACACCGGGCTTGTGGAGGTGGAAGTAGTCGACGTAGATGTAGAGGAACATGAAGCTGGTCCATGCGGCGGCGATCTTGGCCCGCACGGAGACCGGCGGGTCGTCGAGCAGGTTCAGGGGTTTCGTTCGGACGGTCATGGTTCTTCTTTCGAGAGGAGCGGTCCCCTGCGCCGGAGCGGCGACAGGTTGGCGTGCACACACGGGTCCGGTCGTCAGACGGTGACGACGACTTTCCCCCGGGTGTGGCCGGCCGCGACGTGGCGGAGGGCGTCAGCCGCTTCGTCGAGGGGGTGGGTGCGGTCGATGACGGGCTTGACCTGCCCGGTCGTGAGCAGGTCGGCCAGGGTGAGCAGGTCCTGACGCTTCCCGACCGACGTGAAGGGCTTCAACCGCTGACGGGTGAACCCGGACAGCACGCGCGCTTTGACGATCCGGCCGAGGGGGCCGAGCAGGCGGCCGCCGCGTCCGCTGTTGGGGATGAGGGTGCCGGTGGGCGTCAGCGCTCGGCGGACAGCCGCCAGGGGCTGGGCTTCCACGTTGTCGAGGATGACGTCGTAGCGCTTCCCGGTGCGGGTGAAGTCGGTCTCGGTGTAGTCGACGACGTGGTCGGCGCCGAGTGACCGGACCAGGTCGACGTTGCGGGTGCTGCACACACCCGTCACCTCGGCGCCGAACGCCTTGGCGATCTGTACGGCGAAGGAGCCCACGCCGCCCGACGCGCCCGTGATCAGCACCGTCTGGCCCGGTCGAACGTTCGCGATGTCGCGCAACGCCTGCAATGCCGTCATGCCGGACGTGGGCACCGCCGCCGCGTCCACGTCCGACAGGTCGGCGGGCACGGGCACGAGGTGGTCCGCGGGGACGCGGGCGTACTCCGCGAGCGTTCCCGTGGTGCTCCAGCCGAACACCTTGTCGCCGGGTCGGAGGGCGGTGACGTCCTTCCCGACCGCCGCCACCACGCCGGCGAGGTCCCTGCCGGGGATGCCGTGGCGCGGCCGGCGGAGCCCGAACACCAGACGCACCACGTACGGCTCACCGGTCATGACGAAGTGGTCGCCGGGATGTACCGAGGTCGCGCCCACCCGGACGAGTACATCGCCTCGACCGGGCAGCGGTAGCCCGACCTCGGACACCACGAGCACGGAGGGCGGGCCGTAGCGGTGCTGGACGGCGGCCCGCATCGTCGCCGTCCCGGCCGGACTCGGCTCCGGCACTCGTTCGATTCCCACAGAAGCCTCTTCCCCCGAGCCGCGACGCTCGCTGTCTCGTACACCGTACGTCGTACACCGTACGAACGCGTACGCTGTACTATGGACGTACGCTGTACGACTGTCAAGCCGTATGAGCGAGCGAGGAGACCCGTTGGCTGCGAGGGAACAAAGGCGGGTCGTGTCCGACGCGGGGCTGAGCAAGCAGCGGGTGGTGGAGGAGGCGATCCGGCTCGCCGACCGCGAGGGGGTCGACGGGCTGAGCATGCGCCGGCTGGCCGGCACGCTCGGCGCGGGCGCGATGTCGCTGTATCACTACGTGGCGAGCAAGGAAGAACTGCTGGACGCCATGATCGACGTCGTGTTCGAGGAGATCGAGCTCCCGCCGGAAGGAACCGACTGGCAGTCGGCGATACGACGGCGGGCGGTGTCCGCCCAGCAGGTTCTCGCACGCCACCCGTGGGCGAACGGCCTGATGGAGTCGCGGACATCGCCTGGGCCCGCGACCCTCCGCCACCACGAGGCGGTCACCGCCTGCCTGCGGAGGGCCGGTTTCTCGGCCTTGATGGCGACGCACGCCAACTGGTTGCTCGACAGCTATGTCTACGGTTTCGCCCTGCAGGCGGCCAGCCTGCCGTTCGGCACCGCCGATGAGCTCGCGGACGTGATCGAGGACGCCTACCTACCCCAGCTTCCTCCTGACGAGTTCCCCTACCTCAACGAGTCCGCCGCGGCGCTCGTCGCCGCCGGCTTCGACCCGGCGAAGGAGTTCGTCTTCGGCCTCGACCTCGTCCTGGCCGCCCTTGAGCCCCTGAGAGTGCCTTCCGCGAGCCCCCATCCGTGATGTCGTCAGGTGATCGTGTGGCTTTGTAGTGCTACCGCCCGTCTGCGGGGCCAGTTGTGCTGGGATGGCGCGATGGCTGAGCGCAAGCCGTACCCGAGCGACTTAACCGACGCTCAGTGGGCGTTGATCGGACCGGTCCTCACGGCCTCAGTCAACGAGAACACGGCCAGGGTCGCCCTGCTGGACCGGGTCACCGTCGTCACCGAGGGCAGCGTGACCAAAGTGCTGGTCGACCAAGGGTTCAAGAACACGGTTGTCGCCCATGGCGCCAGCCTGGGAAGCGCCGTGGACATCGTCAAACGCAACCCCGCCGACAAAGCCCGTCGTGCCCCAGTCCGCTCGGCCGTCATCCGCGAAACCGACATCAAGGCCCTCCTCAACGCCTCGTGAGAGCGCGCCGCGGGCGGGTGGTGAGGTTCCGTGTCTGACCGTCGAGGGGCACCCCTACGTGGTACCGGCGGAGCCGCCACCGGCACTGTTTCCGCCGGTGCGTCCTTGAGTGTCCCCGCCGAGAAGGCCGGGACGATCGGAGTCCGTCCCGGACCGTCCACCGGCGCCGCCTGCGCCGCCGCTCACGTCGCCGTTATCGCCAGACGACTTGGGCTTCTTGTCGGGGCACGGCTTCGGCGTGGGCGGGACGCCGCACGACTCGGTGTCGTAGGTGAGGGTCAGCTCGCCGTCGCCCTGGCGGACACCGACGGTGAAGGTGGATCCGGCAGGGCCGAGACTCGACCCTCCGCCTCCGCCGCCGCCGTACATGGTGCTGGCGGAGGAGGAGCCGCCGGCGCCGCCGCCTTGTGCGCCGCCGCCACCGCCCCCGCCCGTGCCCATGTGCGGGTCGGCGAGGTTGACGGCGCCGTCTCCTCCGGCGCGTCCTTGGGCGGCCCCGCCGGGACGGCCGGGAAGGTCGGAGTCGGACACGGGCTGCCCACCGGCGCCGCCTACGCCGCCGTTACCGCCCGAGGAGCCGCCGACACCGGCGCCGGGTTGGTTCGGGGTGGCACCGTCGGTGCCGTTCTGGCCGCCGTCGCCACCTTGGCCTTCCGTTCCACCCGCGAAACTGCCGGCGCCTCCACCGCCGCCACCGGCGATGATGAGCGGCTGGTCGCCAAGGGCGATCGTCGTTGTGCCGCCGCCGCCACCGCCGTTGGTGCCGTTGCCGGGCCTGAGGTCCTCCTGGTAGCCGCCGGGCCGGCCGCCGCCGCCGAAGCCGCCTGCGGCGGGCTCGCCGGTTTCGAGGTTCCCGCCTGTGCCCGCGCCACCGACGTAGATCGTCAGTTCGTCCCCTGGGTTGACCTGGACGGTTCCGTTGACCTCGCCACCTCGCCCGCCGGGAGATCCGTAGACGGCGGTGCCGCCTGCGGCTCCGAAGGCGTCCACGATCAGCTCGCACACCCCTTCCGGGACCGTGAAGGTCTGCGGAGCCCCGGTGTAGCCGAACGTTCGGCTACCCGGTTCCGCCTGCGCGACGGTCGGTACGAATGCCAGCGCCGCGGTCATGGCGGCTCCCGCAGCACGCGGGAACCACTTAGAGTTAGTAATTGTCACGAGCTGTAAGGTATGCAGGGCTTGATCGCGATCAAGTCGATCTGAGGGCAATGAACGTGCCCGTGTCGTCCCATACTCACTTGCCGACAGGGTGCCGTCCGGTCCTCACGAAGGACTGACAGCGAGTTGCTGGCCGATACGTCAACGCTTCGTGACAGCGCGCCGCAGTCGGGTGGCGGCGGCCACGGCGGGCCACAGGCGGGTGGCGAGGTTCCGTGCCAGGATGCCGCCCCGCGTCGCGGGAACCATGAGCGCCGACGGAGGATGTCCCGGTCGGTTCCGGTCTGAATGGTGAGCGGCAGCGTCGCGATGGAGTCGTCGAAGATGAATTCGGCGTGGTCGCGGCTCGCCGCGTACAGGATCGCCGCGCGGTACCTCGACCTCGTCCGGCTGCTGGAAGGCCCGCATGTCCATCCGGCCGACCCGCCTGCCCGCCGCGTCGACGAAGGTGAGGCCCGTCGTGCCGGTGGCGGCCTCGCGCAGCCGGGGCATGACGCCCATCCGTTCCGCGACGCGTACGGCGGGGCCTCTGACGTCCACCGGGTTCCCGCTGGAGCGCGGCGTCCCGGCGCGTTCGACGACGGTGACCTGGAAGCCGTGCCTGGCCGGCCAGTAGGCCGCCGTCGGCCCGCCGACCCCGGCTCCGGAGATCAGGACTGTCCGCTCGGTCACGGCGCCTCACTAACCGGATGAAACTCCTCCGCCTACCTGGCCGTGCATGGGAATCGATGTCAGCATCGCCCTTTCGGAATTCCTGATCAAGGGCGAAGGAGCGGGCCAGGTCGGTCGGGCACATTTCTGCGCGACATCCGGAAAGACGACGGCTGCTTCGGGCCACGGTGAACGTTCGCGGAACGGTCTCCACCGAGAGCGGGTGTTTCTCGGTCTGGCCTTGTGAAACAGCGGTTGGGTCACGTGCCTTGTCGCGACCTTGAAGGTGGGCCGCCGAGGGGTCCGGAGCCTCAGATCCGTGTCGCCTCGGGGTTTTCCTCCTGGGAGGCGCAGCCGTTCAGGATGGTCCGGACCAGGGTCTGGACGACGTTCCTGTCGACGGTCTCCGGCGGTGCGGTGACCAGGGTGAACAGCGCGCCCCCGTAGAGCGCGATCAGGGCGGGGATCGTCTCGCGGGGGAGGGTGAGACCGAGTTTGTCGTGCTGCCCGGCGGTGATCCGTACCGCCGCGTCCCCCAGGCCCGCGAGGGCCGAGGCGAGTGCCGGGCGGCGTACGGACTCCAGCTGGAGTTCGAAGATCGCCAGGTAGCGGTCGCGCAGTGTGGTCGCCGCCGTGAGCAGCGACTCGGTCAGCAGGTCGTCCAGAGTCGCGGGCCGCTCAGTGGGCTCGGTGGCCTGATCGGTGGCCCGGTCGGTGTCTGTGTGGTGCAGCTCGACGACGCGCTCCGCGGCGGCCACCAGCAGCGTCTCCCGGTCACGGAAGTAGTTGGAGGCGGTTCCCGGCGGAAGGTCCGCCTCCTTCTCCACCGCGCGGTGGGTCAGCCCGTGCACGCCCGACGACGCCAGCAGCGCGATGGCGGCATCGGTCAGGGCGCGGCGACGGGCCGGATTGGTGGGCGGCATACGGTCACGCTATACCAGTAGGCGTACTAGTACGATCGTAGTGAATCGAGGAGGTCCCGTGAGGATCGTGGTGGTCGGCGCCGGGCTTGGAGGAGTGGCGGTCGCGGTCGGGCTGCATCGCCTGGGCCACGAGGTGACGCTCTTCGAGCGCGGCGCCGAGCTCAGGGAGGCGGGAACCGGGATCGTGGTCATGCCCAACGGGCTCCGGGCGCTGGACACGCTGGGGCTGGCCGAGGACGTCCGCGAGCACGTCATGCGTGAAGGCCGTGGAGGGCTGCGCGACCGGCACGGACGGCCGCTGCTGATCACCGACGTGGCCCGGGTGCGGGAGCGGATCGGGATTCCCGTCATCATCGACCGGGCCCGCCTGCACCGGGCGCTACGCGCCCCGCTCCCCGCCGAGCTGGTGCGAACCTCCACCCCGGTCGAGCGTCTGGAGTCCGACTCCACCGGGGTGACCGTGATCGCCGACGGTGGGCCCGTCGCCAGCGCGGACGCCGTGATCGCCGCCGACGGCATCGGCAGCAGGCTGCGGGCTCAGCACTTCCCCGGTCATCCCGGGCTGCGGCGGACCGGCCGGATGGATCTGCGCGGCATGCTGCCTCGCCCACCCGGTCTGGTGACGGACCTGCTCACCAGCCAGCTGGTCGACCGCCGCACCGGGGCGATGTTCGGCCTGTATCCCGTCGGCGAGGACCTTCTGTACTGGTTCACCGACTCCGTCCTGCACGGCACGCCGCCGGACGCGGAGGAGGCGCGCCGGCGGATGCTGTCCCTGATGGCCGACTGGCATCCCCTCGTCGCGACGCTGATCGAGGCCACCCCTCCCGCCGACGTCTACGTCGACCCGATCACCCGCCTGGCCGCGCCCCTGTCCTCGTTCGCGGCCGGCAGGGTCGCGTTCCTCGGCGACGCCGCGCACGCCATGCCGCCCGACCTCGGCCAGGGGGCCAGCCAGGCCTTCGAGGACGCCGCCGCGCTGACCCGCCACCTGACCGGCGCCGAACCGGCGGACGCCCCCCGGCGGCTCCTGCGTTACGACGCCGAGCGCAGGCCCGGCGCCAACCGCATGATGCGGGCGGCGTCCCGGCAGTCGTGGCTGACCTCCCGGACCGGCCTCGCCGCGTCGCTGCGTGACGCCCTGCTGCGCGCGGTACCGTCCCGGCTGGCCACCCGGCAGCTCGCCGCTCTCTGGCGCGTCTGAAACCGGGACCCGGAACATTCGACGGGCTGTGCGTTCCGGTCCTCCCGCGCCGGTGTGACTCCGGGCCGTGTCTCCATGGGGTGTCGCACGAATACGGCAGAAAGACACCGCGGAGCGGACCGGGGGCGTTCATCCAATTCGTTCGCACCATCGCCGAAGAGGTTCGGCGAGTCCGGCTCCGGGTCATTTCCCGGGCATGAGGACGGTGTCGACGATGTAGACGGTGGCGTTGCGGGTGGGGACGTCGCCGCATACCACGCGGGCGTCGCCGACCATGTAGTCCCGGCCGGAGCCGGTGGTGGTGACCGTGCCGCCCTGCAGGGTGGTGAAGCGGCCGTGCCGCAGGTCGGTCGGGGTCTTGCGGCCGGGGACGACGTGGTAGGTGAGGATGTCGGTCAGCGTCTTCTTGTCGGCCAGCACCTTGGTGAGGGTCTCCTTGTCGATCTTGGCGAAGGCGTCGTTGGTCGGGGCGAAGACGGTGACGCCGTCGGCGGAGTTGAGGGTGTCGACGAGGCCGGCCTTCTTCACGGCGGCGACGAGGGTGGACAGGACCGGGTTGTTGGAGGCGGCGGTGGCGACGGGGTCGTCGGCCATGCCGGTGAAGCTGCCTTCGCCGGAGGCGGGAACCGCGGAGCAGGCCGTGCCGAACGGTGTGTCGGCGACGGGCTCGGTGGCTATCGGAGCGCTGCCGGTGGAGGTCGGGGCGGCGTCCGTGTCCGTGTTGGTCTGGTCGCTGGTGCCGCCACAGGCGGTCAGGGACACGGCCAGGGCCAGCAGGGGCAGGGCGGCGACGAGGCGCCTGTTCGTGATCATGCGTGAGGTTCCTTACCGAGGTGAGGGGGAGGCGGGTGGAAAGGGGGTGAGCGGGGCCGCGGACGGCTGGTAGCCGAACGCGATCACGCTCAGCGCGGGGCGAAGAGGGCCTGAGGCCGTCGTCGCGACGGGCCCACCGGTGTGGCGGGCCCGCCGGTGCGGCTACCTGGTGGGCATGAGGACGGTGTCGACGATGTAGACGGTGGCGTTGCGGGTGGGGACGTCGCCGCACACCACGCGGGCGTTGTTGACCTTGTAGGCGGCGCCGGAGCCGGTGGTGGTGACCGTGCCGCCCTGCAGGGTGGTGAAGCGGCCGTGCCGCAGGTCGGTCGGGGTCTTGCGGCCGGGGACGACGTGGTAGGTGAGGATGTCGGTCAGCGTCTTCTTGTCGGCCAGCACCTTGGCGAGGGTCTTCTTGTCGATCTTGGCGAACGCCTGGTTGGTGGGCGCGAAGACGGTGATGCCGTCGGCTCCGTTGAGGGTGTCGACCAGGCCCGCCCGCTTCACCGCGGCGACGAGGGTGGACAGGGCCGGGTTGTGGGAGGCGGCGGTGGCGACCGGGTCGGCGGCCATGCCGGCGAAGCTGCCCTTGCCCGTGCTGGGCACGGCCGAGCAGGCCGGGCCGAAGGGCTGCCGGACCGCGGCCGGGGCGACCGCTCCTCCTCCTGCGGCGGTGGCGTGCGGGGCGGAGGCGAGCGCGACCGAGCCGGTCATCGAGACGGCGACGGCCGTGATCGGCAGTGCGGCGAGGACGTGACGGACGTTCATGTTCTGGCATCTCCTGTGTCTGGTGGATGGGTTTGCTGAGGGGGTTCAGGTGACGGTCACCAGGACCGTGTGCCAGCCGGTGGCGCCGTCCGGGATCGGCGGCACCCGTTCGGCGGGCTGAGTGTGGCCGGTGGCGTCGGTGGCGCGGACCTCAAGGCGGTGCTGTCCGGGGGAGGCCTGCCAGGTCGTATGCCACTGCCGCCAGGTGTCGGGCCCCGCGGAGGCGGCCAGGTCGGCTTGCCGCCAAGGACCGCCGTCGACGCGGACTTCGACGGCGGCGACGCCGCGGTGCTGCGCCCACGCGGTCCCTGCGACGGTGACGCTTCCGGCGGATACTTCCGCGAAGGGTTTGGGCACCTCGATGCGGGAGGCGGTCTTGATCGGCGCTCGTTCGGCCCAGCCTCGCCGGGTCCAATACGCCTGCTCGTCGGCGAAGCGGGTGAGTTTGAGGTCGGTGACCCATTTGGTGGCCGAGACGTACCCGTACAGGCCGGGCACGATCATCCGCGCGGGGAATCCATGGGCGGGCGGCAGCGGGCGGCCGTTCATCGCGACGGCCAGCAGCGCGTCGCGTCCGTCCAGCACCGACTCCAGCGCGGTGGAGGCGCTCCACCCGTCTACGGAGCGGGACAGGATCTGATCGGCTCCGGCCTGTACTCCGGCCTCGCGCAGCAGTGCCGCCAGGTCGACGCCGAGCCAGCGGGCGTTTCCGGCATACGGACCGCCGACCTCGTTGGACACGCAGGTCAGGGTGATATCGCGCTCGGTGAGCGGGCGGGCCAGCAGGTCGGCGAAGGTGAGTTCGATCGGGTGGTCGACCAGGCCGTGCACGCGCAGCGTCCACTCCTGGTGCGGAACGCGCGGGACGATCAGCGCGGTGTCGACCCGGTAGAAGGAGTTGTCGGGAGTGGTGAACGGGCCGAGCCCTGGCACGTTCAGCCCGACCTCCGGCGGAAGCGGCCGGGCCGGGTCGGCGGGAGGCGGCAGCGCCAGGGAGCGGCCGTCGGCGGCGGCCTGGCGGGCCGAGGTGATCGCCCTGCCGGCGCCGCCGCTCAGCACGGCCACTCCCAGCAGGGCGGCACCGCGGGTGAGCAGCGCCCGCCGGTCGGCTCCCGGCGCGGGTGCCGGTGGCTGGATGGGACGGTCGTGGCGCGGGACGCCCAGCGTGATACGGCTCTCAGGCCTCGGACGGGGGCGGCGGTGGGCGTACAGCAGGGCGAACGTCCCACCCGCCGCCCCCACCGTGGCGGGCAGCACGTCCACCGGGCCGGCGCCCGGCCGAGACAGCGCCGCGGCCCCGGCGAGCGCCGCGAGCCCTGCCAGGGCCGCGACGGCCAGGCGCGGACGCCGGGGCGCGGCCGTTCCGACGGCCGCCGACGTGACCGCGAGCACGGTCACCAACCCCAGGAGCAGGACCGGTTTGTCGGCGGTGCCGAAGGCGCGGACGGCGAAGTCCTTCAGCCACGCCGGGCTCAGGTCGATGAACGCCGACCCCACCGCGAGCAGCGGACCGGCCTCGGGCCGGCCTGTCAGCGCGGCGGTCAGCTCCGCCACCCCCAGCGCCAGAGCCGCGGCCAGCACGCCGAAGACCTCCAACACCCAGGCCCCCGACACCCAGGCCCCCGGCGTCCGGGCTCCCGGCGTCCGGGCTCCCGTAACGGGGACCGTTACGCTGTGGGCCGGTGTCTCATCAGTCACATCAGGGCTTCGGAGCCACCGCGGAAACGGATGGGCGCCACTTTCCCGGCGGAGGGAAGATCAGGCAGCGGACACGTCGACCAGCAGCAACGGCGTGCTGGTCGGCTGCCGCGAGCCACCGGCAGGCTCCACCGTCACCCCCACCTGACCCACATCGGCCCCGAGAGCGCTCAGCACCGGCACGGTGCCTCCGGACCCGCTGGAGGCAAGCAGGCCGGCCGAGGTGATCCGTCCCGGCGCGAGCTGCCACAGCTGGTAGACCCGGCCTGCGGGCGGATCACCCAGCCCGGCCGCCCAGAACACCAGCGCGCCCTGTGAGCGTGACAGCACCACCGTGCCGCGCCCACGCCCGCCCCCGGCGGACGGCGCGGTGGCCGGAGTGGTGACCGCCCGGGCGTCATCCGCGCCCAGCACCGCGGCGATTCGCTGTTCCGCGCGCCGGGCCTGCGCCAGTTCCTGGCGTGCCTGTACCGTGCTCACGCCGAGCCCGGCCACCACGGCCAACGTCGCCGCCACGCTCACCGCCGCCGACCACGGCCGCCACCTGATTCCCCGTAGCCGCCTGGAGGGCGCTGCGGGTGGCAGCATCGGCGGCAGCTGACGCACCTGGTGGATCTCGGCCAGTACCCGCGCCCGCAGGCCTGGCGGCGGCTCGGCCGCCACCGCCAGGCCGAGGCGCGCGGCTGCCTCGGCGAACCCGGTGATCTCCTGAGCGCACTCGGCGCATCCGGCCAGATGCCGCTCGAAGCGGCGCCGCTCGCCCTCATCGTCGATGGCGTCCAGCGCGTAGGCACCTGCCAGGGTGTGCGGGTCGAACCCGTCCTCTCGTTCCCTCATCGGTCCACTCCCAGGCAGTCGCGCAGCCGGATCAGCCCATCGCGCATCCGTGTCTTGACTGTCCCCAACGGGGCCTTGACCAGTTCGGCGACCTCCCGGTAGGAGTAGCCGCCGTAGTAGGCGAAGGTGACCGACTCACGCTGCAACTCGGTGAGATTGCCCAGGCAGCGGCGCAGCCGCTCACCTTCCAACCGGCCCACCACCAGCTCCGAAACTTCATCGAAGCAGCGATGCGGCTCCAGCCGTGCGGCCCGTTCCTCCCGGTCGGTGCCCGCCTGCGCCGCACGCACCCGGTCGATCGCCCGCCGGTGTGCGATGGTCAGCGCCCACGCCATCACCGAGCCTTTGCCCGGATCGTAGCGGGCGGCACTGCGCCACACCTCCACCAGCACCTCTTGGGCCACCTCCTCGCTGTGCGCCCGATCCCGCAGCACCCGCAGCACCAGCCCGAACACCTGCGGCGCCAGCACCTCATACAGCCGCTCGAACGCCGCCCGGCCGCCCCTGCCGACCTCCTGCAGCAACTCCTCCAGTCCCGGCGGGCCGCCATCCGGACGGTCCTCGCCCACCGGCGACCGGTCACGCGTTCCCATGCGGATCCTCCTGCCCCGACCGGCACAGCACCGGCCACAAAAGCTTCGGAGCCATCCGCGTACCGGATGGGTGACACACCTGGTTGTGGACCCGCGATGTGCCCGGCGACGGCAGGACCCGGTTCGGCCGGTCACGAGCCGGACGACGACGATCATGACCGGCGCGTCGGCGGCACGATCCACCCCCGTCGTCGCGTTCTCCGGGAGCGGCGGAGAGCGCGGACGTTCCGAGGGGCGGCGGAGAACACGAATGGAAAAACCATTACCCTTCGAACTCGATCCATTACATACTGTGCTGGAAGTGCCTTGAGGGATCTTCCTTAACCACCCAGAAAAGGAGAAACCACCATGAAGGTAACGACCTCCACCGCTCGGATCGCCGCCACCGTCGGTGCTTTCGGGCTCATCGCCCTGGCCTGCGCGACCCCGGCCTCGGCCGCCGTCCCCACCTCGACGACCACCGCGACGGCCGGCGACATCTGCCTGTGGAGCGGGCGCAACTACACCGGCGCCTCGTGGTGCTGGAACCCCGGCAACGGCTACGTCGACGTCCCCCCGGCCCTGCACGACAACGTCGGCTCCTTCAAGGCCGACGCCAACGGCTGCTTCATCAACTGGATCCACGTCCCCGACCGCAGGGAGACCCGCGTCGTCCGCAGGGGCGACTACCGCAGGGTCTACGACAACGACTTCGGCGGCAAGATCGACGCCGTGGCACCCTCCTGCTGATCGAGCGGCATCCCGCCGGACAAGGAACCCGGGTCGTACGCGGCCCGGGTTCCGTCTGGCCGGGCGGGGTCAGGCTCCGCCGAAGGCGAAGCGGAGCAAGCCCTTGTCCATGCGGGCCATGCCGGGGATCGCCCGCATGATCCCGCAGCGGATTCGTTCGCCGCGCGGCATCTTCGCCACCTCGGGAGAGGTGATCAGCCGTTGCCGCTCGACGAGCCGCAGGTCGGAATTCCAGCGCTCCACGTCGTGTGGGTCGTCGAACCCCTCGTTGACGGGAGCCCCGATCGTCCTGATGGCCGGCACGACCTTGCGCATCATCCGGCTGGAGAGCTTGGAGAAGCCCAGCAGGAGGATCTCGCCTCTCTCGAAGTGGGCGGTGATCCGGCGCAGCAGTCTGACGAAGGTGGGCCCGGTCATCCACGGGTAGAGCCCGTCCATGACCACGACCACCGGCCGATCCGCCGGTAGCGCCTCCAGCCAGCCGTCCTCGTCGAGCGACAGGGCCAGCGCGTGGACGCGGTCGGCCTTGTCGTAGAGCTTCGCGCGTACGGCCATGATGCCGGGCAGGTCCACGTCGTACCAGTCCACGCCGGGCGGGGGATCGATCCGGTAGCCGCGGCTGTCCAGTCCGCATCCGAGGTCGAGCACGACCGCGTCCGGGTGGCGGGCGATGAACCGGCGCACCCATCGGTCGAAGTGGACGGCCCTGATGCTGACGTTGAGCCGCTCCTTCTCCTCCAGCCGGGGGGTCGGCTGGAGGCGTCGCCAGTCGTAGTCGAGGGCCTGGGCGGCCTTCGCCGCGTACGGGTCGCCCAGGATGGGGTCGTCCGACCCGGCGTCCAGTGCCCGTGCGCGCAAGGTGATGAGAGAGGTCTCCTCGATGCCGGAGAGTCCGGCCGTACTTATGCCTGGCATGGTGACCGCCGTTTCCCTGATCGCTGAATGTTTTACCGACACTAGCTTTAATATGGCAGTACGGCGCTGGCAAGCACTAAAAAGCTAGGTTCTTGGATGATTATGTGATTCGTAGTTAACATGATCAAGGGTCCGTGCCTGGATCCGGTACGGTCGACGCGTCGTGGATGGACGGAGGGGTGGATGCCGGAGGCCGAGCAGACGCGACCGCGCCCACGACGCGGCAGGCCGCCGGGGAACCGGCGCGCGCTGATCCTTCGCGAAGCCGCCCGTCTGTTCCACGAGCGCGGATTCCACGGGACGAGCATCATCCAGATCGGTGCCGCGGCCGGAGTGAAGGGGCCGACGGTGTATCGGCACTTCCCCGACAAGAACGCCGTGCTGGTCGCCCTGATCGAGCAGAGCGCGGAGCGCTCCGAAGCGGAGATCGCCGAGATCGTTCGCGAGGGAGGAAGTCCGCGCGAGGTTCTGGAGCGGCTGGTCCACGCCCAGGTCCGTCAGGCGGTCGACGACGGTCCGCTGTCCGCGGTCGCCGCCCGTGAGCTGCGCAGCCTGTCCCCCGAGACGAGCGAGCCGCTCCTACGGCGCGGGCGGGACAACCTCCAGGAGTGGGTGCGCCGAATCGTCGGAGCACGACCCGAGCTGACCGAGGACGAGGCGCGGGCGCTGGCGGTCGGCGCGAAATGGCTGATCTTCACCGTCGCGACCGGCCACGTGGGGCTCGACGACCACCTGCTGCACCGCCTCATCGTTCACATGGCACTGGCCCTGCTCCTGCCCGGTCGAACGCACCGGGCTCCGGCGGCCCCGGCGCTCGCGGTGGCGCCCTCACCCCTGGCGGACGGCGACCGGCGTGAGCTGATCATCCGGGAGGCCGCGCGGCTGTTCGTCGAGAAGGGTTACCACGCGACCGGCATGGACGAGATCGGTGAGGCGGTGGGCGTCACGGGGCCTGCGCTCTACCACCACGTCAAGGGCAAGGACGAGCTGCTGCTGGCGGTACTGCAGGCCGAAGCCGACCGCGCAGAGGCCGAGGTCGCGGAGACGTACGTCGTGGACGGCCCGGCGGAGCGACTCCTGGAGGCACTGGTACGCAGACGGGTGCGCAGGGCGCTCACCGACGCCCACCTCATGGCGGTCGCCGAGCGGGAGTCGTACGGCCTGCCGCCGCGCCGGCGACAGGCACTGCTCCGCCGCCGACGGCTCAACCACGAGGAATGGGCGCATCTCGTCTCCGAGTCTCGTTCCGACCTGAGCGACCCCGAGGCCCGCGCGCTGGTCGACGGAGTCAGGGCCCTCATCTTCGGCCTCGTCATGTCCGGCACGTCACTCGTCGGCGACCGGCTGGAGGCCATGACACTCGATGCGGCGCTCGCCGTGCTGTTCCCGGCCGAGACGGGGGACGCCGTCGATCGGACGAGGTTTCGTGGTTAGGTGGCGCATGGACATCGACCCTGCCGCGCTCCGTGCCGTGTTCGACGTCGGGACACGCGTGCCGCCCCTGGGCTGGGACGCCGTGCGTGCCTTCGAGGCGGAACACGGGATCGTCCTGCCGGAGCCGTACCGGACGTTCGTCGCCGAGGTCTGTGACGGGTCCCGCTCGGGGCCGCCGGACTTCGGGCTGGTGCCGTTGGCCGAGCTGCCCAGGGACTGGGGGAACGGCCGGCCGCGGCGGGTCCTGGCCCTGCCCTTCCCGCTGACGGAGGTGTGGGTGTGGGATGACGATCCACGCCCCGAGGAGGAGATCGACCCTCTGCTCGAACGGGTCTTCCATCACGGCTCGATCGTGCTGGGCACCGACGGGTGCGGCATGTACTGGCACCTCGTCGTCAGCGGACCGCACCGGGGGCACGTCTGGCAGATCAGCGGCGAGGGCGCCGTTCCCTTCGGCGCCGAGTTCGGTACCACCACGGGGAGTTCGGGGTTCGCCGGATGGGTCGAGCACTGGGTCGCGGGAAAGCCCTGGTTCGACGTCTGAGGGTCACGGCGCGGCGCCGTCCGGTCGAGCCGCTCGCCGGGCGCGACCGACGACCACGGCGGGATCAGGCGTGACCGTGACCCGGCACGACCAGGCCGCCCTCGTAGGCCGCGATCACGGCCTGCACCCGGTCACGCAGGCCGAGCTTGGTGAGGATGTTGCTGACGTGGGACTTCACGGTGTGCTCGCTGAGGACCATCGTGGCGGCGATCTCGGCGTTGGACTGCCCCAGGGCGATCATCCGCAGGGTCTCCTGTTCCCTGGCGGTCAGCACGTCGAGTTCTCCGGCCGGTGGTCTCACGGCCTGGGCCCGGGAGGTGAACTCGGCGATCAGCTTGCGGGTGACCGAGGGGGCCAGCAGCGACTCACCGGCCGCCACCACGCGTACGGCGTGCACCAGGTCGTCCCGCCGTACGTCCTTGAGCAGGAATCCGCTCGCGCCCGCCCGCAGCGCCTCGAACACGTAGTCGTCGAGGTCGAACGTGGTCAGCATGAGCACCCGGCACGCCGTCTCGGCCGAGACGATCCCGGCCGCCTCGATGCCGTCCATCCGGGGCATCCGGATGTCGAGCAGCAGCACGTCCGGCCTGTGCGCGCGGGCCGCCTCGACGGCCTCGACGCCGTCCCCCACCTCGGCGACGACCTCGATGTCGGGCTGGGCGTCGAGGATCATGCCGAACCCGGCCCGGACGAGCTCCTGGTCGTCGGCGATGACGACACGCAGGCCGCTCACGCCGCCACCCCGAGAGGAAGACGGACGACGACCTCGAAGCCGGGGCCGTCGGAGCGCGGCCCCGCCGAGGCGGTGCCGTGGCAGGCGGCGGCGCGCTCACGGATGCCGATCAGGCCGTTACCGCCACGGGGGAGCGTGCGCGAGGCTCCCCTGCCGTCGTCGGTGATGTGGATCATGAGTTCGTCGTCCCGCCAGTCGAATCGGATGTCGGCGCGGGTGGCGCCGGAGTGCTTGACGATATTGGTGAGCGCCTCCTGGGTCACCCGGTAGGCCGCGACGTCGACGTCACCGGGGAGTGGGACGGGGGTGCCGGTGACGACGTAGTTCACGGCCAGCCCGGGGCTCACGACCTGGTCGGTCAGGCCGGGCAGGTCGGCGATCGTGGGCTGCGGGGCACGTTGGCCCTCGCCCTCCTTGAGCACGCCGAGCAGCCTGCGGAGCTGTGTCATCGCGTCGCGCCCCGAGGCGGCGATCGCGTCGAACGTGGCCTCGGCCCGGTCGGGATCGCTGCGCACCACGACCGGCCCGGCCTCGGCCTGGACGACCATGAGGCTGACCGCGTGGGCCAGGATGTCGTGCATGTCCCTGGCGATGCGGGCCCGCTCGCGTTCCGCGGCCCGCTCGGCCTCGATCCGGCGTTCGCGCTGGAGCTGGGCGGCCCGCTCCTCCAGCGCGGCGGCGTGGCTCCGGGAGACGGCCGCGGCCCGGCCGATGGCGTAGGCGGCGACGAACAGCACGACGCCGCGCACCGCCGTGTCGGACGACCCGGTGAACGCGAGCCCGCCGACGGTGGCCACGGCCAGCGCGATGACACGCGGCCACCAGGAGGAGTAGGCGGCGACGGAGTACATCGCCACCAGCGCGCCGTACCAGACGGGCTGCGCGGCGACCCGATCGGACAGGTCGTAGAGGGCGAGGGCGCCGAGGGTGACGACGAGCGTGACCACCGGTGCGCGCCGCCGCCACATCAGGGGTATGGTCGCCGCGAGCACGACGGCGTACCCCCACCAGCTCAAGGACTCCCGGGTGGCGAGGAGCGGCCAGAGCTGGACCACCAGGACCAGCGCGGTGAGTGCCACGTCCAGCTGGAGTGCCGGGATGGCGCGCAGCCGATCAAAAAGGGGCATAAGGCGCATTCTCTACTCGTCACACAGAAGCCGGTACGGCGGGCTCGACCACACGGTGCCGGCCGTCGGCCAGACGGGACTCACGGGACACCCGGGCCAGCGCCATGAAGGAGACCAGCAGGCAGGCGGCGCCCAGCGGCATGAGGTCCTTCTCCACGAACGGCACCAGCACGTCGGCGATCACCAGGACGGGCGTCCACGCCTTGACGTGGCGCCGGGCCGCGAGCTGCAGGACCAGGCCGATCTGGGCGACGAAGAACAGCAGCGGACCGAAGTCGTAAACCACCTGCTGAACGCCGGGAACCGCCTGGACCTGGTCGAACAGCATGCCCATCTCGGCGTGGTCGGCTGCCTGGAACCCCAGGACGATGTCGATGGAGAACTGGGCGATCAGTGTGGCGATGCCGACATATCCGGCGGAGGCCAGCCCGGTGGCCAGGGGTCCGCGACCGGCCAGTCTTCGCATCTCGTGGAACGCCATGGCGAAGAACACCAGGGCGCCGACGAAGGCCAGGTGCCCGGTCGTCCAGGCGATGCCGGGGCCACGGACGCCGTCCAGGCCGTCCAGGATGCGGAACACGCCGTAGGTGAAGGTGAGGACGGGGGCGGCGACGAAGGCGATACGGGGGTTCATCTCGTTGACTCCTTAGTGGTGCTGACCTCCTTAATCCTGGTTTTTCACGACTTTGTGGACATCGCCGTGACGAGCGAACTCCCACCTCCCTCTCAGGAGGGATCCGCCGGATCGGACAGGCTCCTGAGAGGGGGCCCCACCGGTCTTGCCGACCGAGCGCCGTCACCCGAGGGCTCTCATCGGCTCGTCGCGCCGCCCCCTTCGGAGGGGACCATCCCCGCGTGCGCGGGGAGCACGGCCCTCACCGAGACCGGCAATCCGCCGGCGGAGGACCATCCCCGCGTGCGCGGGGAGCACCGAACCAGACGGCCGCCCGTCCACAGGAAGCCGGGACCATCCCCGCGTGCGCGGGGAGCACCGGTACGTCTCAAAGCCGTCTGTACCCGAGCAGGGACCATCCCCGCGTGCGCGGGGAGCACGGTTGTGGTCGAGATGCGCGAAAGATCCTGATGGGACCATCCCCGCGTGCGCGGGGAGCACTCGGCTACCGCGTCGTCCACCACGATCCCGACCTGGACCATCCTCGCGTGCGCGGGGAGCACCCTTGGTGACCTGGGGGTTTATCGGCGGGGAGGGCTGAAATTCATTACTTCTGTTGAGTTGGACATTTCGGGCATGGTGTCTCTTGGGGAGAGGTGAACGCCGGTAGCCAGGGTAGTGGCCGACCGGGCTTTAGGGTGGCTTCGCGATTCGTGGAGTGGGTGTCCACAGCCTGTGGGATCAACGCGGGCCGTACGGATGAAAAGGCCTTAGGCCCGGGTTCGGGGTGACCGGGCCTGAGGGGTTCGGGGTGTTGGGTCAGCCGATGGCGTAGGCGCGGGTGATCGTCTGGGTCAGGTCGGTGCCCGAAGGGTCGGTCACGGTCGCGCGGAGGGAGACGAAACCGGGCGTACGCGGGTTCGGCACCATGCTGGTCCAGCCGGAGCCGGTACGGACGACCGGGATTCGACGCCAGTGCGCTCCGTCGTCGGCCGACATCTCCAACCGGATCGAGGTCCGGCTCGACGACCACCCCGAAGTCCCGGCCGAAGACCCGCCCGAAGAATCAGAGGAAGGCGCAGCCGAGGAGTCCGAGGAAGGCCCGGCCGACGGTGAGGAGCCGGGGTTGTGGTCGAGCCAGAGGGGGAGGCGGGTCAGGCTGCCGGGCTTGGCGCGGTTGAAGGAGTCCAGGCCCGCCGGGCCGTACCGGACGGCGGTCAGGGGGAGCGGCCGCTCCTTGGCCGTGGTCGCCGAGCGGAACGTCCAGGCGGACTCGACGGCGGTGGACAGCGTCGAGTACGGCACCTGCCTGCGCGTTGACGCGGTCAGCGTGTAGGTCCCCGGCCCTGCGGGGAGGGCGGCGCGGAGTTCGCAGGTCCGCATGTCGTAGACGTCGCAGCCGACGAGGTCGGCCGTGGCCAGCGTCTTTCCGTCCCTCGTGAGGGTGGCGGTGCCGGTTGCGGCGCTGTCGGAGCCGGTTCTCTCCTGGCCGCCGTCGGCGAGCATCCCCGTCCCGGTGAAGAGCAGCTCGTCGCCGGTGCGGCTGCCGTTCGGCAGCAGGAACGACGGACCCGTGACGGCGGCGTTCACGGTCTCGCTGGTCTGTCCGCGCCTGGCGAGCCTGCCCGCGCCGAAGACGATGGAGCCACCGACCTGCAGGCCGTCCTCGTAGGTCACCCCGGGGGTCCGGTAGTGCACGAGTGTTCCGGGAAGAGGGATGTCTCCGACGGGCACGCTCAGGAACATGCCAGGGAATTCGTCGGAGGAACGCCCGGACATCGGCGCCCCGGTGGTCGCGGTCCCCGAGGCGCGGTAGGTCGTGGTGATCTTCGCGAGGTCCCGCTTCCTGGCGTCGTAGACGGGGTTGTCGGGGAGGCCGTCGGTGCGGTGGTCCACCAGGTCGTAGACGTAGGGGCTGGGTGTGACGTCCTTGCTCAGCCATGTGGTGTGCAGGTCGTAGGTCAGGCCCGCCAGACGAACCGGGACGAAGCGCTGGGAACCGACGTCAGCGCTCGTGAAAGCCGTTGAGCTCCACGCACCGTGGACCAGTCCGAGGTCGAAGCCACGTTGGCGTTCGGCGGTCGGGTCATCGAGGGTGGCCCCGGCTGCTCTGCCCTGGCGAGAGTCCGTCGTCAGGCGGAGGTCCTCACCGTCGACCTTGAATGGGGAGACGGCGGTGGTGAAGGAGTGTTCACCGTCGACCTTTTCCGCTGTCTCGGTGAAGAGGTTCCAGTCGCCCTTGGCGAGCCGTACGGTGGCCGTGCCGTTCTGGAACGTCAGGCCCATGACCTTGCCCGACTTCGCGTCGTAGATCTCGCCTATCCAGGGGTCGACCGGCTGCCCCTTCCTGTCGAGGGCGTTGACGGTGACGTCGTAGGACTCGGGTTCGACGTACGCGCCGGCGAAGGTGCGGACCACGGTGTCGCCGGAGGTGGCGGTGACCGTCCCCACGTGCTCCCCTGGGGCCTTGCCCGCCGCGTCGACGGTGACCGTGACCGACGTCTGTCCTCCGGCGGGCACGTCGAGGCGCCGGGTGCCGAGCCGGAGCACGTCCCCCTCCACGGTCAGGTCGAGGCTGACCGGGGTTTCGCCCCCGTTGGTGTAGGTGACGGTCCCGGTCTTCTCCCGCCCGTCGGGCCCCTTCCAGGGGAAGGCGGCCCAGGTGCCCTCGGACTGGGCCGTGACCTGCTGCCTCAGCGCGCGGACCACGTCCACCCGCCCGGTGCCCTGCTGGTACGGCGTGGCGCCGGACGTGGGACGGGCGCTGCCGACCAGGGCGGCCTTGAGCCGCTGCCCGGTCCAGTCGGGGTGCCGCTGGGCGAGGATGGCCGCGGCCCCGGCCACGTGCGGTGAGGCCATGGAGGTGCCGCTCATGGCGACGTGGGGGCCGTCGGCGGTGCCCTGGGCGGCCGCCGCGACGATGTCCGTACCCGGTGCGGTGAGGTCCGGCTTGACGGCGTGGTCGCCGATCCGGGGGCCGAGGCTGGAGAAGTAGGCCACCTGGTCCCGCCTGCCGACGGCACCGACCGCGAGGGCGGCGTCGGCGCTGGCGGGGCTGCTCACCGGTATCTTGCCGCCGTCGTTGCCCGCGGCGACGACGAACAGGGTGCCGGTCTCCGCGGACAGCGTGTTCACCGCCTCTTCCACGAGGTCGGTCCCCGGCTGGTCGGTGTAGCCCAGGCTCATGTTGACGACCTTGGCCTTGACCTCGCGGGCGGCCCATTCCATGCCCGCCAGGACGGCGGAGTCCGAGGGGCCCCGCTCGCCGCCGACCTTCCCGATGGCCAGCCGGGCGCCGGGGGCCACCCCCCGGTACTTCTCCCCGTTGCCCGCGACGGTCGAGGCGACGTGGGTGCCGTGGCCAAGGGTGTCGCGGATGTCGGGGTCTTCGCTGAAGTTGCGCTCCTGGGTCACCACGCCCTTCAGGTCCGGATGGTCGGGGTCGTAGCCGGAGTCGAGCACGGCGACCGTGACGCCCTCACCGGTCAGCCCCTGCTTCCACGCCTCGGGGGCGCCGATCTGCGCGGTGCTCCGGTCGAGGCTGAAGGACCGGCGGCCGTCCAGCCAGACCTTGGTGGTGTCCGGCGCCAGGGTACGGCCGCCCGCCAGGTCCTTCCACGCCTGGGCCGCGCCGTTCTTGGGCAGGTGGAAGGCTGTCATGCCGAGGCCGTCGAGCCGCCGCAGACCCCGCGCGCTCCCGAGGGCGGGGGCCGGGCCGTTCTCCGACCGGGTGATCAGTGGGATGTCGGGGGTGTCGGCGTCGCCGTACCGCCACTGGAGCAGTTGGGTGACGTCGAACAGCCGGGGGTCGAGCACGCCCTTGGCGATCAGGGGCTGGGCGTCGGAGGGGATCACGTGCAGGTGTCCGTCCCGCGTCCGGCTCGCGAAGACGACCTCCGTACGGCCGGGGCCGGGGGTGATCCGGTGTCCACGGCCGGTGACGACGACGCGGTCCCCGGTGATCAGGGTGACCCCGCCAGCCGGTTGGGCCGGTTGGGAGGGAGGTGTCGGGGTGACGCCCAGGGCCGTCGCCGCGAGAGCGACGGCGAGGAACGGTTTGCCGAAGATCATGGTCTTCCTAGGGGTTGAGGGGGGATGCGTTCGCCCAAGGTCACGCCCCCGCGAGCCCTTCCGGGTCACCGTGGGCGAACGCGGAACGTCCTTACTTGGGAAGCTCGTCCGTCCACTCGGTGGCCAACGCGATGGAGTCCTTGGACCAGGTCACGCTTCCGTCTCCGCCGAGAAGGAAGTTGGTGCGCTTCACCTGGGCGGTCTCGGGGTCGACGACCATCTTGATCTCCCAGCTGTGGTCGTCGGGATCGGGGATGGCCAGTGCCTGGCCGCCCTCGACCGCGCCCGTGCTCCTGACCTCCGGTGTCGTGGCGAGCGCCTTGAACGCCGCGGCGCGGACCTCGGGGGGCGTCGGCAGCTCGGAGATGAGCGTGATCAGGGGGAAGAGCGGTTCGTCTCGCTGCTCGGACAGGCTCATGTCGTCGGGGTTTCCCTGACGCTGGACGATCCAGGTCTTCAACGCCTCGGGATCGGTCGGCAGCCCTGCGAGGTCGTCGAGGCTGATGTCCGCGCCCTTGAGGGAGAGCGGGTTCCTGCCCTGCAGGACGGTGTCGGCGGGGTCTCCCGGCATGGCTCTGGTCCAGCGTTGGCCGTCACGTCTGGTCCAGCTCTCTATCGGAGGTATGTCCGAGTTCAGGAAGGTGGACGTGACGTGCCAGTAGGTCCCGGTCGTCTGGGGCGCGCGTTCCGCGCTGACGGCCGCCATGAGCAGAATCTCCTTGCCGGAGATATCGCCGACCGAGACGGCGGTCGAGGCGGTCGTGGTGGGCGCGGTGGGTACGGCGGGCGGGGTCGAGTCCACCGTGATCACGGCGACGGCCGCGGTGACCGCGGCCGCCAGGGCGACCGAGGGCACGAGCCAGTTGACGCGGCGGCGGTTCCGGGTGCGGCCGTCGATCCGATCCTGGAGTCGTCCCCGGCTGCGCAGGAGGACTTCGCGGGACGGTTCGGGCTTGGTGAGCAGGGCGGCGATGTCGTCCAGGTCATCCACGGGCCTTCTCCTTGTCGATGAGGGTGAGGATCTTCACGCGTGCCCGGCTGAGCCGGGACCCCACGGTGCCGACGGCGATGCCGAGCGCCTGGGCCACCTCCTCGTAGCCGAGCTGGCCGAGCGCCACCAGGAGCAGGACGTCGCGCTCGCCCCCGGAGAGCGCGGCGAGTGCCCTGGCCAGATGCGGCTGCATGCGCTGGGCGGTGACGGAGGTGACGACCCGGTTCTCGTGCCCCTCCACGTCGGGGTCCGGTCCGAGGCGGGCCAGCGCCCTGTAGTGCCGTGTCTCCTTGCGCCTGTGCCTGGCGATCAGGTTGGTGGCGATGCCGAAGAGCCAGGGCCGCAACTCCCCGAGTTCCGGGTCGAAACGGTCACGCCGGTCGAAGGCCACCAGGAACGTCTCGGCGGTGATGTCCTCGGCGATCTGCGTGTCCAGCCGCCCGGCGACGTACAGGTAGACGTCACGGTGGTAGCGGTCGTGAACGACGGTGAACAGGTCGGGATCCCGCCGGTAGTGGGCGACGAGTTCGGCGTCGGTCAGCTCATCCGCTTCGGTGATCAAGCTCTTGTCTCCGACATGAGCCTGCCTTTCGGTCGGTGGGTGCTTTCACCCTCTCTTCGCCGCAAAGCCAGATCATCTTCCCGCAGGGCGGAAACGCGTCCCGTATGGCAGAAAGCCGCCACGTCGTCATGGCCCCGCGCACGGCACCGCGAGGGTCGGCACGGCCGGTGAGAGCACGGGTGCGGTTCGCGGTCCGCTGCGGACCGGGTGCGCGCCGCACTTCTGCGAGTGGCAGGGAACGCACGCGCGGGCACGTCCTGTGGCGCCGCCGTGCCCTCGGCCCGCAGGACGGCCTGGCGGAGGGGGGAACGACCGCCTCCGGCTCTCCCCGAAGAGGACGGGTGACCCTTTCCTGAGGACTTGGGGTGCGTTGACCGTTTGGGTGGAATCCCAGTTGGAAGGATATTTACTGTTAGTAAAGTTTCCTTTATATTTGGATTTCCCCCCAGCGAAGGAATCAACATGCGCAGAACGATCTCAGTCGCATCAGCGACGGTCATCGCGTTCGCCACGGTGTTGCTGACCGCCACGCCCGCGTCGGCGCACGGTTACATCACCTCTCCTCCCAGCAGGCAGGCCCTGTGCGCTCAGGGCAAGGTCTCCAACTGTGGCCCGATCATCTGGGAGCCCGCGAGCGTCGAAGGCCCGAAGGGTCAGCACAACTGCAGCGGTGGTGACAGCCGCTGGTCCCCGCTGGACGACGACAGCAAGGCGTGGCCGGTCACCAACGTCGGCAGCAGCGTCACGTTCAACTGGCGGATCGAGGCCCGTCACGCCACCAGCACGTGGCAGTACTACGTCGGCAACACCCGCGTCGCGGAGTTCAACGACCGTGGCAGGGTTCCCGGCTCCACGGTCTCGCACGTGGTGAACCTCGGTAGCTACAGCGGCCGCCAGAAGATCTACGCCATCTGGAACATCGCCGACACCGCGATGGCCTTCTACAACTGCGTCGACGTCAACGTCGGTGGTGGCCCCGACCCGTCGCCGACCCCCACCGTGACCCCGACCGTCACGCCGACCGCGACCCCCACCGTGACCCCCACGGTCACGCCGACCGTGACCCCGACCGTCACGCCCACCCAGGGCCCGGCCAGCCCGTGGGCCGCCGGCACCGTCTACACGTCGGGCGCTCTGGCGATCTACAACGGCACCACCTACCGCTGCCTCCAGCAGCACACCGCGCTCCCCGGCTGGGAGCCGCCGAACGTCCCGGCCCTCTGGCAGCGCCAGTGATCCGGTGACGCCAGTACGTCACTGAGAGCCCGCGCCCCCTTCACCGGGGCGCGGGCTCTCCCCTTTTCCCACGAAGACCGCCATCCGGAACCACGACCTGGAACCGTCGGCCGGGCCGTACGGTGGCCGGAGCTCTTCGTTCGGGCTGTTTGTCGGTGGTGGGGGGTAACGTGCCGGGTGTGAGCGACGAGCACCATCCCTACGAGGGCGAGCGCTGGCAGCCCGGCGACCTCGTGCTGGACGCCGAGGGCGGCCTGTTCACCCGTGCGGGCCTCGCCGATCAGGCCAGAGGCAAGCCCTGGGGTTACCCCGACAACCGCACCCGCTGTCTCACCGGTGAGCCCTTCGTTCCCGAGGGCATCGCCACCGAGGACTTCCCGATCCGCCCGCTCACCCTCATGCTCCGCGACGGCCGCCCCATCCTGCCCGGGGTCCCCGACGACATCTCCGCCATCGACGGCACGGCCGCCCGCGACGCCGCCGTGGCCTCCGGGGTCGGCGGCCTTTTCCTCGCCGCGACCGCCTTCGACCCGGACGGTGCCGGTGACGTCAGGGCCGCCAGGCTCCGCGCCGACCTGCTCGACAGCGTCGTCATCGTCGACAACGTCCGCGACCTGCACCGCATGTTCCGCGGCGCCGCCGACGGCCTCCTCGTCGCCCTCGCCGAGGCCCAGCAGAACGACCCCGGCCTCTGACCTACCCGGTTCAGAGCTCGCCGGTCAGTACGGCACGGGCCACCCGGTCCCTGATCCCCGCCAACTCGGCCTCGACTTCAACCGATTCCGTCAGCGGATCTCGGTGCGGGACACGCGGATCGTGCCCAGGGCCGCCGGGAGGGCGATCCACAGCAGGATCGACGTGGCCAGCCGTACGGCGTCGCCGCCCGTCATGGTGCCGGTCGCCAGGGGGCCGGTCGTGTTGCCCAGGTCGAACCACTCCGCGAGGACACGGCCGGTCTCGCCGAGTCTGCTGACGACGCTCCACAGCATCGTGTTGGTCAGGCAGACCACGATCGCGACGGGGGCGTTCAGGGACAGCACGCCGAAGGCGGAGCCCATCGCGGTCAGCAGGACGAACGTCGCGGCCATGCCGGGCAGGGCCAGGGGAGGGACGGTCCAGTCGGCCGGGACGTGCTGGACGGCGGCGACGACGGCCGTGGCCGGCACCGCCACGAGCAGCGCGAACACCGTGGCCACCACGGCGACGGCCAGCGGCGGCAGGAACTTGGCGGCCAGTACCCGCGCCCGGCGGGGCTCGAGGGCGAACGTGGTCAGGGCGGTCCGGTGGCTCCACTCGCCGGTCACCGACAGTACGGCGAGCACGGGCAGCAGGATGCCGAACCCGATCCCGGCCGTGCCGGTCAGGGTGAACAGCCGGGGACCGGCGACGACGCCGCGCCCGACGACGGAGGCGATCGTCAGCGCGACCAGGACCGCCGTCAGGATCTTCCCGCTCCGGGTGTCGAAGATCTTGCGGGTCTCGACGAGCAGCAGTCTGTGGAAGGGGATCGAGGTCACGCCGCGCTCCGGTCCGTGTCGGAGGTGAGGTTCAGGAAGACTTCTTCGAGCGAACGGCCGCCGCCGAGCCCGTCGACCGACCCCTGGGCGAGGACCCGGCCCCGGCCGATCATCACGACGTGGTCGGCGATCTGCTCCACCTCGTGGATCAGGTGTGAGCTGAGCAGTACCGCGCAGCCGGAGTCGGCCAGGTGGCGCAGCAGGTCGCGCAGCCACCGGATGCCCTGCGGGTCGAGGCCGTTGGCGGGTTCGTCCAGGACGAGCGTCCCGGGGCGGCCGAGGAGCGCGTGGCCGATGCCGAGCCGCTGCCGCATCCCCAGCGAGTAGCCGCCGACCGGGCGCCGCGCCTCCTGGCCGGTGAGCCCGACCAGGTCGAGGATCTCCCCGACCCGCGACTCCGGCAGGCCGAGCGTCGTCGCGCCGAGCCTCAGCACCTCCCGCCCGCTGCGGCCCGGATGCAGGGCGCCCGCGTCGAGCAGCACCCCGACCCGGGTCCCGGGGTTGCCCAGCCCGCCGTACGGCAGGCCGTACACGGTGGCGGAGCCGGAGGTGGGGCGGGAGAGACCGACCAGGACGCGCAGGGCCGTGGACTTGCCCGCGCCGTTCGGCCCGAGGAACCCGGTGACGCCGCCGGGTTCGACCGTGAAGGACACGTCGTCGAGCGCCCGGACCCCTCGGTAGACCTTGCTTACATGACTGAACTCGATCATGCGTCAAGTCCACCGGATCCGGTGCCGCCGGTCATCGGCCCCGGGGCGAGGGGGCTACCGACCCAGGTATCGCCTTCGGACGTCAGGGTGTGGACCCAGGTCGCTGGGGGCACAGGGCGGCGTTTCCTAGGCTGGTGGCGTGCGGGAGAACACACCACTGGACCGGCGGGGCGAGGCCCTGCGCTATCTGTGCGCGGTGCTGCCCATGCTGTTCTACGGCGTCATCCTGGTCACGGCGGCGTCGCGTTCGCCGGACCGGGTGGTCCCCATGCTGGTCGACATCCCGCTCGGGGTGGTGGGGCTGGTCCTGATGCGCTGGCGCTGCCGCCTGCCGTGGCAGACCGCGCTGGCCACGGCCCTGCTGACCAGCTTCTCCGTCACCGCGACCGGCCCGGCCCAGGTCGCCTACGTCTCCCTGGTCACGCACCGCAGGTGGCGCTGGACGCTGCCGATCGCGGTCGCGTCGTGGCTGTTCCTGCTGGTCAACACCACCCGGTACGGCCTCACCCAGGCGGCCGTCATCAGCCAGATCACCGGGACCGTGATCCTGGCCGGCCTGACCCTCTTCGGACTGTACCTCCGGGGACTTCGCGACCTGGAAGCCTCCCGGCGGGAGGCCGCGCTGGCCGCCGAACGCGAACGACTGCAGCAGATCGAGCAGACCAAGCTGGCGGAGCGGGCGAAGATCGCCCAGGAGATGCACGACGTCCTGGCCCACCGGATGTCGCTGCTGTCGATGCTCGCCGGGGGCCTGGCCTACCGCAAGGACCTGGGCCCCGAGGAGACCCGGGAGATCGCGCTGGCGATCCAGGAGAACGCCCACCGGTCGCTCAACGAGCTGCGGGCCGTACTCGGCACGCTCAGGAGGGACGGCGCGCTTGAGGCGCCGCAGCCGGGCCTTGAGCACATGGGGGCGTTGTTCGATGAGGTGCGCGCGGCCGGGCAACGGGTCGAGGTCGCCGACACCGTCGAGGACCGCGAGTCGCTGCCGACGCAGACCGGCCGCCACGCCTACCGCATCGTCCAGGAGGCCCTGACCAACGCGCGCAAGCACGCGCCGGGCAGTGAGGTGGCGGCCGAGCTGGACGGCAGGCCGGGCAAGGGGCTGCGCATCCGGGTGAGCAACCCGGTTTCGTGGGGGACGCCCGCGAGCCCCGGCGGGGGGCATGGGGGGTACGGTCTGGTCGGCCTGGCCGAACGGACCAGGATGGCCGGGGGCACGCTCGACCACGCCGTACGAAAGGGACGCTTTGTCCTTGATGTCCGTCTTCCGTGGGAGGCTTGACCCGTGATCCGGCTGGTGATCGTGGACGACGACCCGATGGTGCGCACCGGGCTGCGGCTCATCCTCGGCGGCGAGTCCGACCTGGAGATCGTCGGGGAGGCCGGGGACGGCCTGCGGGCCATGGCCGTGATCCGCGACCTCGAACCCGACGTCGTGCTGATGGACATCCGGATGCCCGAGCAGGACGGGCTGACCACGACCGAGCTGCTGCTGTCCGAACCGGACGCCCCCAGGATCGTCGTGCTCACCACCTTCGACGCCGACGACATGGTGTTGCGGGCGTTGCGGCTCGGCGCCACGGGCTTCCTGCTGAAGGACACGCCGCCGCCCCGGATGGTCGAGGCGGTCCGCGCCGCCGCCCGGGGCGAGGTGGTGCTCTCGCCGAGCGTCACCCACCAGGTGATCGCCGCCGCGACCGGCGGGCCGTACGGCGCGCAGGGGCCGCACGGGCCGTATGACGCGGGGGCGCGGCGGGAGCTGGACAGGCTCACCGAGCGTGAGCGTGAGGTGGCGGTCGAGGTGGCGAGGGGTGGCTCGAACACCGAGATCGGCGAACGCCTCCACATGAGCGTGGCGACCGTCAAGGCGAACGTCACCCGGATCTTCGCCAAGCTCGGGGCGGAGAACCGCGTCCAGGTCGCGATGAAGGTCCGTGACGCCGGGCTGCTGTGACCTTGGGACGTGGCTTGCCCTGGAGTGAACTCCAGCACCTAGAGTGCCGGTCACCGAAGGCGACCATCGAAGGAGCACGACCGTGCGCTACCGCGTTCTCGGCGGCACCGGCATCGAGGTGAGCGTCCACTGTCTGGGCACCATGATGTTCGGCGCGGTGGGAAACCCCGACCATGACGAGTGCGTCCGGATGATCCACACCGCGCTCGACCAGGGCGTCAACTTCGTCGACACCGCCGACATGTACTCGGCGGGCGAGTCGGAGGAGATCGTCGGCAAGGCGCTGCTCGGCCGCCGCGACGAGGTCGTCCTCGCGACCAAGGTCCACTTCCCGATGGGTGAGGGCCCCAACCGGAGCGGCAACTCCCGGCGCTGGATCGTCAAGGAGGTGGAGGAGAGCCTCCGGCGGCTGAGGACCGACTGGATCGACCTCTACCAGGTCCACCGCCCCGACCACAGGACCGACATCGAGGAGACCCTCTCCGTCCTGAGCGATCTCGTACGGCAGGGCAAGATCCGCGCCTTCGGCTGCTCGTCCTTCCCCGCCGAGGAGGTCGTCGAGGCCTACCACGTCGCCGAACGCCGGGGGCTGATGCGCTTCAGGACCGAGCAGCCGCCGTACTCGCTGCTGGCCAGGGGCGCGGAGCGATCGGTGCTGCCGACCTGCAGGCGGCTGGGCATGGGGGCGCTCACCTGGAGCCCGCTGGCCTGGGGCTTCCTGAGCGGCAAGTACCGCAAGGGGCAGGACATCGACCTCACCACGGGCCGTGCCGCCCTGGCGCCCGCGCGTTTCGACCCCGCGCTGCCGTTGACCGCGGCCAAGCTCGACGTCGTCGAGCGGCTCGTCGAGGTCGCCGACGGACTCGGCTGCACGCTGCCCGAGCTGGCCGTCGCCTTCCCCGCCGCGCACCCGGCCGTCACCTCCGTGATCATCGGGCCGCGGACCCCCGCCCAGCTCGACGCGACGCTGAAGGGGGCCTCGCTCGTCCTCGACGACGCGACCCTCGACCGGATCGACGAGATCGTGCCGCCCGGCACCGACGTCTACCACCCGGACGGGGCCTGGCAGCCGCCCGCGCTGACCGACGTGGCGCTGCGCCGCCGTACGGCGGACGACCGCGCCGCGGTCTGATCCGTCCCGTCCTGATCCGTTCCGCGACGGGAGGCCCAGCCCTTCCCGCGGGGGAAGTCTCCCGCGACGGGAGGCCCAGCCCTTCCCGCGGGGGAAGTCTCCCGCGACGGGAGGCTCAGCCCTTCCCGCGGCGGAAGAAGGAGCGTCTCCTCCGGGTCGGGGGTTCGGAGGAGGCGGGAGGGTCCTCGGCGGGATGGCGTTCGCGCCACTCGGCGAGGACCTCCTCGACGTCGAGGGTCGGCTGGAAGACCGGCGGCCCCGACAGGGGTTTGCCGTGGGCGACGCGGATGCGGGCGTTGAGCTCGTCGATGATCCTCCGGGCCTCGGCCTCGGTGCGCGCGCCCACCGCCGCCGCCCTGGAGTCCTCGGCGTCCTTGCGCAGCGCGAGCGTCCCCGGCAGTGGGAAGGAGAGGTTCTCCTCCTGCATCTTCCGCTTGATCCACCACATCTCGTCGTCCTGCTTGCCCCCGCCGGGGAGGGGCTTGCCGGCGCCGGGCAGGTTGTCGAACTCGCCGCGTTCGGTGGCCTCGCGGATCTGCCGGTCGATCCACGTCTCGAAGCTGACGCCGAGGGGTTTGCGCTCCGTCATGGGCACCTCCGTATCGCGGCCGGTGTTCTTTTCCGAGGATAACCAGGCAGATGTTCCACCCCCGATCCGAGGTCAAGTTGGAGTCCAAGATCCGGGAAACGGATTTTCCCGATGTCGACCATGTGCGGAGGGTCACCGGAAAGAGAGTGTTAGGTTGGCGTTGACCGTACTTTGTCGGCGCCCACGGAGAGCCAATGGTTTCCGAGCCGTCCGGTCGTCCCGACCGTTCATGGCCTAAAGGGACATTTCTTGCACGGCTGGCGGAGGCGGATCGCCGTTCGCTGCTCAGCCTGGGCAGACCCAGGGTCTGCCCGCCCGGGGAGGTTCTGCTCGCCCAGGGAGCTCCCGGTGACCACGTGGTCCTCCTGATCGACGCGCTGGTGACGGTCACCGCCACGGTCGAGAACGGGATCGTGGCCCTTCTCGGCATCAGAATCGGTGGTGATCTTGTCGGGGAGATGGCCGTCCTCGACGGGGCGAGCCGTTCGGCGACCGTGACGACGTGCGCGCGTTCGATGGTCATCCGCATCGGTAAGCGCCCCTTCCTGGGCTATCTCGCCGAACACCCCTCCGCCGGGCTGGTGCTCAACTCGATGCTGAGCGACCGGCTGCGCTGGGCGAACAGGCGCAGGCTCGACTTCACCGGCTACGGCGTCGGCGTGTGCCTGGCCCGGGTGCTCGTCGATCTCGCCCGCCTGCACGGCCGCGAGAGCGCCGAGGGGGTGGACATCGGCGTACGGCTGTCGCAGTCCGAGCTCGGCGCGCTCATCGGGGCCAAGGAGATCTCCGTCCACAAGGCGCTGCGGGGCCTGGCGGACCGGGGTCTCGTCAGGGTCGGCCACCGCAGGGTCGTCATTCTCGACCGTCATTCCCTCATGACGTACGCGGAGCTGAGCGAAGTGAGTTGATGATCGTTTCCGGGTGACATCGGATATTTCTCCGAAACCATATTTGTAGGGCTTCCTTTCGCGCTTCCGGCGTCATCGTTGGCCGTGCTCCCGAAAAGGGACACGCCGATCTGACAAAGGGGAAGCGGATGACGGAAGCCGTCATGCCTGAATATCGGGCGATGATTTCCGGCGACATCGAGGACTACGGCTCACGCAACGCCGGTGAACAGGCCGTCCTGCAGACGACCCTGGCGGATCTCCTCGACACCGCCGCCCGGGAGGCCAGGCTCGAACGCCCGCGCTGGTCGCGACAGGTGTCCGGCGACGGGGAGTTCTCGGTGCTGACCGAGCCCGCCTCCGTGCTCGACCTGGCCGACGCCTTCGTGCGTGAGCTCGACGTCGCCCTCGCCGTGTACAACCGCAGGCAGTACGGCGACAACTGGACCCGGGTACGGCTGCGCGTCGCCCTGCACGTGGGGCCCGTGCTCCCCGCCGGGCCCATGGGTGTGCCGGGGCCGCACGCCGTACAGGTGAACCGGCTGGTCAACGCGCCCGCGGCCTGTGCGGCCATGCGGGTGTGCCCGGCCGCCGACCTCGCCCTGATCGTCTCCGACCGGGTCTTCGACGACTACCTGTCCCAGGGGTACGGTCACCCCCGCCCTGTGCGGTTCCGTCCCGTGACGGTCCAGGTCAAGAGACAGCGTTTCCTGGCCTATCTCTACCTGCCGAACGCCGACGTCCACGAGCTGCGGGAACTGGACGCCTTCGACCCGCCCGCCGACGACGACCCGGTCCCCGCGCGGGGTGCGGAAGGTCCGCGCCCGACGAAGCCCTTCGGCGCCGCGCGTGACGTCATCATGGGCGACCAGCACCGCGTCAAGAACGGCAACATCTACCGGTCCCAGGGCGACATGCGCTTCGACGCGGGACACGGTGGACGATGAGCGCCGAGCCCACGCCCCAGGAGCCGGGCGACAGGCCACCGGAGGAGCCCGCGAAGCCCGAGCCCGCCAAGGCCGGCAAGGAACCCCCGGCGGAGAAGGCACGCGCTGAGACCTCCAGGGAGATCGAGGACGAGGACGGCGAGCTCGACCTTCCCCTGCGCGAGCGCATGGCCGCCGAGGACGAGGAACGGCACCTGCGCGAGGCCAACCTGCGTGACCTCTACGGCGACGGCCCGCGCGCCGGGCGCGACGCGGTCGCCGGGAGCGCCTACCGGGTCAGGTCGGGAAACATCTACCACGCCGACCGGATCTTCTTCGGCGGCAAGGGGGAGGAGGGGCGCGGGGGCGTCGTCCACCTCGCGCCGAGCCAGCGGGAACTCCTCGACCGGGTGTACGTCAGGACCGTCTCGTGCGGGCGTCTGGCCGAACTGTTGCGCGACGAGCCGGTCGTCGCGCTGCGGGGCGGGCGGGGCAGCGGCCGCAGGGACACCGGCTGGATGGCGCTGCTCGGGTTCCGCCGTACGGAGGGGGCGCCCGTCGGATGGGTGCGCGACTCCGTCAACCCGCTGGACCTGACCGGGGAGGAACTCGACGAGACGGGCGGCTACGTCCTGGACGTCACGGGCAGGACGTGGACACGCGCGTCGGCGGACGGCCTCTTCCAGCACCTCGCCGCCGTCGCCGCCGTGCGGAACGCCAGGATCGTGGTCCTCGTCGACCAGGGGTTCCCCGGTGTCGTGTCGGCCGTGGACCACGACGCCCCCCTCCCCGACCAGGTCTTCGAACGGTGGCTGTCCTGGGAGCTGGACGGCGTCGCCCCGGTGGACGTCACCGCTCACGACGGCGTCCGGGAGCACCTGAAGGAGGGCTGCGCCCTCGCCGACGCCGTACAGCTCGCCAAGGACGTCGCGGAGGCCCTGCGCGGGGGCGGCGGGCTCGACAACGCGCTCGCGGGGCAACCGCGCAGGCTGCGTGCCCAGGTCTGCGCCCTGCTCTCCCCCGAGCACGACGTACGGCGGCGCTGCTTCCTGCTCGGAGTGGCCGTGCTGAACGAGCTGCCCTCGGTGACGATCACGCGGGCGGCACTCCGGCTCACCGAGATCCTCGCCGACCCCGACCACGTGCTCGTCGATCCCGAGTCGTGGGACGCGCTGTCGGAGTGGGTGAGCTACGCCCAGGCGTCCCAGGTGCCGGACGAGCACGGCCAGGGCAGCCGGATCCGCCTGAGCCGTTCCTCCATGGCCTCCGTCGTGCTCGAAGTCGCCTGGCAGGAGCACCCGACGATCAGGGAGGCCCTGCTCGCCTGGCTGGGACGGCTGTGCGAACATCCCGACCAGGCGGTCCGCATCAAGGCCGCCCACGCCATCGGCAGGCTCGCCACCTACGACTTCGACGTCATCGACGGTGAGTTCCTGCGCCGCTGGAGCGTCTCCGGCAGGACCCGCGACCACTGGCTCGCGGCCTGGGCCATCGAGGCGGCACTGCTGTCCCCGCACGTCGTGCCCCGGCTGCTCGACCGGCTGCGTGAGTGGGCCGCGGGAAGCGCGGCGAAGCAGGCCATCGTCGCCAGGGCGTACGGCCTCGGCGTCGGCGTCGAACAGATCGACCGGGCGCTGCCCGCCCTCAGGCAGATCGCGCTGCGCTCCTCGCGCCCCACGACCCAGGACGCCGTCTCGCGGACACTCATGGAGATCTACGGCCCCGGGACGGCGTCCAAGATCCTCTCCGAGCTGGCGGAGTGGGCCGTCGGCGGCCACCCAGGGCTGCGCCGTACGGCCGCGCTCGCCCTGACCCGGCTGGCCTCAGGGGTGGAGAACGACACCTGCAGGCTGCTGCTCACGGAGTTCACCGGCGAGGAACGCGGCTGGGCACGGGAACACCTCGTCACCCTGTGGGGAAACGCCCTCAGATGCGGGCTGTTCGCCCGGAGGCCGACGGGCGTCACCGGTAGTCCGATCCGCGCCGCCTGGGATGTCTTCGCCGAGTGGGTCGCCAACTGGGGCACGACGCCCGGAGTGCGGCCGGTCGTCGAGGCCGTCTTCGAGGCGGCCGGACACCACCACCTGCGCGGGCCGCTCCGCTTCCACCTGCGCCACTGGTACCTGCGGCGGATCGTCGACATCCCCCTCTACCACCGCCTGGACCACCACATGAAAAGGACGGAAGACTCATGAGATTCGTGCACCGGCTCCTCAGAAGGCTCCCCCGCCGCGCGACCGCCGGCATCGCCCACCCCTGGAAGGACGGGGAGGACGGCCCGATCGGCTCGGTGCGCCGGTTCTTCCAGCCCCCGCCCGCGCCGCACTCCGTCTACGACGAGCAGGGCCTGCACGAACGGGACGCCCCGCTGGAACTCACCGTCCCCGCCCGTGGGGACGCCTTCTCCTTCCAGGCCGTCGTCACGGTCGCCTGGTGTGTGACCTCGGGTGACGGCCGCACCACGACGGGGCTCAAGGCCGACATCGCCGCCGAACGGCCGAAGATCCACGAGCGCGCGGAGGAGGTCATACGGCGCGTCGCCCGCCGGTTCGAACCGTATCTGCCCGGCGAGGCGGAGGAGGCGGTCAACGAGGCCCTCACGGTCGAGTTCGCCCGCCCGCCGCACCAGTGCGACGACGTGACGATCACCGCGACCGTCAAGGCCAAGGTCGGCCTCACCGAGGAGGTTCGTGAACTGCGCAAACAGCTCGGCCGGGTGCTCCTGGAGATCCAGGCGAAGGCGGAGATCGACGAGATGATCAGGGCCAACATGACACAGGCCCGCGACGCCTGGCGGGACTTCCTCACGGAGGGCATGGAGGACTGGACCGCGCGCTTCGCCGTACGGCTCGCCGAGAGCCCCAGGGAGGTCGCCGGGGTCATGACGACGATGGTCGAGGAGCGCAGGCAGGACGCGCAGAGCTTCCTGGACGTCGTCAAACAGGTCGTCGCCGCCCAGCAGAGCGTGGACGTGTTCGACCTCGTCGCGGCCAGCGACGGCGTGCTGCGGATCGCCCTGGAACGGCTTGGCGTGCCCGTCCCGCCCCCCGCCTCCGACCTGCCCTGGCTGGAGGAGCGATGAAGGCGCGTCACCTGCTCGCGGTCATGACGATGACGGCCGTCACGGGATGCTCGGTCGGCGGCCTGCTCGGCCAGACGGCCCAGGTGCCGGGCGGGGGAACGGCGGGCCAGGCGTGCCGGTGGCTCGGCGAGCAGGCCGCCGACGCCGCCCAGACCCGGCTGGACCTCGTTCTCCTCGTGGACCGCAGCGCCTCGGCCCGTGACGGGCAGGGCAGGGCGTGGGACTGGTACCGGGCCGTCTTCGGCGGCGAGGGCACGGCCGTCGGCGACGCCGTCACGTTCCCGAACACCCGCCTCCCCACCCCGGCGAGGATCAGGATCGGCGCGTTCGACGGGGAGGGGTCGGTCGAATGGGTCGTCGGCGACCTCCTGCTGCCCCACCTCACCGCCACGGCGGACGGCTACCGCTCCTCCTACGCGCTCAACGTGGGCGACTGCCTCAGGGACGCCGTCGGCCGCGCCGCGACCTCCCCGCCCCGCGAACCGGGCAGCGCCGTCCTCGGGGCGCTCGACGTCGACCGCGCCCCGGCGACCGCGCCGGACGCCGAACACCGGCTCGTGGTGGCCACCGACGGCCTGTCGACACAGGGGTGCGCCTCCCTGGAACGGACCGCCATGCGGGACCTCACCATCGTCGGCAGGATCGTCCGGGCCTGCCAGGGGCAGCGGGCCGTGCCGGACCTGCGGGGCTGGCGGGTGGAGATGCCATGGCTCGGCCACCCGGGAGCGGGCAGGCCGCAGCCACGGCAGAGCCACAGGAAGTGGCTGACCAGCCTGTGGAGCGGGCTGTGCGCCGCGACGGGCGCCCACCCGTGCCGGATCGCCGACGGTCGCCCCACGGACCCCGCCCAGGGGGCCCCGGGCGTTTCCGTGAGCGTCGCCGACCCGGTCATCGCCTTCTCCTCCACGGAACGGGCCCCCGACCCGTTCGTGAAGAAGGTCCTCCCGGAGGACCTGCTCTTCCCGACCGGGTCCGCGGTGCTCCACGCGAGCGGGCGGGAACTGCTCACACGGTTCGCCGACGAACTGGCCGGGCAGGCGCCCGAGTCGGTCAGGGTGGCGGGATACGCCGACGACCGGGGCGGCACCACCTACAACGAGGACCTCTCCCGGCGCAGGGCACGAGCCGTCGGCGACGTCCTGCGACAGGCGGGCCTGCGCGGCGTCCGCACCGAGGGGCGGGGAGAGATCGCGGGGAACTGCCCCTCACCGAGCGCGGGGGACACCAAGGCGTGCAACCGGCGCGTCGAGATCGTCTACAGGGTGCGTGGCTGACATGGACGACGCTTACACGAACGGCGCTCACTCCCACTCCGGGGACGAGACGGTCATCCAGGGCCGTGTCGTGTCGGAGGAGACGGCGCCTCCCCCGCTGGACACCCGTGAGGTGCATCTGTGCCACCACGGCTGCGACTGCTGGCAGCGCAACTTCGACCGCTACCTCGCCGTCACCCCCGAGCGGGAGCCCGACCAGCTCGACAGCGTGGAGATGCACGCGCTGCTGACCGCCAAGGGCCGTGCCGTACGGCATCTGCACCGGCACCTCGACCCCATGGCGCTGGGGCGGCGCAGGCTCATCAAGACCCATGGGGAGGCCACGGTCGCCCTGGGCGAGCTGAGGGCGTTCGCCGACGAGGGCGCGCTGACGCGGGCCGTACGGGAACGGGAACGGCTCGACGACGCCATGGCGGACAGGAAGGTCCGGCCCCCGATGTGGCTTCGGGTGATCGCGTGGCCGGCGATCGTCGCGGCCGGGGCCTTCGACACCTGGTACTTCCAGGGAGTCTTCCAGCGGCTCGTCGGCAACCGGGCGGTCTCCCTCCTGGAGCAGGTGATCACCCTGCTTCCCGGGGTCGTGCTGACACTCGGCATGGTCATCGCGGGGACCACCCTCGGCAAGGCCGTCTACCAGGCCAGACGCGACCACGAGGAACGCCGGGAGAGCAGGGGCGGGGCGGCACGGCTGTTCGCGAACCTCGGTCTGTGGGCGTTGCGCCTGGCCCTGCCCGCGCTGCTGCTCGTGGTCGCCACCCTGTGGGCGCTGTTCCGGGTGGTGGACGTGAACGCGGGCGGCAGGTTGCCCCTCCCGGCGGACTTCGTGGCCGTCCTGGTCGTGACGCTGTCGCTCTGCGCGATCGCGGTGAAGGTCGCCGCCCACGACCCCTACGTCACCCGGGAGTCCGAGGTACGGCGCCGCCTGGCGCGGGCCCGCAGGTCGGAGCGGACTCTGGTACGGCGCGCGGGCGGGAGGCTGCGCCTGCACGTCACGGCCTGGAGCGACCTGCGGGCCACGCGCGACGACCTCGTGGCCGGGGTCATCGAACGGTACGGCGAGGCCTACCGGTTCATCACCTACGCCCGGGGGTTCCACGGCAAGGCCGGGCAACTGCCCCCCGTGTTCGTCCCCGGTTCCAGGAGGGCCGACCGGGGTTCCGGCGGGACCGAGGGGGAGCCGCCGTTGCCGGAGTGGATCGGGGACGAACTCTCCGGGGTGGCCGGCCCCGTCCCGGAGTACGGCGCGCTGCGGGAGGTGCAGGAGGTCCTGCGCAGGTACGAGCCGGGGGAACTGGAGCGGGAGTTCGCCGAGGTACGCGGCCGGCTGACGGCCCAGTGGAGCGGGACACCGGCGGGCCGTACGGCATCGGCGGACTGGACGGATTCGACCGGCTGGACGGATTCGACCGGCCGGATGGGTTCGACCGGCCAGACGGGGGAGGGGGAACGTGAGGGGTAGGCGTTCGCGACGGATGGGAGCGGAGGCCAGGCCGCGGACCGGGCCGGTGGCTCGGGCGGTCCGGTCGGCTCGGGCACGGAGTGAGGCACCGGACACGCGGATGCGGGCGACGGCGATCCTGGCCGAGACCCGCGAGGAGGTGAACAGGGCCGACACCAAGGCGTCGATTCTGCTGGGGGCCATCGGGATCGCGGTCAGCGGTGTGGTCGGCGACATGGTGAACGGCGTCGTGAACGGGTCGTGGGGGGCCTCCTGGCCGTGGTTGCGCTGGACCGCGGCGGGGGCGGCCTTCCTGTCGGTCACGATGCTGTTGATGGCCCTGTATCCGAGGCGGATCGGGTTGCGCCGCCCGTTCGTCAACGCCTACTTCGGGGACGTGGTCGCGCACTCCGGCCCCGAGGCCCTGCGTGCCTCGCTCGAAGGGCCGTTCCCCGACGAGCTGGGACGGCTCACCGACCAGATCCACACGATCAGCCGTATCGTCTCCACGAAGTACCGGTTGATCCAGCTCGCCCTGTGGTGCCTGGCCGTCTCGGTGCTGAGCGGCGTCCTGACCGTCGTCACGGCCACACTTTGAACCCCACACCCCGGGCCGGTAATGGTTAGGATCAGAGGGATATGCCCTGTGCTGGGGGAGACCCGAGGGGGGACGGTGACCGAGCACACGCCCCAGGAACACCGTCCACGTGGCTCCTTCGTGGCCGCCGCCGCGGCGCTGTCCCGGCTGGGGCGGCTGCGTGACCTGCCGGTCATCCTCACACTGGCGTGGGTCGGCTGGCTGGCCATCCCGTGGCCGTCCAGTGGCCTGACCCAGGCCAGGGGCCTGACCACCGGCGTCCAGGACATGGACGCCCCCGCCGCCCCCGCCGTACGGCCCGCCGCCGCGGGGACGGCGTGGACTCTCGCCGCCGCGCCCGCCGCGCCTCCGCCGACGCTGGTCAAACCACCGCCACCGGTCCCGCCCTGCGTCGGGGAAACCTGCGTCGGAGAGCCCGGGGCTGAGGAGCCCGAGGCCGGGAGGCCCGGCACCGAGGGAGACCTGGCCGGGCTGATCGCCGAGGAGCGGACACGCATCGCCGGAGAGGTGCACGACGCCGCGGGGCACGGCCTGGCGACCATCGCCATGCAGGCCGGGCTCGCCCTGCTGATGTTCGACGAGCACCCCGACCAGGTCCGCGAGTCGCTTGAGGCCATCCGCGCGACCAGCACACGGGCGCTCGGCCAGCTCCGCTCCGCGCTCGACCTCGTCGAGTCGGGGCCCTCCGGTCACGACCTGCCGGAGCTGTTCGCCGGGGTGCGGGCCGCGGGGCTCGCCGTCACGGTCGAGCCCGCCAGGCCGTACATCCCGTCGCGGCTTGAGGACGTGGTCTACCGGGTGGTGCGTGAGTCGCTGACCAACGTGTTGCGCCACGCCGGTCCCACCCAGGCCGTCGTCCGGATCGCGCACGACCGGGACGGCCTGCGCGTCGAGGTCGTCGACCGGGGTTCCGGCACGGCGGGCACACCGGCCGGTACGGCGGGTGCGCCCGCCGAGGGGCGCGGGCTGACCGGGATGCGGGCCAGGGTGGTCCAGGCCGGTGGCTCGTTCGAGGCCGGTCCCCGGGAGGACGGCGGCTTCCGCGTCACGGCTCACTTCCCGCAGGGGACGACCTCCACCAAGGCCGACCTCCCGTCCGAAGCCGATCCTCTGTTCGCGACCGGTCCTCTACCTGGAGCCGGCCTTTCGCCCGGGGGCGATCTCCCGTCCGCGACCGGTCTCCCGCCCAGGGTCGTATGAACGAGCGCGCGGGCACGGCGCCGATCCGGGTGGCGCTCGCAGACGACCAGGCCGTCGTGCGGATGGGGTTGCGGGCGCTCATCGAGCGCGAACCCGACCTGGAGTTCGCCGGGGAGGCCGCCGACGGGGCCGGGGCGCTGCGGCTGCTCGGCGAGACGCGTCCCGACGTGCTCCTGCTGGACATCCGGATGCCGGGCATGGACGGCCTCGAAACGCTGCGGGCCATCGCCGCCGACCCCGCCCTGGCCGCGACCAGGGTGGTCGTCGTCACGACCTTCGAGGTCGACACCTACGTCTTCGCCGCCCTCCAGGCGGGTGCCAGCGGGTTCGTCCTCAAGGACAGCGCGCCCGAGGAGCTGACCCGCGCCATCAGGGTCGTCGCCTCGGGGGAGGCCCTGCTGTCCCCCTCGGTCACCAGGAAGGTCATCGGTCTGTTCGGCCGGCACGACGCCGCCCCGGTCGAGGGGATCGACACCCTCACCCCGAGGGAGCGCGAGATGGTCGCCTGGGTCGCCACCGGCCGGTCGAACGACGAGATCGCCGCCGAACTGGTCATCAGCCCGGAGACCGTCCGCACCCACGTCAGCCGCGCCATGGTCAAGCTGCGCGCCAGGGACCGCGCGCAGCTCGTCGTCTTCGCGGTCAGGTCCGGACTGGCGTCCCCCCGAGATCCTTGAGGAAGCCCCGGTAGGCGCGCTGTTCGAGCTGCGCCTCGATCTGTTTGACCGTCTCAAGGCCGACGCCGACCATGATGAGCAGGGTCGTCCCGCCGAACGGGAAGTTCTGCTGGGTCCCCGGGTCGCGCAGCAGTACGAACGCGACGATCGGGATCAGCGACAGCACGGCCAGGTAGGCGGCGCCGGGCGCGGTCAGCCGTGACAGCACGAACGCGAGATAGGTCGCGGTCGGTCGTCCGGGGCGGATGCCGGGCACGAACCCGGAGTAACGCTTCATGTTGTCGGCCACCTCGACCGGGTCGAAGGTGACCGAGACGTAGAAGTAGGTGAAGGCCACGGTCAGCAGCAGGTAGGCCGTCACGTAGACGGGGTGGTCGCCGGAGGTGAGATAGCGCTCGATCCAGGCCGCGACGGGCCCCGTGCCGCCGGTGAACTGCGCCACCAGCTGCGGCAGGAACAGCAGCGACGAGGTGAAGATGACGGGGGTGATCCCGGCCTGGTTGACCTTGAGCGGCAGGTAGGTCGAGGTCCCGCCGTACATCCTGCGGCCGACCGCCCGCTTGGCGTACTGGACCGGGACGCGCCGCTGCGCCTGCTCGACGAACACCACGGCCGCGACCAGGACGATCCCGGCGGCCAGCATCGTGACCAGCGCGAACGGGCTGAGCACGAAGATGTTCGACAGGTAGGAGGGGAAGACGGCGACCACCTGCGTGAAGATCAGGATGGACATGCCGTTCCCGATCCCCCGTTCGGTGACCAGCTCTCCCAGCCACATGATCATGGACGCCCCCGCGACCAGCGTGACCACGATCACCATCGTCGTCAGCATCCCCTGGTCCCGCAGGAGCTGCCGCCCGCAGGTGGGGAAGATCCGGCCCGTGCGGGCCAGTGAGACGACGGTCGAGGCGTCCAGTACGGCGAGGGCGATCGTCAGATACCGGGTGTACTGGGTGATCTTCGTCTGCCCCTGCTGCCCCTCCTTCTTGAGCGCCTGCAGCCGGGGAACCGTCACCGTGAGCAGCTGGATCACGATCGCGGCGACGATCGACGGCATGATCCCCAGCGCGAAGACCGACAGCTTCAGCATCGCCCCGCCGCTGAACAGCTGCACCGCGTCCAGGATCCCGCCCCGGGCGCCGCTCAGGCAGGAGCGCACCGCGTCCACGTCCACTCCCGGTGCCGGGAGGATCTGCCCGAACCGGAACAGCGCGATGATCGCCAGGGTGAACAGGATCTTCTTCCTGAGCTCCGGCACACGGAAGGCGCGGATGAGGAGGGTCGGCATGCGCCGAGTCTTCCTTCGGAGCCGCAGGCCGGGCATCCGCCCACCGGAGGCTTCGCCGTACGCGAATCCGCGTATGCCGGACCGAGAGAAGTCCGAGTGCGGAGATCAGCGGTGGAACGGTCACAGCCGCACGAGGAACCCGTCCACGACGAGCGTGCGGGCCAGCTCGATTTGCCGCGCCTCGGACAGCTCCGGCAGGTCGCGCACCTCGAACGGCTCGGTGCTCCCCGACAGGAACAGCATCGCGGCTCGATGGTCCGCGTCGGCGCTCACCAGCGACTGCGCGAACTGGAGAGCGACGCCGTCCGCCATCATCAGTACGCGCGAGTAGAGCGGCTGATACTTGACCACACGGGTCCGTCCGTCGATCCGGGGAGCCTCGACGGCGTTGGGGACCAACTGCCCGACGGGCCGGCACCGCCCACGCCGAACCAGGGCGTCTCCCAGAGCCCCGAGACCTTCGGCCATGACGGCCGGGTCCTCGATGGCCCTGGCCACGTCGCGCAGGAGGCCGTCGAGGTTCGCGCGGACGTCCACGTCGTCGACGTGCCGTGGCGGCAACTGGGCGAGGACGCGGTCGTCCCGGTAACTCAGCGCCTCAAGAGCCTCGGTGATGAGCTTCAGCACGGTCGGTGCGTGGATCCCGACGGTCAGGTGGATGGACGGCTCGGCGTTGGCCGTGGCGGCGTGGACGCGACCGCGTGGGAGGTACAGCGCGTCCCCCGCGTTCAGCCGCAGGACGGCCGGCGCCGGGAGGTCGGACGCAACGACTTTCTCCCCGCGTCGCATCTTGTGCGGGGACACGTCGGCGTCGTGGATGTGCCAGGTTTTGGATCCCTGGACCTGGAGGACCAGCACGTCGTGGTCGTCGTAATGAGGGAGGAAGCCCTGCGATCCGGGTGGCGTGATGTAGGCGTTGACCTGTGTCTCGAAGTTCAGCTCGACCTCAAGGCCGTGGGCCAGTGAGGCGATGGCGGGCACGTAACGCTCGACGCCGTTGAGGACGATCGTGTGGCCGTCCGCGAAGTCGTTGCGGATTCGGACGAGGTCAACGGTGCCGTCGGCGAACCGGTAGGAGTCGGGGCTCCTGCGGTCGTTCTCCCGCACGACCGTCACAGTCGACGGTTCCGGCCGGACGATCTCCAGGACGTCCTCGACGGCGGCCGGGCCGAACAGGCTGTCGAAGTAATCTTCGCGATCGCGTTCGACGTGGTAGTGCGTGACACCCCACACCTTCTGCAGGAAGGTCTCCACCGTGAGCGGCTGGAGCAACTGGGCCAGCGTGAATTCGACGGTCATGCGTTCCCAAACTTTGCCGTGATCAGTTCACCGGGGTAGCCGTTGCGCACCAGCTCGTCGCACATGTACTGGTACATCACTTTGTAGGCGTCGCAGTACACCGACGGGTTGTCGAACCCGTTCCGCTTCGAGAAGCGGTTCTCCAGGTCGCCACCGCGGCAGACATGACGCCACCGGCACCCGGCGCATCCTCTGGGCAAGGTGTTGAAGGTCTCCTCGACCTCCAGGAATACCGGTTCGGCGAGAAATTCGCGCAGGCGGGTGTCGGCGGTGGAGCACACCGGCGTCCCGGTGTACCAGCCCAGTGCCGGGATGAACGTGTCGTCGATCGCGACGGTGCCGTCGCTGCGCGCAATGACGACCTGGTTCTCCTTACGTGGCCGCCAGAACGCCTGGCCGGGGGTCACGTCCGGCCGGAAGTGGTCGAGCAACTGGTCGACGAAGCGGAGGTGCACGTCCGTGTTGTCTTCGCTGAACCATTCGTGGAAGAGATCCGAGAGGCACGAACCGTACTGCTTCGCCGCGCCCGAGGAGATGAACTCGACGTCATCGGCGTTTCTGTCGGGAAGCAGGAAGGTCATGTTCCGCACGCCCAGCGCCCGCAGGTAGCGGTAGACCTCGCGGTAGTCGTTCCCGCTGTGCATGACGCTGACGGTCGACGGCAGTGGATTCCCGGGCCCATGGGCATCGACGAGCCGCCGGATCGCGTCTTCCGTCCGGCTGAAGCTCGAACGACCGTGCCGGTCAAGGCGGAAGCGGTCGTTGACCGTCCGCGGTCCGTCGATGCTGACGCCCACGGCGACGCCGTGCTCGGCGAAGGCCGCGATCCACTGGTCATCGAGCAGCGTGCCGTTCGTCTGGACGCTCAGCAGGACGGTCGCGACCGGTTCGACGATCTCCCGGAGGAGCCGGCACGCCTCAGCGAACCTTCTGACCCCGATGAGGGTCGGTTCGCCGCCGTGGAAGGCGATCTTCGCGCACGGAATGCGCAGCTCTTCACAGCCTTGGGCGATCCAGTGGGCCAGCGCCTCTGTGACGTCGGCGGAGGCGAGTGAAGGCCTGTCGAACGCCGTCTCCTCGCCCATGTTGAAGTAGTAGCAGTACGTGCAGTTGATGTTGCACCGTTCGGCCACCTTGTAGACGACCTGGAGCGCCTCAATGGAGCCCGGCTCCGCCGGGCTCCATGCCGGCCGGACCACCCTGTCCACCACCACGCGGGCCTACTTCTGCAGCGGGGCCTGGTCGTAATTCCCGCCGCCGCCCTGGGTGTAGTTGCCTCCGCCGCGTTGCGAGTAATTACCGCCGTGCTGGTTGTAGTCGAGGGAACCCGCGATTACCTCACCCGGTGCGATGATTCCGTTCAGGATGCTTTCTCCGAGGATTTTACGGCCCTCGACGGAAATCGTCGACCGGCCCTCCGATACTTTTTCTTCATTCGCATCCGGCATGACGCGATCTCCTTTCGTGTCAATCAGTGACCGGATCGGCCGTTCTCACGTTTCTTGCGATCAGGGGGCACACCGCACAGGCGCTTGGCCCGGCCTGCGTAAACCAGCGGCATGCTCTCCGGATCGAACAGGCCGGCAGGGGTTCGGCGGCGGTCCCGAACTCCAGGGCGTCGTCGATCACAGTGCACCGCTCGCCGGTCCAGTTTCTGCAGCCGTTCTCGACGCAGGGCTGGGCGAATCGGAAACGTTCCTCGGGAACCCGCCCCTTGGCGGCGTCGGCCACGAATTCGTCGTCAATCTTGAGAGCCGGACGTATGTATCCGAGCCGGCCGGTGGCATCGAAGACCCCCAGCAGGACCGCGTCCTTCTCACACCGGGCGCTCGGGCAGAGGACCTCCACCGCCTTCTCCCCGTGGACGCCCACCACGTCAGCTCCCAAAGTCCGGCTTCCTGAGCCCGGCGGCCGCGATCTGCTCGCCGGAGATCTCGACCGCCCAGATTCCCCGCGTCCTCCCGCCGTCGCCTCCCGCCCGTGCGGCCAGGATGGGGTTGTTGATCCACGCCCTGTCGCTGAGGTCGACGTTCGCGAGTTCGACGGCCACCGCTTTCTGCACGGCTTGGTCGATCCTGCTGATCACACTCTCGTCGAGCTCGAAATCGAGCACCACACGAAATTCGTGTCGCGCCACGGCCGCCTCCTCCACAGTGTTCCCAGGCTTTTATCCCGCTGCGACCCCGGCCGTAATCATGGGAAAACCAAGGCAATACCCTCTTTGCACGGTGAATAGCGTCGGCGGGTGTCGTTTTTGTCTGGGTTTTCGAACCGGCCGAGGACGACGGCTTCAGTGAGCCTTTTTCATCTCACTTCACGGAGTCGAAGCGTGGGGATCGCTTTGACGAGCTGACCTGTGAGACGAGGGCGGCAGCGTGGCCCGCGCGGGATGCGCCAGGCCTTCGACCGCGCGTTCGCTCGCTCACCGGGGCCACGAAGCCGGTCGTGGGCGGAATCGGCGCCCTTCTGCGGGACGGACCTGTTCCTGCCCTTGTACGGCACGCGGAGGTGCTCACCGGCACCCCTTCCACATGTCGTTCGACCTCGCCGTCGGCGGTGCGTGGCCGTGCCCGCCGAACGAGTGGGCCACGTTCGCGTCGGCGCCGAAGCGTGGAAGGAGCCGGTTCAGCCGAGTTCCCTGGCGCGCAGGCCGGCCTCGAAGCGGGAGTCGGCGTCGAGCGTCTTCATCAGGGCGGCCACCCGGCGACGGTAGGTGCGCAGCGACAGGCCCAGCTCACGCGCCGCGCTCTCGTCCTTGCGCCCGCTGCCCAGCATGGACAGCACCCGCAGGCTCTCCTGGTCGAGTACGGGCGGCGCCGAACGGCGGAACTCGGCCAGGTCGGTGGCGGCGTTCCACGCGGTGAGGAACAGCGCGTTGACGTTCGCGACCACGTCGGGGGAGCGGACCACGGTGTAGGAGCGTTCGCCGGGACCGGGCGGCCCGGCCAGGACCGCGAGGAGCCCGTCAACGATGATCGTCTCGTACGGCAGGCCCGTCGTGGAGATCCGCACCAGGGCGCCCCTGCGGGCGGCCTCGTCGAGATGGCGCCGTCCCTCCTCGTCGGCGAGGAGCCGGGCGTCGAAGAGCTTACGGACGGTCAGGGGACGGTCCTTCGTGATCCGGGCGCGCATGCCGGGCATGCTCCAGGTCCCCAGGTCACCGGCCGCGCAGGAGAACTCCCGCCGCGCGCCGAGCAGCAGGTGCCCCACCCGCGCGGTCAGCTCCCGCTCTCCGCGCAGGGTCACGTTCCGGTCCGGATCCATGCCCCAAGTCTGCGGTGTCGCGCCGTACGGGACAAACCCATACAAGCCAGGGCGGGTGGCAGCTTGCTGCCATCGCCTCGTGCGGGACGGGGCGGAGACGGCAGGGTTGAGACATGACGAAACACGTGACGTTCGGTGGTGACAGGCGGGTCTCACGCCTCGGGTTCGGGGCGATGCGGCTGCCCGCACGCGGCTGGGACGGCCCCAGGGGCGACAGGGAGACCGCGCTCGCGGTGCTGCGCCGGGCGGTCGAACTCGGCGTGAACCACATCGACACCGCCGCGTTCTACTCCTACGAGGACCTCTCGTCCAACGAGCTGATCAGGACGGCGCTGCGTCCCTACCCCGAGGACCTGGTGATCGCCACCAAGGTCGGTCCCCGGCGTGGTCCCGGCGGGTGGCTGCCCGAGGCCGGTCCCGGCGACCTGCGCGCCTCCGTCGAGGAGAACCTCGCCGGGCTGGGGCGGGACCACCTCGACCTGGTGTACCTGCGGGTCGGCCTGATGGAGACGTCGGAGGAGCCGATCGAGGAGCGCTTCGCCGTACTGGCCGCGCTGCGGGAGGAGGGGCTCATCCGGCACCTCGGGCTCAGCAACGTGACGGCGAAGCAACTCGCGGAGGCACGGGACATCGCGCCGGTCGTCGCGGTGCAGAACCACTTCCATCTGACGCGCCAGGACGACCTGGACCTGTTCGCCGAGTGCGAGCGGGAGGGGATCGCGTACGTGCCGTTCTTCCCGCTCGGCGGGTTCGGGCTGCCGGACGACGGGCGGATCAGGCGGATCGCCGACCGGCACGGGGCCACGGTCGCGCAGGTCATGCTGGCCTGGCTGCTCGCCCGTTCCCCGGTGACGCTGGCCATCCCGGGGACCTCCTCGCTCGCGCACCTCGCCGAGAACATGGCCGCCGCCGACCTCGTGCTGGACGAGCGGGAGGTCGCGGAACTGAACGCGATCGGCACCGAGGACCAGTAAGACTGACATTTTGCTGTGAGATTCGCCGGGGAAACCTTCTGATCGCTCCCGAGGACGCGTAGGGTCGCGGCCATGACGGCACGGAGATCCATGTGATCGTGACGGAGCTGAACGTCTATCCGCTCAAGAGTTGCGCGGGCACCGCGCTGCGGGAGGCGGAGATCACGCCCAGGGGGATACGACACGACCGCGAGCTGATGCTCGTCTCCCCGGACGGCACGCACCTGTCCCAGCGGGAGGTGCCGGGGATGGCGCTGCTGCGGCCGGTCTACGACGGCGACAAGCTCAGGGTCGAGCACCCCGACCCGTCCACGGCGGCCCCGCTCACCCACGAGGTACGGCGTGACCTGCCCGCGCGGGACATCACCCTCTTCAACGCCCCGCACCGGGGCGTGGACCAGGGGGAGGAGGCGGCCGACTGGTTCTCCACGGCGCTCGGCGTCCCCTGCCGCCTGGTGTGCTTCCCCGGCGACCACGTCCGCAGGATCAACCCGAAGCACGCCGCCGGGGAGCTCCGCTACGCCGACGCCCTCCCGCTGCTGGTCGCCTCGGCCGAGTCACTGGCCGAGCTGAACACGCGGCTGGCGGAGCCGGTGCCGATGAACCGCTTCCGCCCGAACATCGTCGTCTCCGGCTGGCGCGAGCCGTTCGAGGAGGACGGGGTACGGCGGCTGCGGATCGGCGAGATCGAGGTCGAGCTGGTCAAACCCTGCGGGCGCTGCGTGATCGTCAACGTGGACCAGGCGACGGGGGTCAGGGGCCGGGAGCCGCTGCGCACGCTCGCCGGATACCGGACCATCAGGACGGACAAGCCTCACGTCGTCTTCGGCAAGTCCGGCCTGTCCCGCACCCCGGGCACGATCCGCGTCGGCGACCCGGTCATGCTCCTGGGGTGACAATCTGTCAATGGATTGTCACTTTACCCTGAGCGGTCGGCGGCCGGTCACATGTAGGCGCCGTCGAAGGGGACGCCGTCCCACAGGGCGCGCTCGTGCCCCCTGGGGTCGTCGGCCACCCTGGGGGAGAGGTCCCAGATCATCGTGGCGCGTCGCGGCACCCGGTAGGCGGGCCAGGCGGGACGCGGGACCGTACGGCGCGCGCCCGGGTCGCCCGTGCGGGCGAAGGAGGTCCAGGCGTCGACCATCTGGGCCGACAGGGTCGTCAGCCGCGCCCGGTCGGTCCGTAGGGCCTCGGGGCCGCCCTGGACGCCGACGAAGCGCAGGGTGCCGAACATGAACGGCAGCTCGATCGTGTGCACCGCCCCGACGCCCTTCGGCGGCGCCCAGTCGAACTGGTACACGTAGGTGGGCCGCCAGCGGCTCTGCGCCTCGGCGAGCCTCAGGGCGGGCACCCGCATGCCCTGGTCGGTGAACATCGCCAGGGCCGCGGCCTGCTTCGTCCTGTCCCTGCGGTAGACCTCGGTCATCCGGGCGCGCCGGGCGGTCAACTCCTTCGGGAAGAACGCGTCGTACTGTTCGGCGAGAGTTCTCAGCCCGTCCTTGGAGTACTGACCGAAGAAGTTCATCTCGTCCCGGTCGGTGCCGAGCAGCAGGTCGATCCCCCGGGCGTTGCCCGCCTTCACCCGCTTGACCACCGTGTCGCGGACCAGCGTCCCGTCGACGTACGGGCCGAAGTAGAGCGCGTGCCCGGCCGCGCCGGGAAAGGCGGCCACGGCCTTCTCCTGGACGGCGAGCAGTTCGGTCACGGACATCCTCCGCAGCGCGGCGAGGTCGCGCACCGGCAGGGTCGAGGCCAGCCTCCGCTCGAACGCCGCGGTGTGCACCAGGGCCCCGCTGCCGCTCTGCAGTACGGCCCTGCGGAACAACCGCTCGGGGTGGTCGGTGGCGAGCATCGCGCTGATCGAGAACGCGCCCGCGGATTCGCCGACCACGGTGACGTTGGCCGGGTCGCCGCCGAAGTCGGCCACGTGGTCGCGCACCCAGCCAAGCGCCGCGATCTGGTCGCGCAGCCCGTTGTTGCCCGAGCCCCGGTAGGCCGGGTCGAGGCCGCCGAGTTCGGCCCAGCCGAGCAGCCCGAGCCGGTAGTTGAGCGAGACGACCACCGCGTCCCCCCTGGCGGCGAGGTTCGTCCCGTCGTAGCGGGCCTCGTTGCCGGTGCCGTACGCGGCGGCGCCGCCGTGGATGAAGACGATCACCGGTCGTTTCGAGCGGTCCGGCTTCGGCGTCCACACGTTCAGGTGGAGGCAGTCCTCGTCGGTGTAGGCCTTCCTGTCGTCGGGATAGTCCTCCGACATCTCGTCGCGGCCCTGGGGGCAGACCTTGGTGCCGTCGACGGCCTTGAGCGTGCCCCGCCACGGGGACACCGGGCGCGGTGGCCTGAACCGGAGCCTCCCGACGGGTGGTTGCGCGTACGGGACGCCGCGGAAGGCGCACAGGCCGTCCGTGGCCGTCCCCGCGACGACGCCGAGCGAGGTCCGGGTCACGCAGGCCGTACCTCCGGCTGTGCCGGCGGTGGACGCGGCAGCCGCGCCGGACGCGGCAGCCGCGGTGGCGGGTACGGCCAGCGTCAGGGCCGCCCCCGCGACGGCCAGGGCGGTGGGCAGGGAGACGGGCAGGCGGAGCGAACGGAACATCGAGACCTCCTCGGGCTGTGTGGATCGAGGAGAGCCTCGCGGCGGAGGGCACCGTCGCGGATCGGCCTGCCGAGCGAACCCGGAATCACCCGCGAGAACCAGGAACCAGAGGGCGGGGAACCGCCCCGGGGCGAAAGGACCGACAGAGCCGGGAACCGCGCAGGGAGGGAAGGGCCTACGGGCTGGGGCATCACACGGGGACAAGAGGACCTACGGGAGCCGTACGGAAAGCAGGGAGCCGGGGCTGCGCGGAGCCGGGAGCCAGCCGGAGACAGGAGACCGGGGCTACACGGAGCCGGGGACGGCCAGGCCTGACTCGTAGGCGAACACGACGGCCTGCGCCCGGTCCCGCAGGCCGAGTTTGGTCAGCAGGTTGCTCACGTGCGTCTTGACCGTGTGTTCGCTGACCACCAGCTCGGCGGCGATCTCGGTGTTGGACAGCCCCCGGGCGATCAGCCGCAGCGTGTCGGTCTCCCGGTCGGTCAGCTCGCCGAGCCGTCTGCGCAGCTCCGGCCTGGCGGTACCGCGCCGTACGACGTCCTCGATCAGCCTGCGGGTCACGGCCGGGGCGAGCAGCGCCTCCCCCGAGGCGACGAGCAGGACCGCGCGCACGAGCTCCTCCCGCCGCGCGTCCTTGAGCAGGAATCCCCCGGCCCCGGCGCGCAGCGCGTCGTAGACGTACTCGTCGACGTCGTACATCGTCAGGACCAGCACCTTCGCCGAGGTGCGGCGGCAGATCTCAGCGGTGGCGGCGACGCCGTCCATCCGGGGCATGCGGATGTCCATGAGGACCAGGTCGGGCTGGAGTTCGACGGCCCTGGCGACGGCCTCGGCCCCGTCGGCGGCCTCCCCGACGACCGTGATGTCGGGGTGGGCGTTGAGGATCAGCGAGAAACCGGCGCGGAACAGGTCCTGGTCGTCGACGACGAGCACACGCATGGGGAACCCCTTGTCAGAGAGAGCCGAGGGGGAGGACGGCGGTGACGGTGAACCCCCGGGGGTCGACGGTGAGGTCGCCCCCGCAGGAGGCCGCGCGTTCGCGCATCCCGACGACGCCGTGCCCCTCGCGGAACTCGGCCGTGCCGCCGCCCCCGTCGGTGACCTCGATCGTCAGCGCCCGCCCCGTCCAGGTCAGGCGCAGCCGCGCGGTGCGTACGGTCGCGTGCCGCAGGACGTTCGTCAGGCACTCCTGGACGATCCGATAGGCGGCGATGTCCACCGCCGCGGGGACCGGGGACCGGGTCCCGTGCTCCTCGACGACCACGTCGAGACCGGCTCCACGGGTGCGTTCGACCAGGTCGGCCAGGGTTTCCAGGCCGGGCTGCGGCTCGCGGACCGGGCCGTCCCGCAGCGTCCCGAGGATCAGGCGGAGTTGGCCGACGGCGTCCCGCCCGGCCGTCGCGATCGCCTCGAACACCATCTCCGCCCGCGCCGGGTCGTCCCGCACGACCAGGGGCCCCGCCTCGGCCTGCACGACCATGAGGCCGACCGAGTGGGTCACGATGTCGTGCATGTCGCGGGCGATGCGGGTGCGTTCCTCGGCGACCGCCGCGGCCCGTTCCTCACGCAGTCGCAGCGCGCGTTCCTCGACCATTCCGCGCTGCGCGCGTCTGGCCCTGGCGCCGACCCCCAGCGCGTAGGCGGCGACGTAGGCCGTCACCACGTAGCGGAAGGTGTCGAAGTCCTCGTGCGGCAGGATCAGGGAGGAAAGCACCCCGACGGCCAGCAACCCGACGCCGATCATCCGCAGCGTCGGCGGGGCGAGGGCCGCGATGGTGTAGGCGCACACCAGCGGGCCGTACGGCATGAGCAGGAAGGGCGGGTGGGTGAGCGCGTCCTGCATCAGCACCAGCGCCGTCATCGCCAGGCCCGCGACCAGGCTCGCCGCGATCAGCAGCGTCCGTCGCCACAGGACCGGCGCCGAGGACAGCAGGGCCAGGACCACGACCCACCACGGCTGGAGGTGAGGCAGCAGGACCGGTATCACCGTCGCGGCCGTGACGACGGCGGCGATCGCGACGTCGGCCCGGGGCACGCGCAGGAGGTTCGGCGCGCGTAGGGAGTCCAACTGGTGTCACCGTCCGGGTCGAAAGCCCCATTGAGGAGCCCTGTAAGGCTATGCGCCGTTGGACTCCCGCCCCGTTCGACGGCCAGGCCGCCGACCATTGAGGAGTCCTGTAAGGCTATGCGCCCCCCACCGGGACACGCCTCCCTCGCCCGACCGAGGCCGCCCTCCCTCCCGGGAGGGAACTCCCTCGGGAACTCCGGGGAGTCTCCCGGACGAGCCTCCGGGGTGAGCTTCCCGGAGAGAACCCTCTGGGCCGACTCCCATGGGGACCTCCCGGGGCAGGCGGCGAGGCCCGCGTCCAGAGGCCGACGCCAGGGGATCCGTGCCCTGAGGTCCATGTCGTGAGGTCCGTGCCCAGAGGGCTCACGCCCGGGGACTCACGGCCCGAGGTCGGTGAGGAACTCGCGCAGGGCCCCGCGGTAGGGCTCGATCGTGGTGATGTCGGCGTACTCCTCGGGGCCGTGCTGCCCGTCCCCGCCGATGCCGAAGATGACGGCGTCGATGCCCCGGCGGTAGTAGAAGCGGCCGTCGGCGGCGCCGTGCTTGCGCAGCAGGGCGCCGTCGTAGCCCTGGTTGCGCGCCGCCCGCCGCAGCCCGAGCACCTCGGGCCGTTCGGGATCGGCGTGGTGCGGCGGGGCGACGTGGGTGACGACGGGCACGACGCCCGGCGCGCAGAAGGCCGCCAGGTGCGCGGTGACCTCCTGCTCGGTCCTGCCGTCCAGGTCGGGGTCACCGGCGGGGAAGCGGATGTCCAGCCACGCCTCCGCCTGGTCGGGCACCTGGTTGCGGGCCGTGTTGGAGGTCTCGATCCTGGCGACGTTGACCGTGGTCCGCCAGGCCTCCTCGGTCGCCACGGGGTAGCGCCCAAGCAGGGCGCCCAGGCTGTGGTTCAGCTTGAGCAGCGCGTTGTCGCCGAGCCACTGGTAGGCGCTGTGCGCGCCGAGCCCGTTCGCCCGCAGGTTCGCGGACACCATGCCCTTGGAGTCGGTCACGACCCGCAGCCCGCTCTGTTCGCCGATGACGACGAAGTCGGCGGTCACGCCCTGGTCGATCTGGTGGGCCGTGCCGTCCAGGCCGCCGACCTCCTCGTCGGTGACGAGCTGCAGCCCGATCGGGTACGGCAGCGCCCCGGCGAGTTCGCGGAAGACGAGTGTCTCGACCAGCGCGGACACCTTCATGTCGTGGGCGCCCCTGCCGTACAGGCGGGTGCCTTCGAGGCGGGGCCTGAACTGGTGCGGCGGCGCGGGCACCACGTCGAGGTGGGCGTTGAGGATGACCCGGAACCGGGGTCTGCGGGGACCGGGGTAGACGAGCGCGCTCGGCTTGCCGTTCGAGACGAACCGCTCGACCGTGAACGAGTCGTCGGCCAGGAGACCGAGCACGAGTTCGAGCGCCTCACGCAGGTCGCCGGGGCGGTCGGCGGTCGACGGCACGGCGAGCAGCCGCCGTGCCGTCACGAGGAGGGAGTCCAGGTCCACCGCCTCATCGTCCCCCGCCCCGGCGCTTCCGTCACCCGTCACGAGCGGAAGAAGCGCGTGATGACGAACCCGGTCACACGCGAAAGGAACCACACGCGAACGAACCATGCGCGAACAGACCACGGGCCGACGGATCCGTCACGAGTGGACGAGCCGCGCGACGACGGACCCGGTCACGCGTGGGCGAACCACGAGCTGACGAATCCGTCACGAGTGGATGAACCGCGCGACGACGGACCCGGTCACGCGTGGGCGAGGACAAGAGTGAAGTCCCCCGTCGGGTCGGTGTAGGTCTGGCTCGGGGTGAACCCGGCCGCGACCAGTTCCCGGCGGAGTCCCTCCTGGCGGAACTTGGCGCTGATCTCGGTGCGTGTCTCCTCTCCCGCCTCGAAGGAGACCGACAGGTCGAGGGCGGCGATCCGCACGGTCATGGCGCGGCTCGCGCGCAGCCGCATCTCGATCCAGTCGTTGCGCTGGTCGTACAGCGCGACGTGCTCGAAGGCGTCCGGCTCGAAGTCGGCGTCGAGCCGGTGGTTGAGCACGTGCAGGACGTTCCTGTTGAAGGCCGCCGTCACCCCGGCCGCGTCGTCGTAGGCCGCGACCAGCCGCCCGGTGTCCTTCACCAGGTCGGCCCCCAGCAGGAAGGAGTCGCCGGGGGAGAGGGTGGCGCGCAGTTCCTTGAGGAACACGGTCCTGGCCTCGGGGTCGAGGTTGCCGATGGTGCCGCCGAGGAAGGCCACCATCCGCCGTCCCCGCCTGGGCAGCAGCGCCAGGTGGCGTTCGAAGTCGGCGCAGACCGCGTGCACCGCCATCCCCGGGTAGCGGGCGGAGAGCCGCCGCGCGGCGTCGCCGAGGGTGACGGCGTCCACGTCGACCGGGGTGTAGGCGCGCAGCGTTCCCGTAGAGGCCAGGGCGTCGAGCAGCAGCACGGTCTTCTCGCTGGTCCCCGAGCCCAGCTCGACCAGCGTGTCCGCCCCGCTGTCCGCGGCGATGTCGGTCGAGTGCCTGCGCAGGATGGACAGCTCCCTGCGGGTCGGGTAGTACTCGGGCAGCCGGGTGATCTGGGAGAACAGCTCACTGCCCGTCTCGTCGTAGAACCACTTGGGCGGCAGCCACTTGGGGTCGGACGTCAGCCCGGCGCGGACGTCGTGCTCAAGGGCCTGGCTGAGGTAGTCGTCGCCGAGGTGGTTGGTCAGGCGTACGTCGGACTGGCTGACGGGCATGATGACTCCTTGGATGTCGCAGGTCACAGCGGCTGGACGCGCACGCCGTCGATGGACGCGAGGACCAGACTCCGATCCGGTACGGCCTGCCAGCCGGACCGGTCGTCGAGCGGTTCACTCGCCACGAGCACGCCGTCTTCGAGGTTGAGGAAGAGCGTGTCCCCCCAGGTGGTCGCGGCGAGGGAGGAGCCGTCGCAGGCGAGGAGGTTCAGCCGCCCGGCGGGGTCCTTGGCCCCGGCGGTGACGACGACCTCGGACAGGGCGTCGCCGAGGGTGAGGCCGGCGCGGCGCCGTACGAAGACGGCGGCGGCGACCCAGGCGGCGTCGCAGGTGCTCTCCGCTCCCGTGTCGCCCGCCAGCTCCCTGACGGGGCCCCGGGCGACGCGGCCGTTGTGGCTGAGCAGCCACGCCCCGTCGGCGAAGGGCGCGGTGGCGCTCTCCTCGATCGGCATGCCCACGCTGGCCGACCGTACGGCCGCCAGCAGGCAGCTTGAGCGGGCGACCTCGGCCAGGGCGGGAAGGTTGGCGTCCGCCCACATGGGGACGGAACGGCGGTAACGGACCGGTTCCGCGCGGCCGGCGTCGTACCAGCCGATGCCGAAGCCGTCGGCGTTGACCAGGCCGTGGCGTTGCATGCGCGGGGCGTAGGACTGCCGCAGCAGGCCGTGCTCCGGTTCGCTGACCAGTGAGGCGATGGGCCGGGGAGCGCCGAGCCAGGCGGCGTGGCGGCACATCTAACGGTGCTCCAGACGCTCGGCGGACACGGAGCGGGCACAGCGGAAGCCCGTGAAGATCTGCCTGCGGATGGGGTGGTCCCAGTTCCTGAACGTCGTGCGGACCGCGGCCGGGTCGGCCGCCCACGAGCCGCCGCGCAGCACCCGGTAGTCACCGCCGAAGAAGACCTCGCTGTACTCGCGGTAGGGGAAGCTGCGGAAGCCCGGGTAGGGCAGGAACTCCGAGGAGGTCCACTCCCACACGTCCCCGATCATCTGCTCCACGCCGTAGAAGCTCGCCCCGGCGGGGTAGGCGCCGAGGGGGGCGGGACGTGCCGCGCGGTGTCCGAGGTTGGCCAGTCCGGGGTCCGGGTCGTCGTCCCCCCACGGGTACTTCCTGGCCCGTTCGGCCTCCGGGTTCCAGCCGCAGGCCTTCTCCCACTCGGCCTCGGTCGGCAGCCGTTTGCCCGCCCAGCGGGCGTAGGCGTCGGCCTCGTGCCAGCTCACGTGCTGCACGGGTTCGTCCATGGGCACCGGTTCCGGCCTGCCGAACCGGGTCCGCCACCAGGTGTCGCCGTCCCTGGTCCAGAACAGCGGGGCGAAGGCGCCCGTCTCCCGCCGCCAGGCCCACCCCTGGGGGTTCCACCAGCGCGGGTCGTCGTAGCCGCCGTCCTCGACGAAGTCGGCGTAGGCGCGGTTGCCGACCGGCAGCCGGTCGATCCAGTAGGCGGGCAGGTCGACCCGGTGCGCGGAACGCTCGTTGTCGTAGGCCCACGGCAACGTGTCCGTCCCCATCGTGAACGGCCCGGCGGGCACGAACACCTCCTCGGGGCCGTACCGATTGCCGGACGGCAGCTCGCCGTCGCGGATCAGGCCCGCGGTCCCGGAGAGCTGCCAGGTGGCGAGCATGGTCTCGTCGTGCTGGTGCTCGTGCTGGATCACCAGGCCGAAGACGAAGCCGTCCCGGTGCAGCGGGTCGGGGCTCTCCGGGTCGAGCCGGTCAAGGACGTCGAGCACCCGTCCCCGTACCCCCTCGATGTAGCGCCGAGCCTCGGCGGGTCCCAGGATGGGCAGGCTCGGCCGGTTCTTCCTGGGGTGTTTGAACGCGTCGTACAGGTCGTCGATCTCGGGGCGCAGCGGGGTGATGCCCCCGGCCTCCCGCAGCACCCACAGCTCCTCGTAGTTGCCGACGTGCGCCAGGTCCCACACCAGCGGTGACATCAGCGGTGAGTGCTGCCTGACCAGCAGGTCGTCCTCGGCGTCGGTGTAGGCCAGTGACCGGCCGCGCACCGCGGTCAGTTCGGCGGCGATGCGCTCCTTGAAGTCGTTCATGCCTGTCCTTCCTCGGTCAACCAGGCCGACAGGCGCGGCCCCGGTTCTGCGGCCATGTCCAGCAGGTCGAGGGCGGGGGGCCGCCCGGTCGTCACGTGGCGGTCGGTGTAGGCGGCCACCCGCGCGGCCAGCGCGCCGTCCACGCCGAGCCTGGGCAGCGCCTCGCAGGCGGCGCGGAAGCACTCCTCGGCGGCCTGGCGCAGCCGGGGGTCGGTGAGGCCGCAACGGGCCGCCTCAAGCCACATCCCCGCGTACGGCTCCGCCGCCGCCAGCGCCGTGTCGGCCGCCCGGTCGTCCATCACCAGGGCGTGGGTGACGGCCACGCACACCGGCCAGTTCGCCGGGTGCTGGGCGTCGAGGTAGCGGATCTCCAGCCAGCCGCGGGGCCGTACCGGGGGGAAGATCGTCGTGGCGTGGTAGGCCAGGTCGGCCAGGGTCGGCGGGGGCACGGGCGCGTCGAGCCAGTCGCGGAAGGTCGAGCCGTCGCGGATCGTGCGGTAGTGGTCGTCGTCCTCGCGCACCAGCATCAGCCGGGCGTCGAGGAGGTAGGCGGCCCAGTCGGCGACGGGGTCGCCGGTGGTCTGGACGGGGGCGGTCCTGGTGCGGTCGAGGTTCTCCCACACCTCCTGGCGGCCGGACATCCATCCGCACGGCCGTCCCTCGCGCAGCGAGGAGTTGGCGAAGGCGGCCAGGAGGACGGGGCCGAGCCGGTGGGCGCGTTCCCAGCGCGCCGAGGGTCTGTCGCCCAGGTCGAGGTTGACCTGGATCGACGCGGTCGAGCACATCATCAACGCCCCGTACGGCAGGCCGAGGAACTCGGCCATCGCGTCGTAACGGGGCAGGTGTAACTGCCGTCTGGCGGGCCGTACGGGGTCGAGACCGACCCCGGCCAGGGCCAGGCCGGCCTCGTTCAGCGCCCGGCGGGTCGCGTCCACGTCGGCGCGCATCCGGGCGATCGCCTCGGGCAGCGGGCCCGCGGGTCCCGACAGTTCGAGCTGCCCGCCGGGCTCGAACGTCACCCGGCTTCCGCCGTCCATCGACGGCAGAACGTCGGCTGTCCTGTCCAGCGGAACCTGGTCGCCGGTGGCCGTACGGTCGAAGACCAGGAACTCCAGCTCGACCCCCACCTCGTCCCCGGCGGCGCCGAGGAAGCAGTCCTGCGCGAAGGCCTCCACATCGGAGGCATTCCGGATCGGCGTGTCCTCGGCCACAAGACTGGCCATCGTCCCCCCTTTTCGCCTGATGTGTACGGTCTATAGACCCGTGAGACGTGCAGGCGTTACAGGGGGACTTTCGGGGTGTGTGTAACGGTTCGGCGGCCCCGGGGGACTGTCCCGTATGGAACGGGGGGCTGCGATGAGACGGGCGAGCCTGGGCTGCCGGGAGGCCGGGGGCCTCGTCACGGCCTATCTGGAGGAGGCCCTGCCCGCCGGGACGCGGCGGCGCTTCGAGGAGCACCTGGCCGGATGCTCCCTGTGCCCGGACCTTCTGGAACGGGTCCGGGTGACGGTCGAGGTGCTGCGGGCCTTCGGCGGGGAGGACATCCCGCAGGAGGTGCTCACCCGGTTGTGCGACGTCTTCGGCCCGCCCGAAGGCCCGTCACAGGGCCTGTCGCGGGGCTCATCGCGGGGCCTGCCACAGGGCCCGCGGGGGCGGCTCTCCCCGGTGCCGCCCTCAGGAGCTCCGCGGCTCCTCGACCCTGGAGTTCCGCCGGTCGCGGAAGGCGGCCAGTAGCCGCTCACGCGCCTGACCTGGCAGCGGCTCGGGTCGCAGGGTGCCCAGAGCGGTGACCGTCACGCGGAACTGGTGCAGGTAGTGTCCGCAACACTCGCAGGCGGCGAGGTGCTCCTCGAACACGTGCCGGGTGGACTCGTCGAGGCCGTCCTCCAGGTAGGAGGTGACGAGCTCGACCCACTCGTCGCAACTGAACCGCTTCACGACGTGAAACGCCTTGCCGTCTCTGAACCGAACCGATTTCACTACGCCGACCGCCTCGCCGTCTCGAAATAATCCTCCAGGCGTCCGCGCACCGCCACGCGGGCGCGGTGTAGCAGAACCCGCTGGTTGGCCGCGGAGATCTCCAGGATCTCGCAGACCTCCTCCGAGGTGCACCCCTCGACGTCGCGGAGCGTGATGACGGCGCGCTGTCGTGGGGGAAGCTCAGCCAGGGCCGCCGCGATCAGGTCGCGCACCTCGGCGGCCAGCACCTCGCCCTCGGGGGTGGACCAGGCCGAGGGGACGTTCTTCCAGTGCCCGGGGAACGGGTCGTCGGGCCCCTGGAAGAGCGACCGGTCGGCGACCGGCTCCTCCCGATGTTCGAAGGCGCTGCTCCACGGTACCGTGCGGTTCTCGCGCAGCCCTCGTTTCCTGGCGGTGTTGACCAGGATGCGGTAGACCCAGGTCTTCACGGAGGAACGCCCCTCGAAGCCGTCGATGCCCCTGATCACCGCCAGCCAGGTGTCCTGCACGACCTCCTCCGCGGAGTCGTTGGTCGACACGTGGGAGCGGGCGAGCCAGAGCATGCCCCTCGACCAGGTGTCCAGCAGGGCCGCGAACATCGCCTCGTCCCCGGCGCGCAGCGCCGCGACGACGACGTCATCCGGGGGGAGCCTGCTGCCCATGAAGGACTCCACGATCGCCTCCTTGCGGTCGGGCGTCTGGGACGCCGCTCTCGTGCCCGTGGACACGAGAAGGTGCCTGGACCGTCCGGCGCCCCCGAGGCGCCACCGACTGCGAGGATGAGGGTTCCCGTCCACGGCCGGTCCGACACCTCCCCGCGGGGACCGGGGGAGCGCCGGAAGAACGCGCAAGAAGGCACCGAAGGGTGCGGTCCAGGCTGTACGGTTCCCCGGCACGCCCAGGTGTTACACCGTTATTTCAGGACGTTCCTGAAATTTCCCGTCTGTTGGTAAAACGTTCTCAGGATTCGGGGAGCCGCAGCATGCGGTCGACCAACTGGTGGAGATGGGCCCGTAGGCGGGGCTTCGTCCTGGGGTTGTCCGGATCGGGTGGATCGGGCGGGGCCAGGGCCTCGCCGTGCAGGAAGCCGTACATGCTCCAGGCCAGCGTCCGCACCAGCAGGTCCAGGTCGGTGTCCCCCTCGATGAGCCCGTCCCTGACGGCGGCGTGCAACGCGTCCCGGGTGAGGTTGATGATCGGGACGGCGTACCGCTGTTCCAGGTCGGGGATGTCGGCGGCGTCGCCGAGCCAGCGGTGCATCCACAGCGCCGGGATCTGCGGGTTGGACAGGCACAGCTCCAGGTAGTCGTCCACGAGGGCGTGCATGGCCTCGGCGACCCCGGCGGCGTCGCGGGCGGGCAACGACGCCAGCGCCCCCTCGACGACGGTCCGCTGGGCCCGGCTCGTCCGTTCGATGACGGCGAGGTAGAGCGCGCGTTTGTCGCCGAACGTCTCGTGCAGCCATTCGAGGTCGAAGCCCATGGCCTCTGCCAGTCCCTGCAGGGTGGTGCCGTCATACCCGAACGCGGCGAAAAGCCGGGTCGCGAACTCTATGACCGCCTCGCTCTGCTGCTCATCCGCAGAAGTCATGGTTCGATTCAAGTCGTTGTCGCAGGTGGACGTAGCTAAGCGCCGGTTTTGGGGTGGTCAAACCTGTGTGCGCAATGGTCAGGCGTCCCACCGGTCCCGGGGCGGGGACGCCGGGTGAAAAATACTGCATCGAACGCTTATCTTCATGGGTTGCAATTTTTCTCTCAGTGAGGTTTTGTGGAGGCGAACATGCGCGTCCCACTTCGAAGGAGCACGCTGTGCACAAAGCCGACTTCGGCCCCGTGACCCTCTCCGTGGCTCGTCACGACACCTTCGATCCACCTCCTGAGCTGGCTGTTTGGCGCCAGGAGGCCCCGATCCGCCGCATGACCTACGCCGACGGCCACATCGGCTGGCTGGCGACGAGCCACTCGGCCGTCCGCGCGATCCTGGCCGACAACCGCTTCAGCAGCCGCGTGGAGGCCCAGCACCCGGCGCTGCCGCACATGGTCGAACAGCGGCAGCTTCCGATGCCCGCCGGTTTCTTCCTGCGGATGGACCCGCCGGACCACACCCGCCTGCGGCGGCTGCTGACCGGTCAGTTCACCGTGCGCAGGATGCGGCAGCTCGAACCGAGGATCGAGAAGATCGTCGCCGCGCGGCTGGACGAGATGGAGCGTCAGGGGACGACCGCCGACCTGGTGAGCGCGTTCGCGCTGCCCATCCCCTCGCTGGTGATCTGCGAGCTGCTCGGCGTCCCCTACACCGACCACGACCGCTTCCAGCACGACTCGGCGGTGATCGTCAGCCGGGAGGAGTCGAAGGAGAGCAAGCTGGCGGCGGTGACCGACCTGCTGACCTTCCTGCACGAACTGGTGCTCAGCAAGCGCGCGAAGCCGACCGACGACCTGCTCGGCGGCCTGGCGGAGAGCGACGAGCTGACGGACGACGAGATCACCGGGATCGCCCTGCTCCTGCTGGTCGCCGGGCACGAGACGACGGCGAACATGATCGCGCTCGGTACCTACACGCTGCTGTGCAACCCCCCGCAGCTGGCGGCGCTGCGTGCCGACCCCTCCTTGGCGGCGGGGGCCGCCGAGGAGCTGCTGCGCTATCTGAGCATCATCGACTTCACGGTCAGGGGCGCCGTTGAGGACGTGGAGATCGAAGGGCGGACGATCAGGGCCGGTGAGACGGTGACGGTCTCGCTGCCCGCGGCCAACCGCGACCCCGAGCGCTTCGAGCGGCCGGACGACTTCGACGTCTTCCGGCAGTCGGGTGGACACCTGTCCTTCGGCCACGGCATCCACCAGTGCCTGGGTCAGCAGCTCGCCCGCAACGAGATGCGCATCGCCATCCCGGCCCTGCTCGAACGGCTGCCCGGCCTGCGCCTCGCCGTACCGGCCGAGGAGGTGCCGATGCGCTCCGACATGGCCATCTACGGCGTGCACCGGCTGCCGGTCGCCTGGTAGAAACCGAATGACCCCATGGATAACCCCATATGGGGTTATCCATGGGCTATAAAGGCTGTGAACAGTTCGGAGAACCGAAGGGACCGTGCGGTGGGGCGTGTGCTGCTGCTGGCGACCGGCGACACCATCGCCTACTCGACCGATCCCCGCAGCCCAGGGGTGGCCTCGGGCGCGCGGCTCCTCGAAACACTGCCTCCCGGCACGCTCACGGCCGAGGTGGTGGCCGAGGACGTCCAGGCGGAACCGAGCTGGGACATGTCCCCCTCGACCATGCTGCTGCTGGCCCGCAAGGCCCGGGAGGCCGTTCTCGACCGGGGCTTCGACGGCGTCGTGATCACCCACGGTCTCGACACCGTCGAGGAGACGGCCTTCCTCACCGACCTGCTCGCCGGGCGGGCCGCGCACCACGGCGCGATCGTCCTGACCGGCGCGACGCGACCCTTCGACGCCCTGTCGCCGGACGGCCCGCGCAACCTGGCCTCCTCCCTGGCCGCCGCGGCGGACCCGGCGCTGTGCGGCGTGGGCGCCGTCGTGTGCGTCAACGACGAACTGCACGCCGCCCGCTGGGTCACCATGACCGACGCGACGGGCGTGTGCGCCATGTCCTCCGCCCCCGCCCCGGTGCTCGGTCACGTGCACGGGGGACGGGCCGTGATCTCCACGCTCCCGCCGGGCAGGCCGCCGACGGTCGCGGGCGACCCCGAGACGGACGTCGCCCTGGTCAAGACCTATCCGGGCATGGACACCGCGGCGCTCACCGCCCTCGTGGACGCGGGCGTCAGGGGCATCGTGATCGAGGGGACCGGCGCGGGGAACGTGCCGGTCGGCCTGCTCACCGCGATCGACGAGCTGACCGGATGGGGCATCCCGGTGGTCGTCGCCTCCCGCGCCCGCACCCGCAGGGCGCCCCTCGACGAACTGGGCCTGGGCGCCGTCCTGGCCGCCAAGGTGGGCGCGGTCGGCGCGTACGGCCTCAGCCCGGCCAAGGCGCGCGTCGCGCTGATGGTCGCCCTCGGAACGGGCGGCGTCGACGCGGTACGCGACTGGTTCGCCAGACTTTAAGCAGGGAAATTTAGATGTGGAGTGAAATGTCCGCATCCTAGGGTTCGGGTATGGAACAAACCGCTGGTTCGGGTATGGGGCAGGCCACTACACCGGACAGCCGGATCGACCGCCGGGCACTGGCCGCGGCGGGGGTCACCGTACTGCTGTGGGCCTCCGCGTTCGTCGCCATCCGCGACGCCGCCCAGTACTTCGGCCCCGGAGCCCTCGCCCTCGGCCGCCTGCTCGCGGGCTCGGCCGTACTCCTCGTCATCTGGCTGGCACGCGGCGGGGGACTGCCGTCCCGGGGCGCCTGGCCCGGCATCCTGGGCTCCGGCGTGCTGTGGTTCGGCCTCTACATGGTCGCCCTGAACTGGGGCGAGCACGAGGTGGACGCCGGGACCGCGGCCATGCTCGTCAACATCGGCCCCATCCTGATCGCGCTCCTCGGCGGCTGGATGCTTCGGGAGGGCTTCCCGCGCCGCCTGCTGGCCGGGATGGCGGTCTCGTTCGCGGGGGCCGCCGTGGTCGGGGTCTCCATGTCGGGCGCGGGCCGCGCCTCGATCCTGGGCGTCCTGCTGTGCCTGCTCGCCGCCGTGACGTACGCCGCCGGGGTGGTCTGCCAGAAGCCCGCCCTCAGGCACGGCTCCGCCATCCAGGTCACCACCTTCGGCTGTCTCGTCGGCACCGTGGTCTGCCTGCCGTTCGCCGGGCAGCTGGTCGAGCAGGTCGCCGCCGCCCCACCGGCCGCCACGCTGAACGTCGTCTACCTGGGCGTCTTCCCGACGGCCCTGGCCTTCACCACCTGGGCCTACGCGCTGGCCCGCACCACCGCCGGGAAGATGGGCGCGACCACCTACGTCGTCCCCGCCCTGGTCGTCCTGATGGCCTGGGCGGTGCTCGGCGAGGTGCCCGGCTGGCTGACCCTGGCCGGCGGCCTGCTGTGCCTGGCGGGCGTCGCGGTCTCCCGCGGCGGCCCGCGTGCCACCACCCCGTCCTCGGTCGGGGCGGTACGGTCCCGGTAACGTGTCAGCCCGTTACGTGATCCACGGGGACGGGGGCGCACCCGCCCGGTCACTCGGGGAGGCACGGATGACTCGGGGAGGCGCGGATGCGAGACCAGACGATCGGTGACTTTCTGCGGAGCCTGGCGGCTCGGGTACCCGCCCCGGGCGGGGGAGCGAGCGCGGCCCTGCACGCCGCGCAGGCCGCCGCGCTGCTGGGCATGGTCGCCCGCTACAGCGACGGCCCCAAGCAGGCCGGGCACGAGCGGCTGATCGGGCGGATCCTGGCGGAGGCCGACACGCTGCGGGAACGCGCGCTCGAACTCGCCGAGGAGGACGCGGCGGCGTTCACCGCGGTCACCGACGCCTACCGGCTGCCGAAGGAGACCGACCAGGAGCGTACGGCCCGCTCGGCGGCGATCGCCGGAGCGCTGGCCGCCGCGGCCGGGCCGCCCGCCGAGACCGTGGACGTCGCGCGCCGCCTGGTCGAACTGGCCGGGGAGCTGCTGCCCGTCGGCAACCGCAACGTCGTCACCGACGTGGCAGCCGCCGCCGAGGCCGCCAGGGCCGCCGCGACCACGGCCAGGGTCAACGTCGAGATCAACCTCGGGGGCATCCGGGACGAGGCGGTCCGCGCCGAACTGGCCGGAAGGATCGCCGGGGTCGACGACCTGGCCGCCGACGCCGACCGGGTGACCGCGACCGTCCGCGAGGAGATCAGCCGTTGAGCACCGAGGGCTCAGCGGGCACGGGGGGCACGGAGAACGTGACGGACGCCGGGAGCAGGGGGAGTGTCGAGAACGTGACGAATGCGGAGAGCTCGGCGGGTTCGGCGGGCGCGGCACGGGAGTTGTCCGGGCGGGGGCTCGCCACGGCCATCCGGACCGACGCGACGGAGCGGGCGGCGGCCCTCGCCGCCCGGGGACGCCCGGCGCGCCTGGCCGTCGTCACGGCCACCGACGACGAGGCCAGCGCCTGGTACGTGCGCTCCATCGTGAACGCCGCGCGCAAGGTGGGCATCGAGTGCGAGGTCGCCGATCTCGGTCCCGGGGCAGAGGCAGGTGAGATCCGTGACCGCCTTGAGGCGCTGAGCGCCGACGAGTGGGTGAGCGGGATCATCCTGCAGACCCCGCTGCCGAAGGGGACGAAACTGGAGGACCTGGCCTCGGCCATCGTCCCCGCCAAGGACGTCGACGGCGCCAACCCGCTCTCCCTCGGCCGCCTGGCCGCAGGACTGCCCGCCTTCGCGCCCGCTACCGCCGAGGCGGTGGTCAGGCTCCTCGACCACCACGGCGTCCCGCTCGCGGGCAGGCACGCGGTCGTGGTCGGCCGCTCGACGGTGGTCGGCAAACCCGCCGCCCACCTGCTGCTCGACCGCGACGCCACGGTGACCGTGTGCCACTCGCGGACCGCCGACCTGGCCGCGGTCACCTCGGCGGCCGACGTCCTGGTCGCGGCCGTCGGCCGGATCGGGCTCGTCACCCCGGACCACGTACGGCCCGGCGCGGTGGTCGTGGACGTGGGCACGAACCAGACCGAGGACGGAGGCCTCGCGGGTGACGTCGATCCCGCCGTGGCGGCCAGGGCCTCGGCGCTGACACCCGTGCCGGGAGGCGTGGGACCGGTGACCACCGCCCTCCTGCTGGCTCACACGGTCCAGGCCGCGGAGACCCTGACCGAAGGCCGGTGACTCCTTCGGCCCTCACACCAGGTGACGGCCGTCGACGCGCGTGCCCCGTCCAGACCGGAACCGGGTGACGATCCTGGGCCCGGTGGAATGAGCCGCGTCCGCGCCCGTCAGTACCGCGATTGATTTTGTCCAGGTGGCGAATAGGGGTTCCAGACAATCCGTCGGCCGCTGACACTGGCCCCTGCCTGCCGTTATCCGTCCGGCGGGCCGGCCTTTTCAGGCGACCGACAGGAGACATCATGATGAGAAAACCAACCATCGTGGACGCGCCGACGACGGGCGCCGCGGCGGTGAACGTCGAATCCGGAATCCGGTCGGGGCGCAGGTCCTTCGGTGCCGGACCTTTCCGCGTCGCGTTCGTCACCCTCGTGGCGGGAATACTCGCGCTCACGGTCACGCAGGGCACCGCATTGGCCGGAGACAACCTGGCCCGATGCCTTTCCGGGCAGGTCTGCCTCTATGAGGGCAGCCTGGCGGACAACGACATGGTCGACTCGTCCTACGGCACGCTGAGCCACTACGGATTGAAAGCGAACACGTCCTACTACGTCGTCAACAACGGAAACGCGAAGCGCGGACTCGACCACTACTACTTCGAACACGCGGGGAAGACCAAGTGCCTGCACTTCAACGTGGGGACGACCCTCAACCAGGGGTCGTGGGTGTATTTGCGCTCATCCCTCTACCAAATCCTGTCCGACCAGCGGTGGGGCGGCGAATGCCCCTAGATCTGCCGGTCTCCTCGCAGGGCGGAAGCGACCGGACGCAAGGCGACCCGACGCGGCGGTCGTGACCGCGGGATGAGCCCGTACGGCCCGGCGGGTCAGGAGGCCGTACGGGTTCGCAGGAGGTCGAGGATCTCGGCCTGGCCGGTGCCCGTGCGTGACTCCGAGCGCGGGGCGCCGGTGGCGTCGCGCACCTCGACCACGAGCAGCGCGTCCCCTCCCTCGGCCTCCTCCCGGCGGACGGTGATCCGCGCCCCGGGAGGGGCGTGTTCCGTGGCCCGCGCGAGGGCCTCGGCCTCGACGTCGTGCCCGGCGCGCAGTTCGGCGAGTTCGACCGGGCGCCGCCCCTGGCCGTCGGGCAGCTCCGGATCGGCGCCGCCGTCGAGCAGCGCCCTGACGACGGCCGCCGCGCCGTACGTCACGGCACGGCAGAGGGCGGTGCCGCCCGCGGAGTCGCGGACGCCGGGGTCGGCGCCCCGGGCGAGCAGGGCCTCGACGACGGCCAGGTGCCCACCGGCCACGGCCCAGTGCAGGGCCGTCATCGCGTTCTCCTCGGCGTGTTCCCGCCGGTCGGGGTCGGCGCCGCCGTCGAGCAGCGCGGTCACCGTCTCGGCGTGTCCCCAGGACGCGGCGGCGCACAGCGGGAGTCCCTCGTGCTCGCCCCCGCTCTCAAGGCCGGGGTCGGCACCGGCCGCCAGGAGCCGCCGCGCGATGTCCGCCTCCCCGTGTACGGCGGCGCGGTAGAGGGCCGTCGAGCCGTACGGATCGGGGGTATCCGGGGCCAGGCCGTCGTCGAGCAGCCGCCCGACCGTCGCGGCGTCCCCGGTCGCCGCGGCCGTCACCAGTCGTTCCCCTGTCATGCGGTTCATTGTGCGTGGCGAAGTGTCCGTGATCTACGGGTTTTCCCAGTGATGATCTCCATTTCTGACTGTGGCGATAATTCATGGTTAACCCATAGAGATAGTAGATTTATTGAGCCCCACCCAGAGGTCGCCGATCATCGGTTCACGTCATCGGGAGGATCTTCGGATGCACGTCACGGCCCGCAGTGACTACGCCATACGCGCGATGCTGGTGATCGCGGCCCATGACCCGACCTCGGTCACCGCGGAGACGCTGGCCCGGGCTCAGAAGATCCCGCCGAGCTTCCTGAGGGGCATCCTGACCGACCTGCGGCGGGCCAACCTCGTCTTCGCCCAGCGGGGCAACGAGGGGGGGTTCACGCTGGCCAGGAGGGCGGAGACCGTCTTCGTCGGCGACATCCTGCGGGCTGTCGGCGGCGGCTTCACCTCGGTTCGGGGCTTCTCGACGGCCGACATCGTCTACTTCGGCGAGGCGGTGCCGCTGCGCGCCGTCTGGCTGGACGTCGAGGCCTCCATCGGGGCCGTGGTGGACAGCGTCAGCCTCGCCACTCTTCTGGAGTCCCAGGGGGCCGAGGTCCCCCGGCGGCAGACGGCCTGAGAGACGGGTGCCGGGCGCGCCGTCACCCCGCTTTCCGTGCCGGGTTCCCTGACGGGCCGGGGCATGCCGGCAGCGCCGGAACCCGGCCCCGGACGTCGGCCGGGTCCCCGGGGACGGCTGGGCCCTCTGAGGGGCGCCTGGTCTTCCGGCCGGTCGGTCCCCGGAGGCGGCCGGACTTCCTGAGGGGCCGCGCCTCAGACGTGGATGGAGACCCCGAGGCCGCCCCGGGTCTGCGCGCCGTAGCGCTCCTTCTCCTTGGCGAGGTCGAGGGGCCTGATGTGGCTGCGGCCCTGCATCGTCTCCTCGGTGATCAGGTCGGCGGGCACGAGCCAGGACACCTCGAACTCGATCCCGTCGGGGTCCTTGGCGTACAGGGCCTTGGTGGTCGAGTGGTCGGAGGCGCCCACGAGGGAGTTCATCTCGGTGAGCTTGACCGCGATGCGCTCAAGCTCCTGGAGGGTGTCGACCTCCCAGGCGAGGTGGTAGAGCCCGACGGTCGTCCGCCCGGCGCCGGAGGGGCCCGCCTGGGCGCCGATCTCGAACAGGCCGAGGTCGTGGTCGTTGCTCGATCCGGGGGCCTGCAGGAACGCCGAGCCCTGGCCGCCCATGACGACCCGGAAGTCGAGGGCCTCCCGGTAGAAGGCGACGCTGCGCTCGACGTCGCGAACGAACAGGACGGCGTGGTTGAGCCGCTGGACCGGCATGTTTCCTCCCCGAAAAACTTTAACTCTCAAGTACACTATCCCCATATGCTTGAAAGTTCAAGTAAAGTGGGCCTCGTGACCAGATGGCTTGACGACGAAGAGCAACGCGCGTGGCGCGCTTTCATGGGGGCCTCACAGTTCATCCACGAGGAACTGGACCGCCAGCTGCAACGCGACTCGAGTATGCCGCACACCTACTACATCATCCTGGTGAAGTTGTCCGAGGCGAAGGATCGCAGGATGCGGATGAGCGATCTGGCCACCGAGCTCAACTCCTCGCAGAGCAGGCTCTCACACGCGGTGTCCCGTCTTGAGGAGAGGGGTTGGGTACGGCGCGTGCCCTGCGCCGCCGACCGCCGCGTCAGCTGGGCCGAGCTCACCGACGAGGGGTTCACCGCGCTCACCGCCGCCGCCCCCGGCCACGTCGAGGCCGTACGGCGCGTGCTGTTCGACCGGGTCGACTCCGAGCAGGTCAAGCGGCTCATGGAGATCTGCTCCGCGGTGCTCGCCGACCGGGGCTGAACCTCCTCGCCGGTCCGGCGACACGCCCGCCGTGCGGTACGGCCGGCCCGGGCGGAGGCGCTGGAAGGAGTGGGGGAACAGAAGGAGAATCCAGCCGGGTCCGTCCCCGCCCCGGTGCCGTCCGTCGTACCGTTTCCCCCGACCGATCGGCTCAACAGGGGGATGCGGAGATGGCGGAGAGTTCTCTGAGGCGGGCGAACGGTGAGCACGAGGCGAACCGCGCGCTCTTCGGAACCGTCCACGAGGTGGCGGTCCGGTACGCGGGAGCCGACGTCTCCCGGGTGATCGCCGTCCTGCGCGGCAGGCTCGCCGGGGTGCCGGGGATGGACGACCACGGCATCCGCAGGATCGCGGAGGAGATCAGCGTCGGCCGGGACCCGTCCGGGCTGTAGACCAGGGCGCGGGCCGTCCCGTCTCCGCCCACAGCGGCACGGGACGGCCCCTTCCGTCCACAGGCCTGTGGATGAACTCCCCCAGCTGGTGCGGGGTTTCCACAGGATGTGCGGAATGGTTGTCCACAGCCTGTGCACAACGGGCCGGGATCAGGGGCGGCTCAGGGTCGGATCAGGGGTGGCGCCGGATGTGTCAGGGACCCCTCCCGGGACAGTCTTGGGGCATGCTCGCGTTGAGAAGGCTCTACCCGCTGGTCGCCTGCGCCGGAATCGCGGTGGCCGTCGGGTCCATGGTCGTGGGACAGGTCGTGGCGACCACCCACTCCGACCCGCTCGCCCTGACGATCGGCGAGTACGCCGCGGTCGAGGGCAACGGGACGACCGAGCTGGCCATGATCTCCCTGGCGGTCGCCTCCCTCGCGCTGGTCGCGGGACTGCGGGCGGCCAGGGCCCCGCTGGGGACGGCGGTCGAACGCCTGCTCGCGGTGTGGAGCGGCGCCCTGACCGTCATGGCGTTCGTGCCCGCGGGCGTCCCCGGCTCGGTGGGCGCCCTGGACGACTGGATGCGGGACCAGGTGCACGGTTACGCCTCGGCCGTGGCGTTCGTCGCGCTGCCCGTCGCGGGCGCGCTGATGGTCACGCGCCTCGGGGAGGACGAGCGGTGGAGGGCGGTGGCCAGGCCGATCGAGTGGCTGGCGCTGGCCTGCGGTTTCGGGCTGGTCGCGGTCACCTACGTGGCGCTTCCCGGCGACCGCGTCTTCATCGGACTGGCCGAGCGGGTGCTGCTCGCCGCCGAGATCGCCCTGGTCGCGGTGCTCGCCGTACGGCTGGCGCACCTGAGCCGGGCCGGGAGGACCGCTCGCGCGTCCCAGGCCGCTCTCGGCTGACTTGTCACTTTGCTTTACTAATTCATGACATGTCACAAATAGGATACGAATACACAGGCTTGTCAGTGCTATCCTCGTCGGCGATCTAGAGGTCGTCCGGAGTCCCCCACTTCGGCGCTCCGGGACCGAACCGATGAGGTGACATGGCATCGAGCAGACCCATCAGGTTCAAGATCTCGGCACTCCTGGCGATCCCGATCATCTCGCTGCTCGCCCTGTGGGGTTTCGCGGCCACCGTGACGGTCGGCGACTCGATGAGCCTGCTCACGGTCTCCACCCTGTACGACACGGTCGGCAAACCCGGTGACGAGCTGAACAACGCCCTGCAGCACGAACACCTGCTCTCGGCCGAGTACCTCGCCTCCCGCACGGACTCGGCCAGGTCGGCCCTGGCCGTACAGCGGAACATCACCAACCAGGCACGCCAGCGCTTCCGCGAGCGGACGAACACCGAGTCGGCCAAGGCCGCGATGACCCCCGACATGCGCATCCGGTTCAACGAGGTGATGACCCGGATCAACGCCCTCGACGGGACCCGCGTCAAGGTGGACGGCGGCAGGATCGGCCTCGTCGGGCTCTCCAGGGACTTCTCCCTGGTGCCCGACGCGCTGAACCGGCTGTCGAGCATCATGAGCCTCAACAACGACCTGCCGCTCTTCCAGCAGTCACGAAGCCTCGGCATGGTCAGCTACGCCAAGGACCTGATGAGCCGCGAGCGGGCGCTGGCCGCCGGGGTGCTGGGCCTGGGCCGTTCGATGTCGCCGAGTGAGCTGCAGCTGTTCAACCAGCTGGCCACCAACCGGGTCTTCCTGCTCGAACAGGCCCTGCCCGACCTGGAGCCGAGGCTGCGCCTGCCGTTCGCCGGGATGATGACCTCGACGATCTACACCCGGTACACCGGCTTCGAGGAGACCATCCAGGAGGGGGAGCTCATCCCCGCCACCGAGTGGCGCTCGGCGGGTGACGACCTGGAGGCCGTCTACGAGCGGGCGCTGACCGCCGTCACCCTCTCCCTGGCCGACCGGGCGGCTCCGTCCGCCGCGACGACGTTCACCAGGGCGGGAGTCGCGGGCGCGCTCGGCCTCGTCGCCGTCGTCGCCTCGCTGCTGGTCTCCTACCGGGTCGGCAGCGGGCTCACCCGCGAGCTCGCCGGGGTGCGCAGGGCCGCCATGGAGGTGGCCGAGGTCCGCCTGCCCCGCGTCATGGAGAAGCTTCGCAGGGGCGAGCCGGTGGACGTCGGTGTCGAGGCGCCACCGCTCGAACCGCTGGGCAGCACGGCGGAGGTCCACGACGTGGCCGCCGCCTTCGACAGCGTCCAGCAGCGCGCCATGCAGTCCGCCGTCGACCAGGCCAAGCTGCGCGAGGGCGTCGCCCAGTCCTTCCGCAACCTCGCCAGGCGCAGCCAGTCCCTGCTGCAGCGTCAGCTCAAGCTGCTCGACGGGATGCAGAAGCAGGCCGAGGACCCCGCCGCCCTGGAGAACCTCTTCCTGCTCGACCACCTGACCACCCGCATGCGCCGCCACGCCGAGGGCCTGGTCATCCTGTCCGGTGGGGCCTCCGGCCGTAAGTGGCGCTCCTCCGTCCTGATGGAGGACGTGCTGCGCGGCGCCGCCGCCCAGGTCGAGGACTACGCCCGGGTGCGGGTCTACCCCATGTCGGGCACCACCCTGATCGGCAGCGCGGTCGCGGACATGATGCACCTGTTCGCCGAGATCATCGAGAACGCCACCGTCTTCTCCCCTCCCGGAGGGGAGGTGTCGATCCGCGGCGAGCTGGTCGGCCGCGGGTTCGCGATCGAGATCGAGGACCGGGGCCTGGGCATGACCGCCGAGAAGCGGGCCTCGATCAACGAGCGCCTGGCCAGCCCGCCCGAGTTCGACCCGTCGGAGACCGACCGCCTCGGCTTCGCGGTCGTCGGCCTGCTCGCCGCCCGCTACGGGGTCAACGTGACGCTGCGGCCCTCGCCGTACGGCGGGACCGGGGTGGTCATCCTGCTTCCCGAACACCTCCTGGGAGACCCGGAGCCCGTCGAGCCGGTCGTGCCGCTCAGGGCCGAGCACATGCCGCCGGTCGCCGCGCTGCCCCCGGTGTCCGCCGAGCCCCGGTTCACCGAACCGGTGCTGCCGGTCCCCGCGGACCTGTGGAAGTCGTCGGTACGGCGCGGCTCCGGACTGCCCCGCAGGGTCCGTCAGGCGAACCTCTCACCGGGCCTGCGCCAGGACGACCAGCGCCAGGAGAACGACCAGATCTCAGGCGCCACCGAGCGCTCGCCCGAGGAGGCTCGGGCGCTGCTGAACTCCTTCCAGTCGGGATGGCGGCGCGGACGCGCCGAGAGCGAGGACGGCGGTGCCGAATGAAGAGCTGGGGTAGTGGACCGAGGATCACACCGAGTGTGATCGTCACAGGGGAAGGGGTTTGAGCACGTGCCGGGTGAGCTTTATTGGCTTCTGGATGACTTCGTCACAAGTGTGGCGGACGTCTCCCACGCGCTGATCCTGTCGAACGACGGGTTGATGATGGCCTCCTCCCGAGGTCTGAGCAAGGAGGACGCCGACCACCTCTCGGCCGTCGCCTCCGGCTTCCAGAGCCTCGCCAAGGGGACGAGCATGCAGTTCGGCGGCGGCGCCGTACGGCAGACCATGGTGGAGATGGACTCGGCGTTCCTCTTCGTCACCTCGGCGGGCCAGGGCAGCTGCCTCGCCGTCATGACCAGCGGCGCCGCGGACGTGGGCCTCATCGCCTACGAGATGGCCCGCCTCGTGACCCGCGTCGGCCAGCATCTGGCCACCGCACCTCGGGTGGCGGGCCAATGAGCGACGACGTCGAGTGGGTCGACGAGGAGGCCGGGCCCGTCGTCCGTCCCTACGCGCTGACCGGCGGCAGGACCGCGACCTCGACGTCCTCGTCCGCGTTCGACCTGCTGTCCATGGTGGTCGCCAACGGCTCGGTGATCTCCGCGGGCTCACACCTGGGCTCGGAGCACCGGCGGTTACTCGGCCTGATGAAGCGCACCAGGCCCATCGTCGAGGTCGCCTCGGAGTCGGGCCTGCCGATCGGCGTGATCAAGGTCCTCCTCGGCGACCTGCTCGACCAGGGGTTGATCCTCGTGCGTTCCCCGCTTCCCGCCAACACCTCTCCCGCGGAGGGGCTGCTGCGAGAGGTGATCAGCGGCCTGCGGGCCTTGTAACGTCCTCACCCGTACGGCCCGGCGGGGGTGGGGTGGCCGGCCGTACGATCCAGGACGACTTCGGAGGCCCCGTGCACCGTCGGAGGGCACGGGGAAAGCTCCTCCCGGCTACGCCCTGAACGCGCAGACCAGGAAGAACAGCACGGCGATCACGCAGAACAGGGCGGTCAGCCCTATCCCGTCGATACAGATGGTCAGCACCAGGACGACCACGGCGAGGGCCGCGTTCAGGAGATAACGTGCCCTGAGCGCCAAGCTTCCTCCGGTCACAGTCCGCTTCCTCGAAGAGACGACTCTTGGAGAACGCGACGGCCTCAGCCCCGGGTTCCCGCCTCCTCGGGTGACCTGGCGCCCTTCGCGAAACCGCCACGGCGGGCGCGGTAGGCCAGGTAACCGGCGACCAGCAGGTCGTACAGCACGCAGGCCGTCGGAAGGTCGGTCAGCGGCGGCTCAAGATGACGGGGCACCACGACGTCCCACACCGGGTGCAGCACCCAGGCGGCCACCAGGAACCACGGCGACCGGAACACCCCCAGCAGGGCCAGCGCCACCACCACCCCGGACGCCGCGTACTCCACCCCGCCGCCGGCCAGGTAGGTCGGCGCGAGAATCCCCACGGTGACGGCGCTCCAGGCCGCCAGTTCGGTCCTGCCGGGCAACCGGCACAGCGCCAGGACGAGCACCACCCCCAACGGCGCCGCCGCCACCACGAGCAACCCGGCCCGCGCCACGGCCCCGATGGCGTACGACATCGCCACCATGACCACCACGACGTAGAACGCCCACCCGGCCGTCACCCACACCCGTCCGCCCATGCTCGGCCCTCCTGTCTTTACCTCAGGAGTCGTCGGCGGTCGGGCTGGAGTTCCGGGAAGGCCTCACGTGTTCGGCCGGGTGCGCCGTACGCGGGCCGTACGGCCCTGAAAGGCCGGGCAGAATGATTCGCGGAGGAGGCTGAATCCGTGACGGCAGACGACCTGTATCAATTGCTCCGCTCGTACGATCCCAGTGACGTTTCGATGCAGCAGTTCCACGCCGTCTGGGTGGAGTCCATCCCTGTCGAGGAAGCGGTCGTCATTTTGAACGGCGATCCGGCCTCGGGGACGCGGGACGGTTTCCTCGGATGGGGTCCGGGATCCGACGGAGGCGACGAGGAGGCCGCCGGTCTGCTGGTCGGGCCGATCGGTGACTGGACTCTGATCGTCGGCGACCATCGTTCCACGGAGGATGAAGCGCTGCTCGCGTTGTCACGGTGTGGTGGGCGCGCTCTGGCCGTCAGCTGGGATTTCCATGGTGAGAACACATTGAAATTCGCCGAAGACGGGAAGCTGATCACGGTCATTGACATCTTCGACACCGGCGAACGGTCCGGTGCCGATCCGAACGCCCTCGACCCGTACTTGCACGGCCTCCGTTTCAACATCGACGACGACATCCCAGGAGAACCCGCCGTCGAACCCGGTGAAAGCCTCACATCCGCCCTGACCGCGATCGGCCGAATGGTCGGCCACCGCATCGACAGAGAATGGCTGGAGGCCACACACACCACGTATGTCGTACCGGCCGGCGACCCTGATTGACGGCCCCCTGGAGGGTTCCCCGACCCACCGGACGTCGGCCCCGCCGTACCGGTGACCATCCTGGCGATGGCCCTGAACGCCTTCCTCCTGTACACCCTGGCCTGGAGAGAATCCACCACCCCCTTCTTCGACCCCGGCTGGTGACCGTCCACAAGGTGGGGAGTTGTGGACCTTTCAGAGTGATGAGTGACGCCCTCTCGCTGAAGTTCGACGTCGCCAAGGTGTTGCGAACCCTTCAGGGTGATGAGCGACCAGCGTTCCTGCCGGTCACGGACGAGCAGTTCGAGTTGCGAACCCTTCAGGGTGATGAGTGACCCGAGGGTAAAGTCCCAGGTCGGGCCGGACGCTGTGGAAGTGGGATGCGCGATTTCTGCAGCAATCCGGCGGTAGTGCAACGGTGCAGGTCAGAGCGTTGATCATTTTTGAGATCTGACTTGGTTCGAGAATAGTCCCCTCCTCGTACCGATGGCGGCCATAGTGTGATCCGCGCCTCGCGGGGATGTACCTGGTGACCCCACTGTGCCATGTGACAAGAAAGATCACTTTTCACGGTACGTCTGGGCAGCCGGGTTAACGGTCGAGGAGACGAGGGTCGCGGGCTGTGGGGAAGGCCGCGAGCGATAGCCTCTGGAGGGCTCTCCTGGTTTCCTCGACGGTTACGTATTGCTCCCGGGAAGCACCTGTGTGGATCGGGTTTCCTGGTCCAGGATCGAGACCATGCGGCTCCTTATCCTCGGCGGAACGAAGTTCCTGGGGCGTGTGCTCGTGGAGCAGGCCCTGCGGCGTGGTCATGAGGTGACCACGTTCAACCGTGGCCGTTCCGGTGATGACGTGTCCGGCGCCACCATGATTCGCGGAGACCGGACCAACCCTCAGGACCTGATGGCGCTCGCTGACGCGGGTCCGTGGGACGCGGTGATCGACCCCAGCGGCATGACCCCGACCATGGTGGAGGACACCACCCGCGCTCTGGCCGATGTCGTCGGCTGGTACGTGTTCGTCTCCACCGTGAACGTCTACAAGGGCTGGCCCACCACTCCGCTGACGGACGCCTCGCCGCTGCGGGAGTACACCCCCGAGGGCCCGGAGGGGGAGAGCGGGCCCGACGCCTACGGGCGCGAGAAGGTCGGTTGCGAGCAGGCTGTCACCGCTGTTTTCGGTGAGCGCGCCACTGTCTTGCGGCCGAGTGTCATTCTCGGCCCGCATGAGTATGTGGGTCGTCTGCCGTGGTGGCTGTCGCGGATCCGCGCAGGGGGCCGGGTGCTGGCCCCGGGCACGGCCACGTGGAAGATCCAGCCGATTGACGTACGAGACGTCGCCGCCTTCGCGTTGGAGTGCGCTGAGCGGCGTCTGTCGGGTCCTTACAACGTGGCCGCGCCGATCGGGCATGCGACGTTCGGTGAGTTCCTCACCGCCTGCCGTGAAGCGACCAGCAGCACCGCTGAACTGGTGTGGGTGGATAGCAGCTTTCTCCGGCGGTACGGCGTGCGTGAGTGGACGGAGTTGCCGATCTGGCGCGAGCACGAGGGCGCTTGGAGGGTGGATGCCTCCCGCGCTCACGCCGCAGGTCTGACGTGCCGTTCGATCGAGGAGACCGTGACCGATACCTGGCGGTGGCTCCAGGCCGGGGTCACGGTCTCTTCCGCTCGCTCTGCGGAGCTGGGCATCTCCGTGGAACGGGAAACGGCGATCCTCACCGCCTGGGACAACCGGACAGTGGTCAAGAACCAGGAACAGGCGGCAGGTGCTTAGCGGTCGAAGCCTCACCGAACGCGGTGACCGTCTCGACCAGTTCCTGAGCCGCCCGCGTGCGGAGTTGGTTGAGCGGTGCCCGTAGGGAGCGCAGCCGGTAGCGCACGGAGAAGGTGCGCAGATCCGGAGACAGGCCCAGCATGGGCTGGACCGTTTCGTGGGCCCCGTTCACATCGCCGAGCAGTACTCGGGCGGCGGCCATGTCCAGCAGGATGGTCGCTCTCAGGATCGGAGAGCGTTTGTCGGCTGGAGTGGCGAGCTCCAGGTTCAGCGCTCGTTCGGCGTGCTCCAGCACCAGATTCACAAAGCGGCGTAGCGTCGCCGGCTCCAGGCTGTCGTGGCGGCGTTGCAGCAGTTCCAAGAACGCGGTTGAGGCGCAACGCTCCTCTCGTGCAGGTCCCCAGTCGAACAGGCCGCCGATGACAGCCAGGTCGTCATGGGTGTCTGAGTCGGTTGTCCGTGCCTCCTGCGCGTCGCGGACGGCCCGTAGCGTTTCGTCGGGATTGCCTAGGTGCGACCACGCGCGGGCGGTGATGCTGTGCAGTCGCGCGGCTGCCAGGCCGGTGGGTTTGTGCTCCCGGCCGCGTTTGACTGCGGTGATCGCCTCTTGGGGAGAATCGCCCCAATAGGCCGCCGTCGCCTGCACACCGCGTGCCCATACGGCCAGACCGGTGTTGCCGATGCTGTTGGCGTGTGCCCACGCGGCGCGCGCGTGATCACGAGCGAATCCATGCTCGCCCAAGTCCATGCAGGTTTCGGCCAGCAACAGGCACAGCAGCCCGTTCAGGTAGGTCAGTTCGGTGATCTGCCCGGGTTGCCGGGTCTGTCCAAGCTTGTGCTCCACTTGGTCGCGTAGGTCTTTGATTTCGGGAAACGTCACGATCGGCGGTCGGGTGTGGAACGTGCGTGCTGCACGAACCACATCGTCTTGCAGTGTTTCAAGGGTTGAGGGTCCGATCGCGGCGTCCGCTGCTCGGGCGGAATGTCGGGAATCTTCGGCAGCAGCCATCATCAACTCACGCAGAGAGGGCGCAGGTTTTGAGCCTGCACCAGAGGTGGGAAGGTCGGGCGTCGTCCATACGACGCTGCGGGTGGGTGACAGGTCGATCACCTCGCCCGGTGATGCGGGGTCTGCCACCAGGGTGGGAACCATCGTGAACAGTTCCTGCGCCGACCGGTCGAACATTTCCTCCAGGACGCGGCAGGCATCCGGCAGCGGTAGCCCTTTGACGTTGCCTGCCAGCCAGCGCCGGTATTGGCGTTCGTCGAGGGTCAGGCCGCGTAGACCAAGTCCGGCGGCGCATCGGCTGTAGGCGGTGAGGAACGTGCGCGGAAGTAATAGTCCACGCGCGCGCACGAGCTGCTTCAGGAGTGTTTCTTCGGCATGGTGCACGGGGTTTCCTCCTCGTGCGGGTGCGGTCGCTGGCAGCGTAAAACGCTGTCTCGCAGCGCGGAGGGACTTCGCAGCAGATGTCGCCCTTGGGTACTGACATGCCATGACGGGGTCCACGGCGATGTCCGCTCCGGACATCAAGTACCGATGAATGTCACCCTTCGCGACATGTTCATGACACATGGTTGCTGGTGATGATCGGCCACGTCCCACCGCTGGCCACCAGAGGTTTCCCCTGGTGACCGGCATCGACGCCGAAGATCGCGCAACGGACCGGGCCGGAAGCGACCCCGAGGCCGTTCACTTCATCCCGTGAAGGAGCCGAATCGTGTTTCCCATCGGTACGCCCATGGCCGACGCTCTGCGTCGGAAGGTCAGTGAGGGTTTCTACGACCCCAAGGCGCCGCAGTTGCGTCGGCTTCAGGGGTTGCTCGGCCGGTCGCGGGTGGAGGTGGTGTTCCGGTGTGACGACGGGGCTCCGTTGCTGGAGGTGCCCTCGATGGGGTTCGTGATCTGGACCGACCTTCGGGAGCGGGACTTCTTCTGGAAGTACCGCGATGAGCGGGCTCATCAGGTCCCGGTCACGCAGGTGGAGGAGGCGGCCCGTCAGATCGTCGAGCACCTGGCCCGTCTTCCGGTTCCTGGGGTGAAAGGTGCCGCGCCGGCGGAGGGGGCGTCCTCGTGATCGGGTCATCTCGGCCGGGTGGGCGGCATCGTGATGGGCGGCCTGTGGCGGCGGTGTATCGGCGGGTGTGGGACGGCCCGGCCCGTGCGGAGGCCGAGAGCCTCAACCAGGCGTGGGCCGGGTGGACGGTGCTCTACAGCCTGGGGACGCGCCGGTTCTACGGGTTGTGTTCGTGGCCCTCCCCGCAGCCGGTGATCGTCAGCGACACCACCGCCGAGGGTCTGGAGCGGCGGATGCGTGAGGCCGAGGCGCTTCTGACCCTGCGGATGCCGACCGCTGAGGAGCGGCGACCGGCCGGGAGACGACGGTTGCGGTCGGCGGGGAGGGCGGCATGATGCCGGGGGTCGCGGATCCCAGCTGTGACAGTCTGCAGCGGGCTCACCCGGACTGGCTGGTCTTTCACAGTTCGCATTCCGGCCTGTGGAGCGCCTATCGAGGTGCCCTGCGCGGCAGGCCGGGCTTCGGGGACGTGCTGCTGGTGCGGGCCAGGTCGGCTGAGGAACTGGGCCGCAAGCTGGCCGCCCAGGTGTCCCCGGTGGTGCCGCCGAGCATCCAGGCCGTCGCGGTCGCCCGGTCCTTGCAGGCCCGAGCCGCCCATGCCCTCCAAACCGCCCGGATCTCCCGGGCCGTTCAGGCCGTGTGTCCTGGCCAGGCCGTCGCGCCGGGCCGGTCCACGGCGTTGCGCAGACTGCTGCGCTCCTAGAAGCCGGTACGGCGGGCGGTGGAACGTCATCCCACCCGTCGCTCGCCGTACCTCGTGAACGTGCGGCTCAGGTGGGAGGGACCTGGGCCGCACACCCTCGCAAGACGGTTCCCACGCACGCCGAGCGTGAGGGAGCCGTCCGGCGCACCGGTCTTCCTATAAGGAAGGCCGGTCCTCCTCCAGGGTGCCCGGCCACCTGCTCCCCGGCTCGGGGCCGGGCACCCGCCTCGCGAAAAGCACCCGCCTTGCGAAAAGGCACCCGGCCTACGAAAAGGCCATGGCCTCCCGAACCCTCTGAGCCGCTACTGAAGGAACCCCATGTCCCCCCTCAAGGCCGTCGCCCCCGATGGCACCTTTATCACCGAGGCCGGAACGACCGAACGGCTTCTCACGCCCGGCGAGGTCGCCCGGATCTTCGGCGTGGACCCCAAGACCGTCAACCGGTGGGCGTTGACCGGCCGCATCCCCTCGGTGCGGACCCCCAGCAGGCAGCGACGCTACCGGGAGAACGACATCAGGGCTCTGCTGGACGGTTCCCAGGGCTCCTGACCGGCTGTCTCCGCAAAATCCCCCTCTCAATTCGATTTGGTGATAAATCCCATTTAGGAGGATAAAAAGTAATAAACCTCATGACGCGAGGTCCATACATCGCGTGCCGGTGTGGCCGTGGTGTACCGAGGATGTGATCCGGCTCGTATTGTTGCCCCGAGGAAAGTCGTCATGCGCGTCGGATTTGTCGGTCAAATGTGTCTTTCGCAGATCATGATCGACGCGTTGTGAGGGTCCCGGCTGCGCGGCCGGATGGCTCCGTCGGGCGCCCGTGGGCATCCGGCGGGAAAGGACGGTAGCGGTGCCCGACGCAGGACCGTTGAAGGCGACCGACCCCCGGCGCATCGGCGTCCACGACCTGCTCGGAGTGCTGGGCAGCGGCGGCCAGGGCACCGTCTACCTGGGCCGGGGCCCCTCCGGACAGCAGGTGGCGGTGAAGGTCCTGCACGCGCGCGTGGTCGAGAACACCACCGAGATGCGGCGCTTCGAGCGCGAGGTCGCGCTGGCGCGGCAGGTGGCGGCCTTCTGCACCGCCACGGTCCTTGAGGCCGGGTTCAGCGAGGGACGGCCCTACCTGGTCAGCGAGTACGTGCCCGGCCCCTCCCTCCAGGAGCTGGTCGCCACCGACGGCCCCCGCACGGGGAGCGGTCTGGAACGGCTGGCGATCGCCACCGCGACCGCCCTCGACGCCATCCACCGGGCCGGGATCGTGCACCGCGACTTCAAGCCCACCAACGTGATCATGGGTCCCGAGGGGCCGGTCGTCATCGACTTCGGCATCGCCCGCATCCTGGAGGGAACCGACGCGACCACGGTCTCCGCGCTGGTCGGCACCCCCGCCTACCTGGCGCCGGAGCAACTGGCCAACCAGCCCGCCAGCGCGGCCTCCGACCTGTTCGCCTGGGCGGCGACCATGGTCTACGCGGCGACCGGCCGCCGGGCCTTCGCCGGTGATCACGCCGCGGCGATCATGGGCACCATCCTCAACAGCGAACCCGACCTGGACGGGGTGCCCGAGCCGCTGCGCGCGCTGCTGGCCGCCTGCCTGGCCAAGGACCCCAGGGACCGCCCCGGGATCGGCGAGGTGCTGGCGATGCTGACCGGCCGCATTCCGGCGGAGCCGTACGAGCTGGAGACCGTCACCGAGAGCCCCGCTCCCGCCCCGGACGGGTCGGCGGTCTCCGACGCGGTGACGCCGAACCCGGCGGCCGAGCGGGACATGATCTCCACCGGGGACCGGCCGGTACGGCGCTCCTTTCCGCGTGGCCGTACCGGATGGATCACCGCGGCGGCCGGTGTCGTGGTCGTCGCGCTCGGGGTGATCTTCTGGCCCTTCTCAAGGGAGCCGGTGACGAGCGCGGCCCCGGCGACGGCGGCGGCGGTGGTGCCGGGCGTGGTCGGCACCCAGAGCGACGACATCTGGGCGGTCGCCGCCGCGCAGGTGGACGGACGTTCGGTCGCGGTGACCGGCAGCGCGGACGACACGGCCCAGGTGTGGGACCTGACGACGCGCGCGCCGGTCGGCGACCCGCTGCGCGGGCACACGGAGGACGTCAGCGCGGTCGCGATCGGCCAGGTGGACGGGCGTCCGGTGGCGGTGACCGGCAGTGCGGACGACACGGTCCGGGTCTGGGACCTGGTGACGCGTCAGCCGGTCGGCGACCCGATGAAGGGGCACACCGAGGACGTCTACGCGGTGGCTGTCACCCAGGTGGACGGCCGTCCCGTGGCCGTCACGGGCAGCGGCGACGACACGGTCCGGGTGTGGGACCTGACCACCCGCCAACCCGTCGGTGAGCCGATGAAGGGGCACACGGAGGACGTCTGGGCGGTCGCCGCCGGGCAGCTGAACGGACGTCCGGTCGCGGTGACCGGTGGGGTGGACGACACGATCCGGGTCTGGGACCTGACCACGCGCCGTCCCGTCGGCGAGCCGATAACAGGACACACCGGTGACGTGTACGGCGTGGCGGTCACCCAGCTCGACGGCCGTCCCGTGGTGGTGAGCAGCAGCGAGGACGACACGGTCCGGATCTGGGACCTGGCCACGCACCAGCCCGTGGGGCAGCCGATGGTCGGCCACACGGGCAACGTCACGTCGGTGGCGGTCGGGCAGGTGGGCGGCCGTCCCGTCGCCGTCACCGGGAGCTGGGACAGGACCGTCCGTCTGTGGGACCTGACCACGCGCCGTCCCGTCGGCGGGTCGTTCACCGGGCACACCAGCACCGTCTACGGAGTGGCGGTCACGCGGATCGGAGGACGGGCCGTCGCGGTCAGCGGCAGCAGGGACACGGCCGTGCGGGTGTGGGACCTGGGACCCGCGTCCTGAAATTCCGTGCCATTTTTTCGACGTCCGAAAAATCCATTCCAGGGAGTCCGAATCAAAGTCCACGGAGGCGCAGTAGGTGGGATGTGTCGGGTTTTTGTGGCTTTTCCTGTGTGGCGAAGCGTGACACGATAAACGATCAAACCGGTTTCTGCTGGAGATTTTTGACGGAGGGGAGTACGGCCCCATGCCGTATGCGATCGTCGGGCACGAAGGTCCTCTCACCGGACAGCGGTTCCTGATCGGCGACGAGCCGATGACCTTCGGCCGCCGGGGCGACAACAACGTGGTGATCACCAGTGAGCGGGCCTCGCGCTTCCACGCCGAGGTGCGCGCCCAGGGTGAGGACTACGTGCTGCAGGACCGTGGAAGCCGCAACGGGACGCTGGTCAACGGCAGGAAGATCACCTCCCACGTGCTCCAGCCCGGCGACACGATCTCCATCGGGGGTGAGACGTTCCGTTTCGAGACGTTCGACGACCTGGAGACCGTCGTCGACGCCTCCATGCTCCCGACGGTCGTCAGGGCCGTGCCCGGCGTCGGGATGGGACAGGTGCTGCACGTCACGATCTCCGGCGGCGGGCCCGTCGGGCTGAGCCTCGCCCTGCTGCTCGAACACCTCATGGGACATCGGGTGTCCATCACGATGTACGACGGCCGCTGGACCCGGGACGGGGCGCGGGTCGTGTGGCGGAACGCGACCCAGGGCAACAACCGGCGCCAGCAGGTCGTGACCGTACAGAGCCGCCAGTATCTCAACCTGCCCGAGGACGTCCAGGAGCGGCTGTTCACCACCGGCTCCTACAGCGAGATGTGGCCGGCGGGCCCCGACTCGATTCGCGGCTACAGCCCGCGCAACATCCGGATCGCCCATGTCGAGGACGTGCTCCTCGACATGGTGAACGAGAAGGCCGACCGCATCCGGCTGATCCCCGAGAACTTCGATCCGGCCGAACACCGCGACGGCGTCGCGCAGGACCACGTGCTGGCCATCTGCGAAGGCGGGCGTTCCCGGACCCGCGAACACTTCGGCGACAGGTTCGGGCAGGCCGACAAGTCGATCTACTCGCTGGACGGCCACCACGTCCAGGACGTGGTGCTCGGCATCCGCGTGAAGTCCGACCTGCCCGACCCCATGATCGTCCTGCTGACCGTGGCCCAGAACCGCTTCCTGCTCAACTCGCTGCGCGGCGAGGGGTTCCTGAACGTGCGCCTCACCGACGCCGAGGCCAAGGAGGTCATCGGCATCGACCCCATCCGGCAGGTGTTCGAGGAGTGCATCGCCTCCAACCCCTGTCTGATGGAGCGGACGGAGAGCGGCGACTTCCACTGCTCGACGCACCAGACGCTGTTCCTGCCCGCCCTGATCAGGGGCTCGGCGCTGTGGAGGCGGGTGCAGGAGGGGCTGACCCTCTTCGGCATCACCGAGGACAACGTGAGCGCGGTCACCGGCTTCCGGCTGGACATGGTGCAGCGGCCCCGCTTCACCTCCCGGCTGTTCTTCCCGACCTCGACCACTCCGGGCACGTACGGCTTCCTCCTCGGAGACGCGGCCAACGCCATCCACTTCTGGCCGGGACGCGGGCTCAACAGCGGACTGGCCTCGGCCATCTCGCTGGCGCGCTCACTCAACCGCAACTGGCGGGGCAGGCCGTTCCGCGACGCCGACTTCGTCCGCCACGAGGCCGCGATGTCGATGCTGCAGTACCGGCACAAGAGCCGCGCCTGGAACGCGATGGTGGCCGCCGACGAGCAGGGGGTCACCCGGGCCATCAAGGACAAGATCGCTCAGGGCCTCGAAGAGGGCGCCGCCGGGGCGGACAGGAACGCCGACATCGACGTCCTGATGGACCGGCTGCGCCAGATCCGGTCCCGCCTGGCCCCGAGAATCCCCGGCATGCCCGACGACGCGGCCCTGCTGGAGCGGCTGAGCGAGCTGCGGAGCGAGACCGTACGGTCCCTGGTGGTCAGCGGCGCCTGGGACACGCTGACGGTCGGGGGTGAGGAGGTGGACATCGACATCTTCGACACCCCGGTCCCCGCGGAGCCGTCCCCTGCCGACGCGACCCTGTTCGTGCGGCCCACCACGGCACCCCACGAGCTCTCGGGAACGACGGGCCCCCAACCGGTCCACAACGAGGCTGAGTGAGGGACCACCCCCCGCGTGCGACGACGTCTTCGCACGCGGGGGTGGTCCCACGCACGCGGAATGAGAACCGAGGTCGCGTCGGCGCCCTCCCGCCGTGGGATCGTCAACCGGCCCGCGCCGGGACTACTCCGTACCGTCCGCGGGCAGGCGCTCCGGCAGCCCGAGCCGCGGGAACCGGTCGTCGTGGAACGTGAAGATCTCGGTGATCGCCCCGCCGGTGACGCGCAGGACGTCGATCGTCAGCGGCAGGTACGCGCCCTCCCGCTCCCGCCAGAGGTAGAAGGCGACGGCGGGCTGCCGGTTCACGAAGACGGGGACGGCGCGCAGGCGCTCCATGCTCTCGAAGCCGCTCTCGACCCAGCCGTTCACCACCGTTTCGCGGCCGACGTGCAGGCCCGGCGTGGGCGGCATCGAGCAGCGGACGTCGTCCCGCAGCAGTGCGGCGAGCCCGTCGACGTCCGTGGCCACGCTGGCGTCGGTGTAGCGGCGTACCAGCTCGCGCGTCCCGGCGTCCTCCTCACCGCCGGTCCAGTCCTGCCGCTCGGCGGGCAGGTGCTCCCGCATTCCGGCGCGGGCCCGCTGTAGTGCGCTGTTCACGGAGTTGACGGAGTCCCCGAGGAGTTCCGCGACGTCCTTCGCCGGCCAGCCGAGCACGTCCCGAAGGATCAGCACGGCCCGGGGGCGCGGCGCGAGATGCTGGACCGCGACCAGGTACGCCAGCTCGATCGTCTCCCGTGCGACGGCGACGGTCTCCGGCTCGTCCGCGTCGCCCGCGGGCAACTCGTCGAGCAGCCGGTCCGGGTAGGGCTGCAGCCACAGCGCCTCGCCACCGGTCGCGGGCTCCGGGCGGCACCTGGCGAGCAGGTCCAGGCAGGCGTTGGTGGCGATCCGGTACAGCCAGGCCCGGAACGTCGACCGTCCCTCGAAGGTCTCCCGCCGCCGCCAGGCACGCAGGAACGTCTCCTGCACGGTGTCCTCGGCGTCCTCGAACGACCCGAGCATCCGGTAGCAGTGCACGTGCAGCTCCCGCCGGTGCCGCTCCGCCAGCCCCGAGAACGCGGGCTCGTCGACCTCGCCCAGACCGCTCACGCCCAGCTCCTCCAGCAGCGTTCCCACACTCATCACGTCACCTTTTCACCTCGTCGTGTCCCGTCGTAGGTATGACGGGTTTGGGCGCGAGAACTCATCACCGCTGAGCACGGCGAGGAGGGCGTGGGTGCCCGTGGAGACGTCCCGCCGGGATGGAACGCGCGGCAGGACGTGCCGGGACGCCCGAGGAGAACGGAGGATGAATGAACGATGTCCATTCGGTGTCCGAAAGGAAGGGGTCTGGCTGCGGTGCCGTACGGGGTGGAATGGGATGATTGTTCGCTGAAGGAGGGAAATTCCAGAAGAGGGTAATCTGGCCTGGAAGTGGGTTATTTGGTGATCTAGATATACGGCGAATGCTCCACAAAGCGCTCAATTCGGGACATCGTGCTATCCCTTTTTTGTGGGGTGGTTCGGTGGAAGGATCTGATTTATCGTGGCAAGAGATAATAAGGCGCAATAGGAGCGACACATGGATCCGCTTGTGCTGGCCGCGGGGACGGCGTTGGTGACGGCCATGGCCACCGATGCCTGGCAGGACGCCCGCGCCGGAGTGGTCGCGCTGTGGCGGCGTTTCCGCCCCGAGCAGGCCGAGGTCGTCGAGGGCGAGCTGGTCGAGGCCCACGCCGAACTGCTGACGGCGAGACAGGCGGGGGACGTCGAAACCGAGCGGGCACTGGCCGGTCTCTGGCAGGTACGGCTGGCGCACCTGCTGAAAGAGGCTCCCGAGTCGGCCGCCGAACTGAGACGCCTCCTCGATGAGGAACTGACCCCGCTGTTGTCGGTCACGGAGCAGACCCGGATCGGTTCGATCGTCATGAAGGCGGTCGTCCGAGACCAGGGACGCCTTTATCAGGCGGGCCGGGACCAGCACATCAACGAGCGCTGAACGGAATTCCCCGGCGGCCGTGACGCCGCCCTCGTCCGGCTCCACAACGTCGTATGACCAGGCCGGAAAGTCAATGGCTGACTCTTTCCAGAATGACCGCCGGGAGCCGGAATCCGAACCGGTCCCACCGGCACGGGAAACGCCCACCGGAGACAACGTCCGCCTTGAGGTGTCCGTCTCCGACCAGGGCCACGTGTACCTGGCCAACAGGGACCAGCACTTTCACTACGGCGAGAAACTGAGCGCCGAACAGCGGACCCGGCCGGGGGTGGTGATCGAGGAGTGCCCCTATCCAGGGCTGTCCGCCTTCAGCCGTGAGCAGCGAAGGTGGTTCTTCGGCAGGAAGGACCTGACCGGTGCGCTGGTCGGCCGCCTCGACCGGCGGCTGCGCACGGGCGGTCTTCAGGTGGTCATCGCCCCCTCGGGCGCGGGGAAGTCCTCGCTGCTGCACGCCGGTCTGCTGCCCGCGCTCGACCAGGCGGCCCTGCCGTACGCCAACCGGTGGCCGCAGGTGACGCTCACCCCCACCGCCACGCCGGTCAGGGAGACGGCCGACAGGCTGGAACGCCTCACCGGTGTCGACCGGGGCCGGATCGCCGAACAGATCGCCGGCGGGCCGGAGCGGTACGTCTCGGCGCTGGAGAGGTGGCTGCGCGACCGGGCCGACGACCCGGCCGCCGCGCGGATCGTCGTGGTGGTGGACCAGTTCGAGGAGCTGTTCACCGAGTGCGACGACGAGCGGGAACGCGAGGCGTTCGTCGAACTGCTCGTACGGCTGGCCGCCACACAGGCCGGGCTCGTGGTGATCGGGGTCCGCGACGACTTCCACTCCGCCTGTGCCGCGCATCCTCTGCTGCAACCCGCCCTGGAGGACCGTCCGCTGGTGGTCGGGCCGATGCCCGAGGCGAACCTCAGGGAGGCGATCGTCTACCCGGCCCAGGACCTGGGGGTGGATCTCGAACCGGGGCTGGCCGAGCTTCTCCTGGGCGACCTGAGGGCGACCGCGGGTGACAGGCGGACGAGTGGGTACGAGGCGGGACGGCTCCCGCTGCTGGCCCACGCGCTGCGCCTGACCTGGCAGCAGCGCAACGGCGCCACGCTGACCGTCGAGGGATACAAGGCCACCGGCCGGATCGAGGGCGCCCTCGCGGCCACCGCGGAGCAGGTCTTCGCCGGTCTGGACGACACCGCCCAACGGCTGGCCAGGCTGCTCTTCCTCCGCCTGGTCAAGCTCGGGGACGGAGCCGAGGACACCCGCAGGCGCGTCGCCCACACCGATCTGGTCGGCATGCGCGCGGACCCGAGGACGACCGCGGCGGTGGTGAACGCCTTCGCCGGGGAACGGCTGCTCACCCTGGACCGCGAGGCCGTACAGATCACTCACGAGGCCCTGCTGAGCCACTGGCCCCGGCTGCGCGGCTGGCTCAACGACGACCGGGCGGGGCGGCTCATCCACCAGGACCTGGAGGACACCGCGGCCGCGTGGAGCCGTGAGAGGGGCGACTCCTCCCGGCTGTACCGGGGGACCCGGCTTGACGCCGTACGTGTGTGGGCCGAGACCAGGCCCGAGGACGAACTCACTCCCGTCGCACGCGACTTCCTCGCCGCCTCGACCCGCCAGCGACGCCGTACGGCCCGGCTGAGGACCGGCGCCGTCGCGGCCCTGACGGTGCTCGCCCTGGTCGCCTCCGTCGCGGCCGTCTACGCCCTCCAACGGGGCAGGGAGGCGATCACTCAGCGGGACCTGGCCGTCTACCAGCGTGTCGTCGCCGAGGCCGACCGGCTCAGGGAGACCGACATCTCCCTGTCCGCCCAGCTCACCCTGGTCGCCCATCGGATGAACCCGGGGGAGGAGACCCGGACACGACTTCTCGGCACCCAGGGCGACGCCCTTTCCACGAGCCTGACGGGACACGTCGGTTACGTCGAGTCGGTGGTCTTCAGCCCCGACGGGCGGATCATGGCCAGCGGTGACGGCAGCGGCACGGTCCGGCTGTGGGACGTCTCCGCCCCCGCCCTGCCGAAGCCGCTCGGCCGTCCCCTGAGCGGCTCCATAAGCGGCGTGTCCGTGATGGCTTTCAGCCCTGACGGACATCTTCTGGCGGCCGGTGACTCCGACGGGAGGGTGCAGCTGTGGGACCTCTCCGACCGCGCGCGCGTCAAGCCGACGGGGGAGCCGCTGCTGGGACACGTGTTCCGGATGACGGCCATCAGGTTCGTGCCCGGAGGGAACATCATGATCACCTCCGGAGCGGACGGAGTCGTCCAGAAGTGGGACCTGACCGTCCCCTCCCCCGCGCTGATGGAAGGGCGAGGTTTCGTCGCCTCCGCGTTCAAGGGGGGCGGGACGATCTCCTCCACCGCCGTCAGCGTGGACGGGAGGACCCTGGCCGTCGGCATGGACAACGCGAAGGTGCACCTGTTCGACATCTCAGACGTCAACCGTCCCAAACCGCTCGGTGATCTCCTGGAGATCCACAGAGGTGAGGTCAAGGCGATGGCGTTCAGCCCGAACGGCAGGACGCTGGCCACGATGGGAGGCGCCGGTGACGCGGGGGTGCTGCTGTGGGACGTCTCCGACCCCACCGACGGCAAGCTGCTCAACATTCCCTCGCGGAGCCGTACCTTCATCGGCACGTCGGTCGCGTTCAGTCCTGACGGAAGGACCCTGGCCGCGACGTACACCGACTGGACCGTCCGGCTGTGGAACGTCTCCAACCCCTCCGTCATGACGCCGCTGGGTCACTTCCTCGTCGGCCACACGGGGTTCGTCACCTCGGCCGCGTTCAGCCCTGACGGGCGGACCCTGGCCAGCGGCGCCTCGGACGGGTCGGTGCGGCTGTGGAACGCGCCCAGCGCCTACCTCCCCGGGCACACGGAGACCGTCACCTCCGTGGCGTTCGGCCCAGGCGGACGGCTGCTGGCGAGCGCCGGGGTCGACAGGTCGATCATCCTGTGGGACGTCTCCGACCCGCTGCGGGCCAGGCGCGTCGGCCGTCCGCTCCTGGGGCACAGGAACTCCGTCGCCTCCCTGGCCTTCGGCCCCGACGGGCACACGCTGGTGAGTTCGGGCGCCGACGGGGACATTCGGCTGTGGGACGTGACGAACCCCGCGCGGGCCACTCCCGTGGGAACACCGCTGAGAGCCGGGAAGAAGGACGCGATCGTCTACGCGGTGGCCTTCGATCCCACGGGAGACGTGCTCGCCGCCGCGTCGAGCGACGGAGCGGTGCGCCTGTGGGATGTGGCCGCCCGCAAGCTCCTCGCCGAGTCGCCGGAGAAGAAGGCCGAGGAGGACGACGCGCGCTTCAGTTCGATCGCGTTCGGCCAGGGCGGGAGGCTTCTGGCGAGCATCGATCTGAGCCAGGCCGTCGTACTGTGGGACGTCTCCGACCCCACCCGTCTCAGACCGGTCGGCCGTCCGCTGGAGTTGCGGGCCGGCACCGCGAGCAGGAGTTCGGAATCCGGCGCCTTCTCCGCGGTGACCATCAGTCCCGACGGGCACACCCTGGCCGCCACAAGCGCCGACGGGAAGGTGTACCAGTGGGACATCACCGATCCGGCGCACGTCACCGCCAAGGGGCGTCCGTTCACGGGGCATACGGGCCTCGCCTATTCGGCGCTGTTCAGCCCCGACGGGCGCACCATGGCGAGTTCCGGCTTCGACGGTGTGCTCCGGCTGTGGGACATGACCGACCCCGCCGGAGGGAAACCCCTCGGGCAACCGTTGCTCAGACACACCACCGCGGTCCTTCCCGTCGCCTTCGACCGGACCGGAGGGTTGCTGGCCGGCGGCAGTGACGACGGGGCCGTCTGGCTGTGGACGCTGGACGAGGAGCAGGCCGCCCGGCGGATCTGCGCCTACACCAGGGGTGCCCTCGACCCCGAGAAGTGGCGCCGTTTCGTGGGAGAGGGCATCCCGTACGACCCGCCCTGCTCCTGATCTCGACATATCCGGTATCTGGCCGGTATAGGCTGCCAAGCCGTGAGTGGATCTATGGCGTTTGTGAAGGATGTCGAGGTCGCGGCGCGGGTGAGCCGTATCGGTGGTCTGCCGTTGGCGCCGGAGGGGTTCCCCTGGCCGCGCTGCGCCGTGTGCGACGGGCCGTTGCGGTTCCTGCTGCAGCTCATCACGGACGACCTCGGCGACCACGCCGAGGCCCTGCGGCCCGGGGCGCTCCTGTCGTTCTTCATGTGCGACAACGATCCCGGCCAGTGCGAGGCCTGGGACCCCGAAGCGGGCGGGAACCGCGCCTACCTGTTCGCCGAAGGCTCCACGGTGCCCCTGCCGTCCCCCGGGGAGGCGTTCGTTCTCCCGCAGTGCTTCGAGATCGGCATCTGTGAGGTCGAGCCGGAGACGGCGGACGAGGTCGCGGAGTTCAAGGTGGTCGGCTGGCTGGGCGGCGAGGCGGAGTGGTGGGAGACCGACATGACGCCCACGTGTTCCACCTGCGGCACCCCCATGGGCTTCGTCGCGCAGATGAGGGAGGGCTACAGCAGGAACTGGCTGATGAACTTCGGCGGCGGCGAGGCGTTCGTCTTCGCCTGCCCTCCCTGTGACGCGGCGTCCGTGGTCCTGCAGGGCTGACACCCCGGTCCGTACGGCGTGGGCCGCCGGGCCGCGCCGCCGACAAGGACGGACCGTGCGACCGGCGGGAGCAGGCCGTACGACCAAGGGTTCAGGGCCTGGCGAGCCGTAGTCCGGCCGTGAGGGATCCGGCCAGCAGCACGGCACCGGAGGCCACCCCGCTGACGATCGGCACCCAGGGCAGGGAACCCGCCCAGGCCATGAGGAATCCGGCGATCCCGAGCAGGGTCAGGGCCACGCCGGGCACCGCGATGGTCCAGTCCTTCCACACCGGGGCCAGGGCGACGAAGTGGACACCCACGATGATCGCCACCCACGCCACGTTGACCTCCGCGGACGCGCCCAGGGCGGCCAGCAGCCGGAGGCCGCCGAACAGCGCGAGCACCTCGACGGCCACCACGATCAGGTAACCGCGCCCGAACATCGTCCCCGCGGCCCCTCCGGAGACGGCGGCGGCCGGTCGTCTCACACCGGCGAACCACAGCGCCAGTACGGCCGCGACGGCCAGGCCCGCGAGCACCCGCAGGACCGTGACCACGACGTCGTCCAGCGGGCTCCGCGCGTTGACGAAGACGAAGACCGCACCGAAGACGGCGCCGACCAGTAATCCGCTCATACGTTGCATGCGTTTCATCCAAACCCACCGGACGCCGGCCGGACACGGGTGCCAGGCCTACCTTGACGTGGTGCCGTCCCTACCTGGCGGCCCCGCGCTGGTAGGCCAGCACCGCCAGCACCCGCCGGTTGACGTCGTCGCCCGAGGGCAGGTCGAGTTTGGCGAACACACCGGCCACATGTTTGCCGACCGCCGCCTCACTGATCGACAGGGCCCGTGCCACGGCCGCGTTGGAGCGTCCCTCCGCGATCAGCGCCAGCACCTCCCGCTCCCGAGGGCTCAGCCGCGCCGTCGGCTCGGTGACCTCCCTGGCCCTGTCCCAGGTCTGTTCGAACAGGTCGATCAGGACGCTGATCAGGCTCTGCTGCCGGATCAGCAGCGCGCCCGGCGAGCGGAGCACGGGGGTGATCCTGACGAAGGCCGCCTCCCGGTCGAAGACGAGCAGTTGCTGGATCGGTTCGTCCACCACCCGGTGCAGGTCACCCGCGGCGTGTAGTTCCCTGAGCCGGGCGAGCTTGCGTTCGTCGTCCAGCACGCTCGCGTGGACGACCGTCCGCATCCGCATCCCGCGCGTCAGGGCGTCCAGCACCTGGCGGCGGCTGCGCTGCTCCTCACGCCCCTGCTCCGGAGACCCCAGCGGCTGCATGGCGCGTAGTTCGCGCGAGGTGGCGGCCAGCCGGGTGATCTCCTGCCTGACCTGTTCCCCGTCCTCCAGCCGCGCGACGTCAACGGGGACACCGCGCAGCTCGCCGACGACCTCTTCGAGCCGCCGGGCCAGTTGGTCAAGAGACGCTTCCATCAGGAGAAGCCTCCCATGACCCACCAGACCCGACGGCCTTCGCCAAAGCGGACGGCGGGGTCAGGGCTGGCTGGCGGTGAGAACCCGCAGGGAGTGCTCAACGAGGGTCACCAGGACGGTCTTGGCCGAGGTGCGGCGCCGTACGTCGCAGAGCAGGACCGGGACGTCCGGGTCCAGGTCGAGGGCGACGCGCACCTCCTCAGCCTCGTACTGCTCGGCCCCGTCGAAGCAGTTGACCGCCACGATGAACGGCGTGCCACGCTGCTCGAAGTAGTCGATCGACGGGAAGCAGTCGGTCAGCCTGCGGGTGTCGGCGAGCACGACGGCACCGAGCGCGCCGTAGGACAGCTCGTCCCACATGAACCAGAACCGTTCCTGACCGGGGGTGCCGAACAGGTAGACGACCAGCCCCTCCCGGATCGTGATGCGTCCGAAGTCCATGGCCACGGTGGTCGTGGTCTTGTTCTCCACGCCTTCGACGTCGTCGATGCCGATACCGCGGTCGGAGAGCACCTCCTCCGTGCGCAGTGGGCGGATCTCACTGATCGAGCCGACGAGCGTGGTCTTGCCGACACCGAATCCGCCCGCGATGAGGATCTTGAGCGCTACAGGTTCGTCAGAGGGCCCGAAGTCCATTGATCACTTCCTTGAGAATGCGCTCGCTCGCCGACGCGCGCCCGATCGAAATGAGCTTGTGGTCCTTGAGGTCACCGAGGAGCACCCGGACGACGCCGAGTGGCAGGTCCAGGTCGGAGGCGATGTCGGCGACCGAGGTGGCCTCGACGGTGACCAGGGAGAGAATGCGTTCGTGCTCGGGTCCCGGGACGAACCCGCCGGACGGGGCCGAACCGGTCGCCTTGACCATCGCGACCAGGTCCAGCGTGTCACCGGACGATCTGGTACGGCCGCCGATCAGCGCGAACGGCCGGACGACCGGTCCCGCGTCCTCGTCCATCCACCGGGTCATCCGCCCGCTCCGCCCTCGGCCCCGGGGTGGGAGAACCCGGGAGACGAGAACCAGGACGACGGAAGCCCGGTCATGTGAGGCCCTGTCTCGGCCGGGCGGAGATGTGCTGGCCGACCCGCTTGACCAGCATCGCCATCTCGTAGGCGATGTGGCCGACGTCGGCGTCCGCGGCGCTCAGCACGGCCAGGCAGGTGCCCTGCCCGGCGGCCGTGACGAACAGGAACGCCGACTCCATCTCCACGATGGTCTGGCGCACCTCACCACCGTTGAAGTGACGGCCCGCCCCGCGTGCCAGGCTCTGGAACCCGGAGGCGATGGCGGACAGGTGTTCGGCCTCCTCCCGGTTGAGCCCCTTGGAGAAGCCGACGGCGAGCCCGTCGGTCGACAGGATCACCGCCTGACGTACCGCGCCCACCCGGTTGGTCAGGTCGTCGAGGAGCCAGTTGAGCTCGCCAGTACTGGACGCTTTCCCAGTCATTAGTCCTCCTTGTCGCCTGTCCTGTGGTGTGCGAGATCGGGTTTCTCTTCCTCCCGGCCGCGTCGCGCGCCCGCCTGGAAGGCGGAGAACAACGCCCGCGCCTCGTCCGGTGAGCGCTCCGGCGCCTCGGAGGGATCGGGTTCCGCGGCCTCTGGAGACTCCTGACGGAGCTGCGGGGCCAGGTTGGCCTGCCGTACCCGGCGGGGCAGGGCCCGTGGCCGTGGCGCCCCCTGCGCGGGAGCGGCGCCCCCACCGGGTTCCCCGCCGCCCGCGCCGTTGGGGCCTCCCGGGGCCGGGCCGCCTGGGACGGGCCCGCCTGGGACCGAGGGGCCGTCCGTGACCACGGAAAGGGAGGGTTCGGGAACGGGCGGGGCACCCGTCGTCCTGCTCCTGCGGGGCAGGGCACCCGGCATGGACGACTCGAACAGGCCGCCGGAGGGACGCGCGGGAGGCACGGGAGGCTCGGCGGGCCGTTCGTCCACCCGCTCCGCGGTGAGGGCGAGCTGCGCGGGCAGTTCGGCCAGTACGGTGCGCGGGATGAGCACGATGGCGGTGGTCCCGCCGAAGGGGGAGCCGCGCAGGATGACGCGGATGTCGTGCCTGGCGGCGAGCCGCCCGACCACGAACAGGCCGAGGCGCTCGCTGTCGGCCAGGTCGAACTCCGGCGGGGTGGCCAGCCGTTCGTTGAGAACCGCGTACTCCTCGGCGCTCAGGCCCAGGCCGCGGTCCTCGACCTCGATGACGAAGCCGTTGGCGACCAGGTCTCCGCGCACGGCCACCATGGTCTGCTCGGGGGAGTAGATCGTGGCGTTCTCGATCAGCTCGGCGATCAGGTGGGTGATGTCGGCGACCGCGGCGCCGTCGAGCGCGGCGGCGGGCATCGGCGCGACGTTGACCCTGGTGTAGTCCTCGACCTCGGCGATGGCCGCCCTGACGATGTCCACGGCCGCGACGGGGTTGCGCCAGGCGCGTCCCGGGGCCGCCCCGGACAGGATGATCAGGCCTTCCGCGTGCCGCCGCATGCGGGTGGTCAGGTGGTCGAGCCGGAAGAGGTCCTCAAGGCTGTCGGGGTCGGTCGCCCTGCGCTGCATGCCGTCGAGCAGGGTGAGCTGGCGCTGCAGCAGGTTCTGCTTGCGCCGGGCGAGGTTCAGGAAGACCTGGCCGACGCCGCGGCGCAGGTTGGCCTGGCCGACGGCGGCCTCGACGGCGGTGCGCCGTACCGAGTCGAAGGCGTGGGCGACGTCGCCGACCTCGGTGGAGTCGCCCACCTTGATCGGTGGGATCTCGGCGGGGACGTCCACCTCCTCGCCGCGCCGCAGGCGTTCGACGACGCTCGGGAGCCGTACGTCGGCCAGGTCGAGGGCGGTCGAGCGGAGGGTGGCGAGCTCACCGGCGAGCCTGCGGCCGAAGCGGACGGACAGGATGATCGAGGCGATCACCGCGACGAGTCCCAGGCCGCCCGCGACCGCGATCCTGACGATGATCCCGGTGGCGATGGACCTGGACCGCTGGGACAGGGTGTTCGAGGAGGAGACGCCGAGCTGGTCGAGCCAGTTGGCCACGCTGTTGGTGGTCTGCTTCCAGCGCTGCGCCTCGATGGGCAGCCGGTCCCCCTGGGCCCCCGCGATGGCCCTCTCCAGGGCGGTGAACCGCTCGAAGGCCGTCGAGTCGAAGGTCTCCCGGTACGGCCTGCCCAGCTCGGCGTCCAGCGCGGACAGGCCCCGCGCGTGCAGGTAGCGCCGGGTGGCGACGTACTCGCCGAAGGCCTCGCGCTCTCTCGGGGTGAGGCGGTAGTCGATCAGCGCGCCGCTGATCAGCGCGTTCTCCCTGGCGATCATCTCGCGGGCGTTGCCCATGGACTGCATGGCCGCGGCCTGCCGGTAGATGCCCAGGTCGGGGACCGCGACGAGCTGGTCGTACAGGAGGAAGACCGAGTCGAGGACCCGGTTGTAGTTCGTCAGGACGTCCAGGCGCGCGTCACGGCCGCTGTCGATGCCGGCGCGGACGGTCGCCAGCCTGCCGATCTGGCTGAGCACCCCGTTCAGCGCGGTGCGGAGTTCCGGACTGCCGGAATCGGTGGACGCGGCGGCGGCGCGGAACTTCTCGGCCGCCCGGTCGGTGCGGGCGCGCTGGTCGGCGATTCCGCTGGTGAGGACGCGGGAGCTGATCGCCACCGAGGACTGCGTCCGTTCCGCCTGAAGCTGGAGCCCAAGCTCGGTGGAGGTGAGGCCGACCGTTTGGTAGAGGTCGTTCGACCGTAACAGCGCGGCACCGTCGCCAACCGTCAGATTAAGTGCGAAACCCCACAGAGCACTCAGTGACAACAGGGGCAGGAGCAGCAGCAAGAAGATCTTGAACCGAATTGACCGGTTTCCAGAGCCCATGCCCACTCGTCCCAACTTCTGAGTGTGTGGAGGCCCGCGTCGCCTTGGGGGTGGATATGCCTCCGGAAGATCGCACAGGAGACTAGCACCGATAGGGTTTCCGCGCAGTGGAGGATCTGATGATTAATGTGATTACCGGGGCGAGTGCCGGAATCGGTGAGGCCGCTGCCGTCGAACTCGCCGGCCGCGGGCGTCAGGTCGTTCTGGTCGGCCGGAACCAGGAAAGGCTGGCCGGGGTCTCCGCCAGGGTCAAGGAGGTCTCGGGGTCCGTCCCGGACACGCTGACCTGTGACTACACCTCCCTCGACGACGTCAGGCGACTGGCCGGTGAGCTTCGGTCCCGCTACGACCGGATCGACGTCCTGGTCAACAACGCGGGCGTGATGTCCACCGAACGGACCCGCACCGGGGACGGCCACGAGACGATGATCCAGGTCAACCACCTCGCGCCGTTCCTGCTGACGACCCTGCTGCTCGACCGGGTCGGGGAGCGGGTGATCACCACCTCGTCCATGGCGGCCAGGTCGGGCAACCTCGACCCGGCCGACCTGAGCCGTGAGCGGCGCCGCTGGAGCGGCTGGCTGCAGTACGGCGACTCCAAGCAGGCCAACGCGCTGTTCACCGTCGAACTGGCCCGCCGCCTGTCCGGCACCGGGGTGAGCGCGACCTGCTTCCACCCCGGTGTGATCAAGACCGGGTTCGCCTCGGGGACGTTCCTGATGTGGATGACCCACCACATCCCGGGCGTCGGCCGTACGGTCGAGCAGGGTGCGAGCACCCTGGTCCATCTCGCCACCCACCCCGACGGGACCGCGCACCCGGGGCGCTACTTCGCCAACAGCGCCCCCGCCAGGGCCCCCAGGGGCATGACCGACCCCGGCCTGGCCCGCGACCTCTGGGAGGCCAGCGAGCGGGCCGTCTCCTGACCGTCCCTGGGATGTCATCCCGGGTTCGCCCGCCGTTGGGACACGGGCGGCTACGGTGCGTGGCCTGTGAGCGTCACGAGCCCCCGCCAGGTCACCGCCGTCCCCACGGCGGGCAGGGACCCCTTCTTCGACAACGCCAAGTTCCTGGCGATCACCCTGGTCGTCTCCGGGCACCTGGTGGAGGACCTGCGGGACGTGGCGGTGGCGCACGCGGCCTACTTCTTCGTCTACGTGTTCCACATGCCGCTGTTCATCGTGCTCAGCGGCTACCTGTCGCGGAACTTCACCTTCTCCTCCGGCAAGGCGCGCAAGCTGATCAGCACGCTCGCCGTGCCGTACGTGATCTTCGAGCTGCTCTACTCCCTGCCCCGCCTGATCCTGTACGGCAAGCTGGACATCAGCCTGCTCGATCCGTACTACCTGACCTGGTTCCTGATGTCGCTGTTCCTGTGGCGGCTGTCCACCCCCGTCTGGCAGCAGCTCAGGTGGCCGCTGGTGGTCGCGGTCGGCCTGTCGCTGCTGTCCGGGATGAGCAGGCTGCCCGACGAGCTTTCGATGAACCGCACGCTGGGGCTGCTGCCCTTCTACGTGCTCGGCCTCATGCTGCGCCCTGAGCACTTCACGATGCTCAGACGGCCGAAGGTCAGGATCGCCGGGGCGCTCACGCTGGTGGCCGGGGCGGCGCTCGCGCTGGCCGTGCACACCTCGGTGAGGACCGAGTGGATCCGCTGGCGGCACGCCAACGACGCGATCGGGGTGGACGACCTCACCGGCAGCCTGATCCGGCTCGGCATGCTGACGGCCGGGGCGCTGCTGGTCGCGGCCTTCCTCGCGATCACCCCCTCGCGCCGGACGTGGTACTCGGGCCTCGGCGCGGCGACCATGTACGCCTACCTGCTGCACGGCCTGGTGGTGAAGGTCGCCGAGCGCTTCTACGGCGACTGGGCGCGGACGGTGCCCGGCGTCGTGGCCGTGGCGCTCCTCGGCGTCGTGCTGGCGGCCCTGCTGTGCACGCCCCCGGTCAGGGCCCTGACCCGCTGGGCGGTCGAACCCAGGATGAGCTGGGCCTTCACCCGGCTGCGCCGCCCGTCCCGCTGAACGCCCGGCCCCGCGGGCCCGCAGACCCGCAGAGCTTCAGACCCGCGCACCTTCAGACCCGCGCACCTTCAGACCTGCGGGCCTTCAGGTCCGCAGGTCGAGGACGGCCCGGTAGGCGGCGGTGATCGCCGCGTCGGCGTAGGCGGCGGGCACCGAGTCGGAGTTGGCGATCGCGATCCGGCCCCACCTGCGGCGGGCGGTCTCGGCGGGGAAGGGCCCGCCGGGGTAGAAGTCCAGGTTCCACGGGGTCGCGTACTCCGGCGCGTAGCCGTGCCCCCACCGGTTGACCGTGATCGCCTGGATGTCGCGGACCGGGTCGAACCCGCCGGGCCCGAGCAGCCTGACCAACTGCTCACGGATGCTGAACTCCAGATAGGAGTACGGCGTGCCGAGCAGTTCACGCCGCCCCGCGATCGAGCCGTCCGCCGGCGACATGCCCGGCACCGCGGGAGCCCGTACCAGGTGGGCCAGGACCGGTTCGCCGGGGTCGCCGGGGGGCCGGTAACCGCCGACGGCGACCCGGGGGGCCAGTTCCGCGACGGACCAGTAGGCCCCGGTGAAGCGGACCCGGCCGACGCCGATCGCCTGCCAGGCCCGCCAGTCGCGCAGCTGGACCGTGGCGTAGAGCATCGGCACCTTGACGGCCGCGCGCAGCGCCCGTTCCTGCTCGGGAGGCAGGCCGGTGACGAGGTGGGGGATCATCATGTTCCAGCAGGCCATGATCACCCCTGCGGCCCGTACGGTCCTGACCCGGTCGCCGTCGAAGTAGCCGACCGTCGCCGTGGTCGCGGTCTCCGGGTCGCCGTCGTTGGCCACCGAGACCACCGGGCTGGACAGGCGGACACGGACCCGGCCGCCCGGCCGGTCGAGCCGGTCGTAGTCGAACCGCGCGGTCGTGACGTCCTCGGGGTCGACGGAGGTGGCGAACCCGGGGACCATCCTGCCGACCATCATCCTGACCAGGGCCTGGTTGCCCTCGGGGAAGAGCAGCACCTCCCTGGGCGCCTCCCAGTGCCTGATCACGCTCGGCGAGTTGTAGACCGAGGGCTTCGACCGGTCGAGTCCGAGCCCCTGGAAGCCGGGGTAGCCGCACCCCCAGGCGTCGACGGCGCCGAAGGCGTCGGAGCCGTACCCCCACTCGTCGCTCGGCATCGTCCGCACGAAACGCAGCACGTCCGGGTGGACCCCGCAGACCTCCCCGAGGAAGCCGGAGTAGGTCAGACCCGCCAGGAACCGATGCTTGGCCTGCTCCGTCAGGCCGCGCAGCCAGTCGGGCGGGTCCAGGTGGAGCGTGAGCAGGTCCCTCCTGGCCCGCTCCGCGAGGGGCAGCTCGGAGATCCACCGGCGGGCGCCCGTGCCGGTCCGTACGAGCCGGTCGACGCCGAAGGACTCCCGGTCGCAGAAGACCCCCTCCCGCGACCCAAGGCCCGGGTACGGCACGGCGGCGAGTCGTGCGGGCCGTACCCCGAGCAGGTCGAGCAGCCGCCTGCCCTCGGGGGTCCAGGCGGAGGGCGCCTCGATCGCCTGGGAGCCGCCGTAGCCGACCAGCGGCCCCCGGCGGCCCGTGGGGTGGAACTCGTTGCGGCGGGCGTGCCCGCCGACGTCGTCGTGGTTGTCCAGGATCAGGATCCGCGCGTCCGGGTCGTGTTCGAGCCAGCGGTGGGCCGCGCTGATCCCGCTGATCCCGGCGCCGACCACCACCAGGTCGTAGCGTTCGCCGGTCGGCTCCGCGGGGCCCGCGTGGGCCCAGAACCGGCCGTCGCGCAGGGCGTGCGGCACGCCGACGTCCTCCGGGGCGTCGCCCCGCAGTCCCGTCAGCGCGGCCGGGTGGCTTCCCCGCGGTGCCGTCCCCATCGGCTCGGCCGACGCCGGCCGGCCGGTGAAGGTCTCCAGCGCCGCGACCCCGGCGGCCGTCGCGACGCCGTCGAAGAAGTCGCGGCGGGAAATGGGGCGGTTCATCCCCAGTTCCCCGGCCCTGCGCGGAGTGATCTCCCCGGGATCCGTCATGGAGGGATCATCATGAATCGGGCCGCCCGAATTGGTCGTCCAAGGGCGGTGGCGAGGACTTTTTACCCGGGGCGTTGAAAGGCTTTTCGTGATTTCCGGCGGACGGGCCAGGGGGCCCGCCCGCCGGAAATGTCATTTATTTCGTGTTTTTGACCCGCGCCCACAGGGCGGGAGTCCTGGGCGGCTGCCAACCGGGCAGGGAGACGTGCCCGAGCACGCACCGGTAGACGACCCCGTTGTGGGTGACGCGGTCACCGGCCTTGTACTGGGTGTACGGCTTCCACGCGGGCAGCGGGGGCGGCGTGACGGTCAGGGTGAAGGTCGCGGAGCGCGTCTCCACACCGGTCGCGCTGACCGTGATCGGATAGGTCCCCGGCACGGTCGCCGCCGAGGTGGTGAACGTGAGCGTGCTCGGGCTGCCGAGCTCGACGGCGGACGGGCTCGCCGTGACGGTCACTCCCGCCGGGGCGCCGCTGGCGGAGATCTGCAGCGCCTGTGGGGCCAGCCAGACGGGCGAGGTCTCCAACGTGGAGACGGCCGTCTGCCCGGCCTCCACGGTCGCCGCGGCCGGGGTGAGGTGCACGGCGAAGTCACCGCCACTCACCTCCACCCGCAGCGTGGTCGTACGGCGGGAGGCGCCCGTGGCCCGGACGGTGGCGAAGTAGTAGCCGGGCGGCGTCGCCTTGGACGGATGGACGGTCACCCGGGCGGTCTGCCCGGTGGTGATCGTGGACGGGTTGAAGGTGAAGGAGAAGGAGTCGGGCAGGCCGAAGGAGGTGAGCGCGACCTGCTGCGGGTCACCGGCCGTGGTCGTGGTGCCGAGCGTCAGCGTGGCCGTCTGATCCGGTTTGACGGTGACCGTGTGGCGGTCGAGCGAGACGGAGAAGTCGTTCGCCGGGGAGGCCGGGGAGACGGTCAGCCGGTAGGACGTCGTCTCGGAGAGCGTGGGGGTGGCCGCCGAGGTGGCGCGGACGACGATGGTGTGCGTGCCGACCGGGGTCGACGCCGAGGTGGTCACCGTCATCAGGGTCGAGGCGCCGCTCGGCATGCGGGGGGTGGTGAAGGTGACGCCCGTGCCGGCGGGGACGCCCTCGGCGGTCAGGTCGAGGTCCTGGCTCGGGCCGCTCAGCTTCCTGGTCCGCACCGCGACGGACGTCGAGGTGCCCTGGTCGATCACACCGTCGGGCTCGCCGGTCCGCACCGTGAAGGTCCGCGAATCGGCCGGGCAACCGGGCTCGTCGGGGGAGGCCGCGACCCCGACCGCCTCCCAGGCGTCCTTGACCCGCTGGAGGTGGAGGCAGCCGAACAGGGCCAGCGCCGACTGCACGGTCGCCGCGCGGGCCTTGGCGTGGGTCCAGGGCGCGGTCTTGAGGTTCAGCGCGCCCATGTAGATCTCACCGGCGTCGCGCAGGCCGATCCCGGTCACGCCGTCGCCCGCGCAGACCGGGCTCCGCTCCGGCCTGCCCTGGACGTGGTCGCCCTCGGCCAGCAGGTAGAACCAGTGGTTCTGGATGCCAGCCACCTTGTGCGGCTCCTGGGTGGGCACGTCCTCGGAGTAACAGCCGGGGTCGCCGAAGACGGCCGGGTCGTACATGTTGCGCAGCGGGCCGGGGCCGCTGAAGTCCACCTTCTCCCCGATCAGGTAGTCGGGCGCGTCCGCCTCCGGCGGCTGGTTGGCGTAGTGCTCGGTCAGGGTGCCGATGATGTCGCCGGTCGACTCGTTGAGGGCGTCGCCCTCGTTGCCGCTGCCGTTGCCGCCGCTGGTGTTCTCGAAGATGGCGTGGCCGTACTCGTGGCCGACCACGTCCATGGAGGACATCTGCTTGCTGCCGTTCTCGTTGTGGCCGAGCCACACGCCGTCACCGGCCCAGACGGCGTTGGGGAAGTTGAAGCCGACCCTGATCGGGAACGTCCGGCCGGTGCCGGTGATGCCGTCCCGGCCGAGCCAGTCCCGCACCATGTCCCAGGTGCGCTGCGCGGCGAACATGCCGTCGACGCAGGCGGTCTCCAGGTCGGAGACCGAGCCGTTGCCCCACTCGTCGTCGGCGCCGGTGTAGACGGTGCCGTTGGTGGACGCGCAGCTCAGGTTGGCCCGGGTGGGGTCGGTCATGCTGTAGGAGCCTGCCGAGCCCGAGGTGTCGAGATAGACGGGGTCGCCGTTGTGGAAGGGGTGGCCGACGCCGCGCCGTACGTCGTCCCAGCGGTCGGCGATCGAGCCGTCGGCGGCGTCGACGTAGACGTGCAGGACGGAGGGGCCGTCCTTCGAGCTCCCGGTGACGACGCTCTCCCAGGTCAGCCGGGGCTTGGTGCCCGCGGCGTGCACCACGAGGCGGGGGTCGCTCTGCTTGGTCACGGTGCCGAGCAGGTCCCGCGCGATGGTCCGCGCCCGTTCGGCGGTGACGACGGGCTTGGTCGCGACGTCGTCGAGCTTGGCCCGCTGGCCGGTGGTGACCGTGGTCACCCTGCCGCCCTCGCGGTCGGTCGCGACGATCACGTCACCGCCGTAGACGGGCAGGCCCCGGTGCAGGCGCGGATAGGTCAGGTACTGCAGGCCGCGTGAGCCGAAGACGACCGTCGGGTTCCCGAAGGTGTCGCCGTCACCGGCGCGCAGCTCGCGGGAGCGCGCGGTGAGGGCCTTGTCCGCGGTGCCGAGGGCGCGGGAACGGGCGCGGGCGTCCGGGGGCGCGTAGGCGGAGCCCTGGGCTCCGGCGGCCTGAGGGCCGGAGGGGTCGGCAGGGCTGACGGGAGGGGTGGGGGTGGGGGAGGCGGTGGCGGGCGCGGCGCCGTACAACGCGCTCGCGCCCAGTGCCGCCGCGAGTAACGCCGCGATGCGTGTTCTGCCGTTCGGTTTCACTGCGTGTGACTCCTCAAGACGTCCCTGGGGAGGGGGACCAGGAGCCCGGCCGGCCAGGCTCAACTCGAAACGAAACTCAACGTGACACCGGATTGTGCGGGGCGAGTAGCCAATGCTTTTCCATGTCACGGTGTTATGGGCCGGACTTCTGCCAAACGAAGTACGCCCTGCTCAGTCGTATATATGGGGATACGCAGAGATTGTTTGGGCTTGTCGCAACCGATGGTGAACGTTTTCGAGGCGCCGGTCGTTGGAGGGGGAGACGGGCTGCGGAGCGGTCATCGACCCCGCAGGCCACCGGGCATGCTACGAAGGGTGGTGAAACAGGACATGTCGGAGTAGCGTCCGCAGACGCGGATTCGCTCGGCGGATGACGGATCTGCTCCGCGACGGGACGGGGAGCCGCGCGTGGTCGGTAAGCAGGGCAGGGTGACCGGCAAGATCGGTCCCGGTCTGGTCGGCGAGGTGCTGATCGCGGTCCGCGGCGGCGTCGAGGCCTTCTACGCCCATCCCGCCGTTCCCGACGAGGAGATCTCTCCCGGATCGATCATCGTCGTCGTGGAGTACTACCCGCCCCGCACGGTCTACGTCGCTCGCGCGCTCGTCTGAACCTCTCTCCCTTTTCTTTTGCTCTCTCCCCCCTCGTGGAGGCCACATTGCCAACCGAGTCCCTCATCATCGGTGGCGGCGTCCTTGTCGCCCTTTTCATCGTCATCCTGCTGTTCAAGGCCGTCTGGCGGGTGGCCGAGCCCAACGAAGCGCTGATCATCTCCGGCCTCGGCGCCCGGGGGAAGAACGAGGGCGACAGCCTCGGCTTCAAGATCGTCACCGGTAAGGGCACCGCCGTGCTCCCCGGCTTCCAGACCGCGCGCCGCCTGCGCCTCGACAGCCGCGCGGCCAATCTCCAGGTCTCCTGTGTCACCCAGCAGAGCATCCCGGTGGTCGTCAAGGGCGTCGTGATCTACAAGGTCGGCGACGACCTGCACTCCATCGCCAACGCCGCGCGCCGCTTCCTCGACCAGCAGGACTCGATGAACGGGGCCATCCACGAGCTGTTCACCGGCCACCTGCGCTCGATCACCGGCAACCTGACCGTCGAGGACCTCATCCTCAACCGCGAGCGGCTGACCGGTGAGACGCGCGCCTCCGCCTCCGATGAGATGATCAAGCTCGGCCTGATCGTCGACTCCCTGCAGATCCAGGAGATCGACGACGAGACCGGCTACATCACCAACCTCGGCAAGCCGCACGCCGCCAAGATCGCCGCGACCGCCCGTATCGCCGAGGCCCAGCGCGACCAGGAGGCCACCGAGGCCGAGCAGATCGCCGCCGCCAACAAGGCCGCCGCCTGGCGTGACGCCCAGATCAAGCAGGCCTCCTACCAGGCCGAGATCGACGAGGCCCAGGCCAGGTCCCGCCAGGCGGGCCCGCTGTCGGAGGCCTCCGCCCGCCAGGAGGTCGTGGTCCAGGAGACCCGCGCCGCCGAGCTTGAGGCGCAGCTCTCCGAGCAGCGTCTGCAGTCCCAGGTCCGCAAGCCCGCCGACGCCAAGGCGTACGAGACCGTCACGCTCTCCCAGGCCGAGAGGGACGCCCGCATCGCCCGCGCCGAGGCCGAGGCCCGCGAGACCGAGCTGCGCGCGACCGCGCAGGCCTCCCAGGTCAAGCAGGCCGCGGCCGCCGAGGCCGAGTCCGTACGGCTGCGCGGTCTGGCCTCCGCCGAGGCGACCAAGGCGACCGGTCTGGCCTCCGCCGACGCCGCGAAGGCCAAGGGCCTCGCCGAGGCCGAAGCCGCCAAGGCCAAGGGTCTGGCAGAGGCCGAGGCCATCCGTGCCCGCTCCCAGGCGCTCGCCGAGAACCAGGAGGCGGTCATCGCCCAGCAGCTCGCCGAGAACTGGCCGCAGATCGTCGAGGCGGGCGCGAAGGCGTTCGGCAACGTGGACCACATGGTCGTGCTGAACGGCGCCCAGGGCATCGAGGAGATGCTCGCCAAGGCCCTCACCCTCGGTGGGACCGGTCTCGGCCTGGCCCGCTCCCTCCTCAACATGAACGGCACCTCCGCTCCCGTCGCCGTCCCCACCCCCGAGGTCAACGGCAAGGCCGTCGAGCCCACCTCCTGACCCGCGCCTTTTGAGGGGCCGCCCGCGACAGCCGTACGGCACGCGGGCGGCCCCCAGGCCTCTCAGGCCCCAGGCCCCCAGGCTTCTCAGGTCCCAGGCCCCTCAGGGCACCGGGGTTCGCAGGGCGTCGAGGACGAGACCGGGGGAGTCGGCGAACAGCCGGATCACCCGGGCCTGCTCCCTGCGGCCGAGGGGCCGGACCACGGTGACCGGTTCGGACAGTTCGACGACCACGTTCGTCTGGGAGGAGACCGCGACCCCCAGCCGCCCGTCGGCCACGGTGACCGTGCCCCGCTCGTCGTAGGCGCGCGCCAGCCGTACCGAGGAGATCAGCTCACGGGGGACGCGCAAGTCGAAGTGGACGCCGTAGCGCACCCGCAGCTCCCCTTCGGTCACCACGTGCGGCCGGGTCGCGCAGGCGGCCCACAGCGCCAGCACCAGCACGACCGCGTACGCGTCGAGCACCAGCACCACCGTCCGCACCCCGTACGGCACGCCGAGCGCCCCCAGCAGCAGCTCGACCGCCACCGTCTCGACGACCGCCGCGAACAGCAGCACCAGCAACATCGAGGACTGCTCCCGGGCGTACGGCACCGCGGTCGCCCCCGGCGGCACCCCGTGACGGCGGCGCGCCACCCACAGCCAGAGACCGGCCACGCTCCGCGCCTCGAACCCGATGAGCCTGCGCACCGGGACCGGCACCAGCTTCCGCACGGCCGTACCCAGCGCCGCGCGCCGACCGGCCCCGCCCCGGCGCGCCGCGCGGAACAGCCGCAGCAGGGTCACCGCCTCCAGCAGCAGCACCGCCACGACGGCCACCTCGACGACCACGAGCACCGGCCCAGGGAGCCGCACCCCCGCCACGGTCAGAACCACGAGCAGCAACTCGGCGGGAAGTACGGCAAGCAGCGCGGCCCGCGCGACCCTGAACATCAGCCCTCACCTCTCAGCGTGGTCAGCACCAGTCGGAACACCTCGATCTGCGCGGGCGACATCTCCGCGCCCAGCGCCCCGGTCATCTCCTCGACCGCGTACGGCCCGGCGAAGGCCCCCGCCATCTCCCCGGGCAGGTGCGCGGTCAGGTCGGCGGCGAGCACGGCCACCCGGGGGTCGGCGGGGTCGGCGTCGGCCAGCTCGTCCAGCCGCCGGTAGAGAAGCCGCCCCCGGGCCAGCGCCTCCGGCTCGGTCAACGGCCGGATCATGCCGAGCATCCTGTCCCTGGCCTCGGGATCGGTGACGCCGTCGAGCAGGGTCAACAGCTCCCGGTCGAGTTCGGCGACGCGCGACCCCTCGGCGGGAAGCTCGCGCAGCACCGCCGCCAGGCCGGGGGAGACCGTGGAGTCCGGCCCCAGGTCCTCCTCGGCGAGCAGCGCGGCCAGCCGTTCTCGTCTGGCGCCGATCGCCTCCTGCTGTCTGGCGAGGTCGGCGTCCAGCTCGACGAGCACCTCACGCAGGTCCCCGCCCCGGTCGCCGGGACCGAGCACGTCACGGATCTCGTCGAGGGAGAGGCCGAGCTCCGTCAGCCGCCGCACCCGGGCGAGGAGGACCGCGTCGCGCAGGCCGTACTCCCGGTAGCCGTTGGCCAGCCGTACCGGCTCGGGCAGGAGGCCGAGGTGGTGGTAGTGGCGCACGGTCCGGGTCGAGACCCCGGCCAGCGCGGCGAGTTCACCGATCCGCATGCCCTCATTAGAAACGTTGACGTTACGTCAACGTCAACACGCCTCGGCGGGCGCCGTACGGACGACCAGGAGGGAGCGTACGGCCCCGGCACGAGGGCGACGGCCATCCCCGCGACGGAACGTGTCTGCTCTCTCCTGACGACTTTCCCGGCGGGCGGGCGGGTGCTCCCACCCGGCGGCGGGTCACGGGCGATGGCAGGGAGCCACCCGGAGAGCAGCGGGGAAGACCGCTCTGACCAGGCTGTTCATCATTATGTCGATCTTCACCCCCGGGGAAAGACACCACGCCAGACGGGCCGGAGTTCTTGGGAGACCACATGGCGGTCGACACGGGTGAGGGAAAAGGTGATCATGGGACGGTTGATCCGGGGGCTTCCCTTACGTCCTGAATTGGGGAAGCCGAGTCGAGGAGGACGTGTGACCGACATCGCCGACGACATCGCCGACTGGCTGTATCCCACCATCGAGCGTGAGATGAACGGCGCCCAGGTTCTCGCGGCGGACGGTGACCTGCTCAGGACCCTCGGGGAGAAGACCCTCGGTCCCGGGGGCGGGGAGAGGTTCATCGACCACATCTCCGGCAGCTCCCAGGTGAAGCTCAACATCATCCAGCGCTACCGGGCGACCCGTGAGGCCGTCGTCGCCTTCCGGCGACGGGTCGCCTCGGGCGAGTCCCTGAGCACCGAGGACACCCTGGCCCTCACCCGCGCCACGATCAGGGACGAGACCCTGTCCGAGGTCCTGTCGTATCTCGCGGCCGGTTACTACCTGCGCCCCGGGTTCAGGGAGGAGTGGCGTCCGGCCTCCCTGCCCTGAACCCGGGGCCCGGGCCGGTTCAGATCATCACGTGGGCGTCGGGGTGGCCGACGAAGGAGAACTGGGCGTTACGGGTCAGTTTGATGTCGTCGGCCTGCCAGGTGTGCATGGCCGCGTCGCCGCTGCGCCAGTACACGAAGTTGAACCGGTCAGACGAGTAGATCTTGACCCGGTCCTCCTTGAGCCGCCGGACCAGCCTGGTGTCCTCGCCCCGGGTCACGTCCTCGAACCCGTAGTGCTTGAACATCTCGGCCTTGCCGAGGAAGGTGCCGCCCTGCACCAGCCAGCTGTAGCGGTGTTCGAGCCCCGGCAGCCGCAGCATCGTGGTGTTGCTGCCCTCGAAGTAGGCGTAGTGCGCGCCCTTGCCGACGAGTTCGGCGTCGGAGTAGTCGAAGGCCCGCACCAGGTCCGACAGGTAGTGCTCGCCGTACAGGTTGTCGTCGTCCATCTTGGCGATGAGCGAGCCCTCCGCGGCGGAGATGCCCAGGTTCATGCAGGCGCCGAGGGAGAGCGACGGGTCGGCGGGCAGCACGACCACGTCGGAGATCCCGGCGACCCGCGCCTTGTCGGCCACCACGACGGGGTCGATGTCGAGGCCGTGCAGCACCATGACGAGCTGGACGGGCCGGTGGATCTGCTTGGCGACCGAGGAGATGGCGTGTTCGATCTGCGCGGCCCTGTTGGTCGGCAGCACGACCGAGACCGACCGCGACCGCGTCTCGACGGGCTTGCCGAGCACCCGCAGGATCTGGTCGACCCGGTGGGTGAACAGGTGCTTGTCGAAGACCTCCCGCATCGCCATGTGGCCCTGCCTGGCCCGCAGCTCGGGGCTGTTGATCAGGTGGAGCACCTGGTTGTAGGACTCGACGGGCTCACGCGCGATCGGGATCAACGACCCGAAGGTCTCCTCGATGGCCCGCGACCACCCGGAGACGACGGAGGTCGCGCAGGCCGACAGCTCGAAGACGCGGCGGGCGCACATGGTCGGCGAGTCGAGCACCGAGTTGACGTTGAGGAAGACCTTGTACATCTTGTACGCGGCCAGCATCTGGTCGTACGGCAGTTCGCCCACGATGTGCGGGACGTACTCGGCGGGCCAGGCGTACTTCTCGTCCACGGTGCCGTTGCGGGCGAAGATGTGCAGGCCCAGTTCGCGGACGGGGGCGAGCACGGTCTCCATCTGCTCACGCCGCTCGGGGTGCTTGTCGCGGAAGTACATCCCGGCGAACACCACGTCGTGCAGCCTGCCCTGGCGCTCCTGGATGGGGTTGTGCACCCGGGGCTGGGCGGCGAACTGCAGCACGTCCACCCGGTCGTGCCCGAGGACCTCCCGGTAGCGGGGCACCATGTCCCCGTCGCAGGTGAAGACGTAGTCGAACAGCTTGGCCGTGTCGATGAAGAACTCGAAGTTCGGCGGGTCCTCCTTGTTCCAGAAGACCGTGGGGATGCCCTCCGCCTTGCACCAGTCGATCAGGGCGCGCAGTTCGGGCTTGGGCGCGTTGGAACCGGTCATCTGGTAGCGCCAGCGACCCTGGTTGCCGTGCCAGGCCGACTCGGCGAACAGGATCTCCGGCCTGCGCTCGGCGAAGATCTCCGGCCAGTCGCGCAGCCCGAACTCGATCTGGTCCCACTCGTACTTGAAGGCCATCCTGGAGAAGTCGTCCAGGATCACCGCGACCTTCATGTCGGGCCGGTTGATCGGCCCGGCGGGCCACTTCACCTGGGGCACGTTCACCACGGGCCCCTGCTGGTCGAGCTCCTCGACCACCTCGGACACGGGCCTTGGCGCCTTGGGGCCCTTGCGGGTGGACATGGCCGCCTTCAGCTTGCCGGGCAGCCGGACGACCCCCGACCCCTTGGCCCCGGTCAGCGCCTCAGCCACCCGGTACGGCCGCTGCACCTTCGTGGACTCCAGCTTCCACTGGGCGTAGTCGGCGCGCGCCTCGGCGATGGCCAGCCGCCGTTCCAGGTCGCGGACGCGCTCCTCGAAGCGCTCGACGACCTTGCGCTCCTCGGGAAGCCAGTTGATCGGCCCAAGACGCTGGAACTTCGGCTCTTCGGGGGTCTGCTCAGACTGCTCAGGGGAACTCATGGGAATCGCCTTTACACCGAGGTCGTGCCAGCGTACGGCGTGCGCCGTACTTAAAGGGCGGTTTACAGGGAATTGGGCGGTATGGCCTGGCCTGCGGGGGAGAGGTTGCCTCCCTTGAGCCAGGCGGCGATCACCCGGGCGATCCTGGGGCCGGCCTTGCCGTCCCAGAGCGGGGGCAGGTCCCCGGACGGCGTCGTGGCGCCCTCGGCCAGCGCGCGGTCCGCGGCGACGGCCAGCTGCGCCGGGGTGACCAGACGGTTCGTGCCGTGGGTGATGGTGATCGGCCGCTCGGTGTTCGGCCGGACCGTCAGGCACGGCACGCCCAGCATGGTCGTCTCCTCCTGCACCCCGCCCGAGTCGGTGACGACCAGCGAGGCGCCGCGAACCAGCGACAGGAAGTCGACGTAGCCGAGCGGATCGACGATGAGCAGGTTCCCGCCGGTCACCAGCCCCGCCTCGGCCAGCCGCTGCCTGCCCCTGGGGTGGATCGGCACCACGATCGGCAGGCGCGCGCTCACCTCGAGGACGGCGTCGACGAGCTCCTTGGCCGAGGCCGGGTCGTCCACGTTCGCGGGCCGGTGCAGGGTGGCCACGCCGTACCGGCCGGTCAGGCCGAGGCGGGAGCGGATCGGCGCCGGGTCGAGGTGGTCCAGCGCGGAGAACAGGCTGTCGATCATCGGGTTGCCCACCAGGTGGACCCGCGCCGGGTCGACGCCCTCGTTGGACAGGTGGGACAGCGCGTCCGGCGAGGTGGCGAACAGGATGTCGGACAGCGCGTCCGTGACGACCCGGTTGACCTCCTCGGGCATCTCCCGGTCGAAGGAGCGCAGGCCCGCCTCGACGTGCGCGGTCGGCACGTGCAGCTTGGCGCAGACGAGGATCGCCGCGAGCGTGGAGTTCACGTCGCCGTAGACGACGACCAGCGTGGGACGGTGCTCCAGCACGACGTCCTCAAGGCCGGTCAGCAGGGCCGCGGTCTGCCGCGCGTGGGAGCCGGAGCCCACCCCGAGGTTGGCGATCGGCTCGGGCAGACCCAGGTCGGCGAAGAACACGTCCGACATCAGCGCGTCGTAGTGCTGACCGGTGTGGACGATGCCCTGCCGCACCCCCAGCTCCGCGAGCCCGCGCACCACCGGGGCCGCCTTCACGAAGTTGGGCCGCGCGCCGAGCACGTGCAGGACGAGGGGATTGTCGGGGTCCGGGGTCGTCCCCGTGGGGGCGTAGTCCCTCATTGACCTCGCCTTTCATGCGGGAGTGGGGCAAACGATGCCTATGGTACGGTCACGGCGTGGTATCCGATGCCAGCACGCCAGACTCCTCAAAGGTTTCCGCGAAGTCGGCCCGTGCCGGGCTGAGCGGCCTGTTGAAGGGGTTCGCCAAGCACCCCGTGATCGTCTCCCGGGTCGTGGCGGCCAAGGTCAAGTCCGATCCGGTGCGTGTGGCCCAGGCCGCCGCCGAGACGCTCCCGCCGAGCCTGCGCCCCGTCGTGGGCCGCTTCGCGTGGCCGGCGGCGCGACAGGCCAGGCTGGTCGTCCGCAAGCTCGGCATGCGCATGGTCAAGGGGCCGTGGGCCGAGGCCAAGGAGCACTTCGACTCGGGCCGGATGAGCGAGGCCGTCGCCGTGCTCCAGGGGCACACCAGGTATCCCTTCATCAAGCGCAGGGCCACCTACTACGCCGGTGAGCTGGGGGCCATCCAGCCCAACCCGATCCCGCCCAAGGACAAGGTCATCGTGGGGGAGCGGGTCGAGGGGCGGGTGCTGCACTGCGTCACCAACGCGCTGCCGTTCACCCAGGCCGGATACACCGTGCGCACCCACCGCATCGTCACCGCGCAGAAGGCCGCCGGCCTCGACCCGCACGTGGTGACGAGCTGGGGCTGGCCGATGATGCAGGGCCACGCCGACGCGACGCCGTACGAGGAGATCGACGGCATCCCCTACCACCGGCTGATCCCCGACGGCGGTGAGGTGCCCTTCGAGAGCCAGGGCCGCATGATCAGGGGCGCCGGTGAGGTGACCGAGCTGGTCAGGACCCTCAGGCCGCAGATCCTGCACGCCGCGACCGACCACCGCAACGGCTCGGTCGCGCTGGCCGTACGGGAGCGGACCGGCACGCCGATGGTCTACGAGGTCCGCGGCTTCCTTGAGGAGACCTGGGCCTCGCGCGACCCCAAGCGGATCGGCAGCCAGCGGCACGTGCTCCAGCGCGACCGTGAGGCGTTCATCATGCGCTCGGCCGACGCCGTGGTGACGCTGGCGGAGACCATGGCCACCGAGATCGTCGAGCGCGGCGTGCCGAGGGAGAAGATCTTCCTGGCGCCGAACGCGGTCGACGACTCGCTGCTGTCCGCCGAGTACGACGGCGCCGCGTTCCGTTCCGCGTACGGCATCGCCCCCGGCGAGGTCATCATGGGCTCGGTCTCCAGCATCGTGGCCTACGAGGGCTTCGCGACGATGCTGAGCGCCGCGGCGCTGCTGCGCGACCGGGGGACCCCCGTCAAGGTCCTGCTCGTCGGCGACGGCGCGGAGCGGCCCGCGCTGCTCGAACAGGTCGAGGAACTCGGCCTCGGTGACGTGGCGATCCTGCCCGGCCGGGTCGGTCCCGACGAGGCGCTGCAGGCCCAGGCGGCCATCGACATCTTCGTCTGCCCCCGCGAGGACCTGCGGGTCTGCCGACTTGTTACACCATTGAAACCTGTTGAGGCGATGGCGCTCGGCAAGCCGGTCGTGCTGAGCGATCTTCCCGCGCTCTCGGAGCTCGTCGGCTCCGACGGCGCCGGACTTCTCGTCGCCCCGGGCGACCCCGAGGCCCTCGCCGACGCGCTCGCCGCGCTGCGCGACGACCCCGAGCGGCGGGCCGAGATGGGGCGGGCGGGACGGGCCGAGGTGGCGGCCAAGCGCACGTGGAGCCGCGTCGCGGAGACGTACCGTGACCTTTACCGATCACTTACCGCTTGATGACCTTCGGACGACTCCCAGAAAACAACCGGTTTGTGATGCGTTCAATGGCATTAGACGTGGCTCGTTCGGACTTGAGATAGCCTTTGCGACCATGAAGTGTTGTTTCCGGCATCCCAAGGTCACCCGGTGAGCGAGCGCAACGAGCCCGCCGGCGACACTGGAGCCCCCGTGGGCGGGGCCGGCGAAGGAGGCCGAGTGAGCACCTACGACCTGGCCGTCATCGGTCTCGGATATGTCGGCATGCCCCTGGCGAAGGAGGCCGCGGGGGCCGGACTGCGCGTCGTCGGCTTCGAGGTCGACCCCGTGAAGGTGGAGGCCCTCAACGCGGGCCGCTCCTACATCGACGACCTGACGGACGCCGACCTGGAGCACATGCTGGCCGGTGGTTTCACCGCGACCCTGGACGAGTCGGTCCTAGCCGAGAGCGCGACCGTGGTCATCTGCGTGCCGACTCCGCTCGACGAGGACCACCGCCCCGACCTGTCGGCCGTCGAGGGCGCGACCGCGACCGTCGCCCGTAACCTCTCCAAGGGCACCCTGGTCGTCCTTGAGTCGACCACCTGGCCCGGCACCACCGACGAGGTCGCCCGCCCCATTCTTGAGGCCTCCGGCCTCGTCGCGGGCACCGACTTCCACCTCGCCTTCTCGCCCGAGCGCATCGACCCGGGCAACGCCAAGTACGGCATGCGCAACACCCCCAAGGTGGTCGGCGGTTACACGCTCGCCTGCCGGGAGCGCGCGGTCGGGTTCTACTCCCGCTTCGTCGAGCAGGTCGTGCCGGTCAGCGGCACCCGCGAGGCCGAGATGGCCAAGCTGCTGGAGAACACCTACCGGCACGTCAACATCGCCCTCGTCAACGAGATGGCGATCTTCTGCGACGAGCTGGGCGTGGACCTGTGGGAGGCCATCGAGGCCGCCTCGACCAAGCCGTTCGGCTTCCAGAAGTTCCTCCCCGGACCGGGCGTCGGCGGCCACTGCATCCCGGTCGACCCGTCCTACCTCTCCTACACGGTGCGCAAGCTGGGATACCCCTTCCGGTTCGTCGAGCTGGCCCAGGAGATCAACGAGCGGATGCCGGCCTACGTGGTCGCCCGCGTCCAACGGCTGCTCAACCGGCACAAGAAGGCCGTCAACGGCTCCAAGGTGCTTCTGCTCGGCGTCACCTACAAGCCCGACATCGCCGACGAGCGAGAGACCCCGGCCCTTCCGGTCGCGCGGGCGCTCGTCGAACTCGGCGCCGACCTGGTCTTCGCCGATCCCTACGTCAAACAGTGGCGGGTCGACGGCGTCGAGGTGCTCCACGAGGAGGACCTGGCGAAGGCCGTCACGGAGGCGGATGTGACGGTGCTGCTCCAGCAGCACGCCGCCTTCGACCTATCGATCGTCGAGGACCACGGCAGGCTCGTGCTCGACACCCGAGGCGTTCTCGCCGAGGGTGAACGCGTCGAGCGGCTCTAGTAACGAAGGGCTGCGCGCAGTGCACGTGCTCGTCATGACGGTGGTGCATCACCCCGAGGACGCCCGGATTCTGCACCGGCAGATCCGCGCGCTGGTGGACGCCGGTCATGAGGTCACGTATGCCGCGCCGTACACCGCGCGGGGCGTCATGGCCCGGTCGTGGGTGAACGGCGTCGACCTCCCCAGGGCAGCCGAGCGTAAGCGGCTCACCGCCGTACGCGCCGCCCGCAAGGTCTTCAAACGCATGCGTGGCCAGGTGGATCTCGCGATCGTGCACGACCCCGAGCTGCTGCTCGCGGTCGTCGGGGTGCGCAACCGGCCTCCGGTGGTCTGGGACGTCCACGAGGACACCCCGGCGACCCTGTCGCTGAAGCCCTGGTTGCCCGCCTTCCTGCGCCCGCCGGTGCGTTTCCTGGCCCGCCTGCTCGAAGGCACGGCCGAGCGCCACCTGCACCTGCTGCTGGCCGAGAGCGCCTACGCGGGCCGCTTCCACAGGACGCACCTGGTGGTGCCGAACGAGACGTGGGTCCCCGACCAGGTGACGGCGCCGGGCGGTGACCGGATCGTCTACCTCGGCTGGTTGTCGGAGGCGCGCGGAGTGCGCGAGGCGATCGAGGTGGCCAGGCTGCTGCGGCCGCACCGGGTCGCGGTCGAGCTGATCGGCTACGCCGACCCGCAGTCGCGCCCGATGCTGAACGAGGCGGTCGCGGAGGGCCTGCTCGAATGGCGTGACTTCATGCCGAACGACGAGGCGCTCAAGAGGCTCGACGGCGCGCTGGCCGGGCTCTCGCTGCTGCGCGACGAGCCCAACTACCGGCACTCCATGCCCACGAAGATCGTGGAGTACATGGCGCACGGCATCCCCGTGATCACCACTCCCTCGCCGCGGGCGGTCGAGCTGGTCGAACGCTACAACAGCGGTGTCGTCGTGCCGTGGCAGGACCCCAAGGCCGTGGCCCAGGCCGTGGTCTTCCTGCGGGACGACGTCAGGGAGCGGCACGGCCAGGGCGCCCGGGGGTACGCCGCGGCCCGTGCGAACCACCACTGGCCGAACTCGGCACGCCGGTTCGTCTCCCAGCTTGAGGCGTGGGCGGGGGTCAAGAGCTGATCTCCGGCACGGGGGAAGTCGTTTATGTCCGCCTGATCGTGAGAACGGTAGTGTCCTGAAAGTGCGCTGGCTGACCGCTTTCCTGGGCCTGGCGATCCTCGCAACCGCCGTCGTGGCGGTCGTGATGGTCCTGCCCCGTGGCGAGAGCGCCTCCACGGCCCGGAGCACACCGTCCACCCCTTCGCAGAGCCCGCCGGACCCGTCGGCGTCGGCCTCCCCCTCGGGTACGCCGTACACCGATCCGTGCGGGACGTTCGACACGGCCGTGCGGTCGCCGTACGCGCTGACCGGCTACTGGCTGATCCCCACGACCGACCACTGCACCTGGCGCAAGCAGTTCACGGCCATCCACGAGGTGGGCGGCGACACCGTGATCCGGATCGGCTGGGGCCTGCAGGCCCGCAGGACCTCCGAGGACGGCCGCGTCCTGGAGAAGGAGGGGAACAAGGCCGACCCCCGCTACGCCTCCTGCGTCGAGGACGGCGTGCCGTGCGTCGAGGCGGCGGAGCGGGACCTCAAGGCGGCCAACCCGGGTAACCGGGTGAGCTGGACGTTCGTCTACCGGACCGACGAGGCGTTCGGCGACGGGCTGTTCCGCTGCCCGGCCTACGAGCGCCGGATCGTCGCCGGGGACACGGTCTTCTACCGGCTGCTCGCGCCCGACGACGGCACCGACGACCCCAGCTGCGACAACGTCAGGAACCGGGGACGCGGCTACCACCTGATCCTGGTGGCCGCCGCCAAGGAGGACAGTCTCACCGAGCTGCTCGACCTCGGCGACCGGTTCGGGGTGAAGGTCTTCCCGGCGCTGCCGCTGGCCCCGCGCGACCCGGCGCAGAGCACCCGCGCCTCGGAGCGCGGCACCGACACCCTGACCACGCTCACCCGGCGCATCCTGCAGGACTACGGCGACCGCTTCGCGAACCGGACCTCACTCGGCGGGTTCTACCAGCCGTTCGAGCTGCAACTGCGGGACATGAAGGCCGAGCACCCGACGCTGGCGGTCTACGCCTCCCAGCACCAGATCGTCGAACAGGAGATGCCGGGCAAACCCATCCTGGTCAGTCCCTACCTGGACGCGCGCAAGCGGCTGCCGTTCAGCGCGACACCCCAGGAGGTGGCCAAGGGCTTCGAGGCGCTGGCCAGGACCGGCGTCGGCATCATCGCGCCGCAGGACAGCCGGGGCACGGGCAAGGTGGGACTGTTCTGGCCCGACCAACGGGGCCAGCGGGTCGACGAGCGGCTGAGGTCCGTCGTGGGGGAGACGACCAACGGCGACGCCTACCACGGCTCGACCCGCGACTACTACCGGGAGATGGCGGCGGCCAGGACCAGGATGGTCGAGCAGGGCTACAACGTGCAGCTCTGGGCCAACGTCGAGGCGTTCGAACCGTCGTCGGACGAGCCGTGCGCCGCCAGGACGGGCACCAGGGGGCGCACGGACAAGGAACGGCTCGACACCGCGGTGACCCAGGTCGGCCGGTACGTCTCGAAGATCGTCTCCTACATGTGGAGCGACTTCTTCACCTGTGGTTCGCCGTCCCTGTCCGAGGAGGTCGCCCGGGACGCGGGCAGGCCGATCCCGGTCGACGCCGTCCACCGGCCGCGTGACATCCAGGACGGCGTCGAGATCCGCGGCTACGACATCCCGGTCGGCTCGACGGTGACGATCACCTGGCCCGGTCAGGAGACCCCCGAGGTCACCAAGGTCACCGGGGTCGATCTCGAAGCGCTCCCGGCCGACCTGCCGGAACGCGTCAGGACGGCGTGGTTCCCGTTCAACTGGAACGGCGTGCCGCCGGGGACGTGGGTGCGGATCAAGGTGACCGCGCCCGACGGGCGCGCGGCGGCCGAGTCCTTACACGTTCGCGTGGGCTCCTGAGCGGTGTAACGTGCCTGACATGGTTCCGCGCATCCCCGTCAGCGTGGACCTTGTCGTTCTCACAGTGCGGTGCCAGGAGCTGAGCGCGCTCGTCTGGCGGCGGAACAAACAGCCCTACGAGGGGCGATGGGCCCTGTCCGGCGGCTTCATCCACCTCGACGAGGACCTCCCCGCCGCCGCGGAGCGCGTGCTCGCCGAGCGGGCGGGCCTGCCCGGGGCGCCGGTCCACCTGGAGCAGCTACAGACCTACGGCTATCCCGACCGTGACCCGCGCCAGCGCGTCCTGAGCGTGGCCTATCTCGGCCTGGCCCCCGACCTGCCCGCCTCGACCGAGGCCCACATGAGCTGGCAGCCGGTCTCCTCTCTCAGGGAGATGGCCTTCGACCACCGGCGCATCATGGTCGACGGGATCGAAAGGGCCAGGGGCAAGCTCGAATACACCCCGCTCGGCGCCGCCTTCTGCCCGCCCGAGTTCACGGTCGCCGATCTTCGCCGGGTTTACGAGATCGTCTGGGATCGCGCGCTCGATCCCCGTAACTTTCACCGGAAGGTCACCAAGGCGGAGGGCTTCCTGGTGCCGACGGGCCGCACGACCACCCGTGACGGGGGCCGTCCGGCCAAGCTGTACCGCAGGGGACCTGCGGTTTTCCTGCATCCCCCGATGCTTCGCTCCCTGAAGGAGTAGATCCGGAGACAGTCCCCACGGGGAAGGCTTCCGACGCATCGAATCTCAAGGGATGAAAACCATTCCTTCGTTATAGACATGAAAATGGTTATCGCTTACGCTATTTCCACACTGAGAGGTTAAGAACGCAAAATCTTGAAATTTCAGGATGTCGTCGGGGTTGTTCCGCGACGATTGTCCTGGTGGTCTCGGCGACCGTGAACCCGGCACCGGACGGCGACGGCTCACCCGGCGAACGGCCATGCCTCGTCACCGTCAGGTGGTGGGAGCGGAGGCCGGGCCGGGGCGGGAACCGTCCGGACGCGTGACGCCCTTCCCAGGCACGGAACAGGCTTTTCTCAAGACAGGAGAGTGCTGATGGCGCGGCGGACACTTGCGCCCGGCGTGGAGATCTTCTCGGTGACGACCGGGACGGTACGGCAGGCGGCGGGCACGACGGGACGTTCCGAGATCGAGCCCCGCGGGCGACTGCGGGCCGGGGCGGGCAACGGCCACGCGGAACGCCGCGTGGGCCGGGCCGTACCCGAGGAGTCCGCGAAGGTGACGGTGCTGCGGACCGCCGCGGGCGAGTTCCTCCCCGTCCAGCAGGAGATCGGCGGAGACCTCGACCAGCTCGACCCGGGAACGCTGCGGACCTTCGAGGACCGTGGGCTGCTGGTCGAGCGCGAACCCCGCTCCTGGCCGGGTCCCGTCGCCGTGGTCGGCGGCGGAGCCATCGCGCTCGCGCTGTCCGAACTGCTCGTGCGGATCGGCGCCGAGGTCCACCGGGTGCCGACCCCGGACGCCGCCCTCGGCTGCGCCGCCGTCAGCTGGTGCCAGGACGACCACCCTCCCGCCGAGTGGGCCAAGGCCGACGTCCTGCTCACCGAACGTTCGATCGCCTGGCAGCGCTGCTCGGTCGAGGGCGCCACCGCGGTGCTCGAACCCATCTCCTCGGGTCCCGAGGGCCTCACCCACTCCGACATCAGGGCCAGGCGGCTGGCCGCCTCCGCCACTCCCGGGCACCTGCAGGCCTACTGGAGCAGCGAGCGCCGCAGAGGGCCCTCCCCGGTCGGCCCCGCCGAGGCCTGGTTCGTCGCGGCGCTGCTCGCCGCCGACCTGGAGGCCTGGGCCGCCCGCCGTACGGTGTCGCGGGGGTTGAGGCTGGTCGACCTGATCAGCCTGACCGTGACGGAACAGCCGATCCTCCCGCTGTCGGTGGTCTCCTCAGGAGACGCCTGACCGCGAAACGCCCATGGACAGGCGCCGGGTCCCCGGGGGGGTGGAACCGGCGTCGACCGGCCGGCGACCGGACATCCCACGTCCGGTCGCCGGCCGGACATCTTCCGCCCGTTCGGCTCGGAGACCTGCTCGGAGGCCGTCGCCCCGGCGTTCCAGGAGGATGCCCCATCCGCCTGCTCCTCATAAAGTAAGGTCATGCCTCGTTTCCGTGCGATTCTGGACACCGTGCCCCCCTATCGGGCGGGCAAGGCCGTGGTGTCGACCGACGGCCGGTCCTTCAAGCTGTCCTCGAACGAATCCCCCTACGGTCCGCTTCCCTCCGTGGTCGAGGCGATCTCCAAGGCGGCCGCCCAGGCTCACCTGTACCCCGACCCGGGGGTGAGCGCGCTGACCAACGCGCTGGCGGAGCGCTACGACGTGCCCGCGGAGCACGTCGCGGTCGGCGCGGGCTCGGTGACGCTGCTGCAGCAGCTCTTCGAGACCGTGGGCGAGCCGGGTGCCGAGGTGATCTACGCCTGGCGGTCGTTCGAGGCCTACCCGCTGATGGCCGACCTGTCGGGTTCCACCTCGGTGCGGGTCCCGCTGGCCGACGAGACGCACCACCTCGACGCCATGGCCGAGGCGATCACCCCGCAGACCCGCATGATCTTCGTCTGCAACCCGAACAACCCGACCGGCACGGTCGTGCGCTCGGCCGAGCTGGCGGCCTTCCTCGACCGGGTCCCCGAGGACGTGCTGGTCATCCTCGACGAGGCCTACCGCGAGTACGTCAGGGACACCGACGTCACCGACGGTCTCACGATCTACCGCGACCGGCCCAACGTGGCCGTGCTGCGCACCTTCTCCAAGGCGTACGGCCTGGCCGGGCTGCGGGTCGGCTACCTGATCGGCAACGAGCCCGTCGCCGCGGCCGTCCGCAAGACCGTGGTGCCCTTCGCGGTCAACCACCTCGCCCAGGTGGCCGCGATCGCCTCGCTTGAGGCCGAGGCCGAACTGCTCGAACGGGTCGAGACCGTGGTCAAGGAGCGCGACCGGGTCCGTGACACGCTGATCTCCCAGGGCTGGACGGTGCCGGTCACCGAGGCCAACTTCGTCTGGCTGCGCCTGGACGGGCGCACCCTTGAGTTCGCCGGGGCCTGCGCGGCCGAGGGTGTGGCCGTGCGTCCCTTCGAGGGCGAGGGCGCCCGGGTCTCCATCGGCTCCCCCGAGGCCAACGACACCTTCCTGGCCGTCGCGGAGGCCTTCCTGAAGGGCTGACGCGCCCCGGGCCCTGGGGGGAACCCCCGGAGCGTCCCAGGGCTCCCACGGGGCTCTCAGGCCCCTGTGGTCCCTTTGTGGGAACCCGTCCCTACACGGGGGCGGGTTCCTTCTCCGTCACGACCGGTGCCTTCCTGCGTTCCGTCGAGACCACCAGCGCCACGCCGACGACGATCACCAGGCCCGCGACGACCATCGAGCCGGTGACCACCTCGCTCAGGATGAGCCCGCCGAGGACGACCGCGACGACGGGGTTGACGTAGGCGTAGGTCGAGACGAGGGAGATGGGGGCGTTGCCCAGCAGCCACGCGTAGGCGGTGAAGCCGACCAGCGAGCCCATCACGATGAGGTAGGCGAGCCCGATCCAGGAGCGCCCGGAGACGGCCGCGAGGTTCAGGTGCTCACCCGACGCCGTGCCGACCAGCGTCAGACCGACGCCGCCCACGAGCATCTCGACCGTGCTGGCCGCGAAGGGGTCGGCGGGCATGGGGATGCGCGAGGACAGGAACGAGCCCACCGACCACGAGATCGAGGCCAGCAGGATGATCGCGATCGACGTGCCGTTCGACGAGCCGCTCGCCCCGGTCAGGGAGAGCACCGCGACACCGGCGAACCCGACGAGCACCCCGGCCAGCGTCAGCGCCCGGGGCCTGTCACGCGCGACGACACGCAGGATCACCAGCCACAGGGGGACGGAGGCGACCAGCAGCGCGGCCAGGCCGCTGGAGATGTGCTGTTCGGCCAGCGCGACCAGGCCGTTGCCCGCGGTCAGCAGCAGCACGCCGACCAGTGCGGCCCCGCCGAACTGCTTGACCGTCATCCTGAAGGGACCCGGTCCCTTCACCAGCAGAATGACCAGGCTGAGGATCACCGCGGCGGAGGTGAAGCGCATCGCCCCGCTGAGCAACGGGGGAAGCGTCTCGATGACCACCCGGATGGCGAGATAGGTGGAACCCCAGACCACGTAGACGATCGCCAGCGCGCCCCAGACGAGGAGAGACGTACGTCTGTCAGCAGCGTCATAAGCCATAGCTCCTGACAATATCCCCTTATATGGAGAAACCTCTCGCGGATTTCAGTCCTTGAGACGGCCCTCCCGAGCCTCGAAACGGAAAGCGCCGTCACCCCCCGATGTCCTCATGGACCCGGAGGATGACGGCGCGGCGGCCCCGGGGCATGGGCCGTGCTGCAGTACGGCGCAGGCCCCGGAGCCACGGACACACGAAGGTCGCGGCCCAGGCCGCGACAGGGGCCCCGGCGGAGGCTGTGACCTCAGCGGTCTCAGCGGCCTCGGCGGAGCCCGGACAGACCTTCTCCACCCCGGAAGCCCCAGGGGTCTCCGAAGTCCTGGCAGGGACTCCGGTGGGGACTTCGTGGGAGGCGTCGAAGGGAGCCTCGACAGCCGCGGCGGCGAACTTGACGGCCTCGGCGGTCTCGGCGGACCTCAGCGGGTTCCCAGCTTCTCCACGATCAGCCGGTAGAGCTGGCGTGGACGACCGGGCTGCGGAGTGCGGTTCGGCGGAAGCGGCCACGCGAGCCCCTCGTCGACCAGCGTGCGCAGCAACCGCCGTGCCGTACGCGGGGTGACGCCGAGCATCTTGCCCGCGCCCTCCGCGTCCACCACGGTGTCCCCGCCCTCCAGCTTGGCGGCCAGCCGAGCCAGCACCTCCACGCCCTTGGGCTTCAGCGGCCCGCCGCCCTGCGGAGGCATCCTGGGCGCCGGGATGAGCGCCCTGCCCTCCCGGTCGACGGCGAAGCCCTGGGCCTGCTTGCCCGCCTGCGTGCGCGCCAGGGCGGCCCTGGCGTGCGACTCGGCGTCATGCGTCGTACGGCCCATGCCGACCCCGACCTCGACCGCCAGCCCCAGCTCGTCACGCACCCGGGCCGCGAAGGGCAGCACCCGGAAGCCCTCGGTCGCCGTGGCGACCGAGCCGCGTGTCGCGGTGACCATGTAGCTGTGGTCGTCGACCGCGGTCACCGAGGCGTTGATGCGGTTCGCCTCCTGCACCAGCAGCCGGTGCAGCGACAGCCTCAGCTCGTCACGCCAGTAACGCGGCGCGGCCCTGCGGACCGGCTCGCGGAGCGTGGGAACCTCGACCAGCACCACCGTGAGCTGAGACTCCTCCAGCCTGTGGTGCGCCCCGAGCAGCGCCGCGGTGTGCAGCGCCGTACGGACCGCGGCGGAGGTGGGGCGGATCCTGACCACCGGAACCCCGGCCGTCTGCAGCCGGTCGGCGACGGCGGGCAGGCAGGTGAGCGCCCCGCTGGTGTTCCCCTGGCGCGCCAGGCGCTCGTGGAAGGACGCGATCGTGCCGGTGGCTCCCGGCTCGTCGCGGCTGTGCACGTCCCCGGCGGGCAGCCCGAGGTCGGCGTAGGCCTCCTCGATGTCGGCCCGTCCGAGCACGTCGATGCTGACCCTCCTGGGGTCGATCCGCTCGTCCAACGCGGCCCTGGCCAACGCGGCGATCAGTGCGGCGCCGCCGAGCTGGACATACGTCGCGGGCATCGTCAGCACCCCCGATCGTCTGGCCAGGTCGTAAGGAACCGGGCTGGCGAACAGACAGGCGTCGACTCCCGCCCCGAGGCGGGTCACCTTGTCGGCCGCCTCCTGTTCGTCCCGGTACGCAGCGGCCACCAGGCGGCACGGCAGAGGTGCCGCCGCATGTCCCATAAGCATCACTCTTTCTACGAGGTCATGGGGGCCCACCACACCGATAGTGAGGTCCGGTGTCATGGCACCCGGGCGTGACACTCGTGGAGTTTCTTCGGCCCGCTCGACCAATGTTCGTCCCATCCTGCCGTCCCTGTTGATTCGGCTCTCTTTTGGAACGATCGCTTGCGAGGGCCGTAATGTCACGCCCGTTTAGAGGTCAATTCTTGGAGGAACCCACGGTCTAAACCCTGACTGACAGTGTTTACACAGGTCAGAGCGCTTTTTGGGAGACTGAAACCGGTTGATTATCAGGCAGAAATCTCTCGGTGGACATCCGCGCCCAGCGCCTGCATACGCTCGGCCAGATAAGAGTGGCCCCGGTCGATGAGATATCCTGACCCGATCACGGTCTCTCCCTGGGCCGCCAGACCGGCCAGGACCAGGGCGATGCCGGAGCGCAGGTCATGGGCGGTGACATCGGTTCCGGTGAGCGGAGTGGCGCCCCGGACGACGGCGCTGTTCTCCTTCACTTCGATGTCGGCGCCCATTTTGTTCAGTTCTGCGGCCAATGCGAACCGACCGTCGAAAATCCGTTCGTGGATGTAGCTCGCGCCGTCCGCGAGACAGGCGACCGTCATGATCGGCGACTGCAGATCGGTGGCGAAGCCGGGGTAGGTGTCGGTGATCACGTTGATCGGGCGCAGCGGGCGGTCCCTGCGCACGTGCAGCACGGCGCCGTGGTCGGCGAACTCCACCCCCATCTGCTCCAGCTTGTAACGGACGACACCGAGGTGGTCCAGGTCGGCGCCGACCAGGTTGACCTCGCCGCCGGTGATCGCGGCGGCCATGGCGAACACGCCCGCGTCGAGCCGGTCGGGCATCACGGTGTGCTCGACGGCCTGCAGCTCGTCGACGCCCTCGACGGTGATGAAGCCGGTCCCGCCACCGCTGATCCGCGCGCCCATCCTGGTCAGCATCTCGATCACGTCGAGGACCTCGGGCTCAAGGGCCGCGTTCTCGATCACGGTCGTGCCGCGCCCGAGGACTCCCGCCATGATCAGGTTCTCGGTGCCGGTGTGCGAGGGGGTGTCGAGGTACAGCGTGGCGCCGGTGAAGCCCGTCGTCTTGACGTGGATGACGGCGTCGCCCTCGTCCACGACCGCGCCGAGCCGCTTGTAGCCCAGGTAGTGGAAGTCGAGGTTACGACTGCCCAGGTTGCAGCCGCCGACCCCCTCGATGACGGCCTCGCCGAGGCGGTGCAGCAGCGCCGGGACGAACAGCACCGAGCCGCGGAAACGGCGGGCGATCTCGGCGGGCAGCACGGGGCTGCTCAGCGTCGAGGCGTCGATCACCAGCGTGCGCTCGGCCTCGTGGAGCTCGACCTTGGCGCCGACGGCCTCCGCCAGCTCGACCGCGCGGCGCACGTCCTCGATGATGGGGACGTTGCGCAGCACGGTACGGCCTCTGGGCGCCAGGAGGGCCGCGCCGATCATGGGAAGCACGGCGTTCTTGGCGCCCTGGATGAAGGCGGTTCCACGGAGGGGATTGCCACCGCGCACGCGGTAACGGACCATGCTTCATGCTCCTTGGGGGTGGGGGACGATATTCGTACGACAAGGGGGGCGGTGGCCCGAAGGCGTCGGCCAACACTAGCCGTTGGATGCCCCTGAACCTGCTATTTCGTGGGGAAACCGGACCCGGTCAGCGGACTGACCAGAAGCTTCCGCGCGAAAGTTTCGACGGTTCCCACATGACAATTTCCACTCGACCGTGAAAGCTTCCGCGGCTCGTGTGCCCCGCCGGGCGGGCCGTGCGACGCCTACGTCACCGGCCAGAGTTTATTCACGCGGTCCGGGTGCCCCTGCCCGAGGGGGTCAGCGGGGAGGCGGCCGTCAGCAGGGTGTCGGCCCGCTGGTCCACGAAGCGGGTCACGACCTGCTGGCCGTACCCGAAGACCATGGCCCAGACCAGGATCGCCGGCTGGGAGCCGAGCCCGGACATGCCAGGAACGAACCCGGAGTTCAGGATCAGCAGCCCGAGCACGGCCGTCGCCACCCCGGCGGGCGCCTTGAGCAGGGTCTGGGCGACCGCCAGGGAGTAACGCGTGGACAGGTCCGCGCGGGTGGACAGCGAGGCCGCGCTGGACAGCGCCGCGCCCAGCACGCCGACCAGGGCGACGAGCGGGACGTCGCCGTGACCGGGCCGGTGGCCGCCGGTCGGGCAGATCTGGGCGGGCATCAGGCCCTGGGTCTGGACCACCGACTGGTTGCCGCACATCGGCACCGCGTCCGGCCAGATCGCGCCGACCGCCACCAGGCCGAACACGATCACCGACAGCATGAGGACCCCGCCGAGCAGCAGGTTGCGGAAGCTGCGGACCCGGCCGCTCTCCATCGCCTGCGCGGTGTAGGCCGCCCGCAGCACCGACTGCATCAGCGGCCTGTCGCCCTCGCCCAGGTCTCCGGCGGCGATCCTGGCCTGCAACTGGACCAGCCTGGGGTCGTCGCCGGGCAGGTAGGCCCTGCCGATCGCGAGGACCTCGGTCGCCCGGCCGCACAACTCGGGCGTCGGCAGCACGCCGTACAGCATCACGGTCGCGCTGTTGACGTTCGACCAGGCGCCCTCGACGGCGTGGCCGGTCAGCCAGCGGCGCAGGCCGTGCCTGCTCCTGGCGTAGGACTCGGCGCGGGCCAGGTGCGTGCCGATGCCCTCGCCGACGGAGGCGGACGGGCCCGTGCGCTCGCACGCGGTCAGCGCGCGCTCGGCGTCGGCCCTGATCTCCTCGCTGCGGGTCGCCACGTACACGCGCCAGATGCCGGGCCAACGCAGGACGCCGGTGTCGCCGATCCGTTCCGGGGAGACTGCGTCGAGCGACATCGTTCCTCCGTTGGGCGCGGGCCGTGGGGGACCGGGCCGGGAGTGTTCCCGGCCCTCGGGGTGTGCCGATTCGACGGTACGTCCCCGTGCCCCGGGACGCCGGGCCTTCGCGGAGCCGGGGCTCAGAGACCCTGGACCGCGATGTCCGTACGGTGGTGCGAGCCGCGCATCCGGATGCGGCCGACCGCCTGGTAGGCGGCCTCGCGGGCGGCGGCGACGTCGGCTCCGGTGCCGACCACGCTGAGCACCCGCCCGCCCGCCGACAGGACACGGTCGCCGTCGGCGGCGGTCCCGGCGTGCAGCACGTAGGCGTCGTCCGCCACCTCGGAGAGCCCCTCGATGACATCGCCCTTGACCGGGTCCGCGGGGTAGTTCTCCGCCGCGACGACCACGGTCACCGCCGCGCCCTCGTGCCAGGAGAGCGGACCGAACCGGTCGAGCGTGCCGTTCGCGCAGGCCAGCAGCAGGCCGGCGAGCGGCGTGGCGAGCCGGTCGAGCACGACCTGGGTCTCCGGGTCGCCGAACCGCGCGTTGAACTCGATCACCTTCGGGCCGCCCCCGGTGAGCGCGAGCCCGACGAAGAGCACCCCCGTGTACGGCGTGCCGCGCTTGGCCAGCTCGGCCACGGTCGGCAGGACGGTCTCGGTCATCACCCGGTCGGTCAGGTCGGCGGGCGCCCAGGTCAGCGGCGTGTAGGCGCCCATGCCGCCGGTGTTGGGACCCTTGTCGCCGTCATAGGCGCGCTTGTGGTCCTGGGCGGGCAGCAGCGGAACGGCCGTCGAGCCGTCGCAGAGCGCGAACAGCGAGACCTCGGGGCCGTCGAGGAACTCCTCGATGACGACCCGTCCGCACGCCACCGCGTGCCCGAGCGCCTCCTCGCGGTCGTCGGTGACCACGACGCCCTTGCCCGCCGCGAGCCCGTCGTCCTTGACCACGTACGGCGCGCCGAACGCGTCGAGCGCCGCGGCGGCCTCCTCGGGCGTCTCACAGGTGTGGGAGCGCGCGGTCGGCACACCCGCCGAGGCCATGACGTCCTTGGCGAAGGCCTTGGAACCCTCGATCCTGGCCGCCTCGGCCGAGGGGCCGAAGCACGGGATGCCCGCCTTCCTGACCGCGTCGGCGACCCCGGCGACCAGCGGCGCCTCGGGGCCGATCACGACCAGGTCGGCCCGCAGGTCCTCCGCGAGCCCGGCGACGGCCTCGGGGTCGGTCGGGACGACCGGGTGGAGGGTCGCGATCCGCGCGATCCCCGGGTTTCCCGGAGCACAGTGGACCTCGGTGACCTGGGGGTCCGTCGCCAGAGACCGGCACAGGGCATGCTCGCGCCCGCCGGATCCAATCACAAGAATGCGCACTCGGGAGAGCTTATCCGTCGAGTGCGGGACGACTGTCCACAGGCTGTGGACAAGGTGTTCGACCGCGTACCGCCCGGGGTTGACGAACTTCCGCGTGTCGATCTTCTCTGTGACATATCCTGATGAAAGAGCTGATCTAGCTGTAAACGGGACATGAATTTCGTTGGGTTCCGCATGATCGCCCCTTGTGGCCGAGGGTATCCTGGGAGTCCGCCCCCAAGCATGTGCTAAGTTTGGGCGGCTTTGGCGTGTCTGATGCTGATTGGAGGTGGTTGGGGATGACCTCTGGCGATCCCAGCAGTACGTGCTCGCGCACACGTGCTGTGCGCACTCTCGACCACTCCACACCGGTGTCCGACCGGCTGCGCGCGCATTCTCTTTGAGTTGAGGTGACACAACGTCGCGTGCGATCAGTGCCGGTTCGGGCGGGAAGGCCTGACATGCGCTCTTCGCTTCTGTTCCCCCGCATCAAGCACGTACGTGCCGTTCGTACCCCGCGTCCCAGCCTCTCGGCTGTCGACCGTACGAACTCCCCCTGCGTCCCGCCGAGCGACTCGCTCGTCGAGTACGCCGCCTACGTCAACGGCAAGAAGATCGACGCCCTGGGCATCGTCGACGCCCTCGAACTCGTCCGCGAGCACAACGCCGCGCAGGAGAAGGGCAACGCCTTCGTCTGGGTCGGCCTGCACGAACCCGACGCCCCCGAGGTCGAGTGGCTGGCAGAGGTCTTCGCCCTGCACCCCCTCGCCGTCGAGGACGCCGTCAAGGCTCATCAGCGTCCGAAGGTCGAGCGGTACGGCGACTCGCTGTTCGTCGTCCTCAAGACCGTCGCCTACCTCGACCACGACGTGCTCACCGCGACCAGCGAGATCATCGGCACCGGCGAGATCATGGCCTTCGTCGGCCCCGACTTCGTGGTCACCGTACGGCACGGCACGCACTGCCCGCTGACCGAGGTGCGCGAGCGCCTCGAGGACAAGCCCAAGCTCCTCAGCCGGGGCCCGACCGGCGTGCTGCACGCCATCGCCGACCACGTCGTCGACAAGTACCTCACCGTGGCCGACCTCATGCAGACCGAGCTCGAAGACGTCGAGGCCATGGTCTTCGCCGAGGTCAGCGCCCGTGACATCGGCCGGATCTACAACCTCAAGCGCGAGATGATCGAGATGAAGCGGTCGGTGACCCCGCTGCAGTCACCGCTCGCCACGCTCGCCCAGCGCCGGATGATCCCCTCGGAGATGCGCGAGTACTTCCGTGACGTCGTCGACCACCTCGCCCGCGTCTGCGAGCAGGTCGAGTCGTCCAACGAACTGTGCAACTCGGTCCTGCAGGCCGCGCTGGCCCGCTCGAACGCCCTCGCCAACGAGGACATGCGCAAGATCTCCTCGTGGGTGGCCATCATGGCCGTTCCCACGATGATCGCCGGGATCTACGGCATGAACTTCAAGCACATGCCCGAGCTTGAGTCCGTCTTCGGCTACCCGCTCGTGATCTGCGTCATGGTGATCGTCTGCACGCTGCTCTACCGGGGGTTCCGCCGCAACGGCTGGCTGTGACGTCAGCCGACCGGCGCGCGCATCGGGGAGAGCGGGGCGGCCAACGGCAGGCCCCGCTCGGCCCACAGCACGCGCATCCGGTCGGGATAGTCGGTGACGACCCCGGCGACCCCCAGGTCGAGCAGCACCGCGGCCCTGGCCGGGTCGTTGACGGTCCAGGCGACCACAGGAAGCCCGGCCCTGGCCGCGTCGGCCATCAGCTCCTCGTCGAGCAGCACGTGGTCGGGCGAGAGCACCGTTCCCCCCGCCGCCAGCGCGGCGGCCGGAAGGTCGCCGTCGAAGTCGTCGAGATCGAGCCCGCCGAACCACGCCGGGTCCATCGTCGCCCGCTCGACCAGCGCGTAACGGGGCATCGCCGGGGCCAGGGAACGGACGGCGCCGAGAATCCGCCAGTCGAAACTGAGGATCGCCGCCCCGCCGAGCCTGCCGTGCAGGTCCAGCTCGGCGACGACCAGCTCGGTCAGCTCACGCGGGTCGGCGCTCAGGTCGGGCCGCGTCGGATCGGACTTCAGCTCGACGTGCAACCGCACCCGGTCGGCCCCGTAGGCGTTCACCAGGGCCAGCACGGCGCTCAGCGTCGGCATACGGGTGTCGGGAACCGGCACCTGGGTGGCGACGAACCGGTCACCCGAGACGAGCGGCAGCCGTACACCGCATTCGAGGGTGCGTAACTGCGCCAGCGTCAGAGTCCCGACGGGCCTGCCCACGTAGGGGAACATCGGGTCGCCGGGGAAGGCGGGGTAGCGGTCGGCGCTGGTGACCGCGGAGACCGTCAGGTCGTGGGTCAGCACCAGACGCCGGTCGGCCGTCAGCGCGACGTCGAACTCAAGCGCGTCGACACCCAGCTCCAGGGCGTGGGCGAGGCCGGGCAACGTGTTCTCTGGCCGGAGGCCGCGGGCTCCCCGATGGCCATGGATCTCGGCATGCACACAGGGGACCTTACAGACCCCGGACCCCGATTCCACAGCGCGGCTCGCCCCCTGTTTCCATCGCGCGTCAACCTTGTCACCGCATGTGGTTCGCAAAATCCTCACCAGTGGACAACCAAGGCGGCGCAGCGGATCGGGCCCGGTACGCGTTCTTAGGACATGAACGGTGAGACAGTCGCTCAGGCGACCGCGCCACCCGGTGCCGGGGCGGTACTGGCGGACCTGTACCGCGAGCACCGGCTCGCCCTGGTTCGCCTGGCCGTACTGCTCGTGGGGGACAGGGAGAGCGCGGAGGACGTCGTGCAGGACGTCTTCTCCAGGCTGCACACCGCCGCGCTGAACGGCGGGCGCCCCGGGACGCTCACGCTGACGTACGTCCGCGTCTGCGTGTTGAACGCCTCGCGCTCCCTGCTGCGCAGACGCGGGGTCGCCGCCAGGCTGAGGCCCGCGCGACGGGACTGGCCGATCGACTCGGGCTCGGGCTCCGACTCCGGCTCCGATTCCGCGGAGACGAACGTGCTGCTGGGCGAGACGCGCCAGGAGATGCTGGCCGCGCTCGGCAGGCTGCCCAGGAGGCAGCGCGAGGTCCTCGTGCTGCGTTACTACCTCGACCTGTCCGACGCCGAGATCGCCCAGGTGACACGGCTCGGGCAGAGCACCGTACGGTCCACCGTCTCACGGGCCCTGGGACGGCTTGAGCGCGAACTGGGAGGCAAGGCATGACCGGCATCGAGGATCGGCTCAGGGACGCGCTGACCGCCAGGGCCGAGGCCGTGACGGACGACGGGCGGTCCCGCGTTCTCCCCGAGCCGCACAGGCCGCTCACGCGGGCCGGGTGGTGGGCGCCGGTCGCGGTCGCGACGGCCATCGTGCTCGTGGTCGGCGTCGTCGTCGTGGGAACGCGAACGCGGCTGGTCACGACCCCGCGACCCGTGTCCTCCTCCGGTGCCCTTCCCCCGCCGATCAGGCAGGTGTGGCCGGACGCGGTGCACGAGGTCCCGACGACCGGGCCGGGCGGCCGGACGTTCACTCCGGAGATGTTCGTCACCGACGGGATCGTGGTCGGACAGGGTCTGGGGAAGGACCGGTTCGACGGGCTCTGGGCGTACGACGTCGTCCGGCGGAGGTTCAGCCTGATCGCGTCGTTCAAGGAACCGATCGGCGGGACGCTGACCTTCGGGGACGGCCATCTGGCGTGGTCGACCGCCCGCGACCGGATGACCGAGGTGTGGACGGTGCCGGTCACCGGCGGCACGCCACGGCGGCTCGCCAGGTTCCCCGCCGCGATCGACGACGACGACAATTACGAGGGGATAAGCCTGGCCGTGGCAGACGACGCGGTCGTGTGGTCCCCGCCGGGGGGCGGTGTCTACCGGGTTCCGCTGAAGGGAGGGAAGGTGTCCCTCATCGAGGGGACGAAGGGCCAGTGGCTGGTCGAGTGGCCGTGGGCGGGGTGGCCCAAGCGGGGCACCATGACGGACCAGTCGGTTCCCCGTCCCATGGAGCACCTGCGGAACGTGCTCTCGGGCGAGTCGAGGGACGCGGTCCCTCCGGCGGGACACACCTCGTGGTACGAGTGCGGCCTCACATGGTGTTACGACGGCTCCAGCGCCTGGCGGCGTGACGGGACGGGCCTGCACGCGATGCCGGGGTCGACGGGCGGGGCGTCCTTCCGCGGCCGCGTCGTTCTGCTTGACCAGACGGACCGCGCGGGCAACGGGGGACGCAGTCTCTACGACGCCGCCACGCGCCGCGCCGGCCTGCTGTTCGCCGTTCCGGTTTCCCGGAACCCGAGGGACAACCCTCCCGGCCTGTTCGTGCCGAAGAACCTGTTCTTCTTCAAGAAGGACAAGAAAACCCTGGTTCTGGTGAACCCCAATGCCATGATTCGTTGAGGCTTTATTGGTTTCGGTCGGCTGGTAAACGGGTTCGGGTTCTCAGCCTCGTGGGGGAGCCGTGGCGAGGAGGAAAAGCCCCGCGCCGCCTCCTGGGAGCGTCCGCCCATGTCCTCGCCCTGGCGGCTCAGGAGGCGGGGGAGACCACGTCCCCTCCGGGGCCCGGCCCGTTCGGAACAGGTCGGCCGCCGTGAAAACCCTGGTGACGACGGGAGTTGACAACCGGTCCTTACAGGCTTGTTTCGGAAACGGTGTGTGCGAACTCGTGGGAAGGCCCGTACGGCGGTCGGACCGAACGGGTCGTCGGGCTTTCCCGTCACGAGGCTCCCGAATGGGAGCCTGCTATGTCGGAACTGACATCCCCTGCTCGGAATAATCGCGGAGGAACAGGAAAAAGGTGGTCGCATTCTTTTGACACCGGATGTGGGAATTCACAATGCCCGTGGGATGAATTCCTCTCGGTGCCGGTAGGGGCGATTTCCCCATGACGCCCTTCCGGGGGCCGTACGGCTCGCTGTGGGGTGAGCTGGGGAGGGTCGGCTGAGGACCTGGATCCTCCCAAGGCCGTACGGCTCGCCCGGCGTGGGACAGGAGGCCGGAGCATGGTGAAGCCGGGGCCTTGCCGGGTCAGCTGAGGAAGGCCGGGCGGAGCATGGCGAAGACCTGGTCCGTCAGGGCCAGGCGGTCGGCCGAGCCGCCGGTGCGCAGCCATTCACGCGCCACCGTGTCGAGGGCCGCCCCGGCGGCGACCGAGGCGAGGTCGGCCTCCAGCGGGGACAGGCCGCGCCCCGTCAGCGCCTCGACGATCAGGGCGCGGGCCTCGTCACGCTTCTGCAGGAGCCTGGCCCGTAGCGGGGGAGTGGACTCGATGAGCCGCAGCACCTCGACCTGCGTGTTGATGTGCGCCTCCCAACCGCGCAGCACCGTGTGCAGGCTCTCCCACGCCCCTTCCCCCGGCGGCCGGGCGGAGATCTCCTGGGCGACCCGCTCTGCCGTCGCCTCAAGCTCGCCGAGGAGCGCGTCCTCCTTGGTCGGGAAGTAGCGGAAGAAGCTGCGCTTGGACATCCCGGCCGCCCTGGCGATGTCGTCGACCGTGGTCTCGTCGAAGCCGCGCTCGGTGAACAGCTCAAGCGCCCGTGCGGCCAGCTCGGCGCGCACCGCCCGCCTGGTGCGATCTCGTAACCCCTCCATGACCGAAAATCATACACTCATTGCCAAGCTTGTCACTTGGTGACATATTCAGGGCGACGCTCTTCGGATCGGAGGCTCTCATGCGTGGAAAGACCGCCCTGATCACCGGCAGCACCGGAGGAATCGGCAAGGAGACCGCACGCGGGCTGGCCGCCCTGGGCGCCCGGGTGATCCTCGTCGGCCGCGACCCCGTACGCGCCCGGCGGGCGGCCGACGAACTGGGCGCGGGCGGCGGCCAGGTCGAGGCCCTCGCGGCGGACATGACCCGCCTGGGTGAGGTGGCCGCCCTCGCCGCCCGGGTGGCCGAACGCTGCGACCGGCTGGACGTGCTGATCAACAACGTCGGCGCCAACCCGCCACGCCGTACGCTCACCCAGGACGGGGTGGAGACCACCTTCGCCGCCCACGTGCTGGCGCCGTTCACGCTCACCCGTCTGTTGCTGCCGCTGCTCGTCGGCCGGGTCGTCAACATCACCGGCGGCATCCCCGGCGGCCCGATCGACCTGGACAACCTCCAGGCGGAACGGCGCTATCTGGGGTGGACGTTCGCCCAGTACAACCACACCAAGACCATGCAGATGGCGATGAGCCTGCGCTTCGCCGAGGAGGTGGCCGGGACCGGCGTCACGGTCAACGTGGCCTACCCCGGGCACGGCCACACGCCGATGAACCAGTCGCTGAAGGCGGCCGGATTCCCCTACCTCTACCGCCCGATCGTCCCGCTGCTGGGCCTGGTCGCCCCCCGGTTCTTCGCGGACCTCGGCAAACCCGCCCGCTCCAGCATCCACCTGGCCTCAAGCGCCGAGGTCGAGGGAGTGAGCGGGGCCTACTTCAGCATGAAGTGCCGCCGTACGGCCTGGCCGGAGAGCGCCCTGAACCGCCGCAACCAGGACGCGATCTGGGCACTGTGCGAGAACCTGACCCGCGAGGTCATCGGACACCCCTGATGGAGGAGGCTGGGGGGATGACACGGTCACATATCACTGGTTTTCAAGCCCCTGGGTTCTTTCTGAACGGCGGTGGCTCCCATGCCTGAGAGACGTCCCGTTCCCGTGATCCGCGAGGCTCGTGAGGAGGACTGGCCGCGGATCTGGCCCATCGTTCACGACGTCGTCACCGCGCGGGACACCTTCGCCTACGACCCCGCGATGAGCGAGGACGACGCCAGGAAGCTCTGGCTCCTGCCGGCCCCGGCCAGGGTGGTCGTCGCGGTTGACGGCGACCTGGTGCTCGGCACCGCGAACATGTACGCCAACCGGCCCGGCCCCGGCGACCACATCGCCTCCGGCAGCCTGATGGTCGCGGGGGAGGCACGGGGCATGGGCGTCGGACGCGCCCTCGTCACGGACATGATCACCTGGGCGAGGCAGCGGGGGTTCGCGGCGATCCAGTTCAACGCCGTCGTGGACACCAACAAGAGCGCGATCCACCTCTACGAGACCCTGGGCTTCACCACCCTGGGCACGGCCCCCGGTGCCTTCCGCCACCCCACGGAAGGCCACGTCGGCCTCCGAATCATGTGGCTCCCCCTGTGAAGACCGAGCCTGTCGGAGCACCCCGGTTCCTAACCAGTGACCTCTTCGGTGTGAACGCTCATCCCCTTGAAGGGTTCGCAATCGCCGAAGAGGGGTTGAGGAGGGCCTTGATGTCGGTTTCGCGGTAGCGGCGTTGGTTGCTGGGGGCTCTGACCGAGGGGATCTTCCCGGTGAGGGCCCAGCGGTTGACGGTCTTGGGGCCGACGCCGAAGATGCGGGCGACCTCGCCGGGGGTGAGGAGTCGTTCGGTGGTGTCGGGTCCGGTGGAGAAGGCGCATTGGGGACGGTCATAACGTTACGCACACGACGAGTGACTCGACAGGGACAGGACCCCCACGGAATCAGCGAGTGCCACGATGCCGCGCGGCCGGTGAGGGCGGGCGAGCAACTCCCGGATGACGACCTTGCTCAGACCGCTCTGCCGCAACCACGCGGGAGCGATCCTGCGCAGAGTACGCAGCGTCTCCACCGAGTCGGAGTCCCGGTAGGTCTGCGCCTGGGCGTGCGCGACGTCAAGCAGGAACCACGACTTCCAGGAGTCGGGCACCTGAGCGGAAGCCGGGGTTTCGGCTGTGGATGGCAGCGCCCGTTGCGGTCCCACCCTGCTGAGCTGGTCAGACGCCGTTCCAGGAACCGGAGGTCCGAGGTTCTGTCCAGCGTGCCGATCGCTGTTTGGGGCTGGTGACGCGTTCTTACCGGTACCCACGATGGACCGTTCGCGAGACGGCTAGGCCTGGGCTGCCTCAGCCGGTGTGGCCCAAGGTTGATCTAGTACATGAACGTTATGTTGAAAACGGATCGTTTATTCGGCATGCTGTCATGCATGTCCGATGTCTTCACCCGGCCCGATTCCGGGGCGCAACGCGCCGAACGCGGCTACCACGCTCTGACCCACCTCGTCGAGCGGCATGCCGGCGATGCCGCGCGTCGAGCGCGGCAGATTCATCCCGACATGCCGGCCCCGCATGAGGTGGTTCGGCTCGTGGCGGGACTGGTCGGCGGTTCCATATGCCTGGAGGCGGGCGAGCCGGTCATCGATCACGACGACCTCGTCGCCGTGCTGACCCTTTTGCCGGGCATTCGAGCCGACCTCGAATCGACCGAGCTGTTTCTGCTCACGACCGCCAGAAAAAGGGGCATGACCTGGCAGGACATCGCCTTCAGTCTCGGCCTGAACACAGCCCAGGCCGCCCGGCAAAGGTACGAACGCTTGGCCGCTCGATCCGAGAGCGGGCCGCCTGCCGACAGCTGATCTACAGACTCCGCAGGCCGTTCCCTCACGCCCGGCGCAGCGGGCGGCGCCCGACGCGCCGCCATGTTCATCCCGTCATGGGGAGCAGGCCAAGTAATCCGGAAAGGGCTAATAGGGCTGGTCAAGCGGTGGAGGCGGAAGCCAGGTTTTCGGCTGTGGATATCCGTTCCCGGCGTGGGATCGGATTGCTTCCCGCAGCGGTATGGTTGCGCCGGCCTGGTCAAACGCCACCCCAGGAACCGGACAGAATATGCCCCGGTGACCGGCCCTCGTCACCCCCGGTCGGTCCCGGTGCCCTCCAGGACCGTGGAAAGCAGGGCGCGGAGTGCGGTGCGGACGGCTTCCAGGTCCACCGCTTCCGGGGTTATCCGCCACTGGGCGTGGATGCCGATGACGGTTCCCACCAGGACGACCGTGAAGGCCTCCGGGGTGGTGCCCGGCGGTAGGGCGTGGACCGGGATCCGGGCCCGTACGGCCTCCCTGAGGGCCGTGTGGAGCCGGGCGTAGTGGTCGCGGATCGGTGAGTCGGCCTCGACGGCCTCGGCGAGCAGGGTGATGAACAGGCGTGCGGCGGGCATGCGGATGAAGGTCATCACCTGCTCCAGCGGGTCGCCGCGCACCTCCCCCGGAACCGGGCCTCCTGAAGCCCGGCCGGAAGCCGAGGTTCCTGAGGCAGGGCCCGAAGCCAGGACGGGCGCCGGGGCCGGGCCGAAGGCGGTCAGCATGGCGTCGAGCCGGTCGTCGATCACCGCCTCAAGCAGGCCCAGCTTGTTGCCGAAGTGCCAGGGGATGGAGCCACGGCTGATACCGGCCCGGTCGGCGATGTCGATGAAGCTCGTCTGCCGGTAGCCCTTCTCGGCGAAGAGTTCGGACGCGGCCGTCACCAGCAGCCGGCGGCTCTCCTGCGTCATCTCGGTACGTCGCGTGGCCATGTGACCCATCAAACCAGGTATGCCCGATGACCTACCAAGTGTTGATCGATATATTCTGTGTCAGTCAACATAGAAAGAGGCATCCATGCGTTGGGTCACCTACGAAACGGACGACGGCGACCGCGTCGGAGTGGTCGACGACGACCGGATCCACCCGATCGGGCCGGGTGTCAGCCTGATCGACCTCATCGGCCAGGGTTCGGAGAAGCTGCGCGCGGCCGGGGAGGCGGCACTGGCCTCGGAGGCGCACACGGTCCTGCTGGCCGGGGTCAGACTGCGCGCGCCGATCCCGCGTCCGCCCTCGATGCGCGACTGCCTGTGCTTCCTGGACCACATGCGCAACTGCCGGCAGGCCATGGGGCAGCCACGCACGCTCAAGGACGCCTGGTACCAGATCCCGGCCTTCTACTTCGCCGCTCCCGCGACGGTCGTCGGGCCGTACGACGACGTGGCGATCTCCCCGGGCAGTTCCTGGTTCGACTTCGAGCTGGAGATCGCGGCGGTCATCGGCCCCGGCGGCCGGGACCTCACCCCTGAGCAGGCCGAGGAGCGCATCGTCGGCTACACCGTCTACAACGACTGGTCGGCGCGGGACCTGCAGACGCACGAGGCCGCGCTGGCGATCGGCCAGGCCAAGGGCAAGGACGGCGCGACCACGCTCGGCCCGTTCCTGGTCACGCCAGACGAGCTTGAGCCCTACTTCCGCGACGGCAGGCTCGCGTTGCGGGTCGAGGCGGCCGTCAACGGCCGGGTCATCGGCTCCGGCCGTACGGACTCGATGGACTGGAGCTTCGGCGAGGTCGTCTCCTACGCGTCGCGCGGTGTCGACCTGCTGCCCGGTGACGTGTTCGGTTCGGGTACGGTGCCGGGCTGCTGCCTCGTCGAGCACCTGTCCCTGGCGGACCCGGGCTCCTTCCCCGGCTGGCTGAAGGACGGCGACGTCGTCGAGCTGACCGTCGAGGGGCTGGGCCGTACCCGGCAGACGGTTCGCGCGTCGGCCAGGCCGTACGCGCTGGCGCCCCGGGACAACCCCGACCGGCTTCCGCCGCGTCCGCGCGTGAACAGGGCGTCGTCGCGGCTGCCCTACACGCGCGGTCTGCACGAGGTCGGCGCGGACGTGTGGGCCTGGCTGCTGCCCGACGGCGGGTACGGCCTGAGCAACGCCGGGCTGGTCGCGGGAGAGGGCGCCTCGATCCTGGTGGACACCCTGTTCGACCTGCCGTTGACGGCCGAGATGCTCCACGCGATGCGGCACGTCACCGCTCGGCACCCGCTCACCCACGCCGTCCTCACCCACTCCAACGGCGACCACACCCACGGCAACCAGTTGCTCGGCGAGGGCGTCGAGATCGTCGCCGCCACGGCCACCGGTGCGGAGATGCCGCACGAGATGCCCGCGGAGCTGCTGACCGCCACCCAGGTCATGGAGATCGGCCCCGCGACCCCCTACCTCCGTGAGCGGTTCGGGCCCTTCGACTTCGGCGGGATCCGTCTGCGGCTGCCCGACCGGACCTACGACGGGGAACTCACCCTGGACGTCGGAGGGCGTGAGGTACGTCTGACGAACCTCGGCCCCGCCCACACCGGAGCCGACACGGTCGTGCACGTGCCCGACGCCGGGGTGCTCTTCGCGGGGGACCTGCTGTTCGTCGGCTGCACCCCCATCGTGTGGAGCGGACCGATCGGCAACTGGATCGCCGCCTGCGACAGGATGGTCGCCACCGGCGCCCACACGATCGTCCCCGGCCACGGCCCGGTCACCGACCCCGACGGCGTTCGCGCGGTACGCGGCTATCTCACCCATGTGGTCGAGCAGGCCGACGCCGCCCACGCCCGGGGCGTCCCCTTCGCGGAGGCGGCCAAGGTCGTCGATCTCGGGGAGTACGCCACCTGGCTGGACGCCGAGCGGATCGTGGTCAACCTGCACCGCCGCTACCGCGAACTCGACCCCGGGACCACGCCCGAACTGAACCAGCTGACGCTGATGGCGATGATGGCCGACTGGGACGCGACACGGGGACTCTCGTGAGGCTCCCCGAAGCCGCGCACACCCGCCTGCCCTGGCGTGTCCACGAACTCACCGGGGACTTCACGGTCGAGGACGTGTGGTCGTTCCGCACTCCCGGCGCCGGGCCCGGCGACTTCCCCACGATGCTTGAGGCGATGCGGACCGCCGGGGGGCTCGCGAAGCTGCCCCGGCCCGCGCGGTTCCTGTTCGCCCTCCGCTGGAGGATCGGCGCGCTTCTCGGCTGGGACAGGCCGTCCTCTGGCGTCGGCGCGCGGGTCGGCTCGCTGCGCGACCGCCTGCCCGACGACCTCCGCGACGCCCCCCGTGGCGCCGACAGCGAGACCATGCCGCTCAAGGCGGTCTACGAACTCGACACGGAGTCGGCCAGGGAGCTGGCGAACAGGACCGTGCACACCGTGATGCACCTGGGCTGGGTCCGGGGGGCCGGCGGTGACCACGAACTGAGGATGGCCGTCCTCGTCAAGCCCAACGGCCTGTTCGGACGGCTCTACATGGCCGCCATCGCACCCTTCAGGTATCTCGTCGTCTACCCGGCGCTGACCCGGCGCTGGGAACGGGCCTGGCGTGACCACGCGGAAAGGACGCCCCGATGAACTTCAGGATGCTCCGCTGGGCGAGCGGGATCATGATCGCGCTGGGTGCGGGGCACCTGTCCGTGGTGGTGCTCACCGGCTGGGCGCGGATCTCCGACTGGGTACGGCAGGGCCTGTGGGCGGCCGTCCCGTTCCTCGGCACAGGCGGTGACACGGGTGAGCTGGTGGAGACCCTGCGGGACAAGACGGTCTTCTGGGCCGGTCCGGGAAGTTTCGCGGTTCCCCTGGTCCTCCTGGGCTGCCTGACGTGGCACCTCGCCGGGCGTGGGGTGACCGTACCCGCCGGAGTCGGCTGGGGTGTCGCGGTGTGGTGCGTGGTGGGCGGCGTCATCCTCGTGCCGTCCCCGTTCTTCCTCGGGGCCGTCGCCGGAGCGCTCATCGTCCTGGCGGCGCGGAGGGACGTGCCCGCGCCGCGCTGACTCGCGACCTCACCTGGGATGGAGCCGAGCCGGTCACCACGGGGGCGTCCGGCTCACGTTCCCGGCGGGGCGTCGTCCGTCGCGACGACGCCCCGTCCGGTTCACCAGGTTTTGCCGGCCTGCTCGCGGATCGTGTGGTTGATCCGGTTGAAGAAGTTGGTCAGCGCGATCTCCATGGTGATCGCGTTCAGTTGGTCGCCGGTGAAGTGGTCGGCGGCGCCGTCCCAGATCTCGTCGGTCACGCCGGGAGCGCCGTCCTGGATCCGGGTGGCGGCCTCGGCCAGCGCGAGCGCGGCCCGTTCCTCGTCGGTGAAGAAGGACGTCTCGCGCCACGCGACGACGTGGTGCAGCCGCTCGTCGGTCTCACCGGCCTTCTTCGCCGAGGTGACCGAGGCGAAGACACACGGGCTGCAGCCGTTGATCTGGCTGACGCGCAGGTGGACCAGCGACAGCAGACGGCCGTCGACACCTCCGGAGTGAATCACCTTGTACAGCTTCGCGATCCCCTCGACCAGCTCGGGGCTTGCCGTACCTTTCAGGCGTGCTTCCATGGTTCCTGCTCCCTTGTCGGTTACCTGAGCCCGTTCTGGCTCGTCATCACCCATGACGGAGCGGTTCTGCGGAAGGTAACAACATGCACGACACCGGCCAGGCCAGGCCCGCCGATCCGATGACCGAGGTATTCGAGTCGCAGCGCGACCGGCTGCGCGCGGTCGCCCATCGTGTGCTCGGATCGCACGCCGACGCCGAGGACGTGGTCCAGGAGGCGTGGCTGCGGCTGTCCCGCCAGGACGCGACGGCCACTGGCAACACCGCCGACATCGCCAACCTCGCGGGATGGCTGACCACGGTGGTCGCCCGGATCAGCCTCGACATCCTGCGAACGCGCCGGGCCCGCACCGAGGTGCTCCTGGACGACCGGCTGCCCGAGTTCGTGGTGACTCCCGACGACGGTCCCGCTCCCGAGGAGGACGCGGTGCTCGCCGACTCGGTCGGGCTCGCGCTCCTCGTCGTCCTCGAATCGCTCCGGCCGAGTGAGCGGCTGGCCTTCGTGCTGCACGACCTGTTCGCGGTGCCGTTCGACGAGATCGGCAAGATCCTCGGCAGGTCGACCGACGCCGCCAAGATGCTCGCCAGCCGGGCCCGCAGGAAGGTGCGGGCGACGGAGCGTCCGGCGGGTGCCGGACGGGAGCGGCGCGAGGTGGTCCAGGCCTTCCTGGCGGCCGCCCGCCGCGGGGACTTCGAGGAACTGCTGCGCCTGCTCGACCCCGAGGTGAAGCTGACCGTCGACACCCCCACCGGCGTGGTCGTCGTCCTCGGCGCGACCAAGGTCGCCGGGGGCGCGCGGCTGTCCTCGGGCGCGGGCGTCCTCGGCCGGGCGGTGCTCGTCAACGGCCTGCCCGGCTTCGTCTCCTGGCATCAGGACGGCACCCCGCTCTCCGTCCTGGCGTTCACCGTCACCGAGGGCCGGATCGCCGCCATCACGGCCTTCGTCGACCCGGCCAAGCTCGCGCGGATGGACCTGCCCGACCCGGCGTGAGTCGTCGGGCCCTGCTCAAAAGACGCGTGAAGTGCGAGGATCACTAGCAGAGTTACCTTTTACTGCACTTCCGGAGGATTGGTGCGTTCTCTCCCCCTGGCCTGCGCGGTGGCACTGGCCGCTGCCACGCTCGCCCCTGCCCTGCCCGTTCAGGCCGCCGCGACTCCGTCCCTTCAGATCACCCGCATCTGGTACAACTCGCCTGGGTCACCCGATTTTGGGGCGAACAGCAGCCTGAACGGCGAGTACATCCAGGTCAAGAACACGACCCGGCGAGCGGTCGGCCTCAAGGGCTGGACCATCCGCGACGAGACGCGTCGCTCCGACCACGTCTACACGTTCGGCGCCCTCACCCTCGGCGCGGGCAAGACGGTGACCCTGCGGACCGGTAAGGGGAAGGACACCTCGACCACCCGGTACTGGGGCAGGAGCGGGGGCACGCTCGCCTACATCTGGAACCAGACCAGGGACACCGGCTACCTGCGTGACCCCAAGGGGAAGCTGGTCGACTCCTGCTCCTACAACTCGTCCCGGGTCGAGTACGTCAACTGTGTCTAGGCGGGGTGAACCGCCGAGGAGCCCGCTCCGGAAGGAGCGGGCTCTTTCCATTTGAGGTGTCCTGCAACCTTTCGCGTGGTTGGTCGCGTTGGGAACCGGCGAGAGGAGATCACATTGGATCGTCACGACGGTTTCCGCGAGTTCGTGCTCGCCCGCCAGCAGGCGCTGACGAGGACCGCGTACCTGCTCACGGGCGACGCGCACCTCGCCGAGGACCTGCTGCAGAGCGTGCTGATCAAGGTCGCCAAACAGTGGCCCAAGCTGTCCGTCGACGGCAACCCCGAGGCGTACACGCGCAAGGCGCTGATGAACCAGTACATCTCGTGGCGGCGGCGGTTACAGCGGGAGTGGCCGAGCGCCTCTCCACCCGAGCGCGGCGCCTCCCATGACGAGGGGACGATCGACCGGATCATGCTGCGTCAGGCGATGACCAAGCTGACGCGCAAGCAGCGCGCCGTACTCGTGCTGCGTTTCTGGGAGGACCTCACCGAGACGCAGACGGCCGAGGCGCTGGGCTGTTCGGTCGGCAACGTCAAGAGCCAGACCCACCGCGCGCTGGCCCGCCTGCGCAAGCTCGCGCCCGAGTTGTCCGACCGGAGTTCCCTTTCCTTGCTGCAGGAGGTGGCGGTATGACGAGGCTGCGCAGAGCCCTGAACGGCCTCGCCGAGGAGGCGCCCTCGGCGGACCTGTCCGGCATGGTCGACCGGATCCTGACGGGGAACCGGCGCAGACGGCACACGACCACCGTGCTGGCCGCCTTCGCCACGGTCGCCACGGTCGTGGCCACGGGTACGGTGATGGCGGCCGTGACACGGTCCCGGTCCCCGGAGGCGGCCACGTCACTGCGGGCGGGGGCGATCGCCGACCTGCCCGGGGGCAACGTGGGGCCGCTCGAATACGCGTACGAGACGCCCTGCAAGGTGGACAAGCGGAAGGCCCTCGACTGCTCCTCCGTGGAGTGGCGGGTGGTCACCCGCGCGGGCACGACCTACCGGCTGCCGCAGGCGCTCGCCATGACCGCCAGGAACCACCGGGTGCCCGTCGCGATCAGCCGGGACGGGCGCATGCTCGCCTACTACAGCAAGCAGGCCCAGGCGCACGTGGTGCGCGATCTCGTGGGCGGTTCCGAGACGACGTCCCCCGCCACGGTGAAGGAGTCACAGATCGGTGCGGGCTCCATGCTCGTGCTCTCCGACGACGGCCGTCACGTGGTGTTCGACCCGCGTGAGGGGACCAAGAAGCCGGGGCTGCTGATCGACGTGCGCACCGGCACGACGGTGCGGGTGCCCGGCCAGTACGAGACGGTCAGTGTGCGCGGCGGCGTCGCCGAGCTCGTCCGGTACCTCAGGACCGACCTGCGGCTGATGCCCGTCACCGGTGGAGGCAGGATGGTGCACTTCGACGGCACGTTCATGGGCTTCAGCGAGGTCTCTCCCGACGGCCGTACGGTCGCCGCCTTCGAGAGACGCGACGCCAAGAAGTGGGTCCAGGAGCTGCGCACGCTCACCCTGCTCGATGTCGGCACCGGGCGCAGGGTGCGCAAGGTGCCCATCGACGGCCTCCCCGAGGGGCAACCCGTCACGGCCACCGGTCCCTGGCGGAGTGGGTCGGAACTCACGGTCGTCGTGCAGGACGCGAAGCGCACCTATGTCTACGGGGTCGACATCGGTACCGGGAAGGCCCGTCGGCTGACTGACTATCCGAACGTGCTGTACCTGACCCTGCCGGGGATCGCGAGCGAGTGATCCGCCGAGCGCGTAGGAAGGGCGTCGGACAAGGGGGCTCCGACGCCCTTCCCGCGTTCAGCTGGAGAGCTGGTCGTACCGGACGCGCATGCCGTCCACGAGGGTCTTGAGGGCGGGGGCGTTCGGCAGCCAGGAGTTGGCCAGAGACTGGGTGGCCTGGGTGACGAGCTGGTCGGCGAGGTTGGACATCGGCGTCGCCGCGTTCGTCACGTCCGCGGCCCACAGGTAGGCCGCGTTCCCCGCGGGCACGGGCGTCCCGGCCGCCAGGACGTGCACGGTGTGCTGCGCCTGACCCCAGCCGACCAGCTGGTGCAGGTCGGCCAGGACCTCCTCCATCACCGCGAGGTCGTAGGCGGTGACCAGGGGAAGCACCGGCATGGCGCTGACCGGGGTGGTGGAGCGGCCTCCCGGCCCGTGGTGCAGGGTCATCGAGATCTGCTGCGACTCCAGCATGAGCTGCCGGAGCAGCAACTCGGTCGGCGCCTCACCCAGCCAGATGTAGGAGTTCTGGTACTTCTGGACGAACGCCATGTTCTGCCACACCCACAGCGACCGGGCCCAGCCCTTGGTGAGACGCTCCTGGGCCTCCGTCAGCGCCTGACTCACCTTGGTCTCCTGCGGGACCGTCAGGGCCGGACCGGCGGCCGGGGAGAGTACGGCGAGCGGCGCGGGCGCGGGCAGGACGAGGTTCGTGTGGCGCCTGGCCACCTCGGCGTAGTGGTCGGCGTTGGTCTTCATTTTCGGCCAGGCGATCGCGGCGAAGCCCGCCGCGCCGAAGTAGATGTGGTCCACGATGCTCTTGCTGGCGATGTGGAAGGACTCGTGCAACAGAGTGCGGACCCGATGGTCGGTACGGGCGTCCGCGAACGTCATGGGGACGGTCAGCGACTTGGGCGAGGACACGGCCCCGGCACCCTGGATGGCCAGGTCACCACGGCTGTCCAGCAGGATCATCCGGTTGTCGTAGAGGCGCCTCAACCCGGTCGCGGCGTCGGTGAACGTCTGCTTGATCTCCGGCAGCCTGGCACCGTTCGGCAGGTTGAAGACGGCGGTGATGTGCGCGTCGGCGTTGCCCGCCGCGATCTGGGTGAAGGCGGTGGTCGCCTCGTCCACCATGGTCTTCAGCACCGTCTGACCGGCGTCGCCAGGAGGCTGGTTCTGCCGGTCTCCCGCCTGCGCGACGTACGGCGTCTTGTCGGCGAGGACCGCGATCAGCTTTTCCAGGGTGACGTTGGCCGCCGCGTTCGTGTAGTCCAGCGGGGCGGCGGTCCTGGCGTAGTTGTCCACCCCGGTACTGCCCAGCGCGACCCGCAACGCGCCCAGGTCACCGGGCAGGACCCTGTCGTAGGCGCGCCGTACCAGCCGGTGCAGCGTCGCACGGAGCGGAGGCTGGGGGAGTTGGGGGTGGGTGAACGGTTCCTGCTGGGTCACACCGCTTAACGGCAGCATGAATTCCCTTCCACATCCGCTTTTTCCCTCGCGACGGATGTCGCGTATGTCAGATATGACACCCGCCACAGAAAATGCGTTTACCGCTCAGGCGGGCCGGTCCGAAAAGCCGGTGCCGTACGGCGCGCCCTCCGCGCAGTGAAGCCGCCGTGGAGCCGCCGTGGAGTCGCAGCGCACTTCCGGGGACCCTTTCGACGCCCGGCCGGTCAGGGGTTCTCCTTCTCCGGGGAGCGGGTTCCTTTTCGGGTACGGCGGGCGGCTCGGTGTGGGTGGGAGCCTGGACCATGACGCGCAGGTGGCCCGCGGCGGTCTCCTGGGAGCGGACGAACATCCCGCCTTTGGTGAAATCGGCCGTCCAGCGCCGGAGGGCCCGTACCGATGATCACGAGGCCGGATCGACGGCGAGGCGGTTCAGTTGCAGGTCGAGTGTCGCGACGGCCGTGTCGCGGTCGATCTCACCCAGCATGAGCGCGTCGGCGAGTGAGCCCGCCGCGCCGAGCAGGATGCGCGCCTCCGCCTCGGCGGCGACGGCCGGACCGTACGCTCCGGCGACGAGCCGCGTGACGGCGGCCGTCGCGGCGGACAACCCCTCCCGGTAGAGCCGGTGAAGCTGGGGGTTCGCGGCGGTCGAGGCGAGGAACGCGTGACCCGTCAGGATCTGTTCGGCGCCGAGGTCCACAAGCGCCAGAAGGACCTGACGCAGCGCCGTACGCGGCGGATCACCCGGTCGTACGGCTGCCGCGAAGGCGCTCTCGATGTCGTGCCGCCGCATGGTCGCGGCCAGCCGCAACAGCTCTTCCTTGGCGGGGAAGTAGTGCTGGACCAGGCCCTTGGAGATCGAGGCCTCCACCGCGACGCGCCCGACGGTCACCGCCTCCGGGCCCTCGCGCACGCACAGCCGAAGCGCAGCCCTGGCGATCTCCTCACGCCGCGCGTCGTGGTCCACGCGCTTCGGCATCTTCACCTCCGTGGAGCGTTTACAGTACGATCGTATCGTAAACGAGGGGGTTGCCATGGACACCATCGCGCCGAACGTCGGGGCGGCATTCAAGGCGGGCGGGCTCGGTCACTTCCACGACGCCGCCGCCTACGCCAGATATCGGCAGGCCTACGACCGTGCGCTGGCGACCCTGCCCACTCCGAGCGCGACGCTGGACGTGCCGACCGACTTCGGCACCGTCCGCGCCTACCGGTTCGGGCCCGCCGACGGGGTGCCGCTGTTGCTGCTGCCCGGCCGTACGGCGGCCGCGCCCATGTGGGAGGCCAACCTGGCGGGTCTGGCGAGGAACCGCCCGGTGTACGCGGTGGACCTCATGGGAGAGCCGGGCCTGTCCGTGCAGACCCGGCCGCTGACCTCCTCGGAGGACCAGGCGGCCTGGCTCGCCTCCCTGGTCGACGGCCTGCCGGAGCCGGAGCTCCACGTGCTGGGGCTGTCGATCGGCGGCTGGTCCGCGCTCAACCTCGTCGTCCGCCGGCCGGCCGGGATCCGCTCACTCGTCCTGCTCGAACCGGCCGTCACCTTCGGTGGCATCACCTGGAAGGTCGTCGTCGTCTCCCTGGGGTCGGTGCTCCCCATGCCCGGCGCGGTACGGCGACGCCTGCTGAGCTGGATCTCCGGCGGCGCCGACGCCTCGGAGGACGAGCCCGTCGCCGAGTTGATCGCCTCCGGTATGCGTGACTTCACCGCCGCCCTCCCCCGGCCCGACTACCCCACCGACGAGCAGATCTCCGGGATCGACCTGCCCACCCTGGTGGTGATCGGCGGCCGGAGCATCATCCACAATCCGGAGAAGGCCGTGGCACGGGCACGCCGTCTTCTGCGGCGCGGCACCGTCGAACTCTGGCCGGAGGCGTCGCACGCCGTCAACGGCGAGTTCCCCGAGCGCGTCGAGAGCACGGTCAACGCCTTCCTGGCCGAGGTCGAGCGCCGTCCTTGAGCTCAGTCCTCCGGAGCCGTTCGTGGGGTGGTGAAACGCTCCCGGTAGTCCGTCGGGGTGACGCCGAAGCGCTGTCTGAAGACCCGGTGGAGTGTCTCGACGGAGCCGAGGCCGACCGTGTTCGCGATGGTCCGCAGGCCGCCGCCGGTGTGGAGCAGGTGCCGTGCCGCGGCCTCCACCCTGATCGTCTCGACGTAGTCGGCGGGTGTGACCCCGACCTGGCGGCGGAAGAGCCGTGAGAAGTGGCGGACGCTGAGGCCGGCCCGGCGCGCGAGCGCCTCGTTGGAGAGGTCCTCGGTGAGGTGGTCCGGTATCCACGCCTGCAGACGCGCGATCCCGGCGTCCGAGGCGGAGGGGTGCGCGAGGAGTTCGCTGAACTGGCTCTGCCCGCCGGGCCGTCGCATGTACATGACGAGCCACCGGGCGACCCGGCGGGCCAGTTCGGCGTCGTGGTCCTCGGCGACCAGGGCGAGGGCGAGGTCCATGCCCGCGGTCACCCCGGCCGACGTCCAGATGTGCCCGTCCCGCACGAAGATCGAGTCGGGGGCGACGGTCACCTCGGGGTGGTCGGTGGCGAGCCGTTCCGCCGCCGCCCAGTGCGTCGTCGCCCTCCGTCCGTCGAGCAGCCCGGCCGCCGCGAGAATGTGGGCCCCGACGCAGACCGACGTGATCCTCCGTACGTCGTGGTCGGCGAGGGCGGTGAGCCATTCGATGAGCGGTTCGGCCCGCAGGACCCTGGGCCCGGTCGTGTCCAGCACCAGGCCACCGGGCACGATCAACGTCCCGATTTCGCGGCGCAGTTCCGTCCAGGAGACGTCGGCGGCGATCGAGGCGCCTCCCGCGCAGCGGACGAGGCCCGCCTCAGGCCCGGCGACCACGATCTCGTAGCCGGGTGCGCCCTCGCCGAGAAGGCGGTCGGCGGTGGAGAACACCTCAAGCGGTCCGGCGACGTCGAGCAGTTCGACACCGTCGTACACGGTGATCACGACGAGATGCGAAGTCACGGTGCCCACTCTGCCGTACGGATGGCGATGGCCGGATATGACATGTACATGTCCTTGCGGACATCGGTTTCGCCGATCGACGATGGTGATCGTCCATCCACCGGTGACGTACGGAGCACCCGATGATTCCCTCGATTCCCGACTCGCCCATCGCCAGGGCGGCGGTCGCCCTCGCCGCCGAGGCCGAACCCGTGGACCTGCTCAACCACAGCTACCGCACCTACCTCTTCGGCCGGTACCTGGTCGCCGAACCCGAGATCGACGAGGAGGCGGCCTTCGTGGCGGCCATGCTCCACGACCTCGGCCTGGCCCCGGACCACCGGGGCGAGGCGGAGTTCGCACGTGTCGGGGCCGACCACGCGTGCCGCTTCCTCGAAGGGCGTGGCTGGGACCTGGACCGGATCCACCTGGTCGAGGAGGCGATCCTGCGGCACGCCAACATCCACGCCGAGGAGGTGCCCGAGTACCGCGTGATCCAGGCGGGAGCCGCCCTGGACGTCGGCGGGCTCGGCTACGAACACGTCAAGAAGGATGATCTCTCCGGCGTCCTGAAGGCCTATCCGCGCCTCGGCTTCGCGTCGCACATGCGCGACCGCTTCCTCGGCGAGATCCAACGGCACCCGGAGGGTTCTTTCGCCGAACTGGAGCGGGCCCTCGGGGCGACCGACCTGATGGGCGCCAATCCGATCGACCGGCTGGAGGAGTAGTCCCCCTCAGGGGCTTTCGAGGACGGTGCCTATCAGGGCGGTGCCGCGGTCCGTGCGGCCGCCGGGGCCGGGGTGGTAGCCGACCTGGTCGGCGGTCAGCTCACCGCCGCACGACCGGCAGGTCACGGTGGCCCGGGTGTCGTCGCCGCAGGTGTGGTGCCGGACGATCAGCGGCGGGCCCGCGTCGTCGGCCTCCCAGCGGTCGCCCCACGCGGTCAGCGCGAGCAGGACGGGCACCAGGTCCCGGCCCTTGTCCGTCAGGTGGTAGCCGTACCGGTCGGGCCGTTCGGCGTAGCGCTCACGCCGGAGCAGACCGCCCTCCACCAGTCGTTCGAGACGCTGGCTCAGCACGTTGGTCGCGGCGCCCAGGTCGCGCTGGAGCTCGTCGAACCTGTGCAGGCCGAGCGTCACGTCACGCATGATCAACAGCGCCCAGGGGTCGCCCACGATCGCCGCGGAACGGGCGATCGAACATGCGATGCCAGTGAAGTCCGTTCTGGTCATATTTGAGTCCCTTGCTTAAAGCAAGTCAGCAGGATAATTTGCGCTTCATGTATCACGCTATTGTGCGGTCGGTGGTCAGGAGAACCTGGCGCAAGGTGGGCGCGGGCGACTACGAGGCGGCGGTCGCGATGGCCGCTCCCGACGTGCGATTCCGGTTCGTGGGGGACACGGCGCTGGGCGCGGATGTGCGGGGCCGGGACGCGTTCCGGGCGTGGTTCGCCCGCTTCGAGGAGCGTCTGCCCGGTGTCCGGCTGAGGCTCGTCGACGTCGTGGCCAACGGCTGGCCGTGGAACACCAGGGTCGCGGTGTGCCTCCAGGTTGTCGGCACCCTGCGGGACGGGACGCCGTACCGCAACCTCGCCATGCAGTGGGTCACCCTCCGCTGGGGCCGCATGGTCGACGACGTCGTCGTCGAGGACACCCTCAAGCTCGACGCGGCCCTGCGCGGCTCCGAGGCATGACTTCCCGGCGCGGGGGCACGGGAAGGCAGGGAGAGGGAAACGCGACGCGGGGACGGTGCTTGGGCGCCGCCCCCGCGTCCGCGGTACGAGATCAGATCAGCGAGTGGACCTGCAGGGTCTCGGTACGGCCGGGGCCGACACCGATGGCCGAGATGCGGGCGCCGCTCATGCTCTCCAGGGTCTTAACGTACGCCTGGGCGTTGGCGGGCAGGTCCTCGAAGGTCTTGGCGCCGGAGATGTCCTCCTGCCAGCCGGGGAACTCCTCGTAGATCGGCTTGGCGTGGTGGAAGTCGGTCTGGGTCATCGGGATCTCGTCGTAGCGGACCCCGTCCACCTCGTAGGCGACGCACACCGGGATGCGCTCAAGGCCGGACAGGACGTCCAGCTTGGTGAGGAAGAAGTCGGTGACGCCGTTGATCCGGCTGGCGTAGCGGGCGATGACGGCGTCGAACCAGCCACAGCGGCGGTTGCGGCCGGTGGTCACGCCGTACTCGCCGCCGGTCGTGCGCAGCCAGTCGCCCATCTCGTCGTCGAGCTCGGTCGGGAACGGACCGGAGCCGACACGGGTCGTGTAGGCCTTGAGGATGCCGATCACGCGGGTCAGGCGGGTCGGCGGGATGCCGGAACCGGAGCAGGCGCCGCCGCTGGTCGGGGAGGAGGAGGTGACGAAGGGGTAGGTGCCGTGGTCGATGTCGAGCAGGTTGCCCTGACCGCCTTCGAGCAGCACGACCTTGTTCTCGTCGAGGGCCCTGTTCAGGATCAGGGAGGTGTCGGCGATGTGCGGCTTGAGACGCTCGGCGTAGCCGAGGTACTCGTCGAGGACCTGGTTCGCGTCGATGGACCTACGGTTGTAGATCTTGGTGAGGATCTGGTTCTTCTCACCCAGGGCGATCTCGATCTTCTTCTGCAGGATGCCCGGGTCGAGCAGGTCCTGGACCCGGATGCCCATGCGGTAGATCTTGTCGCCGTACGCGGGACCGATGCCGCGGCCGGTCGTGCCGATCTTGGCCTTGCCGAGGTAGCGCTCGGAGACCTTGTCGAGGGCCTTGTGGTGCGGCATGATCAAATGCGCGTTCGCGGAGATGAGCAGACGCTCCGAGGAGACGCCACGGGCCTGGAGGCCGTCGATCTCACTCAGCAGCACACCCGGGTCGATGACGACACCGTTGCCGATCACCGGGATGACGTTGGGGGAGAGCACTCCCGTCGGCAGCAGATGCAGCGCGTACTTCTGGTCGCCGATGACGACCGTGTGTCCCGCGTTGTTGCCACCCTGGTATCTGACGACGTAGTCGACCTGGTCACCGAGCAGGTCGGTCGCCTTCCCCTTGCCCTCATCGCCCCACTGGGCACCCACGAGAACGACAGCCGGCATCGTTAGTCTCCAACCGCAAAAACCAAAGCCCCTGACGCAATCGCGACAGGGGCTCTTGCGAGGTGAGAATACCTGACCTGGTGGGAAATGGGGATTGTCCGTTTCCTGGCGGGTCAGCGTCCGTTCAGTTCCTCGGCGGCCGCGGCGCTCGAATCCCTCAGGAACTGCTGGCAACGCTCCGCCTCGTCCTTCTCGCCGATGGCCTGGGCCGCGCGGCCCAGAGCGTGCAGGCAGCGCAGGAAACCGCGGTTGGGCTCGTGTTCCCAGGGGATGGGACCGTGGCCCTTCCAGCCCGCCCTGCGGAGCTGGTCGAGACCGCGGTGATAGCCGGTCCTGGCGAAGGCGTAGGAGGTCACCGCGTGTCCGGCGGCGAACGCCTCGTCGGCGAGCGCCCCCCAGGCGGCGGGGTAGGCGGGGAAGCGCGCGGCGACGTCTGAGGCCTGGGCGCCGGACTCCAGCGCCTGCCTGGCCTCGGGCAGGTCGGGCAGCCTGGTGGGCGGCGGACCGGCGAGAAGGTTCTCGGATTCCATAGGGACAGTCCTACCCGCTGGGACGGGGTCAGGCCAAGATCGGCCGCCTGAGACGTGCCTTACTTCTGCGGGACTCAGCGGCGGTAGCCCGGGTGGACGCCGGGGGTGAGGCCCTGCTGTACGGCGACGGCCTCCAGGAGGGCGGTGAGCTGCTCACGTTGGGCCTCGTCGAGGGCGGCGCAGATGTCGTTCTCGTGCGCGGCGCCCACCTCGCGCATCCCGGCCATCACGCGGGAGCCCTCCTCGGTGAGGTGCAGGGCGTAGTTGCGGCGGTCCTGGGGGTTGCGCCGCCGTTCGACGAGCCCCTTGCGCTCCAGGCCGTCGACCAGCGTGACGACCCGGCTGGGCACGACCCCCAGCTCCCCGGCGAGGGACTGCTGGCTGCGTCCGGGGCGCATGGCGATCATGCGCAGCAGGCCGACGTCCGAGGGGGCGACGCCCAGGACGCCGACCCGCTCGGCGAAGCGCGCCGCCGCGTGCGCGCCCACCTGCGCGAGCAGGAACGCGGTGCCCCTGGGCTTCGACCGTGGCGCCGTCCCGCTGTCGTGCTCCTCTGTGGTCATGGAGCGATGGTAGTCGTAGTGAATGGTTCTCTGCTATGAATAGTTCAGTAAAGAGAACGGAGAAGAGCGTGTCCGACGACATGACGGGCAGGGTCGCGCTGGTGACCGGCGGCTCACGGGGGATCGGTGCCGAGACCTCCCGTGTTCTGGCGGCCAGTGGCGCGAAGGTCGCGGTGAACGGCCGCGACCGGGCGGCGATCGACGAGGTCGTCGCCGACATCACCGCGCGAGGAGGTACGGCGCTGGCCGTACCCGCGGACGTCACCGACGAGGACCAGGTGTCGGCCATGCGCGAGCGGATCGAACGCGAGCTTGGGCAGGTCGAGATCCTCGCCGCCTTCGCGGGCGGCTCCGGGGCGCCCGCCCCGACGGCCGACCTCGGGGCCGCCCGCTGGCGCGCGGTCATCGAGTCCGACCTGACCTCGGTCTACCTGACGGTCTCCGCCTTCCTGCCCGCCATGGTCGAGCGGGGCCGGGGCGCGATCGTCACCATGTCCTCGACGGCGGGACGCCACCCCGGCGGGGCGAACGCCGCCTACGCCGCCGCGAAGGCCGGGGTGGTGATGTTCACCAAACACCTGGCCAACGAGGTCGGCGGGTACGGCGTCCGCGTCAACTGCGTGGCCCCCTCGGCCGTGCTCAACGAGCGCATGCGGCGGTTCATGTCCGACGAGCAACTCGACGGGCTGGCCGCCTCCTACCCCCTGGGCCGCATCGGGCGTCCCGAGGACGTCGCCCAGGCCGTCCTGTACCTCGTCTCGGACGCCTCGTCCTGGGTGACCGGGGTCACCCTCGACCTGACCGGCGGCCGGGTGATCGTGTGAGCGAGACGACCGTACGGCGCAACGGTCAGGGCGGGCCTCCGCTGGGCGTCCTCGGCGTCGTGTTCACCGTGCTGTTCCTGGCCGGGATCATCGTCAGCACGATCATGGCGGGCGGCGCGACCTTCCCCTCGCCCTTCGGGGACGGGGTCGTCGACTACTTCAGGGAGAACGGGAACGCCGTCGCGGTGACGGGGTTCCTGCAGTTCGCCGCCTCGGTCCCGCTGGCCGTCTACGCCGCGACCGCCTCGGCCCGGCTGCACAACCTCGGCGTCCGCGCGCCCGGCGCCGTCATCGCCCTGACGGGTGGCGCGCTCGCCTCGGTCATGCTGACCATGTCCGCGCTGTTCAGCTGGGCGCTCTCCCGCCCCCAGGTGGTCGCGGAGCCCGGTGTGGTCCGCGCGCTGCACTTCCTCGCCTTCGCCACCGGCGGCGTCGGGCACGTCGTCTTCCTGGGACTGCTCATCGCGGGCGTCGCCGTACCGGGCTGGCTGGCCGGGCTGCTGCCGCGCCCGTTCGCGCTGACCGGCCTGGTGATCGCCGTGGTGGCCGAGCTGACCACCCTCGTCATCCCGCTGACCGGGCTGGCCGTGCTGCTGCCCGTGGCCCGCTTCGGCGGCATGGCCTGGCTGGTGGCCGCCGGATTCCTGCTGCCCCGCACCCGGACCCGCGGCAACGGCCGCTCGACCGTCACGAAGGAGACTCCATGAACACCGCGATGCTCGAAAAGCTCATCAGGTTCCAGCACCCGGAGAAGGTCCTCGGCTATCTCGGCGGGCTCGACGACACCCGCGTCGCCGCGCTCTTCGGTCTGGAGGTGGACGCCTACCTGCGGATACGGCACGACCACGAGGACCAGGTGCGCCGGACGGCGGAGGAACTGCTCGGCGACCCCGCGTTCGCCGAGAAGGTGGACAGGCTGCCCTTCGCGCCCGGCCTGCGCGTCGTGGCCGTCGGCGAGAGCACGACCGACGACCTGCTGTCCTGGTTCGAGATCCTGCGCCACCTCCTCGCCCTGCGGCGCCCCGGCGACGGGATCGTCCTGGTGAACACGGCCGTCTCCGGGCAGACGAGCACCCAGGCCCTGGCAGGCTCGCCCGCGGTGGCCTTCCAGCGGCCCGACTGGGTGCTGTGCATGCTGGGCGCCAACGACGTGCGGCGCTTCGGCGGCCCAGAGGGGCCGATCCTGGTCAGCCCCGACGAGACCGGCCGCACCCTGGGAGCGCTGCGCGACATCGTCACCGCGCGCACCGGAGCCCGCTGGGTGTGGGTCGCGCCGAGCCCGATCGACGACGCGCGGGTCGCGGCCTACCAGCCGTTCCTGCAGGGCGGTTTCTCCTGGAGCGACCGCGACCTCGACCCCGTCGGCGCCTTCCTGGCCGCCCAGCCGGAGCCCGTGGTCGGCAGCGGCCCCGCCGTCGCGAAGGAGGGCGCCCAGGCCCACCTCGACGACGGGGTGCACCTGTCCCTCGCGGGCCAGCGGGCCCTGGCCGTCGCCGTGGTCGAGACCCTCGCGGACCTCACGTGAGGCTGATCGTCTTCGGCGCGACGGGCGGCACCGGCCTGCAGGTCGTGGTCCGGGCCCTCGACGCCGGTCACGACGTCACCGCCGTCGTGCGGGACCCGGCGAGGCTCGGCGCGGGCGGCGTTGCGGGTGGCGGTGCGGGCGGGGACCCCCGGCTGACCGTGATCCGGGGCGACGTCCTGGAACCCGAGCCGTGGCGGCGGAACGTCGGCGGCCACGACGCGGTCCTGTCCTGCCTGGGCAGCAGGGACCGTAAACACCCCACGACCGTCTACTCGCGGGGCACGTCCAACATCGTCGACGCCATGCTCGGCACCGGGGTACGGCGGCTGCTGTGCCTGTCGTCCGCGGGCCTGGAGATCCCACCGGGCACCCCCCTGGCCCAGCGCCTGGTCACCAGGCTTGTCATCCAGCGCCTCTACCGGTACGGCTACGCCGACATGGCCGCCATGGAACGGCTCGTCAAGACGTGCTCCGTGGACTGGACGATCATCCGCCCGCCCATGCTCACCGACAAACCGGCGACCGGGCACCCCCGCGCCGCGGTCGACGGGCACCTGGAGGGGCTGCGCAGCGTCTCCAGGGCGGACCTGGCCGACTACATGATCGGGCACGTCGAGGACCGGGAGACCTGGGGAAGGACGGTCGAGGTCGGTTCGTGACCCGGTGTCCGGCCCCGCGACGGGGGTGGGCCGGAAACGGTTTCCCGGCGGCTCGTCGTCATCCCCGAACGAGGCGAGCCGCCGGGATCTCAACAAATCGACCCGTCGGGGCCACTGAATGAGGCGGGCTGTCAGAACCTCCGGATGAGGCGGGTCGCCGGGATCTCCGTACAAAGCGGCCGGTCAGGGCCTCCGAACGAGGCGGACCGCCGGGGCCTCCGAACGTGAGGAGCCCGGGTCCGAACGTGGACCCGGGCTCGAAGGACTCAGGCTCAGGTGAGCCTGGTGCCCGCGGACTTCAGGTGCCGGCAGGCCTCGGCGATACGGGTCGCCATGGAGGTCTCGGCCGCCTTGCCGTACGAGCGGGGGTCGTAGGCCTTCTTGTTGCCGACGTCGCCGTCCACCTTGAGCACGCCGTCGTAGTTCTTGAACATGTGGTCGGCGATCGGGCGGGTGAAGGCGTACTGCGTGTCGGTGTCGATGTTCATCTTGATCACGCCGTACGAGATCGCCTCGTGGATCTCCTCGAGCAGCGAACCGGAACCGCCGTGGAAGACCAGGTCGAAGGGCTTCTCCTTGCCGTACTTCGTGCCGACGGCCTCCTGGATCTCCTTCAGCACGCCGGGACGGAGCTTGACGTGGCCCGGCTTGTAGACACCGTGCACGTTGCCGAAGGTCGCCGCCAGCATGTAGCGGCCCCGCTCGCCCAGACCGAGGGCGTCGGCGGTGGCCAGGGCGTCCTCCGCCGTGGTGTAGAGCTTCTCGTTGATCTCTCCGACGACGCCGTCCTCCTCACCGCCGACGACGCCGATCTCCACCTCAAGGACGATCTTCGCGCGGGCGGCCTTGTCCAGCAGCTCCTGCGCGATGTCCAGGTTCTCCTCAAGCGGTACGGCGGAGCCGTCCCACATGTGCGACTGGAACAACGGGTCCTGACCGCGGGCGACGCGTTCGAGGGAGATGTCCAGCAGCGGCCGTACGAAGCCGGGAAGCTTGTCCTTGGGGCAGTGGTCGGTGTGCAGGGCGACCGTCACGGGGTACTTGGCCGCGACGACCCTGGCGTACTCCGCCAGCGCGGTCGCGCCGGTCACCATGTCCTTGACGGTGGTTCCGGAGAGGAATTCGGCGCCACCGGTCGAAACCTGGATGATGCCGTCGCTCTCCGCCTCGGCGAACCCTCTGAGCGCGGCGTTGAGGGTCTGGGACGAGGTCACGTTGATCGCCGGGTAGGCGAACTCACCGGCCTTGGCCCGGTTGAGCATCTCGGCGTAGACCTCTGGAGTCGCGATGGGCATCGGTGTCATCTCCCTAGAGACGGCGGTGAACTGCTGGCGCGGGGTCCGGCCGGGGCCAGGCCCTCAGCCAGTATTCCGGGTTCCTTCCCAGCCGGACAGTCCGGGCAACACTTGTGCCCGCGAAGATCTCTCGATCCGGGGGCTTTGCCCGGGTAGGCTTCACGCCGATGGACCTCCTGCATAACATCCTCGACCCGAAGTGGTGGCTCGGCCTGCTCGGCCCGTTCGCCACCATCGGCGTGCTCGGCATCATCTTCGCCGAGACCGGGCTGCTGCTCGGCTTCTTCCTGCCAGGTGACTCGCTGCTCGTCGCGGCGGGGGTGTTCAGCACGGCCGAGGCGGCCAAGGCCATACCCGGCCTGGAACCGCTCTCGTTCCCCGTGCTGCTCGTCCTGGCTCCCCTCTGCGCGATCGTGGGGGCCCAACTCGGCCACCATCTCGGCGCCAGATACGGCCGCAAGATGTTCGACCGGCCCGACTCCCGGCTCTTCAAGCGGGAGTACGTGGAGAAGGCCGAATACTACTTCCAGCGGTTCGGCCCGGCCAGGGCGGTGGTCATCGCCAGGTTCATCCCGATCGTGCGGACGTTCCTGAACCCCGTCGCGGGCGCGCTCGGCATGGACGCCAAGCGGTTCTTCCTGTGGAACTGCGTCGGCGCCGTGCTGTGGACCGACAGCATGTTGATCTTCGGCCGCCTGGTCGGCTCCGCGGTGCCCAACGTCGACAGGTACATCCTGCCGGGCGCCTTCGTGATCATCCTGCTGTCCATCATCCCGATCATTCGGGAGGTCCTGAAGAGCCGCAAGGAGGGCAAGGCCGTACAGACTCCGCAGGGCAGGCACCACCGGGGCTCGCCGACCGGCACCCCTGGTGAGCCCGGTCTCTGACCGTTCTCCCTCAGTCCGGCCGAAGCCCCTCCCAGGCCCGCTGCCTGCCGCTACTCTCCACACTGTGGGACGCCACAGGTCTGATCCGATGGGTATAGCGCGCCTCGGCCTCGCGGCTCTGGCGGTGCTGGCGCTCGTCTCCTTGGTCGTGATCGGCGTCAGGTCACTGTCGGGAGCGCTCTCCGTCGCGCCACCGAAGCCGGCGCCGACCGTCACTCCGCCGTCCCCGGTGCCCTCCTCCGCCTCTCCGCGGCGGGTGCCCACGGTCGTGGTGCGGTGTCTTCGGGAACGTTGCCCCACGGTCTTCCTGAAGGAAGCCGGGGGCGACGTGCTGATCAACCGGGAGATGGACGACGGCGAGCAGGTCCGTTCCTTCGAGAAGAAGCTCGAAGTGGTGCTGGCCGACTCCGCCGCGGTCAAGGTGCTGGTGAACGGGGAGGAGCGCCCCCCGGGCAGTCCGGGGAAGCGCCAGGAGTTCACCGTCTCCCGTGACTGATCAGGCCAGGCCGAGGTCCCCGAGGGTGTAGGCGGTCAGGTACGGCAGGCCGGCGGCGGCGATCGCCGAGGCCGCGCCACGGTCCACGATCGTGGCGACCGCGACGACCTCGGCGCCCGCCTCGCGCAGCGCCTCGACCGCCGTCAGCGGGGAGCCACCGGTCGTCGAGGTGTCCTCGACGGCCAGCACCCGCCGCCCGGCCACGTCCGGCCCCTCGATCCTGCGCTGCATGCCGTGCGCCTTCTGCGCCTTGCGGACGACGAAGGCGTCGAGCTTGCGGCCCCGCGCCGCCGCCGCGTGCAGCATGGCCGTGGCCACCGGGTCGGCGCCCAGCGTCAGCCCGCCGACGGCCTCGTAGTCGAGGTCCTCCGTGAGGTCCAGCATGACCCGGCCGACCAGCGGCGCCGCGTGCCCGTCGAGGGTCACCCTGCGCATGTCCACGTAGAAGTCGGCCTCCTTGCCGGAGGAAAGCACGACCTTTCCGTGCACGACGCCCTTGTCCTTGATCTCGGTCAGCAGGTTCTCGCGATCGCTCATGGCAACAAGGTTAGGGTGGCCGCCGAGAGCCTCGTGCGGCGGGCGAATCCACGTGCCGCAGGGGCCTCAAGAACGGGACAAACTGGTACGGTCTGCGTAAACCCTCCGGCGTATGGTCATGCGCGGGTCGAATCGTCGGGATTCACCCTCGGACGATCAGCGGCTTGATTACCCTGAGAAAGGGCCGCCTGTTCTGGTCTCTCAAGGGGTTCTTTCAGGCGTTTGTGAGCCGGAAGGGCCGGGCCACGCAAGAAAGGGCGGTTTCGCGTGGATCGCTGCGCGCTTTTCGTGGACGCTGGATATCTGCTGGCCGACGGCGCGATGGCGGTGCACAGTACCCGTCATCGGGAGGAGGTCTCGTGGGACTACCGGGGACTGCTCTCCCTGCTCAACGAACTCTCCAGGGAACGCACCGGCCTGCCGCTGCTGCGCTGCTACTGGTACGAGGCCACCGTCGAGGGCCGTCGCACTCCCGAGCATGACGCGCTGGCCGACCTTCCCGGACTCAAGCTCCGTCTGTCCCGCATCCGCCCCGGCCGCCGCGAGGGCGTGGACGCCCAGGTCCACCGCGACCTGATGACCCTGGCGCGCAACGGCGCGGTCTGCGACGCGGTCGTGGTCAGCGGCGACGAGGACCTGGCCCAGGTCGTGTGCGACGCCCAGGACTTCGGGGTCCGGGTCACCGTCGTGCACATCACCGCGGACGGCAGCTGGGCCGTCTCGCGCTCGCTCCGCCAGGAGTGCGACGACCTGATCGAGATCAGCGCCTCCCACCTGAGGCCGTACGTCACCGTGACGTCGAGCGTCTCGGTCGGCGTCGCGGTCACTCCCGCGGTGACCTCGGCGACGACGGAGACCCCCGCGCTGCCCACCGGCGGCAGGGCGAGCGCGAACGGGCAGACCCCCGTGGCCTCCCTCGGCACCGGACCCTCGCAGACCGGCCCCATGCCCGCCGTCCCGCCCTCGCGGGCCGCCCACGCGCTGCCCACCTACCCCGGCTACTCGACCGAGCCGCCCCCGCCCCCGGCGCCGCCCGTCCCCCAGCCGCAACCACAGCCCCAGCCGCAGCAGCAGGCCCCGACCCCACCCGTCTCGTCCGGCCAGGGCGGTTCGGCGGGCTCGCCGCAGCCGCCGTACGGCTCGGCGGGCACCGGCGGGCCCTCGGCCTACCGGCCGGGCCAGATGGGCGCCTACACCGGGCCGCATCCCGCGCCCGTCCCGCAGCAGAGCGCGGGCGGCAACGGCACGACCACCCTCTCCGAGGCGGTGAAGGCCGCGCACAAGGAGGGATACGACTTCGGCGAGTCCGTCGCCAAGGACGCCCCGGCCCTGTGGCTTGAGGCCGTGCTCGCCCGCAAGCCACGTATGCCCTCCGACCTTGAGGCCCGTCTCCTGCAGGGTTCCTCCCTGCCGATCGACTTCCTGTTGCACGACGAGGTCCGTCACGCCCTGCGCCGGGGCTTCTGGGACGCCCTGGAACGCGCCCGCCGCTAGGTTCCCGGCCTCGCCGGTTCTCACCCGGGGCCGGATCGCGGGCACCTCGGCCGTCGCGTGAAAGCCGCCGCCTGAAAACGGTGAGGCCGCCGGGGAGGTCCCCGGCGGCCTCATGCTCCGTGTCAGGAGAGGGCGTCGAAACCGGCCCTGAGGTGGTTGAGACGGTGGGAGAGGTCGGACAGGGGGCCGACGAGGTTCGGGTCGCCACCCTTGCGGGCCAGCTCGACGACCCGGGCGAGCTCCTCCTCAACGGCCGTCAGCCGCCCGGACAGCTCCGGCAGCACGGCCGTCTGGACGTCGGCCTCCCCCGGGGGGATCTCGGAGGCCAGCCGGTCACGGAGCATGAAGGCCTGCTCGGCCAGGCGGCGGTTCATGTTGTACAGCTCGACGAAGACCGCGACCTTGGCCCGCAACACCCAGGGGTCGAACGGCTTGGTGAGATAGTCGACCGCCCCGGCCGCGTAACTGCGGAAGGCGTAGTCGGGGGCGCTGTCCACCACGGTCAGGAAGATGATGGGGATGTTGCGGGTACGCTCACGGCGCTTGATGTGCGAGGCGGTCTCGAACCCATCCATGCCGGGCATTCGCACATCCAGCAGGATCAGTGCGAAATCCGTGTTGAGCAGGGCCTTCAACGCCTCCTCTCCCGATCTGGCCCGTACGGGCACGAGATCGAGCGAACTGAGGATCGCCTCAAGCGCGATGAGGTTCTCCTCCCGGTCGTCGACCAGGAGGATCTTGGCGCGGTCCGCCATCTACTGTGCCCCTTCGTTGGAGTCGTCCGCCGGCCTGCCCCTGGTGAGCCAGCCGCGCAGCCGTTCCAGCAGCCGGTCGACGTCCACAGGCTTGGGAACGTAGTCCGAGGCACCCGAGGCTATGCTCTTCTCCCGGTCGCCGCGCATGACCTTGGCGGTCAGCGCGATGATCGGCAACTCGGCGAACTGGGGCATCCGGCGGATCGCCGACGTGGTCGCCCAACCGTCCATCTCGGGCATCATGATGTCCATCAGCACGAGGGCGACGTCCTCGTTGCGTTCGAGCTGCTCGATGCCCTCCCGGCCGTTCTCCGCGAAGACGACCGTGGCGCCGTGCCGTTCGAGCACGCTGGTCAGCGCGAACACGTTGCGGATGTCGTCGTCCACGATCAGGATCTTGGTCCCGGTGAGCGGATCGTCACCCTTCCACGTCTTTGTCTCCTGCTTCGGGAAGTGCGAGACCGGCATCTCCTCCGGCATCGGGATCTCGGGCAGCTCCTCGGGCTCCTCGGCCACCCCCACGATCGTCTGGCCGCGCGGCAGCGTCTCGGAGACGGCGGCGCCGCCGTCCCGCGAGGCCAGCGGGCCGACGTAGGACGGCGGGAGGTACAGCGTGAAGGTGCTGCCCTGCCCGACCTCGCTGGCGACGTGGATCTCACCGCCGAGCAGACGGGCGATCTCCCGGCAGATCGACAGACCGAGGCCGGTGCCGCCGTACTTGCGGCTGGTCGTCCCGTCGGCCTGCCGGAACGCCTCGAAGATGAACTCCAGCTTGTCGGCGGCGATGCCGATGCCGGTGTCGATCACCTCGAAGGCCAGGGTGCCTTCGGCGCCGCGCAGGGTGTCGTCGACGTAGGGGACGTTCGAGGGGGCGCGGACGACGCGCAGCCGTACCTCGCCCTTGGGGGTGAACTTGATCGCGTTGGACAGCAGGTTGCGCAGCACCTGCTGCAGGCGCTGCTCGTCGGTGCGCAGCTCCTGCGGGACCGAGGGGTCGACCTCGACGGCGAACGACAACCCCTTGTCCTGCCCCAGCGGGGCGAAGGTCGCCTCGAAGTAGTCGACGAGCTTGGGCAGCGAGATGCGCTGCGGATGGATGTCCATCCGCCCCGCCTCGACCTTCGACAGGTCGAGGATGTCGTTGATCAGCTGGAGCAGGGCGGAACCCGCGCCGTGGATGGTCTTGGCGAACTCGACCTGCTGCACGGTGAGGTTGCCCTCGGCGTTCTCGGTGAGCAGCTTGGCCAGCACCAGCAGGCTGTTCAGCGGGGTGCGCAGCTCGTGGGACATGTTGGCCAGGAACTCGGTCTTGTAGCGGGAGGAGACCGCCAGCTGCTCGGCCCGTTCCTCCAACGTACGGCGCGCCTGCTCGATCTGGAAGTTCTGGATCTCGATGGCGCGGTTCTGCTTGGCCAGCAGGGCGGCCTTGTCCTCAAGCTCGGCGTTGGAGCGGCGCAGCTCCTCCTGCTGGCGCTGGAGCTCGTCGGAGCGTTCACGGAGCTCGGTGGTCAGGCGCTGCGACTCGGTCAGCAGGTCCTGCGTCCGGGAGTTGGCGATGATCGTGTTCATCGTGACGCCGATTGTCTCGACGAGCTGGTTCATGAAGTCATGGTGTATCTCACTGAACTGGCTGAAGGAGGCCAGTTCGAGCACTCCCAGGACCTGCGTCTCGAACAGGACGGGCAACACGATGATCTGGGCGGGCACCGAACTGCTCAACCCGGTGTCCACGGTCAGATATCGGGCGGGGACCTCCCCCATGAAGATGCCCTTGCCGTCCATGGCGGCCTGCCCCACGATGCCCTCGCCGGTCGCGAAGCGCTGCCTGATCCGTGAACCGGGGCGGGCGCCGTACCCGGCGATCAGGTGCAGGTCGTGGTCACCGGACGGGTCGGCGAGGTAGAAGGCGCCGTAGTGGGCCGCGACCAGCGGGGTCAGCTCGCTCATGATCAGCCTGGCGACCTCCATCAGGTCGCGGTGGCCCTGCATCAGACGCGAGATCCTGGCCAGGTTGGACTTCAGCCAGTCTTGCTCCTGGTTGGCCTTCGTGGTGTCGCGCAGGTTGGACACCATCGTGTTGATGTTGTCCTTCAGCTCGCCGATCTCGCCCCCGGCGTCCACGGTGATCGAACGGGTCAGGTCACCCCTGGCCACGGCCGTGGTGACCTCGGCGATCGCGCGGACCTGCGTGGTCAGGCGGCCCGCGAGCTCGTTGACGTTCTCGGTGAGCCGCCGCCAGATGCCCTCGACGCCCTCGACCCGGGCCTGACCGCCGAGCTTGCCCTCCGAACCCACCTCGCGGGCGACTCGGGTGACCTCGGAGGCGAAGGAGGACAGCTGGTCGACCATGGTGTTGATGGTGGTCTTCAGGGCCAGGATCTCGCCCTGGGCGTTCACGTCGATCTTGCGGGCGAGGTTGCCGTTGGCGACGGCGGTGGTGACCTCGGCGATGTTGCGGACCTGGTAGGTCAGGTTGTTCGCCATCGAGTTGACGTTGTCGGTGAGGTCCTTCCAGACGCCGGAGACGCCTCGGACGCGGGCCTGGCCGCCGAGCTGTCCCTCGGTGCCGACCTCGCGGGCGACGCGGGTGACCTCGTCGGCGAACATGGACAGCTGGTCCACCATCGTGTTGAGGGTGTCCTTGAGCTGGAGGATCTCACCTTGCGCGTCGGCGGTGATCTTCTTGGACAGGTTGCCCTGCGCCACCGCGGTCGAGACGGCCGCGATCTGCCGGACCTGCGTGGTGAGGTTGTTGGCCATGACGTTGACGTTGTCCGTCAGGTCCTTCCAGGTGCCCGAGATGCCGGGAACCTGCGCCTGACCGCCGAGCTGCCCCTCGGTGCCGACCTCGCGCGCCACCCGGCTCACCTCGGAGGCGAAGGAGGACAGCTGGTCGACCATGGTGTTGATGGTGGTCTTCAGCGCCAGGATCTCACCCTGGGCGTCGACGTCGATCTTCCTGGTCAGGTCGCCGTTGGCGACGGCCGTGGTGACCTCGGCGATGTTGCGGACCTGGTAGGTCAGGTTGTTCGCCATGAAGTTGACGTTGTCGGTGAGGTCCTTCCAGACGCCGGAGACGCCTCGGACGCGGGCCTGGCCGCCGAGCTGTCCCTCGGTGCCCACTTCGCGGGCGACGCGGGTGACCTCGTCGGCGAACATGGACAGCTGGTCCACCATCGTGTTGAGGGTGTCCTTGAGCTGGAGGATCTCGCCCTGCGCGTCGGCGGTGATCTTCTTGGACAGGTCGCCCTGCGCCACCGCCGTGGCGACGGAGGCGATCGCGCGGACCTGCGTCGTCAGGTTGCCCGCCATGAAGTTGACGTTGTCGGTGAGGTCCTTCCACACGCCGGAGACCCCGCGAACCTGCGCCTGACCGCCCAGCTCACCCTCGGTGCCGACCTCACGGGCCACCCGGGTGACCTCCTCGGCGAACGCCGAGAGCTGGTCGACCATCGTGTTGACCGTGGTCTTCAGCTCGAACATCTCGCCGACCGCGTCAACGGTGACCTTGCGGCTCAGGTCTCCCTTCGCGACCGCCGTCGTGACCAGCGCGATGTCACGCACCTGCGCCGAGACGCGGCTGGACATCGTGTTCACGGCCTCGGTCAGGTCCTTCCAGCTGCCCGACATGCCCCGCACGTTCGCCCGGCCGCCCAGACGACCCTCGGTGCCGACCTCGCGCGCGACCCGGGTCACCTCCGAGGTGAACAGTGAGAGCTGGTCGACCATGCCGTTGATCGCCTTGCCGAGGCGGCGCACCTCGCCCCGGGAACCGCGAACCAGGTCGATCCTGCGCGACAGGTCGCCCTTGGCCACCGCGTCGATCACGTCCGCGGCCCCGCTGACCGGGCCGACCAACGCGTCGATCAGAGCGTTCACCGAATCGACGCTCTCCGTCCACGAACCGACCCCGGGGCCGGGGGAGAGACGTTCACCGAAGCGACCCTCCCGCACCACCTCCCGGCGCACCCGGTGCAACTCGTTCGCGAGGTGCTCACGACGGTCGGCCACCTCGTTGAGCAGCAGGCGGATCTCGCTCAGGATGCCCGGCGGGGCATGCGGCACCCGGCGGCGGAAATCGCCATCGCGCCAGGTGATCAGTGTCTGGAGAATCGGCTGCAGGTCCGATTCGGTGTACCGTCGTTCTTCGACGCCAGACACGGTGTTGGCCGTGGTCATGAGACCTCCTTGACTCCCGGGGGGCGCAGCCGTGAGTCATCCCAGTCTGTCACGGTGCGCAACTCCGAGTCCCGCCTTCGATTTACCCCATGTCAGCAGCAAGTGTGGTAGGCACGGAACAGTGACGAACGCTCCCCGCGCCGTCCTGGCCGCGACATTCGCCCCAGGAGACACGGCCGTCCCGGCAGCCAGGCGGTTCACCATGGAGGTGATGACCGCCTGGGCGGCCGCATCCCTGCTCACGCCCGCCGAACGTCTGGTCGCGGAGTTCGCCGGCCAGGTCGGGGACGCGCCGTTCGAGGTCGTCTGGAGTCACCTCGGGAACGGCCTGCGGATCGAGGTGCGGCGGCAGGACGCCTCGGAGACGGCGTTCGAACGCCCGACCGTACCGGTGGAGGAGTGGGGCGTCACCTTCACCGACGACCAGCGTACCCACTGGGCGGTACTGGGCCTGTCCGGCGAGGCCGAGGGGCAGGCCGCCGAGTGGAAGGCGGAGGAACCGAGCCGCGGACCGCTCTGGATGGGTTTCCTGGCCAACGCCAGCGACCTGCTCGCCGGGACCCTCAACCCGGACATGGTGCCCGCGATCATCTCGCAGATCGTGGTGCCCCGCCTGGCCACCTGGTGCGCCGTCTACACCTGGAGTGACAACGGCGGCCCGCAGCGTCCCGCCTACCTGTGGCACACCGACGAACGCGGCATCGACGGGCTGCGCGAGGAGCTCGCCACCGTCCAGATACCGCAGGCGGGCGGCGCCATGCAGCTCGGCGACTGGCAGATGCTCGTCGTCCCGCTGCTGGCCAGGGGCAGGGCACTCGGCGCGATGTGCCTCGGTCGCCCCGACCACTTCGCCGAGGACGTCTTCCAGTACGCCGAGGACATCGGCCGCCGCGCAGCCCTCGCCATGGACAACGCCAGGCTCTACGCCACCCAGGCCGCGGCCAACCGGGCGCTCCAGCGCAGCCTGCTGCCTCCCGACGAACCCGGTGAGATCCCGGGCCTCGACCCGGCCGTCGTCTACGAGCCCGCCGGCGAGACCAACGAGGTCGGCGGCGACTTCTACGACCTGTTCGCGGCCGGGGACGACTGCTGGCGCTTCGCGGTCGGCGACGTCTGCGGCACCGGTCCCGAGGCCGCCGCCGTCACCGGCCTCGCCCGCCACACCCTGCGCCTGCTCGCCAGAGAGGGGTACGGCGTCGCCGCCGTCCTCGACCGCCTCAACCAGGCCATCCTCGAAGAGGGCGACCGTGCCCGCTTCCTGACCCTGCTGCACGGGGAGATCAAGCCGGTGCCGACCGGGCTGGACGTCTCCATGGTCTCCGCGGGCCACCCCGAGGCGCTACGGCTGCGGCCGAGCGGCGTCGTGGACACGGTGGTGACCTCCCAGTCGCTGCTCGGCGTCTTCCCCGAGGCGACGTTCAAGGCCCAGCTCGTCCACCTCGACCCCGGCGACGTCCTGCTCGCGGTGACCGACGGGGTGACCGAACGCCGCCAGGGCGGCAGGCTGTTCGACGACGACGGGGGACTGGCCAAGCTGTTCGCCGAGTGCGTGGGACTGTCCGCGCGGGCGGTCGCCGAGCGGATCCGCCGCGCCGTACAGGACTTCGCCACGGAACCCAGCGCGGACGACCTGGCGATCGTGGTTTTGCGAGCGCGTTAGCTTTGCGCCGCCTGCGGCGGCGCGGGCTTGGGCGCTTCGGGTCGGCGCTTTCCCTCGTCTCTCCGTCGCTTCGCTCCTGCGTTCCTCAGTCCAAGCGCCGACGCGCCCAAGCCGGACACTCCTCACGCACGGCACCGGTAAAGCAAAGCTGCGCCTCTTTGCGCCGCCTGCGGCGGCGCGGGCTTGGGCGCTTCGCGTCGGCGCTTTCCCTCGTCACTGCGTCGCTTCGCTCCTGCGTTCCTCAGTCCAAGCGCCGACGCGCCCAAGCCGACACTCTTCACTCCTGGCGCCGGTAAGACCACGGGCGAACCTTCACGCGAGGGGTCAGGGGCCTGGGGTTATGTGTTTGCGGACGAAGTCGAGTTGGGTGGACATCTGGGTGATGCGTTCGGCGATGACCAGGGAGCCGTGGCCGGCGTCGTAGCGGTAGACCTCGTGGGGGTGGCCGCGTTCGGCCAGGCGGGAGACGTAGGTCTCGATCTGCCCTATGGGGCAGCGGGGGTCGTTCTCTCCGGCCAGGATCAGCACCGGGGCCTCGACCTGGTCGACGTAGGTGATGGGGGAGCACCTCGCGTAGCGTTCCGGCTGTTCCTCGGGGGAGCCGCCGAGCAGGGCGCGGTGGTAGGACCGCAGCGCCTCGGTCTCCTCGCGGTAGGTGGCCAGGTGGTCGGCGATGGGCACGGTGGCGACGCCCGCCGCCCACATCCCCGGCTGGGTGCCCAGGCCGAGCAGCGTGAGGTAGCCGCCCCAGGAGGCTCCCGCCAGCACGAGACGGGTGGGGTCGGCGACACCCCGTTCGATCATGGTGGTCCGCACCGCGGCCACGTCGGCCAGTTCGATGTGGCCGACCTCGCCGACCAGGGCGTCCCGCCAGGCGGAGCCGTACCCGGTCGAGCCTCGGTAGTTGATCCGCACGACGGCGAAGCCGTGGTCGACCCAGGCGGCCACCTGCGGCACGAAGGAGTCGTCGTCCTGCGAGGTCGGGCCGCCGTGCAGCAGGAAGACCGTGGGGAAGGGGCCGGAGCCGCGTTCGGGGCGTGAGACCAGGGCGTGGATGCGGCCGCCGGGTCCCTCGACGTCCAGGTCCTCGACCGGTACGGACAGCGGCGCGGTCGGGCCGCCGTGGCTCACCACGATGTGGCCGTTGGTCGACCTGATCACCGGTGGGTGGGCGCCGCTCGACCAGGAGTACTCGACGGAGTCGTCGGGCCGGGGCGTGGCGCCGTCGATCACCCCGTGCGGGGTGTCGATCGGGGACATCCTGCCGCCGGGAAGGTCGTAGTGGTGCAGGTACGTACGGCCCCGGTTGGCCCGCACGAGCAGCAGGGAGCGGCCGTCGTCGTACCAGTCGGCGGTGATCTCACCGGAGTCGCGCAGCCAGATCTCCCGCTGTTCGCCGGTCTCCGGGTCCCAGACCAGGGGTTCCCTGCGGCCTCTGCGCTCGTGCAGGGCGAGGATCCTGCGGTCGCCGAGCACAGGCGCGAAGCGCAGGCCGAGCACGCCCCTGCCCTCGCCGTCGCGCAGGTCGCCGACCACCGTGCCGTTGCGTCTGAGCACCCGCAGCGCGGGGTGGCGCGCGTCGCCGTGCTCGCTGTGGCTGATCGCGACGAGGGAGCCGTCGAGGGAGATCGCGGCGACGGAGGCGGCCTCGGCGTGCTCGTAGATCACCCGGGCGGGTTCGCCGGGCCGTACGAGGCTGACGGTGAAGCCCTCGCCGGGCCTGGCCATGCCGATGGCCGCCTCACCCGTCGCGGCCAGGGCGATTCCCGAGGGGAAGCCGGGTTCCAGGTCGATGGGCTCGTCGGGGCCGCCGTAGAAGGGCTGGCGCATCCAGCCGCCCCACTCGTCACCGTCGGTGTCGGAGAACCACCAGACCCACTTCCCGGTGGGGTCGATCGTGCCGTGCGAGGTGCCCTTGGGACGCGCGGTCACCTGGCGGGTCGCGCCTGTCGTACGGTCCCAGGCGTAGATCTCCCAGGTGCCCGAGGCGTTGCTCCGGTAGACGTTCCTGGCGGGGGCCCGCCGCGCCCACACGGGCAAGGTCACGCGGGGCGCTCGGAACCTGGATTGCCAGCGTTCCTCCGCCTTCATATATCGCTTCCCCTCGTCAAGGCGTGGCTTCAAGCGTCCAGGCGCGGGCTCGCCGGATTGCCGTCCAGTATGTCGCCTCCACCACTGGTTTGCTTCATTAATGTGTGGGAATTTCGGACTAAATGTCACTCCAGTAACACGAATCTCGGAGGCATCTGTCAAGTTAACGGCTTGATCAGAGACGGCGTTGAAAGATAGACATATAGAAAGAAGCCGTCACTTCACTGGATTCAGGTAGGTCTGCGATCCTCGCTCGCATAGCGTGAGAATCGGTGTGCCAGGCGCTCGGTCCCATGCCCACGACGGCCTCGACCGCGTCACGTCCGAGGGTCATGCCGAACTCGTGCAGGCTCCGCCCGGCCTCGACGAACCGGTCGCCCAGGCTGTCGGCGACCCGCCGCTCCTTGTCCTGGTCGACGGAGAGCAGCCCGAGCCGTTCGACCAGCGGTTCCAGGTGCCTGGAGGTCGGGGTGACCACGACCAGCGTGCCGTCGGGCGCGAGGACCCTGGCGAACTCGGGGCCGTTGCGCGGCGCGAACACGTTCAGCAACACCTCGGCCGAACCGCTTCTGAGAGGCAGGGGCCGCCACACGTCGGCCACGACGGCGCCGAGCCGGGGATGAGCCCGCGCGGCCCTCCTGAGCGCGTGTTTGGAGACGTCGAGCGCGACACCGACCGCCCCCGGCAGCCGGTCGAGCACCCGGGCCAGGTAGTGCCCCGTGCCCGCCCCCGCGTCCACGACCACCCCGGCGTCCGTACGGCAGGCGCCCGCGACGGCCTCGGCGAGGGGGGCGAAGTGCCCGGCCCCGAGGAAGGCGTCCCTGGCCGCGACCATGTCCGCGCTGTCGGCCGTCCCCGGCGCCCGTGAACCGGTCAGCAGGCTGACGTATCCTTGCCTGGCCACGTCGAAGGTGTGCCCTGCGTCACACCGTACGGCCCGCTCGTCGAGGGCCAGGTCGCCGCCGCAGACCGGGCAGACGAGAAGATGGACGACGTCGGCCAGCATCCGTCCATCATCCCGCCTCCCGGGGAGTGCCCCGCCCCGGCCTCTCGTCTTGTTCTGAAGAGGAATTCAACTCAGCGCCGTACAAGCCGGTTCCAAGTGGCGGGCCGTACAAATTCGAAGCATGAGAAGGACATTTTTCGCCGGTGCCGTCCTCGTGGCCCTCGCGGCGGGCCCGGTCACCGCGCTTCCCGCCGCGGCGGACTATCAGCTGGGGTCGGTCAGGTCCTCGGCAGGCCACGGCGGCTACGCGAAGGCGACCGTCAGGATCACCTCTTTCAGCGCCGAGACGTTCAAGGTGTACGGCACGCTCTACGACCGCGACCCGCACCGTGACCACTGCGCCTACATCAGGGCCAGGTTCCACTACACGGGGGGCGGGACGGGGTGGGCGCAGCCGCGCCTGACATGCGCCCCCAGCGGCTCCTACCGGCTCGGCTCGGACGGCGAGATCACGAGGGTCGACATCAAGATCTGCCTCTACGACCGCAGGTCGCGTTCACTCGGGTACTGCCGGGTCGACTCGATCAGGAACGAGGACCTGGCGTACTGATCGGGATCAGGCCGCCCGGACCCGCTTGAGGAAGGCGGCGTTCGAGGGGGTCTCCCTGAGGCGGTCGGTGAGGAGTTCGAGCGCCTGCTGCCGGTCGAGGCCCCCCAACGTACGACGCAGCCGCCAGGTGAGGTCCAGTTCCGCGGGGTCGAGGAGGATCTCCTCACGGCGGGTGCCGGAGGCGTCGAGATCGACCGCGGGGTAGAGGCGCTTGTCGGCGAGGGCACGGCTGAGACGAAGCTCCATGTTGCCGGTCCCCTTGAACTCCTCGAAGAGGCTGTCGTCCATCCGGGACCCGGTCTCGACCAGGGCGGTGGCCAGGATCGTCAGCGAGCCGCCGCCCCGGAGGGCGCGGGCCGCGCCGAAGAAGCGGCGCGGGGGCAGCAGGGCCGCGGCGTCGAGCCCGCCGGCGAGGGTGCGTCCCCCGCCGGGGGCGAGGTTGTTGTAGGCCCTGGCGAGGCGGGTCAGGGAGTCGAGCAGCATGACGACGTCGTGTCCCGCCTCGGCGAGGCGCTTGGCGCGCTCGACGGCGAGTTCGGCCACGGCGACGTGGTCGCGGTCGGCGCGGTCGAACGTCGAGGCGGCGACCTCGCCCTTGATGCCCCCGATGCCCCCGAGGTCGCCGACGGACTCGCGCATCTCGGTGACCTCCTCGGGGCGTTCGCCGACGAGGACCATCATGAGGTGGCATTCGGGGTGGTTGCGGGTGATCGCGGTGGCCAGGTCACGCATGACCATCGTCTTGCCCGCCTTCGGCGGCGCGACGATGAGGCCGCGCTGGCCCTTGCCGATCGGCGCGAACAGGTCGACGACCCTGGTGGTCACCGACTCGGTCTCCAGATGGAGCCGGTCGCGGGGGTGGATCGGCGTCATGTCCGCGAAGTCGGGCCGCTCCCGCCAGGAGGTGCCGCCGTTGACGGTGCGAACCTCCTCAAGCTTGTCGTACGGCCCGCGCGCCAGCGCCACGACGTGGTCGCCGGGCCGCAGGCCGTACCTCCTGATCTGGGCGTGGGGGACACGGACGTCGCCGGGGCGGGGTAGGTAGCCGCCGGTTCTGAGGTATCCGGTCTTGTCGCGGACGTCGAGCAGCCCGGCCACGGTCTCGACGGGAGTGCCGTCGCGGGGCCTGGGGGGTTTCACAGGTGTCTGGGACGTCATGAGGGGACCTTTCGTCCGGGAGACCTCGGACGGGTCTCAGCACGGGGAGAGGAAAAAGGGGGAAAACCACCGCACGCCGAAGAAAGGGGCGGTGAGGGAGAATGGGCGGATCATCGCACGCGGCACGGCCAGCGGTGCGTCACACCCACATTTACCGTAGCACCGTCAAGCTGTGGATGAACAGGAGAACCGATGCCACATCAGCCGATAACAGTCGCCGGAGTCGAGGTGTTCCCGCTCTGCGACGCCGTGGGCCCGATGGGCGGAACGATCCGGCGTCCGCTGACGGAGCTGTTTCCCGGAGGCGGGCATCGGGAGACCGACGAGTGGGTGCTGCACTTCCACTGCTACCTGCTGCGTGACGCGGCGGGCCGTACGGTGCTGGTGGACACCGGGGTCGGGCCGGAGGACTCGCCCGCCGCGAGCTGGGCGCCGGTTCCCGGGTCGCTCGGCGCGGAGCTCGCGCGGGTCGGCGTCCCCGCCGAGGAGGTCGACGCGGTGGTCGTCACCCACCTGCACAGCGACCACGCGAGCGGCACCGTGATCGGCGGGCTGCCCGCCTTCCCCAACGCCAGGCACCTGCTCCAGCGGGCCGAGATCGAGACGGCGGAGGAGACGGCCCTCGACCGGTTCGTCAGGCCGCTGGGCGAGCGGGTCCAGGTCGCCGAGGGCCGGGCCGAGGTGTTTCCCGGCATCAGGGTCTTCCACACCCCGGGCCACACGCCCGGCCACCAGGTCGTCCAGGTGGGAGACCTGGTGCTGACCGGTGATGTGGTGCTGCACCCGGTACAGCTGGCCGATCCGTCGATCCCCTACCTGTACGACGACGATCCCGGCCTCGCCGTGGTCACCCGTACGAAGCTGCTCGAACAGGTCGAGGCCGAGCGGGGCATGATCGCCACCGCCCACTTCGCCGAGCCGTTCACCCGGCTTGGGGGGTGACCTCGGGTTCGGCCGTCCGTACGGCCGCCAGCAGCCTCCGGGTCTTGCGCCGGTAACGCAGGACCTGGAGGGCGCCCAGCGCCCAGATCGGATACTGGACGGCCAGGGCCCAGCGGAAGGACTCCAGGGTCGTCTGCCCTGTCAGGTCGAGGACGATCCCGACCAGGGCGATCAGCGACATCGACGCCACGAATCCGCCGCCGTTGACGATGCCGGTCGCCGCGCCGATCCTGGCGGCCGGGTTGAAGGTCCTGGCGTAGTCGAAGCCGATCATCGACCCCGGCCCGTTGGACGCCAGCACGACGACGAGCACCACCAGCAGCCACAGCGGGGCCCGTCCGGGCCAGGCCAGTACGGCGGTCCACGCCGCGGCCGTGCTGCCGACCACGACGAACACCATCCGTGAGCGGTGGAAGGGAAAACGGCCCGCGAGGTAGCCCATCAGCGGCCCGCAGACCATGCCGCACAACGTCAGCGTGGACAGCAGCACACCCGCCGTCGCGGGGGACAGGCCCTGCCCCTGTACCAGGAACGGATACCCCCACAGCAACAGGAACGCGGCGGCCGAGCACTGGGTCGCCGCATGGGTCCACATGCCGAGGCGGGTCCCCGGCTCGGCCCAGGCGGCGCCCAGGCTCGGCCGTTCCGCCGTCCGCACGGGCCGGGAGTCGCGGAGCACGACCAGCAGCAGCACCGCCGAGACCGCCCCGAGCCCGGCCGCGCCGACGAAGGTCGGGGTCCAGCCGTTGACGTGCAGGGAGTGGATCAGCGGCACCGTGGAGGCGATCGCGCCCACCTGCCCGATCAGGCCGGTGAGCTGCACCATCAGCGGGTTGCGGCGGGCGGAGAAGTGGACGTTGACCAGTCGGATCACGCTGATGAACGTCATCGCGTCGCCGCAGCCGATCAGCGCCCTGCCCGCGATGCCGCCGGTGAGCCCGTCGGCGAACGCGAAGACCAGCTCGCCGCAGCCCATCACGATCGCGCCGGTCACCAGCATGCGCTTCGAGCCGAACCGGTCGACCAGCACCCCGACGGGCACCTGCATGGCCGCGTAGACCAGCAGCTGCAGCATCGCCAGGACGGAGAGCCCGGCCGCGCCGACCCCGAGCCGCGCGGCGGCCTCGATGCTGGAGACGCCGAGGGACTGGCGGTGGAAGACCGCGATCACGTAGGCAAGGACGCCCACGGCCCAGAAGAGCCCCGCCTTGGCTCGTGGAGTCATGGGATGAATATATGTTTATGCCCTTTTTGCCGCACCATTGGGGTCCCCGGGGGTGGGACTGAGGATGGTGCGTGTGTTCCGAGTCGTCTTTGGGCGGGCGGGGTCGTGATCGGGTTTCGGTGTTGTGTCCTGGACGGGGCCGTGGGTGATGCCGATGTCGTGGACGGGCGTCAGCGTCGTGGGTAGCGGATGAGCAGGCTCGCGTGGACGTCCTGGTCGCCGACGGCCTCGTAGGAGTGCGGCACGTCCGACACCCAGCCGATGTGCTCGCCCGCCCCGGCCGTCAGCGTGCGGTCCGCGGCGACGACCCTGAGCGTTCCGGAGAAGACCGTGATGTGCTCGGTCACCCCCCGGTGATGGGCCGGGGAGGTCTGCGCGGCGCCCGCCGGGACCGTCATCCGGTAGAGCTCGTAGGTCACCTCCCTCTCCTCGAACACCTCAAGGAGCACGGCGGCGACGGCCGTACCCCTGATGGTGGTGCCCGGGGCGGCGGGGGCGGTACCGAGGGCCACGGCCAGTGGCACGCCGAGCTCGGCGGTCACCGACCAGAGCGTCTCCAGGGTCGGATTGCGGGTGCCGTTCTCCAGGCCCGAGAGGGTGGCCTTCCCCACGCCCGCACGACGGGCCAGCTCGGAGAGTGACATGCCGCGTTCCTCACGCAATTGGCGGATTCGCAGGCCGATGTCGTGAGTGTTGCTCTCCAGGGCTGGACGAGGGGTTTGTGAGTGGCACTCCATGGGGCTATGGTGCAGCATGCCCGCTGTTCCGTTTACGGAACGATCGTCCGCGTGTCGTGCAGAGGGGCTTGTTCGTGCGCGGTCGGGTGAAACGCACATGCCGCCGGGCGGGGTCGCGTGCCGCAGGGCGGAGAACGGAGAACGATGTCACGCCTTCTGCAACCGGCCCTCGCCGGGATCGTCACCGCGCTCGTCGGCTTCGCCAGCTCCTTCGCCGTGGTCCTGGCCGGGCTGCGGGCGGTCGGCGCGGACCAGAACCAGGCGGCGTCGGGACTGCTCGCCCTGTGCCTGGCCAACGGGGTGGTCGCGATCTGTCTCGGGCTGTGGCGGCGGATGCCGATCACCATCGCCTGGTCCACCCCCGGCGCCGCGCTGCTGGTCGCCACCGGCGCCGTCGAGGGCGGCTTCCCCGCGGCCGTCGGCGCCTTCGTCGTCTGCGGCCTGCTGATCGTCGCCGCCGGGCTCTTCCCCGCACTCGGCCGGCTGGTCGCGGCCATCCCGGCCCCCATGGCGAGCGCCATGCTCGCCGGGGTCCTGCTCGACCTGTGCGTGGCCCCGGTCAGGGCACTCGGCGAGGTACCGCTGATGGCCGCCCCCGTGGTGCTCACCTGGGCGCTGCTGAGCCGCTTCGCCGCCCGGTGGGCCGTCCCCTGCGCCCTGTTGGTCGCGGTCGTGGCCATCGCGCTGACCAGCTCCGGTCTCGGCGCCGTGGACATCCGCCCGGTCGTGGAGCTCACCGTCCCCACCTGGAGCCCCCAGGCCATGATCAGCGTCGCCCTGCCGCTGTTCCTGGTCACCATGGCCTCCCAGAACGTGCCGGGCATGGCGGTCCTCGCCCAGTACGGCTACCGCCCCCCGCTGCGCGGCATCCTGCTCGGCACCGGCCTGGCCAGCACGGTCGGCGCCCCCCTCGGCGGCCACGCGGTGAACCTGGCCGCCATCACCGCCGCCCTGGCCGCGAGCCCCGACGCCGACCCCGACCCGGGACGCCGCTGGATCGCCTCCGTCACGGCCGGTGTCTCGATGATCGTCCTTGGCGTCGGCTCCGGACTGGCCACCGCGCTGGTCCTGCTCTCCCCGCCGGTGCTCATCGAGGCCGTCGCGGGACTGGCCCTCGTCGGCGCGCTCGTCTCCGCGCTCGCCGCGGCCCTGGCCGACCCGGACGGCAGGCAGGCCGCCGTGATCACCTTCGTGGTCACGGCCTCCGGGATGACCCTGTTCGGGATCGGCGCCGCCTTCTGGGGCCTGGTCGCCGGAGGCCTGATGACCCTCCTGTACGGCGGCCGGAAGGCTCCGACGGCTCCGGTGGAGCCGGAGAAGGCCGAGCCCGCCCTGCGCTGACCCGCCCTCCCGTCCGGCGGCCAGGCGCGGAGCCGTACCGGGCGGGAAGGCGGGTCTTTCGGTGGTGCCTGCTTCGGCGTCTACCTCGGTGCTTACTTCGGTGCTTACTTCGAGGGGCGGGTGTGGCGGCCCGCGACGAGCTGGTCGGCCGAGTGCTGACGGGGGACCTCGACGCGGGGGTGCGGGGCCGTCGTCTCGGGGTCGACCGTCTCGGGGGTCTCCGCGAGCTTGCGTTCGAGTTCCTGCTTCTCCCGCTCCAGGCGGTTCATCCGGTCACGCGCCTCAAGACGGGAGGCGCGCAGCCTGCTTCGCCGTACGGCGGAGCGGCGGGTCCCGGCGAACAGCAGGGCCAGGCCGAGCAGGAAGACCGCGCCGGTCGCGGCTCCGGCGAAGAAGAACTCCAGCTGGGAGAGCTGGAGGGTACGGTCGAAGACCGTGAACGTCGCGGTCGCCGTCGCGGTGGCGGCCTCGTCCCAGGAGACCGCGACCACAGTCGCGCCCGCGAGGACGATCAGGAGGACTCCAAGAACTAACATGTGACCTCATCTCGGGCTGCTTGTGCTGTGCTGGTCACCCAAACTGCCCCGGGACGGCCCGATTATGCGGGTCCGGCCACGGGCGTGGGGATCGCCCGAGATGGGCGGCCCGACGCGGGCGGGCGCGCATCGGGCCGCGCGTTGGATCGTCCGCGTCCGACGCGGTCGGGCGCACGCCCGGCCGCGCGGGGGATCAGCGGGGGATTATCCGGGAGCGGGCCGTGGTTGCCAGGGAGCATGACGCAGATCGACGTCGTGGTCATCGGGGCGGGGCAGGCCGGGCTGTCCAGCGCCTACTTCCTGAAGAGGGCCGGTCTCGACTTCGTCGTGCTCGACCGCTCACCGGCCCCCGGCGGCGCCTGGCAGTTCCGCTGGCCCTCGCTGACCCTCGGCGCCACGCACCGCGTGCACGACCTGCCCGGCCTGCCGCTGGGCGACCCCGACCCCGGCCGTCCCTCGGCGGAGGTCGTTTCCGAGTACTTCGCCCGCTACGAGCGGACCTTCGACCTGCCGGTGCTGCGCCCGGTCGAGGCGCGTTCCGTCGAGGAGGGCGCTGAGGGCAGGCTGCTGGTGCGGACCTCGGTCGGCGACTGGTCGGCCCGTGCCCTGGTCAACGCCACCGGCACCTGGGAACGTCCCTTCTGGCCGCGCTACCCCGGGCAGGAGACCTTCGCCGGACGGCAGCTGCACACCGCCGACTACGTGAACGCCGAGGAGTTCGCGGGCAGGCACGTCGTGGTGGTCGGCGGGGGCGCCTCCGGGGTGCAGCTCCTCATGGAGATCGCCCGCGTCACCACGACCACCTGGGTCACCCGCCGCCCGCCGGTCTTTCGCGAGGGGCCGTTCGACGAGGAGGCGGGCCGCGCCGCCGTCGCCAGGGTGGACGCCCGGGTCCGGGCGGGCCTGCCGCCGGGCAGCGTGGTCGGCGCGACCGGTTACCCGCTGACCCCCCAGGTGCGGGCCGCGATGGCGGCCGGGACGCTGAACCGGCTGCCGATGTTCGACAGGATCGTCCCCGAAGGGGTGGTCTGGGATGACACCGGTGATCTTGTCAGGGCCGACGTGATCCTGTGGGCCACCGGGTTCCGGCCCGTCGTCAACCACCTGGCCCCGCTGCGCCTGCGCGAGCCCGGCGGCGGCATCCGGGTCGAGGACACCGTCGCGGCTCTCGACCCCCGTGTCCACCTGGTCGGATACGGTCCCTCTGCGAGCACCATCGGGGCCAACCGCGCCGGCCGTACCGCCGTCAGGCACATCAGGAGACTTCTCGAAGCCGTTTCGAAGGCCGCTTGACCGAGTTAATGTGAAACGCCATGGACCGCACCCGCCTGTACCGCAACGGGGCTTTGAAGGCCGAGGGTTTCCCCATCGACGAGATCTCCGACCATGTCGGAGATCCCTCCGCCGTGGTGTGGTTCGACCTGTGCTCGCCGACGCCCGCCGACCTGGAGACGATCAGCGAGGAGCTCGGACTCCACCGCCTGGCCGTCGAGGACGCCCTGCAGAGCCACCAGCGCCCCAAGCTGGACAGCTACGACAGCCACCTGTTCATCACGGTCTACGGCGCCAAGCTGCACGACGAGGGTCTCGACCTCGTTGAGATGTCCATCTTCGTCACCAAGAACGCCCTGGTGACGGTGCGGGAGAACCCCGGGTTCGACATCGACGAGGTGGTCAGGCGCTGGGACGCCAACCCCGAGATGGCCAGGTACGGCGTGCCGTACCTGCTGCACGGCCTGCTCGACTACGTCGTGGACGGCTACTTCGACGTGCTGCAGGCCATGGACGACCGGGTCGAGGCGCTTGAGGACGACCTGTTCGCCGACGTGCCGGGGGACCGGCTGCACATCCAGCGGCTGACGTTCGAGATGCGCAAGAAACTGGTGCGTTTCCGGCGGCTGGCCGTACCGGTTCGGGAGGTCGTCGGCAGTCTCCTGCGCCGCAGCGTGGAGATGGTCGACCCGGCGCTGACGCCCTACTACCAGGATGTCTACGACCACACCCTGCGCGCGGCCGAGTGGACGGACTCCCTGCGCGAGCTGGTCGGCAACGTCAGGGAGGCCCACATCAACCAGCAGGGCTTCCGGCTGAACGACATCATGAAGCGCATCACCAGCTGGGCCGCGATCATCGCGGTCCCCACGATGATCACCGGCTTCTACGGCCAGAACGTCCCCTACCCGGGCTTCGGCCACACGGCGGGCTTCTGGATCTCCACCCTGGCCATCGTCATCGCCTCGGCGGTCCTCTACACCGCCTTCAAACGCAAGGGCTGGCTGTAGGGGACCGGGGCACTGGTTCTGAAGGGCGTCACCTTCGTTTGCGTTGTGATCCCTTTGGGGTGATGAGGAACTCGATTCAGTGACGCCCGCCATCACGATTCAGACCTTCACGACCGTGTCCGGAAGCCCACTGTGCCATGGGGCAGGGGAGAGATCACCGCTTTTGCGGCATGTTCGCGTGAGCCAGTGGTTTCCTGGTGAACCCGCTTCTGTACGGCCCCCAGGGGGCTTCCGTGTGAAGTCAGGGGCAGTGGGCGTGGTCGTGGAGGGCTTCCAGGAGGCGTGTGGTGTCGCTCAGGTCCGGTAGGACACAGGACGCCCCCGCCTGTCGAAGCTCCTCGATCCCGGTGCGGCCTGTCGCCACCGCGATGACCGGCACACCGTTCTGAACGGCGGCCTCCACGTCGGCGGGGGTGTCGCCGATGACCACAGCCTCGTGCGGTTCCAGCGGCCCGCCATAGACGGCGGCGGCGCGTTTCACCGCGATCCGCACCAGCTCGGCCCGCACGTCGTCGTCCTCACCGAACGCGCCCGCCTCCCAGGCGATGGCACGGTCAAGCCCGAACGTGTGCAGCTTGAACCGGGCGACCTCGCGGACGTTACCGGTCACCACCGTCTGCACCACCCCGTCCCGGTCGGCCACGGCCTGCAGCGCGGCAGCCGCCCCCGCCAGGGCATGACCCCGCTGTCGTACCTCAACCCGCCGCAGTAGATGAGCCTCGGCCAGGGCGGCGGCGAACCGCTCGAAATCATCCCTGCCGGTCGTCAGGCCGTGCAGCCGGGCGGTCTCCCGGAAGATCACCGCCTCGGTGAGGCCGTCGATCCTCGCCTGCTGTCGCATGACCACCCCGGTCACCCGCTCGAACGCCTGCGCCGACAACTCACGCCCGATGCCCCGCATGTCGATCAGCGTATGGTCGATATCCCACAAAACAACTCGAAACACTATTATCGCCACCTCCGGACGGCCCAAGCCGTTTCAGGTTGTCACATCGTTGTTCGGAACCGATCCATCCCATTCCTTATCCGGTCTACGCTCAGCGCATCGGCCAAGAAGGGGGATGGGATGGCGACGAATCTCCCCATCGGGGATCGTGTCCGCTACTGGCGAGAGAAAAAGCAACGCAAGCAAGCTGCGGTCGCCGGTCTGTGCGGCATAACCGAGGAATACCTCTCACAGATCGAGCGCGGCTTGAAAATACCATCACTACCCGTTCTGCATGCTCTCGCTGCCGAACTCGGCGTCCCGTTGTCAGCTCTCCTCGACGATATCCCCAAAAAGGCCTCCCGGCAGGGGGACGGTGTCGCTCAGGATGTCACCCGCGCCCTGATGGGGTATGGGCCTGTGAGAAGTTCCCTGCCGATCTCATCTGCCGTATTGCGGGAGCGGGTGGAGTCGGCCTGGAGGACATGGCAGACCAGCCCCACACGGTTCACCGATGCGGCAGCCGTGCTACCGGATCTGATCGCCGACACTGAGCACGCCTTGCGTGTCCACCGGGCGGGTAGCGATTCGGTCGTCCGGCGCGAAACCATGCGCGTAGCGGCTGACCTTTACTTCCTGCTCCGGTCCTACTGTCGTCGAGCGGGTCGGGTTGACCTTTCTCTCATGGTGGCCGATCGAGGTCTGCGCGCTGCTGAGGACGCAGACGATCCGATTCGTATCGCGGCAGCTCAATGGAACCTGGGGCACGTGCTGCTCGCCGATGGCGAGTACGAAGGCGCCGAGCAGATCGCATGTCTGGGCATCGAGCAGCTTGAAGCCGTACGGGGTGAGGAGACCGTAGCGCTGGCTGGGGCGCTGGATCTTGTAATGGTCGTTGCCGATGCGCGTCGAAAGAAGTGGGGAGGCGCTCGCCAGCGTCTTCACGACAGAGCGGTTCCCCGGGCGCGGCTGGTAGGCGAGGGCAACTGCATGTGGACCGTGTTCGGGCCGACCAACGTCGAGCTGCACAGCGTGAGCATCAGGATGGAGGCCGGTGAGGCCGTCGAGGCGCTGAAGGCCGCAGATCAGATCGACACGAGCCACCTTCCGTCGCTGGAGCGCCGGTTCACTTTCATGCTTGATGTGGCTCGCTGTTATGACCTGCGGCGTGAAGACGCCGCAGTCCTGGTTCATCTTCTTGATTTGCTTCAGTTGGCCCCAGAGGATCTGACGCGAAGCCCACTTGCCCACGATATGGCCATTCGTCTTCGTCGTCGTGTACGTCCCACATATCGGCGGCAGGTGGACGTGCTCACCGAGCGTCTGGGGCTTCTTTGACTTCCCGAACTGCTGGTTACCCGAACTGACAGTTCGGGTGACGGCCCTTCGGAGTGCCTACTGTCGCAGAGAGGCCACACGACGACAGGGGTGCTGACATGAAGGCAGCCGAAACTGAGCCATGTAACGCCATCAGCTCACCCTCCCGCCTGGCAGGGAGCGGTTCGGACGCGATACGGGTGCCACGACACCTCAGCCTGACGGCTCTGGTGTGACTGCCTACCAAGAAGTTCTCAACCATTATCGGCTCCAGTCCAGTGAAGCGTTTGTTTCCCGATTCCGGACGAGTAGTCCGATGCCTGGGGAACGATGGGTCATCGGGTAAATCGGGATCGCACAACGTGGCACTTGCCGGAACGGGCTTCTGGCCGAATGAACTTCTCTGCTCCACCTCGCTGACCCCATATCGGCACCCGCAACCTTGATACCCGTTTCAAGCCGGCGACAGGGCGGCCACTCCATCGAGTATTCAGCTGCCCATGCCATACGGCGAATCTTGATTCTTCTTCACAGCCGGACCCGCCCAACGAATTGACATCGCTGGAACGAGTCCCTATCGGACATGGGAGGTGCAAATCGTGCATGACGACACGTCCACGACGACCGCCCCGGCGATCCCGGGGTGGCGGTTGATCATCAGCGATGCCGGACGGTTCTGGGCGATCCGCAATCGTGCGTTCCCACGCATGGCGTTGCGCGCCGGGGCCGAGCCGACCGTAGATGCCGACACCTTTGAGGAGGTCCAGGCCGCCGTCACCGAGCAGGAGGAGAAGGCTCGCGACGCCGTTGCGGGGGTGTCCCCGTGACTGGGAGGCATCGGGATGGCCTGCCGTACGCGCCGGTCTATCGGCGGGTATGGGACGGTCCGGCCCGCGCCGAGGCCGAGCGGATCGATCGGGCGTGGGCGGAGTGGACGGTGCTCTACAGCCTGGGGCGGCGCTGCTTCTACGCGATGGCCGTCTGGGACGGGCCGCGTCCGGTGATCGTCGAGGACGGCACGGCCGACGGGCTGAAGGAGCGGATGAGGGAGGCGGAGATGATCCGGGCGATTCGGCTTGTGCCGCCTTCGTTGGCTCGGCGGGGGCGGCTGTCCTCTGAGGCGGCGGGGGCCGGTGGATGGCGTTCGCCGGGTGGGAGGGCGGCATGACGGCCTGGGTTCCTCGTCAAGGTTCTGGGTTTTCCGATCGAACCTGTGACTCCGTGCAGGCGGCCCACCCGGGCTGGTTGGTGTTCCACAGCTCGATGACCGGGTTGTGGAGCGCCTACCGGAGTGTTCTGTTCGGCAGGCCGTACGCCGGGGAGGTGTTGTTGGTGCGGGCGGAGTCGGCGGAGGAGCTGGACCGTAAGTTGAGCGCCCAGGTGCCTCCGGTGGTGCCGCCGAGCATTCAGGCTGTTGCCGTCGCCCGTGCCATCCAGATTCGGGCCGCCCGGGTCTCCCGGACCGTTCAGGCCGTATGTCCTGGTCAGGCCGTTGCGCCGGGTCGGGCTACGGCGTTGCGCAGGTTGCTGCGTTCCTGAAAGCCGGTACGGCGGGCGGTGGAACGTCATCCCACCCGTCGCTCGCCGTACCTCGTGGACGTGCGGCTCAGGCGGGAGGGGTCTGGGTCGCACACCCGTCGCGAGACGGTTCCCGCACACGCCGAGTGTGCTGGGGAAGAGGGAGCCGTCTGGCGCACCGGTCTCCGCTGCGGAAGGCCGGTCCTCCTCCAGGGTGCCCGGCCGTCGTGCTCCCCGGCTCGGGGCCGGGCACCCGCCCCCTGAAAAGGGCCGCCCCCAACCACTCCCGCACCCAGGGACGACCATGACCGACGACGAACGACGGTTGATCGACCTGCTCGTCAGCACCCACCCCGGCTGGCGGTACGAACACCTCCACCTGCCCGGCCTGCCCAGATGGTGGGCCATCCGGTACCGGCCGTTGCGCCTCGACCAGCGCGAAGCCGGGGCCCGGGACGTGCTCGGCCGTACGACACTGCGCCGCCTCGCCGGAGCGCTCGCCCGGCACGACCAGATCCTGCACACCCTCCGCCACTGAAGGAGTTCCCCACATGTCCCCCCTCAAGGCCGTCGCCCCGGACGGCACCTTCGCCACCGGGCCCGGTACGACCGAACGGCTGCTCACGCCCGGTGAGGTCGCCCGGGTCTTCGGTGTGGACCCCAAGACCGTCAACCGGTGGGCGCTGACCGGGCGCATTCCCTCGGTACGCACCCCCAGCGGGCAGCGGCGTTATCGGGAGAGTGACATCGACGCCCTTCTGAACCCTTCCCGCTGATCGACGCCAAGGGCTTGATTCAGGGGCGCAGGCCGTGGAAGACGACGTCGAGTGCTCTGGTTCGTAGGGACTCGTCCCAGTTCTGGTGTTGGGCGGCCAGGCAGGCGGCGGTCAGGAGGGCCAGGATCTCCGGCATCTCCACCTCCCGGCGCACCTCGCCCGCCTGCTGGGCGCGGACCAGCAGGGTTTCGACGGCGCCGCGGATGTCGTGGGCTCCCGCAGTCGCGGCCTTGACGTCTATCCCGGCTTCGGTCAGGGCTTCGGCGAAGATCTTCTTCGGGGTGGCGTCCTCCACGACGCGGGCGAAGAAGGCGAAGAACGCGGCGCCGGGTTCGGCTGCCTCCGCCAACGCCCGCGCCTCCTCGGCGAGCCTGCGTTGACGGTCGACGACGATCGCCTGGTAGAGGGCCTCCTTGGTGGGGAACTGCCGGTAGATCGTGCCCACGCCGACCCCGGCGCGCGCGGCGATCGCCCGCATGGGGGCGGAGAGGCCGTCGCGGGTCAGGACCTCCTCCGCCGCGCTCAGCACACGCGCCAGATTGCGCTGCGCGTCCGTGCGCATCCTCGTCCTCCGTCCTTCGCGCGGGAACAGCGCGCCCCACGGCCGTTGACAACCGGAACAAGCGTTCCGTATCGTTTCGCGCATTCCAAGCGGAACGCTTGTTCCGATTCTATCGGGGGATGTCCATGAATCACGTACGGCTCGGCGGCTCCGGCCTGAAGGTCTCCCGCGCCTGCCTCGGCACCATGAACTTCGGCACCGGTCCCGGTGTGGGCGGCTGCGAGGAGGCGGAGGCGATCCGCGTCATCGACGCCTTCCTCGACGCGGGGAACAACTTCATCGACACCGCCGACATCTACCACGGGGGTGAGTCGGAACGGATCGTCGGCAAGGTGCTGCGCGGACGCCGCGACTCGGTGGTCGTCGCGACCAAGGCCTTCGGCCCCCAGGGGCCGGGCCCCAACGACCGGGGGCTGTCCAGGGCGCACCTGACCAGGGCGCTTGAGGCGAGCCTGCGGCGTCTCGGCACCGATTACGTCGACCTCTACCAGTGTCACCAGTGGGACCCCCAGACTCCCATCGAGGAGACGATGGCGACCCTCGACGGATTCGTTCGTTCGGGAAAGGTCCGCTACCTGGGCTGTTCCAACTTCACCGCGCCGCAGATCGTGGAGGCGCAGTGGGCCGCCGAACGCGTCGGGGGAACGAGAATGGTCAGCCTCCAGCCGCAGTACTCCCTGCTGGCCAGGCTGATCGAGGCGGAGATCCTGCCCGCGTGCGAACGCCACGGTCTGGGCGTCGTCACCTACGCCCCGCTCGGCGGCGGGGTCCTGGCGGGCCGCTACCGCAGGGGCGTCGCCCCCGGTGCCGACAGCAGGATGAGTTCCCTGCTGGCGATGTCCAGCCCCGCGGCCGACCGCTGGGCGGGGGAGATGCTCAGCGAGCGCAGCCACGGCATCGCGGACGAGGTGGCCAAGGTCGCCGCAGAACTGGGCGTCACCCCGGTCGAGGTGGCCATCGCCTGGGTCGCCGCCAGGCCGGGCGTAACCTCGGTCGTCATCGGGCCCCGTGACCTGGGGCAGTACGAACGGAACGCGGCCGGATTCGCCCTCGACCTTCCCGCCGAGTCGGCCGACCGCCTTGAGGAGGTCTCCCGGCCCGCGCACCGTCCTGTGACCGGGGCGTCCTTCTGATCGAGTGTCGGAAAAGCTGATATTTCCGGGTATGCCATGCCGTACCCGGCAGATAACCCGCTTTCCGGCTGTTCTATTCTGCGAAGGCCATTCTGACCAGCAGGCGAAGGAAATCCCGTGACCTTTTCGGCTCTGAACCTCGACGAGCTGACCGCTCAGCGTGACCGCGCCCGGCGTGACTACGACGCGCTCGTCCAGCGCGGTCTCTCGCTTGACCTCACCCGGGGCAAGCCTTCGGCCGGCCAGCTGGACCTGGCCTCCGCCATGCTGACGCTGCCCAGCGGCCACACCGCCGCCGACGGGACCGACTGCCGTAACTACGGCGGCGGGCAGGGTCTGGCCGAGCTTCGGGCGATCTTCAGCGGCCTGCTCCAGGTGCCCGCCGCCCAGCTCGTCGCGGCGAACAACTCCAGCCTGTCCCTGATGCACGACACCCTCGTCCACGCGCTGCTCAGCGGCGTGCCCGGTGGCGAACGCCGCTGGGTGGACGAGCCGAGGGTCGCCTTCCTGTGCCCGGTTCCCGGATACGACCGTCACTTCGCGCTGGCCCAGCGCTTCGGCATCGAGCTGATCCCGGTGCCGATGAACGACCAGGGTCCCGACATGGACGTCGTCGAGGACCTCGTGCGGCAGGACGCCCAGATCAAGGGCATCTGGTGCGTGCCCAAGTACAGCAACCCCAACGGCGTCTCCTACGCCGACGAGACCGTACGGCGCCTGGCCGCCATGCAGACGGCCGCCTCCGATTTCCGGATTTATTGGGACAACGCCTACGCCGTACACCACCTGACGGACACCCAGGTCGAGATCGCCGACATCCTGGCGCTGTGCGCGGAGCACGGTAACCCCGACCGCGCTTTCGTCTTCGGCTCCACCTCGAAGATCACCTTCGCCGGGGGCGGCGTCGCGTTCTTCGGCTCCTCCCCGGCGAACGTGTCCTGGCTGCTCGGCCACACCGGCAAGCGCACCATCGGTCCCGACAAGATCAACCACCTGCGGCACGTGGAGTTCCTCAAGGACGAGGCGGGCGTTCTCGACCACATGCGCCGCCACCGGGAGCTGATCCGGCCGAAGTTCGACACGGTCGACCTGATCCTCGGCAAGGAGCTCGGCGGAACCGGCCTGGCCACGTGGTCCAAGCCCCTCGGCGGCTACTTCATCAGCCTCGACGTGCTGCCGGGGTGCGCCCGCCAGGTGGTCAGTCGTGCGGCGGAGGCGGGTATCGCGCTGACCCCGGCCGGTGCGACCCACCCCTACGGCGACGACCCCGCCGACAGCACCATCCGCATCGCGCCCACCTACCCCGAGCTGCCCGAGGTCGAGCTGGCGATCAGCGGCCTGGCCGTCTGCGTCCGCCTGGTCGGCACGGAGAAGCTGCTTGAGCAGGCCCGGTAACGGCTTGGGCGAGCCTGACTGGTCGCGGTTGTTCCACGCCTACGGCGTCGCCGCAGACGTCCCCGCCCACCTCGAAGCGCTGGCCGGCGACGACGAGCGGGCGCGGATCAAGGCCGTCGACCACCTGTGGGCGGCGGTGATCCACCAGGGAACGCCCTGGTCGGCCACCCCGCCCGCGGCGCTGGTCGTCGCCGGGTTGCTGTCCGATCCCCGTACGGCCCGGCGCCGGGTGGCCGCGGTGCCGCTGCGGGCCGTACTGCTGGACTTCCTCGGGGAGGTCGGCGAGGCCGCTCAGCCCGAGGTTCCGCAGGAGGAGATCAGGGCCGCGGCCGACCCCCGGGGACGGGAGGCGGAGATCGCCGCGACCCTGGAGACGCTGCTCAGCGAGGACGCGGAGGAGAGCGAGGACGTCTGGGACGAGGAGGCCATTGAGGTGATCATGGCCCAGGTCGTCCTCGACCTCAGGGCCGCGGTGCCGTACCTGGCCGAGGCGGTGACCGCGTGCCTGGCCGACGAGGAACCGGAGGTGCGCGACGCCGCCTCGAAGGCGCTGGCCGTCCTCAAGCGCGTGCCGACAGGCGGTTCCTCAGGCGCGTAGGGCGCTGATCAGGGTTCGGAGTTCGGAGACGCGCAGCGCCCACGCTGCCAGGCCGTACAGCAGGACCCCGCACGCGCCCGCCGCGAACACCACGGCGAGCGAACCCGCCCACCCAGGGCCGGTGACCTGCCCGGTCAGGCGCGCCACGACGGCCGCGACCCCGCCCGCGACGAGCGCGGCGGGGAGCATCCGGCCGTGCGCGCGCAGCAGGCGGTGACCGTCGACCCTGCCGAGCCTGCCCCGCAGTACGGCCGCCGCCACGAGGAACCCGGCGCAGTTGGCCAGCGCGTACCCGACCGCGACCCCGACGACCATCCGTGGGCCGGGCACCAGCCACGCCGAGACCACCGCGCCGCCGACCGTGGTCGCCGTGACGAGCAGTCCGATCATGGCCGGGGTGCGGGTGTCCTGCATGGCGTAGAAACCGCGCAGCAGAACCTGATAGCCGCAGAACGGCACCAGGGCCAGACCGTAGGCGGCCAGAACCGACCCGGTGAGCGCGGCGGCCGAAGGGGTGGCGTTGCCGTGCGCGAACAGGGCGGTGGCCAGGTACGGGCCGAGCACGACCAGGAAGGCGGCCACCGGCAGGAGCACCACGCCGGACAGCCGCAGACACCGGGACAACTCGGCCGTCACCAGCGACAGGTCCCGCCGCGCCGCGGCCCGGCTCAGCCCCGGGAGCACTCCGGTGACGATGGACACGGTGACGACCGCGTAGGGCAGCTGGAACAGCGTGTAGGCGTTGGCGTAGGCACCGAGGGCCCCGTCCCCAGAGGCCAGGGCGAGCCGGTTGACCACGACGATCGCCACCTGCGCGGCGGCCACGGACAGGAGGGTCCAGCCCGCCATGGCCGCGATCCGCCGGACACCGACCCCTCGCGGGTCGGCGCGCAGCCGTATCCGGAACCCGGTGCCGCGCGTGGCCAGGCAGAGCACGAGCGCCTGCACGGCGACGCCCGCCGTGGTGCCCACACCCAGCAGCCAGGTCTGGGCGACGGTCAGCCTCTCAAGGCTGCCGGTGCCGCCGATCGCCAGGTAGGCGGCGGTGGTCGCGACGACCACGAGGTTGTTGGCCACCGGCGCCCACATCGGTACGGCCTGGCGGCCCCGGGCGCTCAGGACGGCGGCCAGGGTCGTCCCCACGCCATAGAACAGGACCTGCGGCAGGAAGAAACGGGTCAGCACGATCGCCACCCGCCGCTGGTCCGCGCCGAGGTCGCCGGCGCACAGGTCCACGATCTGCGGGGCGAACAGGGTGGTGGCCACCACGGTCGCGCCCAGGCCGTAGGCCACCAGCGACAGCAGCCGCTGCGCGTAGAGCTCGTCGGGATACCGGACGAGCAGGGGGACCAGGACGCTGGTCAGCGCCCCGCCGAGCACCAGGTCGTAGATCGAGTTGGGCAGCGTGTTGGCGATCGTGTAGGTGTCGAACAGGTCCTTCCCAAGCCCGAGCGCGGCGACCAGTGCCAATGTGCGCAGGAAACCGGTGACCCTGGAGACGAACGTCCCCACGGCCATGGCCCGCCCCGCACGCGCGAGTCCTTCGTCCATGAACGCCATATTCGAAGATGACATATTTGTCGGGGCGGGCGATCAGCTGTCGTCGTATGTGACAAGGAGCGCTGTGGAGGCGATCTCAGTCCGGCGTCGGTCCGAATTGCGGACCGGCCGAGATACCCGCAAGCTCGAACTGCACGACTATTACGGCTCGGACGAGGATCTGAAGCTCTTCCTGACGGGTGATCTGGACGCTGTGGACGCCTCCTACCGGCAGTGGGCCGCCAAGGTCGCCGAGAAGGAGCGTGATGGGAGGCGCCCGCACCGGGTGCGACTGATCTCCGAGCCATGATCACCGCCCGGCGGAATCCCGCTGAACACGAATTCGCGACCGGTGCGACGCAAATGAGAAGGGATGACATGACCCCTCGTTGGATCACCCTCGCCCTCGCCGCCGCCGCGGCGGCAGGCGCTGTCAGCGCCTTCTATCAGAAGGCGTCCGAGCACGCCGACAAACGCCGCTTCCCGGCGCCCGGCCGGTTCGTCTCCGTCCGAGGCCGCCGCCTGCACGTGCGGGCCGAAGGCGAAGGCGGCCCGGCCGTCGTCATCCTGCCTGGCATGACCGACAACGGTCTGGGCTGGGTCAACGTCCGGCGGGGACTCGTTCCCGGCCAGCGGGTGTGGCAGTACGACCGGGCCGGACTCGGCTGGAGCGAGGCGCCGCCCTGGTGGGAGTGGCGTGGCGCCTCGAACCTGGCCGACGAGCTTCACGAGGTGCTGGAGGCGTCTGGGGAACCCGGCCCCTACCTTCTCGTCGGCCACTCGATGGGTGGAGAGATCGCCCGGTTCTACGCGGCCCGCCACCGCGACAGGGTCGCGGGGATGGTGCTCGTGGACGCGCCCTCCGAGCGTGTGACCTGGATGGTCGAGGAGTTCGGCTGGTGGCGGGCCGGGCCTCCGAAGTACTGGCGGAACGTTCTCACCTACGCCCTGACGCCGTGCGGCGTGGTCCGCGCTCGGACGCGCCTGGAGGTCAGGAAGGGGAAGGAACCGGATCTGTTGCGCCGGACACGGGGGATGCTTCCCGCCGAGCTGGTCGATCTGGGCTTGGCCCTGGAGCTGACCAGCGGGCAGCGCAGGGCGGAGGTGTTGGAGGATCTCGGCAGGACCGGGGCCGTCAAGGCGCTTCAGGCCGAGCGCACGCACTTCGGTGACATGCCGCTCACGGTCATCTCCAGAGCCCCGCACCCGTCACCGGACAGCTACTACGGCGCCCACTTCGCCGGTCGCCCCGCCGACGTGGCCGAGCGCCAGAACCGTGTCTGGGGACGCATCCAGGCCGACCTGGCCGGTCTGTCCGACAACGGCACGCTGGTCGTCGCCGAGCGGGCCGCGCACAACGTCCAGATCGACGAGCCCGAACTGATCATCAAGGCCGTCACCGACATGTGCGCCAAGATCCGGGCGGACTCGGTTCCGTAGGAGCCGCGTCGTCAATCCGTGACGGTCAGAAGGGGCGGCCGCCGCCCGCACCGAAGTTGGTTTCGTGGCTCCACAGGTGGGTGCAGCCGGGGCACTGCAGGTGGAGCATGCTGCCCGTGGTGCGGATGAGATAGCGCCAGTGGTCCGAGCAGTTACGGCCGTCGGAGCAGGGGGCGCAGTCCCTGTCGTCGCGGCATCCCGGACAGGGGACCCAGGCCCTGCGTCCCAGGTCGGCGTGCGGATCAATCGGCAGCATGACCCGCTCCCCGGTACGGCAGGACCCCGGCGGCGACGAGCATGTCGTAGATCTCCTGCTGCCGCTCGTCGAGGCCCGAGTAGAGCAGGTCGTAGGCCTCCTCCTCGCCCCGCATCACCGCGATCGGGTCCCAGTCGTCTCCCAGGGCCTCCATGACCGCGGCCCGCCGCCGGGCCTCCTCAAGTGTGAGGTCGATCTCGACGACGACGTGTGCGTTGCTGCTGTCCTGACTCATGAGACTTTCCTTGACGGGGTTTCGTGGGAGGCCGGGCCCGGTGGGCTTCCCTCCGGGGCTCCGTGAGGGTTCGCGGGGGTTCCGGAGTCCATGGGCTCTGCGGGCCTTCGCGGGCTTCCTGTGGCGGAGAGGTGGCCGGCTCTTTGTGATCGCCGAACGCCCGGCGACGCACCGCGAGGTCTCTTTATACCTTTTTATACCTTATGTCGCTTTTCTTGCCTAGTTCGTGACGTCCTTCACGGGTTGTTGTGCCATGGTTGACCTGAACATATGTTGAGGTCTTAGTGTTCTGGAGAGTCGCACCGGAGAACGTCCACGTCCCCTCTCTAGGCGGACACGGCCACGCGACGGTTTTGTCGGTGGCGGATGAGAGCCTCTGCGGTGTCGTCAACCTGTTCGAAGAGCGGTCGGAAGGCCACCACCCCCCGGAGACGAGCGATGGACATAGAAGTCACCGCGTGGACGTCGATGTACCACGCGATGCACGCCCAGAACGAGCGCAGGCCCTTCTCCAGGGCGACCCTGCGGCGCATCGGCGCCTTCGCCAGACCGCACCGCCGGTTCCTGACGTGGTTCCTGCTGCTCAGCGTCACGACGGCGGTTCTGGCGGTCGCGACCCCCGTGCTCGCGGGCCGGGTCGTCAACGCGATCGTCGAGGGTGCCGACTTCAACCTCGTCGTACTCCTGGCCTCCCTCATCGCCGTCATCGCGGTCGTCGAGGCCGGGCTGGGGCTGATCACACGCTGGCTGTCGGCGAGCATCGGCGAGGGGCTCATCCTCGACCTGCGCACCACCGTGTTCGACCACGTGCAGCGCATGCCGATCGCCTTCTTCACCCGCACCCGCACCGGCGCCCTGGTCAGCAGGCTGAACAACGACGTCATCGGCGCGCAGCGGGCCTTCAGCGACACCCTCTCCGGCGTGGTCGGCAACATCGTGACGCTCGTGCTCACGCTCATCGTGATGATCGGGACCTCCTGGCAGATCACCCTGCTGGCCCTGATCCTGCTGCCGATCTTCGTACTGCCCGCCCGCCGGATGGGCACCCGTCTGGCCAAGCTCGAACGCGAGTCGGCCGACCACAACGCCGCGATGATCACCCAGATGACCGAGCGCTTCTCCGCGCCGGGCGCCACGCTGGTGAAGCTCTTCGGCAGGCCCAGGCGCGAGTCGGCGGAGTTCGAGGGGCGGGCCAGGCGGGTGCGCGACATCGGCGTGCGCACGGCCATGTCCCAGTCGGTGTTCGTCACCGCGCTGGTGCTGGTCTCCGCGCTCGCCCTGGCCGTCGTCTACGGCCTCGGCGGGTTCTACGCGCTGCGCGGGCAGCTCGAACCGGGCGCGGTCGTGGCGATGGCGCTGCTGCTCACCCGGCTCTACGCGCCGCTGACCGCTCTGGCCAGCGCGCGGGTCGAGGTGATGACCGCGCTGGTGAGTTTCGAGCGGGTCTTCGAGGTGCTCGACCTCAAGCCCCTCATCGCCGACGCCCCGGACGCCAGGCCGGTGCCCGAGGGGCCGGTCTCCATCGAGTTCGACGGGGTCGGCTTCGCCTATCCCTCGGCCGACAAGGTGTCGCTCGCCTCACTTGAGGAGGTCTCGACCCTCGACACCCGCGGTGGCGTCGAGGTGCTGCACGGGGTGTCCTTCCGCGCCGAGCCCGGGCAGATGGTCGCGCTGGTCGGCTCCTCCGGGGCGGGCAAGTCGACGATCGCGCAGCTGGCGACCCGTCTCTACGACGTCGACAGCGGCGCGGTGCGCCTGTCCGGTGTCGACGTCCGCGAGCTGAGCGCCGAGTCGGTGCGCGAGACGCTCGGCATGGTGACGCAGGACGGGCACCTGTTCCACGAGTCCGTCCGCGCCAACCTTCTGCTGGCCCGCCCTGAGGCCACGGAAGAGGAGATCTGGGAGGTGCTGCGGCGCGCCCGGCTGGCCGACCTCGTCTCGGCGCTGCCCGACGGGCTGGACACGGTCGTGGGTGAGCGCGGATACCGCCTGTCCGGTGGCGAGCGCCAGCGTCTGACGATCGCCAGGCTGCTGCTGGCCCGCCCCCGGGTCGTCATCCTCGACGAGGCGACCGCCCACCTGGACTCCACCTCGGAGGCCGCCGTCCAGGAGGCCCTGGGTGAGGCGCTCGCCGGGCGGACCTCGGTGGTGATCGCCCACCGGCTCTCCACCGTCCGCGCCGCGGACCTCATCCTCGTGGTCGAGGACGGCCGCATCGTGGAGCGCGGCACCCACACCGCCCTCCTCGCCGCCGGTGGCCGCTACGAGGAGCTCCACCGCACCCAGTTCAACCAGTCAGAGGAGATGCAGCCCGTCCACTGAGTCGGTCTCCACGGTCTGAACTCGTCCCTACGGTCTGAGCCCCCTTTCTCAAGGGCTCGGGCCGTGGGGACGCAGCCGATGAGACCGCGGACCGGGGCATCAGAGAGGTGCTTGGGCCGGCGAAGAGACAGCCGCTCCGCCACCGTTTGCGGTATCCCGGCGATACGAAGAGCGCGACTGATCACAGCTCGCCATTGAGGGCGAGGTCACGGCCGGTTCCGAACCGGCCGTGACCTCGTTTCGCGAGTCTCCACGGGTCTCCACGGGCCTCTACGGGTCTCTGCGCGACAGAGCGGCTCCCGCGGCGGCAAGCGAGACCACGATGTAGCCGAGCAGCACGAGCGTCGCCGCCATGGGTGGGAACCAGTTACCCGTTATCCGTCCGGACAGAAGGTTGGACGCCATCGGCAGCGTGAGCGAGCCGATCCATTCGTGCCAGGGAGCGGGCAGAAGCGAGATCAGCGGGGGAACGACGAACAGCAGCGCGAAGATCGAGACGAACGCGGCTCCGGTGGACCTCAGAAGTGTTCCAAGCCCCAGGCCCACGAGCGCCATGACCATACAGCTGAAACGGCCCAGGACGCTAATGAGCGTAAGGGCCTCTGGTGTGATCCGTCGAGGTTTCCTCCTCTTGAAGGACTGATCGAGGGCGTCGTCCCGAGGGGGCACGAGCTTTCACAGCTCGCGCCCACCTCGCGGCAACACCGTCTCAGCCAACTACCGTTTTTGGTGGTCTAGCTGAGACGCGTGTCTTGGAACGGCCACCACCAGTGACGTACCTCCCGGTCGGGCGATCGGACGGGTGCCGTTACGCGTCCACCAGCTGCATGAACGTCCCGAAAATCATCTTAAACCGGACAGTGTTTGGGGTTGCGTTCGATGTCGGATGTCTTTTCCCAGGTCAACACGGCACAAATATCGAACAGAATCTCGATTCTGTCTGGTTCCCGGGACACCGCCTGACCAGGTCAGAGCAGCGGAGGTGACGCGGGGAAGTCTGCCCCTGCGCCGGGCATAGCCATCCACAGCCAAAACCCTGAATTCTACGAAACTCTCGTTAGCACAGCTCAGACAGCACTTCGTCGAAAATTTCTTCGTTGCCACCGGGACCCCTCGAAGGAGGTATTCCTCAAGCAGTCTGCTGGTCTTCTCGTCGATCCGGAGCCGGACATCCGGCCGATCATCGCCACCGTGACCACACCGGCCGTGGCCACCAGAACATTGCGGTTCATGTCCTCTTGGGCATCTGCTGGGTGGCGCAGTGGATGCCGCCGCCGCCCTCGCCCAGAGTGTCGACGCCCACCTGAACGACCTCGCGGCCAGGGTAGAGGTCGCGGATGATGGAGACCGCGTCCCTGTCGGCCTTCTTGTCGCCGAAACGGGGCAGGACGACGCCGCCGTTGACCACGTAGTAGTTGACGTAGGTGGCCAGGAAGCCCTCGCCACGTCGGCCGACGTCCTCGGGTTCGGGCAGTTCGACCAGTTCCAGCCGCTTGCCGCGGGCGTCGACGGCTGATCTCAGTACCGCGTGCGCCTGGTCGTAGGCGGCGGTCCAGACGTCCTGCGGGGCGTCCTCGGGCGGGGTACTGACCACAACGACTCCGGGCTCGGAGAAGCGGGCCAGCGCGTCGATGTGGTAGTCGGTGACGTCCTTGCCCTTGACGCCCTTCACCCAGATGAACGTGGTCGCGCCGACGGTCTGGGTCAAGGCGGCCTCGATGTCGGCCTTGGTCTTGCCCGGGTTGCGGTTGTCGTTGATCAACGAGCTCTCGGTGGCCATGAGCGTGCCGACGCCGTCGACCTCGATCGAACCACCCTCGCCGACGATGGGCGCGGCGATCCGGGCGACCTTCTCCATGGCCAGGATCTCGCGGGCGACGCCGGAGTCACGACCGTGTTCCTGCTTGCCGCCCCAGCCGTTGAAGTGGAAGTCGACTCCGGCGAGCTTCTTGCCGTCCAGCACGAAGGTGGGGCCGATGTCGCGCATCCACAGATCGTCGACCGGGATCGAGACCACCTCGACCTGGGAGCCGCAGGCACGCTGCGCCGCCTTGACGTCCCGGGGGCCGGCCAGCAGCACGACCGGCTCGAAGCCGGCGATCACGCGGGCGATGCCGGCGATGTCGTCGCGCACGCCGGCGATGTCGGCCCCCCAGATCAGCTCGGTCGGCCATGACATGAACGTCTGTTCGTGCGGATGCGTCTCCTCGGGCATCAGCCATCCACCCTTCGTGCCTGTTGCGGCCGGAATGTTCTGTGCCGTGGCAGGCGTCGACCCCGCCCCCTTTTCCGTCGAGGACGGACCGCAGGCGCCCAGCGCGTCTCCGACGGCCGCCAGAATCACGGCTTGCAGTGCCTGACGTCGCGATATCCGCACAACAGCCCCCTGACTGAAATTGCCGCGGTCGTCGTACCCACATCAAGATCGAAGCTTCTGCCATGGGAGACGAGGGCTGGGGGCTGGCTGGAGTCGCCCGTGAACATGAAGGTGGAACGTACCTACCCGGCTGGCGAACTTCTATCTGGTCTACGCCTTCCGCGCCACTTCTACTGAGTCGGCGCCGGTTCGACTGAGCCGGGACAGTCAGGGCGTGTCGGTTGCCGTTGGTCCGGCTGCCTGGCTCCTGACAACCGGCCGTGCCGGGGCGGAGCAGTATCTTGAGCGGCCGTCAGCGGGATGGAAGAGCCAGCTGGCTCAGGGCACCGGCGGACTCGTTTGGGAATCGACTTCACCGGCAACCCAAGGCGAGACGCTCTCGCGCATCCGCGTCTCAACGGCAACGAGAAGTGAGACGAGTCCGGCGACGCGGTCTCACCCCCGATTACGTTCGTCCAGCTCGGCGACCAGGCCGCCGACAAAGATCAAATGAGACAGAACAACCAGCGCGGCACCCGAGCGCCCCGATTCGGCCCTGTTCTCGTACAGCTCCGGCGAATGGACGTGTAGTGCTGGGTAACGCTCGGGGCTGCGCTCGCCGTGAAGGCTGGTGGCAGCGCCAGGGCTGGATCGTCTGCGATCCGACGATCGGCATCGAGCGGCGGCGGGCCCCGCCGGACCGCACCAAAGCCCTCATGGAGAACCAGATTGCCGCCCTGCGGCGTCTCGACATCGCGCTGCGGGAGAAGACGTTCTGGAAGACGCTTATGAGTCCGCCGCCCGCGCCAATGAGGTGCTCTACCTGAACGTGGAGGACCTCTACCCGCAGGACAAACGTGGGAAGACCACCGCCAAGAGGGGCGACGGAGTGGATCCACTGGCAGTTCTCCGGAGCGGTACGCCCGCCCCGGCGTCGACGCCGTCGCCCGGCATGTCGCTGAACGCGACTCCGTAGCCCGCCACCGACGCTGAACATCACGCCGGCACCACGGTGTACGGGGAGACATGACCGTCGAGTGCGTGCCTGCCGGCGGCCAGTAGACTCGGCCGCCGTGGCGGACACCCAGTACGAAGACCTTTTGCGGCTGGTACACACCTCCGGGACGGCCAAAGCCGACCGGACGGGTACCGGCACCCGAAGTGTCTTCGGGCATCAACTACGCTACGACCTCTCACAGGGGTTCCCGCTGGTCACCACCAAAAAGGTGCATATCAGGTCCATCGTGTACGAGCTGCTGTGGTTCCTGCGAGGCGACTCGAACGTTGGCTGGCTACAGGAGCACGGCGTCACCATCTGGGACGAATGGGCTGACGTGAACGGCGAACTCGGTCCGGTTTACGGCGCGCAGTGGCGATCCTGGCCCGCCCCGGACGGCAGGCACATCGACCAGGTCAGCGAGGTTCTCGACACTCTGAGCCGGGACCCGGACTGCCGCCGGATGATCGTCTCCGCCTGGAACGTCGCCGAACTCGACAAGATGGCTCTCGCGCCCTGCCACGCCTTCTTCCAGTTTTACGTCGCCGACGGCAGGCTCTCCTGCCAGCTGTACCAGCGCAGCGCGGATCTGTTCCTCGGCGTCCCGTTCAACATCGCCAGCTATGCCCTGCTCACGCACATGGTGGCTCAGCAGGCCGGCCTCAAGGCCGGCGACTTCATCTGGACCGGCGGCGACTGCCACATCTACGACAATCACGTCGAGCAGGTGACCGAGCAGCTCTCGCGCACCCCGTTCGAGTTTCCCGGGTTGCGTCTGCGCCGGGCCAACTCGCTCTTCGACTACGCCTACGCCGATGTGGAGGTGCTCGACTACCAGCACCACCCGGCCATCAAAGCCTCGGTCGCGGTGTGAACGTCGGGCTGATCTGGGCGCAGACCCTTGATGGCGTGATCGGTGCGGACAATGCGATTCCGTGGAGCCTGCCTGAGGACATGGCACATTTCAAGGCAACCACCCTCGGCCATCCCGTGGTGATGGGGCGCAAGACGTGGGATTCGCTGCCTCCACGCTTCCGCCCGCTGTCCGGCAGGCGCAACATCGTGGTGACTCGTGATCCGCAGTGGGTGGCCAGTGGTGCCGAACGCGCCGAGTCTGTCGCCGAGGCTCTGGAGCTTGCAGCCCAGCCGTTGGAGCGAGCTGCCCCTGCAACAGCATGGGTGATCGGAGGCGGGGAGATTTACCGGGCCGCCCTGGAGTACGCCACGATGCTCTCGGTGACTGAGGTCGACTGGACGGTGGACGGCGACACCTATGCGCCGGCACCGGGCCCGACGTGGAGAGTCTCCGAGGATAAAGGCTGGCGGTCTTCCGTGTCCGGACTGCGCTACCGCATCCGCAGGTACACCCGGTGACAGTCGGCTCACGACCCCGGTGGGCTGCCCCATCCTGCGCCATGTGAGGGTTGGGCACCGTAGCCGCCCTGATACGGGCCGTCCACGGGGCACCGTACACCGGAGCCAGTGGGTTCGTCCTCAAGGACGCCCCGCCCGCTGACCTTCTCTCCGCCATCCGCGTGGTCGCGCGAGGGGAGTCCCTGACCTCGCCGGCCGTGACCCGTAGGTTGATCGCGGAGTTCGTGCGAAGCCCCGGGCCGGTGAGCACGCGGGGCCACGGCCGCCTACTCGCCGGTGTCACGGACCGGGAGCGCGAGGTGCTCTTCCACGTCGCGCGCGGCCTGTCGAACACCGAGATATCCGACCATCTCCATATCAGTCTGGCAACCGTCAAGACGCACATCGGCAGCCTGCTCGCCAAGCTGAGAGCCCGCGACAGAGCCCAGCTCGTCATCGTCGCCTACGAGTCTGGGCTGGTCGGCGCAGCACGGAGAAAGTGACCCGCCCCTGACGGCGAACCGAAGAGGACGTCAGCCCAGGAGGTTGGGGAGGCGGTCGTTGACGACGCCGTACAGGAGGTCCAGGCTCTCGTCGACCGGGAGGTTCGTGTCGAAGCGGACCAGCCCCTCCTCGTCGGCGACGACCTGGTAGTTCATGTAGAGCTGCTGGTCGTGGTCGGCCTCGATGTAGGAGTCACGCCAGTCGGTACGGCGTCCGACCCGGCCCTGCGAGACCTGGAAACCCGGGTCGCACAGCAGCGTCAGGTCCGGCCTGGGCGCGTGCTTGCAGATCTCGAAGAACCACTCCTCGTTGGCGAAGCCGCGTGCCCTCATCTGCGCCAGCGCCGTGAAGACGTACCTGTCAGTGATCACCGTACGCCCCTCGCGGAGCGCGGGCAGCACCACCTCGTGGAGGTTCTGCAGCCGGTCGCTGGTCAGCAGGCAGATCAGGGCGCGGTAGTCGACCTGGTGCCGCTCCTCCGGGTGGTAGATGTACCGGGTGAACAGCGGAGATTCCCGGGCGTACCTGGACGGCTGCATGGTCACGACCGGTTCCACGCCACGCGAGGCCAGCCGCTTGGAGAGTCCCTCGATGAGGCTGGTCTTCCCACTGCCGTCCATGCCGCAGAAGGCGATGAACGTGCCGGGAAGGTCGTGGTCGTAAAGGGGAAGAGCCATGTCCGAAAGTCCTCTCTCGGGCGGATGACGGTACGGCCAGGTCAGATGGCGGTGTAGCCACCGTCAACCAGCAACTCGGCGCCGGTGACGAACCGGGCGTCGTCACCGGCGAGGAAGTGGATGGCACCGGCGATCTCCTCGGGGCGTCCCTCGAAGCGTAGCGGCGCCCCGAAGGGGTGACGTTCCCGCCGGGGACCGTCGGCGGAGGTGTAGACGGTCTCGGCGAGCCTCCGGGTGTTCTCGCCGAGCCGGGTGGCCGTCCGTCCCGGGCTCACGATGTTCGCCCGCACGCCGTACGGGGCGTTCTCCACGGCGAAGGCGCGCACCAGCTGTACCAGGCCCGCCTTGGACGCCTCGTAGGCGGCGCAGCCGCCGCCCGCGCCGATCACGTGGGCCGAGACCGAGCCGACCGCGACGACCGAGCCGTTGGAGGAGAGCCGCAGCAGCGGCGCCGCCCGCTTCAGGCACAGGAAGGGGCCGGTGAGGTTGACGCCCAGGATGTAGGACCAGTCGTGTTCCGACATGTCGGAGACGAACCCGTCGCTGGTGACGCCCGCCGCCAGGACCAGGGTGTCGAGCCCCCCGGCGTCGGCGATCCGGGTGAAGAGGTCCTCGACCTGCTCGGCCACGGAGACGTCCACCGCGTACGGCCGGACCCGGTCGGCGCCGTGTTCGGCGGCCAGCCGTTCGGCGGCCTCGGTGAGGGCGGTCTCGTCACGGTCGGCCAGCGTGACGTGGTGGCCGCGCGTGAGGAAGATCTCGGCGGCGGCGTGCCCGATGCCGCTGGCGGCACCGGTCACGCACACCCGACGGGGGGCCGTCATCGCCTCCCTCCCGAGGCGCGCACCCGGCGGGGAGCACCATGGCTCAAGACGCCAGGGCCCAGGACAGCAGGGCCCAAGGTGCCAGAGCCCAAGGTGCCAGGACCCATGACGCCAGGGCCCAAGACATCAGAGCTCAAGACGTCAGGGCCCAGGACGTCGTGATGGGCCGGGGAGGTCGTCACTCCCACTCCACGGTCGCCGGGGGCTTGCTGGTGATGTCGTACACCACGCGGCTGATGCCCGGCACCTCGTTGACGATGCGGTTGCTCACCGTCGCCAGGAAGTCGTGGGAGAAACGCGACCAGTCGGCCGTCATCCAGTCTTCGGTGTCCACGGCGCGCAGGGCCAGGACGTCCTCGTAGGTCCGGGCGTCGCCGAGCACGCCGACGGTCCGCTCGGAGGTGAGGACGGCCAGCGCCTGCGCGGTGTGCCGGTAGAGACCGGCCGCGCGCAGCTCCGAGATGAAGATGTGGTCGGCCCGGCGCAGCCGTTCCAGCCGCTCCCGGGTCACCGCTCCGGTCATCCGTACGGCGAGGCCGGGGCCGGGGAAGGGGTGGCGGTCGACGATCTCCTCGGGCAGGCCGAGGCTGCGGCCCACCTGGCGCACCTCGTCCTTGAACAGGAACGACAGCGGGTCCAGGAGTTCCAGGCGCATGGTGTCGGGCAGCCCGCCCACGTTGTGGTGCGTCTTGATCTTCGCCGCGGCCGAGGAGTGGCGCTTGGAGTCGCCGGCGCTCTCGATGACGTCCGGGTAGGTGGTGCCCTGCGCGAAGAAGTCGGCGTCGCCGAGGGTGGGGGCGACCTCCTCGAAGACCTCCATGAAGCTGCGGCCGATCCGGCGGCGCTTCTCCTCGGGGTCGACCACGCCCTCAAGGGCGCTGAGGAACTTCTCACTGGCGTCCACCTTGACGACGCGCATGTTCAGGTGGCGGGAGAACACGTCCATGCACTGCTCGGCCTCGCCGAGGCGCAGCAACCCGTTGTCGACGAACACGCAGGTCAGCTGGGAGCCGACGGCCCGGGAGACCAGTGCGGCGGCGACGCCGGAGTCGACTCCGCCGGACAGCGCGCAGATGACGCGCCGGTCGCCGATCCGGGTGCGCAGCCAGTCGACGGTGTTCTCGATGAACGACGTGGCCGACCAGTCGCCCGCGCAGCCGCACAGGTCGAGGGCGAAGTTGCGCAGCAGGTCGCGGCCGAAGGCGGTGTGCGCGACCTCGGGGTGGAACTGCACGCCCCAGAACAGGGCGCCGTCGCCGATGACGGCGATCAGGCCGTCGCCGCTGCGCGCGAACACCTCGAAGCCGGGCGGCACCTCGACGATGTGGTCGGTGTGGCTCATCCACGCGACGGAGTTCGACTCCACGCCGGTGAGCAGGGGGGAGTCGCCTTCGAGGAGCACCTCGGCGCGGCCGAACTCCCGGCTGGGGGCGGAGGCCACCCTGCCGCCGAGGGAGTGGGCGAGCAGCTGGGCTCCGTAGCAGATGCCGAGGACGGGAATCCCCAGGTCGAGCAGTCCTTCGGGCAGTCCGGCGGCGCCGTCGTCGTAGACGCTGTGCGGGCCGCCGGACAGCACGATCCCGCGCGGTTTGCGCGCGGCGATCTCCGAGACGTCGGCGGTCGCGGGCATCAGTTCGCAGTACACGCCCAGTTCACGGATTCGGCGGGCTATCAGGAGGCTGTACTGCGAGCCGTAGTCGAGCACGACCAGCTCAGCCTGCTCGACGGAGGGGCGGTTGAAGGTGGGGCTCACGTCGGAGCGTGACATGCGAATCCATTCGGGCGGTCTCGGTGGTCCCACGCGGGTTCCAGAATTACTCAGATCATACGTATTAAGTATGAGGGCGAGGTCGAGAAACAAGCCCCGTCAGGAGCCCTCCACGTTTCCGCAGGTCACAGCCTCGCTCTTGCTTGGAGGGCCAGCCGATCCGGCCCTATCGAACGGTAAACCTTCTTAACTATAGGTCCTTGACACTACCAAAGTCATACGTATGATGAGGCTCACTTGTAAGCCTGTTTGTGGGCTAATGGGTGCTTTGGCCGCCTGAAAAAGCGTGTCTCCCGCCCATAACTCTGCAGCTGGGAGTGAGCACAGATGTCCACCAAATCTGAACTCCAGCGGTCCATCGACGGCGGGGCCATCCCTCCCTTCGTCTACTGCTATCCGGTGCGTTCCTCCTACCGCCCGCTGGATCCGGGACGGGCCGTCGAGGCCATCTGGGAAGAGGACCTGAGCCATTCGCCGACGCGCGAACTCAACCTCTACCTGCACGTTCCCTTCTGCAGGTACAAATGCGGGTTCTGCAACCTGTACACCGTCATCTCCGAGGACGCGGACGTGTACGACGCCTACACCGAGGCGCTGTGCGCGGACATCCGCAGGCACGCCTCGGTGATCCGGGACCGGCGATTACGGACGGTCTACATCGGCGGGGGAACGCCGAGCCTGCTGCACCGCCGCAACTTCGACCAGATCTTCGACACGCTGACCGAGGTCTACCCCAACTGGCGCAGCACCACCGAGGAGGTCGCGGTCGAGGCGACGCCCGACTCCATCGTCGACCGGCCCGACACCCTGCGCCACCTGATCGCCCGCGGCCTGACCAGGGTCAACATGGGCATCCAGTCCCTGCGGCCGCAGGAGATCCGTGAGGCGGGACGCGGCCAGGCCAACGAGCGCACGGTCCGCAAGGCGATCGAGATCGTCAAGACGACGGACCTCGCCAACCTCAGCACCGACCTGATCATGGGATTCGCCGGGCAGGACGACGACTCCTGGCGCGAGTCGGTCGACGAACTGGTCGCCCTGGCCCCCGAGACGATCAGCACCTACTTCCTGACGATCCGCCCGGACGCCTGGTTCTCCAAGACCGGCAGGTACCGGTACATGCGCAACGGCGCCCTGTACGACCGCTACGACTACGCGCAGGAGAAACTGCTGTCGGCGGGATACGTCCAGGAGTCCAACGTCCGGTACAAGAAGCCGGGACGCGGAGGCTACGTCCAGAAGGTCCTGCAGTTCCACGGCGTTCCCGTGCTCGGTCTGGGCGCCGGGGCGCGGACCTACACCAACACGGTCGACTACATCGTCGGCGGCAGCGCCAACCCCACGCTCGCCGAGGTCGGCGACTACATCAAGGGCGCCAACACCGGCAGCCTCGCCCCCCGGGCCGGGTTCGTCTACGACGACGTCGAGCGGATCCGCAAGCGGCTGGCCCTGGACCTGTTCGACCTGAACCTGCACGACCTCGACAGGTACGGCTACCGCGAACACGCCCACCTGTTCGAGCCCGTCCTGCTCGCCGCCGAGGAACTCGGCCTGCTGACCCGCCTGCCCGGGGACCGGGTGCAGCTCACCAGGACCGGCTTCAAGTACCGCGACATCATCTCCTGGATGTTCTACTCCCCGGAGGTCGTGAGCCTCGACGAGGAGTTCTACCGGGAGCTGCACAACCAGAACTCCCGGGCCACCCGCCTGCTCGGCAACCCCTCGTTCATCTCCGGCCTGTCGGCCGCGGTCTGAGAGGGGACGAGATGCCGGTACTCGCCGTCCTCGGAGCCCACTGGGGAGACGAGGGCAAGGGGAAGATCGCGGCGGCCCTCAGCCGGGACGCCCACGTGTGCGCTCGCTTCCAGGGCGGGCCGAACGCCGCCCACTCGGTGCTCGCGCCGGGCCGTACCGAGCCGTGGGTGCTGCGGATGGTGCCCAGCGGGATCCTGAGCGGGGCCGTCGGCGTCGTCGGCGGCGGCTGCGTCATCGAGCCCAGGATGCTGCTGAACGAGGTGGCGATGCTGCGCGCCGCCTTCCCCGACGTGACGGACCGCCTGCGCGTCTCCCTGCGGGCCCACGTCATCACCGCCGACCACCGGGAGGCCGACAGCTCCGGAAGCGGCGTGGGCAGCACCCGGATGGGCGTCGGACAGGCCTACCGCGACAAGGCGGCGCGCACGGGACTGCGGGTCAAGGACCTGCTGACCGGCGGGGACCGCCTGCCCGCCGACCTGCGGCCGGTCGCCGAGGAGTTCGCCGACCTGATCGGCCACTGCTGCGTCGACGAGGTCGCCTACCTGCGCGACCGGCTCGACCACGGCGCGCGGGTGGTCGCCGAGGGCGCCCAGGGCAGCAGGCTGGACCTCGACCACGGCGACTACCCCTACGTGACCTCAAGCAACACCACGGTCGGGGCGGTCCTCACCGGCCTGGGGGTCGGCCCGAGGGACATCGCGAGCGTCCTGCTGGTGACCCCCGCCTACGTCACCAAGGTCGGCGGCGGTGAACTGCCCTCACGGCTGTACGGCGAGCTCAACGCCGAACTGCAGGAACGCGGCGAGGAACTCGACCGCGCGACCGACCTGATGCGGGACACCGGCTGGCTCGACATCGGCTGGTTGCGCAGCGCCTGCCGCCTCAACCAGGCGGACGGGATCGTGATGACCAAGTTCGACGTGCTCGCGGGCTTCCCGGCGATCGGGCTCTACGACCAGGACAGGGCCCCCGCCGTACGGATGCTCCCCGGCTGGAGCGCCGAGGACGTCGCCGCCGCGTCCGGGGGCGCCGAGGCGCCCCACATCGCGGCCTACCTCGCGGAGGTCGAGCGGCACTGCGCCACCCCGGTGGTCGCGGCGGGTCGCGGGGCGGGGCTGGACGACTGGTGGTGGCGCGGCGACGAGGAAGACCTGTGGAGGTCGCCCGACCAGGCCCTGGTCGTGAACTGATGATCGAGGTCGACGTGGGCGACGCCGTACTCGGCAACCTGCGGATCGGGATCAGCCCACTGTGGGAGACGGTCGCGAGCCTGTCGCTGCTCAGCAGGCGGGACGCCTGCCCGTGGCCGTACACCGTGTGGGCCAGGAACGCCAGGCAGGCGCTCGCCAGGGGACGCGGGGGTGAGGCCCTGACGTGGTTCGCCGGGGTCGGGCTCCCGCTGCCCGCCTTCCTCACGCCGGCCCCGCCGCCGGGGGCGGCCGGGATCGACGAGGAGCTCGCCGCGCTGCGCGCCGTACCCGAGGAGACGGTCAGGGAGGAACTGGCCCGCCGCTACCCGTCGGGGACGCCGGAGCCGTTCGCCAGGTTCGCCAGGGAGCCCCGGGAGGCGCTCGGCTGGTACGCGGACCTGCTCCAGGACTACTGGGCGGCCACGGTCGCGCCGTACTGGTCGGCCATGCGGCCCGTCCTGGACCAGGAGGTGCTGCTCCAGGCCAGGGTGCTGGCCACCGCGGGCGGCGGGGCCGTACTCGGCAGGCTCGGCGGGCGGCTGCGCTGGGACCAGCCGACGCTGAGCCTCAACGACTCCTCGGCGTCCCGGCGCGACATCCGGGGCGCGAGCAGGCTGGTGCTGGTCCCGTTGCTCTTCGCCCGCGGCACGCCGTTGTGCGCCACCGGTTCGCGGGAGGAGGTGGCGATCGCCTACCAGGCGCGCGGCTCGGCCGTACTGGCCGGTGGACGGGCGTCGGGGGCGGTCAGGCAGGACGCGGAGCCGGAACGCGGTGACCGGCTGGCGATCCTGGTGGGACGCGGCAGGGCCGCCATCGTCAGGGCGCTGGCGGTTCCCACCACCACCTCGGTGCTGGCGACGACTCTCGGCCTGGCGGCGAGCACGGTCTCGGAACACCTGACGGCTCTGGTCGCCGCCGGTGTGGTGCAACGGCATCGAATCGGTGTACGTGTGATGTATGAGCTGAACCGGTCAGGTCGGGCGCTGCTGGAGTATCTCGACAACGAGACCGTGCACCCGGCCGCCTGACGCCTGTTCCAGGAAGGACCACCGCATGCCACCGACGACGACGCCGTTGATGACGCCGTCCCTCACCGCCGACGAGAAGACCACGCTGCACGCCTTCCTGCGCTACCTGCGGGAGTCCGTGATCGCCAAGTCGGCGGGAGTCGACGACGAACAGGCCGCCAGGGAACTCGTTCCCTCGGGCAAGAGCCTGCTCGCGTTGCTCAAACACCTGACGGTCATGGAGCTCGGCTGGGTGAGCTGGGCGTACGCGGGCGTCGACCTCCCCTCCGAACTGTGCGACCAGGAGGTACGGCCGGGGGAGACGGCCGAGGAGGTGATAGCGGCCTACCGCGCCGCCGCCGCCCGCTCGGACGTCGTCATCGACGGCTGCGCGTCCCTGGACACACCCGGCGTGCGGACGCTGCGCCCGACCGCCCCGGCCACGCCGACCATGCGCTGGGTGCTGGCCCACCTCATCGAGGACACCGCCCGGCACACCGGCCACGCCGACGTGCTGCGGGAGCAGATCGACGGGCTCGCCGGGAACTGGAAGGGCAACACCCGGTGGTGAGCGGGCTCCACGAGGTGGAGACCGTCTTCACCGAAGGGCACGTCGAGATGCTCGACTGGTCGGGAGGCCCGGTGCTGGCCGACCAGGACGAGAAGGGCGTGCTGCTCACCGGCCCCGACGGTACGGTGCACCGGATCGACGACGAGGCCGACGTCACGATCTTCGCCGGGGACGAGGCCGCCTTCCTGTCCGTCCACCGGGACGGCACGACGCTGCGGGTCGTCCAGCGGCCCCTGCGCGGTGACCCGGTCACCTGGGAGGCCCCCCTGACGGGTGCCGCCGGGCGGGGGTGGGCGCCGTTCGACGCCCTGCCGGGACGGCCGGTCCACGGGACCCGGGGCGTCGCGCTGGTCGTGGAGACGGACACCGGCGCCCAGGCGATCCTTGAGGCCTTCCCCGGAGGGACCGGGCGGATCCACCCGAACCGGTGGCCCGGTGAGTCGCCGGTCCACGTGGACGGCGGCCTGAACCTGGCCGTGACCCAGCTCCACGACGCCCCCGACCGGCCGGTGCTCCACGTGTGGCCCCTGGAGCCGAACCTTGACGACCCCGTGGAGAGACGGGTCGCGGGACGCTGGCTCGACGTCCGCGACGGCCTGGCGCTCGTCGAACGCGACGGCAGGCCGGTGACGTGGCGGCCGGGCACGGACGTCGTCACCGACGAACTCCAGATGGAGGGAGACCTGGTCGACGCGCGTTTCCTGGGGCCGGGTACGGACACGATCGCCGTGGTCGTCACCTTCGAGGGCGCCGACAGCCTGGTCGTCGTCGACCGGGCGAGCGGCACCCGGCGGGCCGTACCGCTGCCGCCGGGCCGTATCCGGGTCTGCTCCGCCCACGCCGGAGGCGTCGGGCTGCGCCTGACCTCCGTCGTGAACGGCGGCGTGTGGGCCTGGCTGGCACCGGACGGGACCACGCGCACCGCCCCGGGAAGTGTCCCGCCGCTTGGCGGCGGCGCCGTCTCCGGCCACCGCTGGCAGGGCGCCACCCCCATCCACGTCCACCTGCCGGGAGGCAGGCCGACCGGCGTGGTGATCTCCCTGCACGGCGGGCCGGAGATCGTCGAACGGGACGAGCTCCGCTTCGACGGGCTCTACCGGAGACTCCTGGAACGTGGGATCGCCGTTCTCGCGGTGAACTACGCGGGATCGTCCGGCTACGGGGCGGCCCACACCAGACGCGCGTGGCGTGCCTGGGAGGAGACCCTGCGGGAGGACCTGACGGCCTGCCTGACGTTCGCGGAGCGCAAGGGCGTGCCCCGCGACCGGACGATCCTGCTCGGCGCCAGCTTCGGCGGCGGCCTCGCGCTGCTCGGCAACGCCCTCCTGCCCGGTACGGCCGGTGTGGTCGCCTGCTCGCCCCTGGTCGACCTGGTGCGCCACGTGCGCAGGATGGTCGAGGAGGACCCCCGCTGCCGGGCCTGGTTCACCCGCAGGTTCGGGGACCTGACCGCCGAGGGAGCCGTCGCCCCCCTGGACCCGGTACGGCTCGCCTGCCCGGGGAGCGGTCCTGTCTTCCTCATCCAGGGCGACCGCGACCCGATCTCCAGCCTCGGGGACGTCCGGGATCTCGCGCGGCTGGCGGCCGAACGCGGCCTGCCCTGGGAACTCGTCGTCGAGCCCGGCGTCGGTCACCGCCCCGCCACCCTCAGGCAGGCGCTGAACCGCTACCGCAACCTCATGGAGGCCCTGGAGAAGTTGGCCGGTCAGTGGGGGCATTCGGCTGGAACCGAATTCCTTGTCGGGCCTGCGGACGCCACCTAGGGTCACGATGGCGATCAGCCGTCCGTCCAGGAACCCCTGAACCCGGGAGAACCCATGAAGCCGTACGTCAGACCGCAGCCCATGCCCGAGGAGCCCCAGGAGGAGTGCTCGGCCGAGTCCTCCAAACCCCTGAAGCCCTACGTCAAGTCGCAGGCCAAGCAGGTCGCCTACAACACGGTGCTGCGCGTGGTCGCCTGAGCAAGGACTCCCCCCAACCCCTGAGGTGCACATGTGCGGTCTGGCCGGTCTGGCCCGTATCGACGGCGGCCACACGGACGCCACGACGGACGCGCTCCTGGAACGGATGGCGCGGATCATCGCCCATCGAGGCCCCGACGACCGGGAACTGCTGCGGCAGGGACCGGTCGGCCTCGCCTTCACCAGGCTCTCCCTGGTCGATCCGGAGAGCGGCGGCCAGCCCCTCTCGACGGAGGACGGCGACCTCGTCCTGATCGCGAACGGCGAGGTCTACAACCACCGTGAGCTGGCCGCGAGGCTTCCCGCGGGCACCCGGCTCAAGGGGGGCTCCGACTGCGAGGTCCTCCTGCACCTGTACCGCGAGCGGGGCGACGCCTTCCTCGACGAGGTACGCGGCATGTTCGCCATCGTGCTGTGGGACCGTCGCCGGGGACGGCTCGTCCTGGCTCGCGACCGGTTCGGCGTCAAACCGCTCTACTACCACCGTGACGGCCGGCGCGTGGTGTTCGCCTCGGAGATCAAGGCGCTGTTCGCCGACCCGGCCACCCCACGCGCCCTGGACTGGGAACAGGCGCTCACCCACCCCATGCTCAGCGCCGCGCCGTACCCGCACCGGGCGGAGGTCCCCTCCACCTGGTTCACCGGGATCGAGTGCGTCCCCGCGGGCCGGATCGTGCAGATCGACCTGGCCGACGGGACGACCCGCGAGCACACCTACTGGTCCCTGCCGACGGCCGACGCGGACGCCTCGGAGGAGGAGTTCGTCCGCCGCTACGGCGAACTGCTCGCCGAGTCCGTGGCCGAGTGCGCGACCGCCGACGCCGAACTCGGGGTCTTCCTCAGCGGCGGCGTCGACTCGGCGGCCGTCACCGCCCTGGCCACGCCGTACGCGGGACGGCTGCACACCTTCACCGTGCTGTCGGCGAGCACCCTCCGCAACGGCGACGCGGAGCACGCCTCCTGGCTCGCCGGGAAGCTCGGCCTGCCCAACCACCAGGTGTGCTTCGAGGCCGACCGGATCCCCTCCCCGGACGAGTGGAAACGGCTGCTGTGGCTGATGGAGCACCCGCAGTGCGGGCCCGAGCAGTACTACAAGCACGAACTGCACCGCTACGCCAAGCAGGCCAGACCGGAGCTGCGGGGCATGCTCCTGGGAGCCGCCAGCGACGAGTTCAACGGCGGCTACTCGGCGGACTACAGCGGCGGAGGCGGCTGGGACGCCTTCGTCGCGACCCTCGACGCCATGGCGTGCTCCGGCGCCCTGCGGACCCGCCCCGACCTGGCGCCCTGGTGGACGCGGACCGACGTGCCGCTGCTGTCCAGGGAACTGCTCGCCGTACGTGAGGACCCCTACCGGGCCTACCTGGCCGCCGAGTACAGCAAGATCCAGCAGTACAACTGCTGGCACGAGGACCGTACGGCCGCGGGCAGCGGCATCGAGGCGCGGGTGCCGTTCCTCGACCACCGCCTGGTCGAACTGGTCCTGTCCATCCCGCCGAGCCACAGGAAACGGCTGCTGTGGGACAAGACGATCCTGCGGGAGAGCATGCGGGGCGTGCTGCCGGACCGGATCACCGCCCGCGAGAAGGTCCCCTTCTTCTACGGCGAGGGCCAGCGCCACACCCACCGGGTCTTCCTGCGGATGCTGCGCGGGGACGGGGCGGCGCTCGTCGAGGAGGCCCTGGCCGCGCCGGGCGCCTCCGGGGCGCTGGACGGCCCCGCCGTACGGGGTCTGCTGGGGTCTCTGACGGAACGAGACGACCTGGCCCAGGTGGAGATCCTGCTCAGGCTGGTGAACCTGGGGCTGCTGTCCCAGATGGTCGGCGACCTTCCCCCGCCCGTCGTGGACATGTCCGCCGGTTCCGTCCCCGTCGCCTTGAGCGGCGAGAACGAGGCGCGGACCGAGGAGATCCTCGGCTGCGCGCCCTCCGTCGCGCCGGAGTCGGTGCCCGCGCCGGAGGACGGCTTCCTCCTGCTCTCGGACACCACGACCGAGGGGACCTGGTACGTCGCCGTGGACGGCGCCGTCCGGTACGTGCTGGAGAAGGACGACGACTGGCTGGACCTGCTGCGCTCCGTCGACGGCGCCCGCTCGGTTGCGGAGATCGCCGAACTGACCGGGCGGCCGGGGGACCAGGTGGCACGGCAGGTCGCCGAGGCCGTCGAACACGGGATGTTGCACCTGATCGAGGAGGGGACGGGCCATGCGGGTTGACCCGAGCGGACACCTGGCGGAACTGGCCGCGCGCGGGCTGCTGCCCGAGGACCACCAGGCCGTCTACCTGGCCGGATCCCTGGTCAGAGGCTGGGGCAACCCGGGCAGCGACCTCGACGTCTACGTCGTGTCCACCGCCCAGAGAACCGCCCCGAGCACGGCCCTCGCCCCGGTCGCGCTGACCCCCGACCACGTCCCCGTCGAGGTCGTCCACGTGGACGGCGTCAGGTGGGACATCGAGTACTGGACCGACTCCCAGGTCGACCAGATGTTCGCCAAGGTGTCCTGGGAGGAGTTCGACACCAACCACAGCGTGGCCGACCTGCTCACCTCCCACGAGATGGACTTCCTCGAACGGCTCGGCAGCGCCGTGTCCGTCACGGGGGAGTCGTGGCTGGCCGGACGCAGGACGCAGCTTGAGTCCTCGGCGATCCGCTCGATCCTGGTCAGCCGCGCGCTCAACCTGTCGGACCTCTTCGTCGAGGACGCCGTCGGCCAGCTCAAGGCGGAGGACGTGGAGAGCGCCGTGCTCTCGGCCAAGCTCGCCTTCGGCTACGCGGTCAACGCCCTGCACGTCTCGTGCGGGGAGTTCGGCCACAGCGCCAAGTGGCGGGCACGCCGGTTCCGCCAGGTCGAGCAGACCATCATGCCCTTCGAGGAGTACTGGGCGATCGAGACCATGCGGGGGTACGACCCGGCGAACCCGGCCGCGTGGGTCGAGGACGTCGTACTGGCGTGCCGCCGGATCTCCATGGAGGTCGTGATCTGATGGAACAGCTGTCCCCCGAGGCCGTACCGGTGCCCAGGCTCGACGTCCGGGTGCGCAACGTCGGCGGCACGCTCACCGTCGCCTGGGGCGAGAGCGTCTTCGAGCTCTCCGAGACGGCGGGCTTCCTGTGGAAGCGTGTGGACGGCCGCAGGTCGCTGCGCGAGCTGGCCCTGCTGCTGGCCGGGGAGTACGCGGTCGACGCCGAGACCGCGCTGCTGGACACGGCGGAGACCATGACGGCGCTGGCCGACGGCGGGCTCGTGCGGTTGAGATGAGAGACACGCCGGAGGACTACGGCAGCCGTTTCGAGCGCTGGGACGAACGGGCGGCCGTCAGGGTCAAGCCGCAGCCCGTCATGGGCTCCCCGGCGCCGGACGCGCTGTACTTCCCCCCGGAACTCGTCCCCGTGCTGCGTCATCCGCTGGTCGCCGAACGGGGGGAGCGGGCGGTCCACGACGCCCTCGCCCAGCACCTCTACCACTACCTGCACTTCACGGTCGAGCTGGAACAACTCGCCATCATCCCCGTCGCGGCCAGGATCGCCAGGGGGCGCTCCGGGCTGGACCTCCCGGAAAGGATGCGCGCCGACGCCTACAAGATCGTGACGGACGAGGCCTGGCACGCCCAGCTCTCCTACGACCTGATCAGGCAGGTCGAGGCGTGCTCAGGGGTGGAGTGGGCCGACGCGGGCACCCCGGCCTTCCTGCGTCGCCTCGACGCCGTCCGCCGGCGCCTCGACCCCCGGGTCCGGGGGCTGGAACGGCTGCTGTTCGCGGTCGTCAGCGAGACGCTCATCTCGACCGTCCTGACCGACATCCCCAGGGACCGGCGGCTGCCGGGGGCCGTACGCGACCTGGTGCGCGACCACGCCGAGGACGAGGGCAGGCACCACGCCTACTTCCGTGACCTGCTCCAGCGGCTCTGGCCCGCGCTGAGCGCCGGGGAACGCGCCTGTGTCGGCCCTCTGCTGCCCGCGATCGTCGCGGCGTTCGTCGAACCCGACCGTGAGGCGGCGGCCGTCGTCGCCCGATCGGCGGGGCTGTCACGCGAGGAGGCCAGGACCGTCGCGGCCGAGTCGCTCTCGGTGGAATGGACGGCCCGGGACACCGCGTCGAGGGCGCGGACCGTCGTACGGTATTTCGAGGAGGCGGGAGCGCTCGACGACGGCGCGACCATGGAGGCGTTCGTCTCGGCCGGGCTTCTGAACAACGTCCGGGACGGGTGAGAGCACATCTCTTTTCCCCTTCGATCCGATGGGGAATGTCTGGATGGAATACTTGTCCTGGCATCGGATCACAGAGCATCGAGTGGCAGCGGTGTACGGGGTCACGGGGAAGAACGCGATCTGTCTGTGCGCCATGACGAACACATAGGGTGATTAGACATGCTTAGGCCGGTGAAAGCGCGCATCACCAGCAGGGATGTGGCTCAGGCAGCCGGGGTCTCACAGTCGACGGTCTCCCTCGTCCTCACCGGGAAGTGGCCGGGCCGGGTCTCGAAGGAGACCGCGGCCAGGATCAGGCGCATCACCGCGGAGATGGACTACCAGCCGGATCTGACGGCGCGGAGCCTGCGACTTGAGAGAACCGGCACGGTGCTGCTGATCGTTCCCGCGATCACCAACACGTTCTTCGCCAACCTGCACGTGGGGGCGACCCAGGTCGCCAACCAGCACGAGACGACCGTCCTGGTCTATCCCATGGGCACCGACAGGCACGAACGGCTGCTCCCGATACCGCAGCAGGCCATCGACGGGATGCTGGTCTACGGCGACGTGGGGACGGAGGCCATCCGCCCGCAGGGCGTCGTGCCGATGGTGCCGCTGGACTGCGACCCCCGGCTGTACCCCGACGCGGTCAACGTGGACATCGCCGTGGGCAGCCGCGAGGCCGCCCGCCACCTGCTGGACCTCGGTCACCACAGGATCGGCTACCTGCACGTGGACCGGCGCGGCGCCTGGATGCTGACGACCAGGCTGCGCTCCCTGCGCGCGGTGGTCAGGCATCGCCCGGGGGCGACCCTCACGGTGGTCGGCACGACCTTCGACCCCGTGGACGCCCAGCGGGCGGCCCTGGAACTGCTGCGTTCGGACCCGGCCCCCACGGCGGTGGTCTGCGAGGACGACAACCTCGCCGTCGTGGTGTTCGCCGCCGCGCGGAGCCTCGGACTCGACGTCCCGAACGACCTGTCGGTGATCGGCTACAACAACCTTCCGATCAGTGACGTCCTCCATCCGGCGCTGACGACGGTGAACATCCCGGTCACCGAGCTGGGGGCGGCCGGTGCCCGGGCGCTGCACGACAGGCTCGCCGCCAGGCAGCCGAGCCCCGCCGTGCTGCGGAGCTCCCTGGTCGTACGGCAGTCCACCGCCCCGCCCCGTCAGGCCTGACGTTCGCGAGCCCCCGTGAGGCCGGGATCACGGTAGATGATCCCGAACGAGGTGAGGAGGAAGGCGACCGGCAGGAGCGCCTGGATCGCCCCGGTGAGGAGCACGGTGGTCGCGCTGCCGAGAGACTGCGCCGCCACCCCTCCGGCCAGCGCCCCCAGGGGGATGGCCCCGTGCGAGATCAGCCGGTAGCTCGCCGTCACCCGCCCCATCAGCTCGGGACGGACGATCGCCTGCCGGGCGCTGATGGCGTGGACGTTGTACACGGCCAGCGCGAACGTGCTGACGAACATGCAGGCCACCAGTACGGCGACGCGCGGCGCCGTGGCGTCGAGGAGCGTGGCCGAGGCCGCGGCCATCACCCCGATCCCGCTCATGAACTGGGCCGCGAAGATGGTCGGCCCCGCGGGGAACCTGTTGTGGACGTAGGCGGCGAAGGCGGAACCGGCGATGCCGCCCACGGCACCCGCGGCCACGACCACCCCGAGCAGCGCGGGCGTCAGGGCGAGGTGCTGGACCACGTAGATGAGGATCGTCACGTCGAACGCCTGGATGCACATGTTGCCGAGGCCGCTGGCCACCCCGAAGGCGAGAACCCGCCGGTCCTTGACGAAGTACCGGAACCCCTCGGTGATCGCCGTCCCCCAGCGGAGCCGCTGCGGCCCCTTCCGCCCGGAGAACCTGAGCTTCAGCGTGGACAGCAGGGAGGCCGACAGCAGGTAGGACACCGCGTCGACCAGAAGCGCGTACGGCGCGCCGAGCAGCTGGACGATCAGTCCCGCGAGCCCGGGACCGGCCACGTCGATGACGGAGTAGCTCGTGCTGACCGCGGCGTTGCCGGGGACGAGCTGCTTCTCATCGACCAGCCGGGGAAGCATGGAGTGGTGCGCCACGTCGCCGAGGGCCTTGAACACGCCCATGGCCAGGCCCAGGCCGTACAGCCAGCCCAGGCTCAGCGCGCCGGTCGCCGTGACGATCGGCACGGTGAGCAGGATCAGTCCTCGGGCCAGGTCGCACCCGGCGTTCACCAGCTTGGCCGGCCAGTGGTCGGCGACGACCCCGGCGAAGGGCAGGACGACGACCGCGGGGACGTACTGCAGGCCGGTCAGCAGGCCGAGCTGTACGGGGTCGGCGTGCAGGACCATCAGGGCGGTCAGGGGCAGCGCCATCAGCGTGACCTGGGACCCGATTCCCGAGACGGTGATCGCGGTCCAGAACCTGAGGAAGTTCGCGTCGCGGAGCGGGCCTTTCCCGACCTGGCCTTCCTCCGTGGCCGGGTCGTTCATGGCAGGCCGATGACGCCGACGTCGACGAGCGAGGCGTGGTAGGCGGCGATCTCGTCCTCGCCGACCTGGAGCCCCGCCGAGGCGAGCGCGCCCCCCATCAGGTGTACGGCCTCCTCCTTGGGACGGCCGTGGGAGACGCCCCACAACAGGGCGCCCTGCCAGCTGAGCAGCACGGACTCCCCGCGTACCGACTCGATGAGGACGCCGCTGCCCTTCATCGGGATCACGCTCACGTCGACGCGCCGGGAGTGGTGCCCGGGGACGGCGCCGAGCACCGGCACGTACTCCAGGCCGGTCGCCGCCATCACCAGCAGGTCCTGCGCGAGGAAGCGGTTCCTGCCGACGGCGTCGTCCTCGGCCGTGTACGCGTGGTCGATCACCTCGGTGAGCGAGGCCTTCAGCGGCTCACTCGCCGAACGCCTCCAGCGGGCCCAGACCCACTTGGTGTTCACATAGAGGTCGTCCCGCATGCACAGGTAGGCCTCGGTGGCGCGGTGCAGATACTCCTGGGAGAGATACCTCGTGGCGGGCGCGTCCCCGTTGAGAATGGCGCCGCAGATGTCCTCGTTGAGATTGTGCGCGTCGATCGCGTGCCGCGTCATGAGGAGCCGCTTGTAGTCCGGCATGTTGTCGGCCAGGCGTTGCCGCAACGCGGCGAGTTCACCGTCGTCGACGACGACCTCGCCGAGCAGGAAACGGGTGAGAACGTCCAGCCGGTTACGGCTGAACCGCGCGGTCTGGCTGAAGTCGGTGTTCGTCACCCGGAAGACCGTGCTCTCCTGCACGTCCCGGCGCAGTTGTTCGAGATCCAGGTACTCCACGTCCGCGCGCTCGCCCTCGAATTCGAGCTGCGCCGGGGGAAGCGATTCGCAGTCGGCCCTGACGACGAACAGATCGATGTCCGACATCGGGGAGCCAAGCCCTGCCGTCGGCGCGCCACCGAGGTAGATCCGGGACACGGGGTGTTCCTTCGCGAGCCATTCGGCGGCGCGTCGCCCTCGCGCGAGGGCGTCATTCGACATAGGGGTGGTCATAAGCTTTCCGACGCTTTCCGAGGCTCTCGCTGGACGGTTTCCAGAACTGTCACCGGGCAGCTTTTCTGAATCGTCGCCAGACAGGTCGTGGAGATCCGGCGACCGGGCGGCTGGGTGCGCGAGCACTCGGTCAGAGGGCGCGCGCACCCAGTCAAGCTGGGGAAACTCAGCCGTCTCCCGTTGTGGAGGACTACTCCATCCTGGTGGAGATGGTAATCATCGGAGACTCACCCATGGTCGATCACCCCCTTCCTGACCGTCGCGGCGGTGCTTCTCGCGAAACAAGGCCGTCTTTATCAGGAACCGTTTCCCCGGGGCCCGTGGGTTTTCCGGGCACCGTCCTCTTCTACAGGCGCCCGCCCACGGGAAGGATGTTTTGAATCCGTTGCCGCAGCGATTTCTCCTCCGGCCCTCCGGCCGATACGGTTCCCTGCCCAACCTTCGTGGCGCCGGAGATCGCCGGGCAACTCTTTCGGTCCCCGCCGAATCGCCGGACTCCCCGAGCCTCCGAAAGGGGACGGCCCACTCGCCGTCGCCCCCCCACGAGCCACGAACCCCGTGCCCGCGGGCGGTACCGGCCTCCCCCGCTCAGCCGGTAGGCGGGCGTGTGCACCTGGTCCTCTCCGGCCGTCGGCGCCCACTTCCTCCCCATGGTCCGCGAACTCGGCGCTCCGCCGCTGAGCGTGATCGCCGCGGCCACCGCCCTGGCGGCAGGGGGCGTCCCGGAGATCCGGCGGATCGTGCCGTGCCCGGGCCCGCGGCCCTCCTCCGGGGTTCGGTCGCGTTCACAGCCGTACGGACACGTCGCCTCGCCCTCGCGACCGGACATGCCTGACGGATCACCCTGAGAGAGTCGCCGTCGCCCCGGAGGCCGGTCGCCGGAGAAGTCAGAAACGGCGGTGATGTCACGCGTCGCCACGGTCCCCGTCCGGGTCCCGGGCGGGGGCCGTGATTATCCGGATGAAACCCGGCCTTCGCTGGCCTTTTATCGTAGAATGCTCAGTTTTCTGAGGCCCTTCTCCCGGAATTGTCCGGTGCATATGATTCGAGCCGGTTGACGAAGTATCCCGCGCTCGGACCCGGCCGCCTCCGCACGAGGAAAGGGACATCACAGAGCGGCCGGCCGTACTCCGCCTGCGCCGATGCGTCCGTGCGGCCGGGCTGCGGGTGCCGCGCGGCGTTTTTCGGAAATCCCGAACAAACGGTGGAAACAAAAGGCGTCGGTTCGGCGGAGCCCTTTCCATGTGAGTCACGCCCTTTCTTTTCGTATGCCTCGGAGGCGGAACGATGAACGAACCGATGACGGTCGGTGCCGCGGTTCCCGCTCTTGTCGCGCGCTGGGCGCGGGCGCGTCCTGACCACCCGGCGATCGTGTCCGCCGGTACCGAGCTGACCTACGGCGAGCTGGTCGAACGGGCGGGCCGGATGGCGAGCGTGCTGCGTTCCCACGGCGTCGAGCGGGGCACGCTGGTCCCCCTGGTCGTCGAACGCTCGGCGGAGCTGGTCGTCGCCGCCCTCGCGGTGCTGTTCGCCGGGGGCGCCTACGTGGGCGTCGACGTGGACGAACCGGACGCCAGGCTCGGTGCGATCGTCGCCGACTCCGGAGCCCCCCTCGTCGTCACCCGCGCGGCCACGGCCGGGCGGCTCGGCGGGGGACCGGCCAAGGTGCTGGCCGTGGAGGAACTGCTCGCCGCCGACGCGCCGGTGAGCCTGCCTCCGGAGGCGAGCCTCCCGCCGGTGAGCCCGTCCCCGGCGGCCGGCCTGTCCCTGGAGGCCGGCCCGCTCCCGGAGGTGACGGCCGGCGACGTCTGCTACGTCACCTACACCTCCGGTTCCTCGGGCACGCCGAAAGGCGTCATGGTGGCGCACGGCGGACTGTCCAATCTGGTCTCCTGGTACGGCCAGGCGTTCGGCGTGGGCCCCGAGGACCGGATCACCCAGTTCGCCCGACCCTCGTTCGACGCCTGGGCGCTTGAGGTGTGGCCCTGCCTGGCGTGGGGCGCGACGTTGCGCCTGGTCGAGGGACGGCTGCCGGACTCCCCGGCCGACTTCGCCGAGTGGCTCGCCCAGGAACGGATCACCGTGTGCTTCCTGACCACGGTGCTGGCCGTCGAGATGTTCGACCAGCCCTGGGACCTGTACGGCCACGCGCCCCGCGTCCTGCTCCTGGGCGGGGAGAGGCTGCGCCGCCACCCTCCGTTCGGCCTGCCGTTCGCCGTGTACAACCTCTACGGGCCGACGGAGGCGACGGTGGTCGCCACCTGGGCCGAACTCGACCCCGCCGACGTGGTCGGAGGCCAGGATCCGCCGATCGGCAGGCCGTTGCCCGGTCTGCGGACCCATGTCCTGGACGCCGAGCGGCGTCCGGTGCCGCCGGGCACGGTCGGCGAGCTGTACGTCGCGGGGGCCGGGGTCGCGCTCGGCTACCTGCGCAGACCCGAACTGACCGAGGAGCGTTTCCCCGCCGACCCGTTCACCCCGGGCGGGCGCGTGTACGCCACCGGAGACCTGGTCCGCGAGCTGCCCGGCGGCGCGCTGGTCTTCGTCGGCCGGGCCGACGACCAGGTGAAACTGCGTGGTTTCCGGATCGAACTCGGGGAGGTCGAGACGGCGCTGACCCGCCTGCCCGGGGTCCGCGAGGCGGCCGTGGTCCTGCACGAGCGGGGTGACCGGCTGGTGGGTTACGTCGTGTCCGACGGCCTCACGGAGGATCCGGGGGAGGGTCTGGCCGCTCTGCTGCCCGCCCACATGGTGCCGCAGACGATCGTCACGGTCGAACGGCTGCCCCTGACACCGCACGGGAAGCTCGATCGCGACGCCCTGGCCAGGCGCCCCCTCCCGGCCCGCGTCGCAGGTGAGACCGGTTTCCTGACCGAGGCGGAACGGGTGCTCGCCGAGATCTGGTGCGACGTGCTCGACCTCGACGAGGTCGGGCGGCAGGACAGCTTCTTCGACCTCGGGGGCGACTCGCTCAGCGCGATGCGGCTGGCGTCGCGGGCCCGCGAGCGCGGCATCAGGCTCGGCGCCGAGGACGTGTTCGAGCACGAGGTGCTGCACGAACTGGCGGCGGCGATCGACGCGACGGCGGGTGAGGACAGATGAGCCCCCTGACGAGCCCCTCGACGAGCCCCCTGCCCGAACCGGTGCCCGAACCGCTGCCGGAGTCACTGCCGGAGTCACTGTCCGAGCCGCTGTCCGGGTCGCTGCCGAGGCCGCTGCGGGTGAGCCTGCTCGAACTGCCGCTCTACACCAACACGCTGCCCCTGGCCTCGGGCTACCTGCAGGCCTACGCCCTGCGGGACCCCGCCGTCGCGGCCGGTTGTGAGTTCCTCGTGCACGCCCCCACGGCGCGGACGCCGGTCGCCGAGCTGGTCACGGCGCTGCTCGCGCAGGACGCCGACGTGTACGCGATGAGCTGCTACCTGTGGAACATGCGCCGGATCAAGGAGGTGCTCGACGAACTCGTACGGCACCGCCCCGACGCCTGCTTCGTCCTGGGCGGTCCGCAGGTGATGAACCACGCCGCGGAGTACGTGCCGCCGGAGCTGGAGAACGTGCTGGTGTGCAACGCCGAGGGGGAACGGCCCTTCCACGCGCTGCTCACCGAGCTGCTCACCGCCCGCGCGGGCGAGGCCGTACCGGACTTCACCCGGGTGCCGGGGATGAGCTTCTGGGTACGGGGACAGCTGCTGACCACCGACAAGCCCGCCCGGATCACGGATCTGGACGAGATCCCCTCACCGTTCGCCATGGGCCTGTTCGACGGCGGGGAGTACACCTTCGCGGTCGTGGAGACCAACCGGGGCTGCCCCTACAGCTGCTCCTACTGCTACTGGGGCGCCGCGACCAACGACAAGGTCCACCGCTGGGACCTGGAACGGGTCAAGGCAGACCTCACCTGGATCAGCGAGCACGGCGTCGAGAGCGTCTTCCTGGCCGACGCCAACTGGGGGGCGCTGCCCCGTGACGTCGAGCTGACCCGGCACCTGGTCGAGGGCAAACGGCGCACCGGCTACCCGATGATGATCGCCATCCAGGCGGCGAAGAACCGTCCCGACCGGGTCACCGAGATCACCGAGATCCTCGTGGAGGGCGGCCTGCTGACCAGCCAGCCGGTCTCGCTGCAGACGCTGAGCCCGCAGACGCTTGAGATCGTGCAGCGCGCCAACATCAAGGAGTCCACCTATGTGGAGCTCCAGCTCAAGCTGCACGAGAAGCAGATCAGTTCCTACACCGAGCTGATCTGGCCGCTGCCCGGCGAGACCCTGAAGTCCTTCCAGGCGGGCATCGCCAAGGTGTGCAGAACCGGGGCCGACGCCGTCGTCGCCTATCCGCAACTGCTGCTGCGCAACACCCCCATGTACGGCACGCGGGAGGCGCTGGGCATCGAGACCGTACGGGTCGACGACCCCGTGGCCGAGGCGGACGTGGTCGTGGCCACCAAGTGGGTGACCCGCGAGGACTTCCAGGCCGGGGCCTGGTTCTACTACGCGGTCATCAGCCTCTACAACGCCCGCGCCGCCTTCCACGTCGCCAGGGAACTCGACCGGAGCGGCGTCTGCTCCTACGAGGACTTCCTCGTCCGCGCCGCCGACCACTACCGCCGCCGCACCGACACGGAGATCTGCGCGTTCTTCGCCGAGTCGGTGCGCGGGCTGGGCAACTACGACCTCAACAACATCGGCAAGGTCCTGCACATGGTGCTGCACTCCCACCGGGCGGAGATGGACACCCTGCTTGAGGACTTCCTCGGCGAACAGGGCTGGCTGGCCGATCCCGCGCTGCGCGCCGTCTTCGAACTCGACCTGGTGGCCAGGCCGTACGTGTACCGGGAGGCCGTCTCCGCACCCGCGGTGCCGCTCTCGCAGGTGCGGATCGTGGACAGGGACCGCTACCGGCTCGTGGTCGACCTGCCGGAGGCCGCCGTGGGGGCACTCGCCGAAGCGGGTTTCGTCGAAGGCTCCACGGATCCCGGGAGGTACGTCGTCGATCATCGAGGCCGCAGGAAGATGCCCTATCCGCGCCACCGCAGCCTGGAGCACAACGCCGCCTACTGCCAGGCGATGATGAACCGGCTACGCGACATCCTGCCCTCCTGGCGGGCGGCGGCCGTACGGGATCGGGTTCTCGATGCGTCGTGACCTCTTCACCCGGGAGCACGAGGAGTTCCGCGACCTCGTGCGGACCTTCGTCGCCAGGGAGGTCACCCCGAACCTGGAACGGTGGGAGGAACACGGCGCCGCCGACCGGGCCGTGTGGCTGCGCGCGGGCGAGCACGGCCTGCTCGGCCTCGACGTCGACCCGGAGTACGGCGGGGCGGGCGTCGCCGACTACCGCTACCACGCGGTGCTGGGAGAGGAGTTCGCCCGCGCCGGAGCCCACGCCCCGGCGCTCTCCCTGCACAACGAGATCTGCGGCCTCTACCTGCGCACGCACACCACTCCGGAGCAGCGGCTGCGCTGGCTGCCCGGCTTCTGCTCGGGTGAGCTGGTCACGGCCGTCGCCATCAGCGAACCGGACGCGGGCAGTGACCTGCGGCGCATCCGGACCAGGGCGGTGCGGGACGGCGACCGCTACGTGCTCAGCGGGCAGAAGACCTTCGTCTCGAACGGTGCCACGGCCGACCTCGTGCTGGTCGTCGCCCGCACCGGGGAACGGCCCTCCGACGCCGGTGTCTTCGTGGTCGAGCCGACCAGGGTCGGGGTGACCAGGGGCAGGACGCTCGACAAGATCGGGATGCGCGCGCTCGACACCGTCGAGCTCTTCCTCTCGGACGTGGAGATCCCGGTGGAGAACCTGCTCGGTCGTGAGGACCGTGCCTTCGCCTACCTGATCAGGACCCTTCGGCAGGAACGGGTGATGCTCGCGGTCTCGGCATTGGCCACCGCCGAACGGCTCTTCGAGGAGACCCTGACCTACTGCGGCAGACGCGAGGTCTTCGGACGGCCGATCGGACGTCACCAGTACAACCGTTTCCTGCTCGCCGAGCTGAGGACCGCGCTCACGGTCGCCCGCGCCTTCACCGACCGCTGCGTGGCCGAACACGACGCCGGACGCCTCACCTCGGAGGAGGCCGCCATGGCCAAGTGGTGGAACACCGAGCTGTGCCAACGCGTGGTCGACAGGTGTGTCCAGCTCCACGGGGGTTACGGCGTGATGCGGGAGTTCCCGGTGGCCCGTGCGTTCGTGGACACCCGGGTCCAGACCATCTACGGCGGGACCACCGAGATCATGAAGGAACTGATCGGTCAGTCCCTTCTGTGACCGGCTCGACCGTGAGCCGGAGCCGGAGCGGACCTGGGGTGTCTCCCGCTCCGGCCACGGACTTCGACAGGACGGGTCGTTCAGGAGGTCACAGCTTGACGCAGGTGCTTCCCACGACCCAGGTGGGGCTGAGCAGTTTCGCCGCGTCACACTGGTAGGTGCCCGCGTGTGAGCCGGACAAGATGGTGATCACGCTGGCTCCTCCGTCACCCGAACCCGTGCACGGATTGCCCCAGACGTGCCAGAGGGGGGTGCTTCCGGGGAGACTCCGCTCGAAGAAGGTCCCGCTGTCACAGGTGTAGGTTCCGGCGGCGTGCGCGGCCGGAACCATCAGCAGCGGCCCGGCGAGGGCCGCAGCGGCTGCGGTGAGGGTAAGGCGCTTGATCAGGGACATGGGGGGTGTCCTTCCGTAAAAAGGATGATTGTCCAACTATCCACCCATCCCCCCAAAGATCACCCTCACCACACCGTCAGGCTTTCGGACCCCGCCCCTGACTTCCGTGTCACGCGGAAAGAAACGTCAGCCTCTCTCGACGATCCCCGTGAGGCCGTCGAGGAGCGCGGTCAGGCCGAAGTGGAAGAGGTGGTCGAGGTCGAGGTCGAAGTCGCCGGCCAGGTCGTCGACGACCTGGCCGAAGTTGGGATACCTCCCGGCCTCGAAGATCGTCCGTAGCCGGTCCTCCTGACCGTCCATCCACTCGTCCTGGGTGAGCCCGGTGGAGGCGAGCGCCTGCCGTTCGCGTTCGATGTTGACCGCGATGCCCTGCACGAAGCTGTAGAGCAGGGTGTGCACGTGCATCTTGGTCACGGCGTCGATCGGGGTGTCCCGCAGCGCGCCGAAGGCCCATTCGGTGTGCTTGAGGAGGCTGGCGGAGGGCACCGGCCTCGTCAGCGAGGTCACCTTGACCAGCCACGGATGCGCGCGGTAGGCGGCCCACTGCAGACGCGCGGACGTCTCCAGGCGGGCGCGCCAGCCGTACGGAGGGTCCGCGGGCAGGGGGAACTCCTCGACCACCGCGTCGATCATCAGCAGGACCAGGTCGTCCTTGCCGCCCACGTGCCGGTAGAGCGACATGGTGGCCGTGCCGACCCGGTCCGCGACGCCGCGCATGGTCAGCTCGGAGAACCCCTGGGCGTCGGCTATGTCGATGGCGGCCCGTACGACGCGTTCACGGGTCAGGTCCACACCCGGCGCCACCGGGCGCCGGGGGGACGCCTCGCCACCCCGGGGTTTCGCGACCACCGTGCCGACCCGTGGCTCGGCGACCACGACGCCCTCCCGGGCCAGGAGGGTCAGGGCCTTGGCCGCGGTGGCCAGAGCGACCCCCCAGTCTCTGGCGAGCTGCCTGGTCGAGGGCACCCGGTCACCTTCACGGAGTCTGCCGTCGGCGATGCGGCGCTTGACGTCGGCGGCGATACGCGCGTGGGGCGGTTGGGTCATCGTGCCCCCTGTACTAGTACAGAACCTATGAGATTCCCTTGTTATCCGCTGTTTGTACATCGTACGGTCCATGTCGCGTACAACGTCAACAGACAGGGGTGTCTCATGAGGGTTCTCATCTCCGGCGTGGGCGTCGGCGGTCCCGTCCTGGCCAACCGGTTGCGTGAGCACGGTGCCGAGGTGACGCTCGTCGAGCGTGCCCCCGCCCCACGCACGGGAGGCCAGGCCGTCGACATCCGAGGGGCGGCGCTGACCGTGGCCGAGCGGATGGGCGTCCTGGAACAGGCCAGGGCCGTCCGGACCACCATGCGCGGTATGTCGATGGTCGACGGAGACGGCAACGAGATCATGCGCAGCACCGAGGAGACGATCAGCGGAGGCCGGTTCGACAGTCCGGACATCGAGATCCTGCGTGACGACCTGACCGCCATCGTCATCGGGGCGACCGACGCCGATTACCTGTACGGCGACTCGATCGCCGCCGTCGACCAGGACGAACACGGCGTGGACGTCACGTTCGAGAGCGGCGCCCGGGACCGTTACGACTACGTGGTGGGGGCCGACGGCCTGCACTCGAACGTCCGTGACCTGGTCTTCGGCCCCGAGGACCGCTTCCTGCACCACCTTGGCACCTACGTCTCCATCTACACCGCCCCCAACTTCCTGGGACTGGACCACTGGCAGGTCTGGCACCACGAGGGAGGGGCGGGCTATGGCCTGTTCAGTGACAGGGACACCGATGTGATGCGGGTCAACCTGGGCTTCGAGGCCGGGGTGATCGACTACGACCCCCGTGACGTCGACCGGAACAAGCGCCTGGTCGAGGAGCACTGCTCGTCCCTGCGCTGGGAGACTCCCCGGCTGATCGAGGCCATGTGGAAGGCCGACGACTTCTACTTCGACGCCTTGGCCCAGGTCAGGATGGACAACTGGTCCCATGGCAGGGTCACGCTGGTGGGGGACGCCGGATACTGCGCCTCACCCCTGTCGGGTCAGGGCACCAGCCTGGCCATGGTCGGCGCGTACGTGCTGGCAGAGGAACTCGGCAGGGAACCCGCCGGGGCGTTCGAGCGCTACGAGCGGCGCGTGCGCCCCTTCGTCACGCGCAACCAGGCCCTCGCCCTGGAGAACCCGGGCCAGGGCGCCTCGCCGGAGAGCGTACGGCAGGCGGCCGACGCCATCACGCTCTGAGGGAGGACCGGAGGGTCAGCGGCGGCGCAGCGACGGGTCGAGCAGCGCGGGCGGGGTGTCGAACTTCTCGTGCGGGGCCAGATCGACACCGGGGGCGACGATCGCGTCGATCGCGTCGAGGACGTCGGCGGAGAGCACCGTGTCCGCGGCGTCGAGTTGCGAGCGCAGGTGGTCCAGCGTGCGGGGACCGATGAGCGCGCCGGTCACGGCGGGATGCGCGGTCACGAACCCGAGCGCGAGCTGGATCATGGTCAGCCCTGCCTCGTCGGCGACCTTGGCCAGTCGTTCGACGGCGTCGAGTCTGGCGCGGTTGGCGGGGATCGCGGTGTCGAAACGCTGCGGCATGAACGTCGAGCGGCTGGTGGTGATCTCCTTGCCCTCACGGATCGCGCCCGACAGCCAGCCGGAGGCCAGCGGGCTCCACGCCAGCACACCGAGTCCGTACTGCTCGGCCACGGGCAGCACGTGGGCCTCGACACCGCGCTGCAGGATCGAGTAACTGGGCTGTTCGGTGACGTAACGGCCCAGATGGTTCTCGCGGGAGGCCCACTGGGCCTGCACGATGCGGTACGCGGGGAAGGTCGAGGAACCGAAGTAGCGGATCTTCCCCGCGCGTCGCAGGTCGGTCAGGGCCGACAACGTCTCCTCGTCGTCGGCGCTCGGGTCCCAGCGGTGGATCTGGTAGAGATCGACGTGATCGACGCCGAGGCGGCGCAGGCTGTCGTCCAGCGCGGTGACCAGCCAGCGGCGCGAGCCTCCCCGGTGGTTGCGCTCCTCGCCCATCGGCATGGCCGCCTTCGTGGCCAGCACGATGTCGTCGCGGCGGCCGGCGACGGCCTTGCCGACCATTTCCTCCGACTCGCCCGCGCTGTACATGTCGGCGGTGTCGATGACGTTGATCCCGCCGTCGAGGGCGGCGTCGACGATGGCGGTGACCTCCTCCTGGGTGGTGCGGCCGATCTTGCCGAAGTTCATCGCGCCGAGCGCGAGGGAGCTGACCTGCACACCGGTGCGGCCCAAGGTGCGGTACTGCATGGCCGTGTTCCTTCCGTCAAGGGTGGGGAGCTTGGACATCGGGACCCGTTCTGCCATCATGAATAAACGGGACGCTGTCCCGATTAACGATATGGAACGTTGTCCCGTTTAGCAAGCTCGACGGCGGAGGGAACGGCGCGGTGAAGAACAGCGACGAGAACGCGGGGAGTACGGCCCGGCCCAAGCGGGCGGACGCCCAGCGCAACAAGGAGGCCCTGCTCGACGCGGCCGCCGCGATCTTCGTCACCTCGGGCGTCGAGGCGCCGGTACGCGACATCGCGGCCAAGGCGGGCGTCGGGACGGCCACGATCTACCGCCACTTCCCGACGCGGGCGGACCTCATCATCGCCGTCTACCGGCACCAGGTCGAGGCGTGCGCCGAGGCCGGACCGGCCCTGCTGGCCTCAGGCGCGACGCCGTACGCCGCGCTGGAGCGATGGATCGACCTCTTCGTCGACTTCCTGGTCACCAAACACGGTCTCGCCGCCGTGCTGCAGCCGGACAACCCCGGCTTCGACACGCTGCACGCCTACTTCATCGACCGTCTCGTGCCCGTATGCGGCCGGCTGCTCGACGCCGCGGCCGGTGCCGGTGAGATCCGATCGGACATTCAGGCCTACGAGCTCATGCGCGGCATCGGAAACCTCTGCATCGGCGCGGGCGGCGATCCCCGCTACGACGCGCGCCGCCTGGTCGAACTCCTCGTGGCGGGCCTGAGGACCTGAGGAGACCGGTGCGTGAGGGCCGTCAGTCCCACCAGAAGGCCCAGGTGTCGACGCCGACGAGCTCCCGCGCGTAGGCCTCAAGGGTGTACGGACTGCCGCCCTGCTGGATGTTGTCCGGACAGAACGCGAAATGCTCCGCCGCGACGTGCAGGGCGTGCTCCACGGTGCTGGGCGGCGCGGCCACGCTGAGATAGAGGGTGGCGAAGCCGACCGCGACCACGCGAGCGCCGAAGCGACTCTCCCAACTGCGCAACACCGCCGACAGGGGCGGCATGTCGCTGTGGTTGCACGGCCCCGTCCAGCCGATCGCGGTCAGGGCGTCCGCGCCGCGCGCGGCGGGCACCAGGCCCAGATGGCCGTGCTGCCCGTCGAACAGCCGGGCATGTCGGTCGGCGGCCTCGTCCGGATCGGTGACGGAGACGCCGGGCGCCGCGAGGCCGGGACGCGTGCGGCGGAACGTCTCAAGCTCCTCGAACTCCGCCCACGTCTTCACCATGAAGTCGGCGACGTCGTACCCGTCGATCGCCGACACGGGCGTCGGCGTCAGCTCACCCTGCTCCCACGGCCGGCCGTCACCGTCTCTCAGGTCGTGCAACAGGAGCAGGGGCCACAATCCGGACCGGGGGTGCTCGGCGCGACACGCGGCCCAGACCTCACCGCCGACCGGACGCTCGCTCATCCAGAAGACCGGCGCGTACGGCTGGGCCGCGGTCGTCTCGTCCGACATGGACGGGTCCGCCGTCATGAGGCGCCCGGCCGGAAGCGGGACGCGCGGTTCGGGAAGTACGAGATCGTCCATCGTGCCGGATCCTCACATGTCGGCTGAACCCCTCGGCGGGTGGTGTCCGAAAGGACCGTACGGATGAGGACCGACAAATTAGCCGATCGCGTCCTGCGAGCTCTGGCGGTCGTGACGAGGCGTCGAGGGTTACGGGTTCACGCCCTTCCGGGCGCCGGTGGTGAACCCGGCGGTCTGCGGGTCGCCGGTCGTGCCCGCGGCGACCGAGGTCAGCATGCTGACCACCGCCGCCATGCCCGCCACCGAGACCACCGCGGTCCAGGCGACGTCGAACAGCCCGGCCTGCCTGGCGGTCAGCGCCGCCAGGGCGCTGGAGGCCGCCGCCCTGATCATCCGTTCGACCGTGTCCGCCCAGTACGTCCCGGTCAGGAGCCGTCGTGTCGTCATCATGATCTCCTCATCTGCGCCGGGGTCAGGGCGCTCTGGAGGGTGGATACTTCCACGACCGTAACTATTTGTAGTTTTGTGAACACTTACCGTCACAGTGAGGAAGTCATCACTCCACCCGTGCGTAAGCGGTCCGCGAGTCCGCCCTGCTCGGCGCGGGTGTCGCCGGGGTTCACGGATTTCGAGTCGTACGGCGGAAACGCGCCGCCCTTCTCGGGCTGGGGTGATTACGCCAGGACAAAACACCATGGACGTATCAACCATAGGGCCGAAATATCGGCAAATATGATCTCCACATCCACTGGTGACTAATGATCACCTTGGTCGCGTTAACCCCCCCAAACCGCAAGGAACCACCCAGTGGGAATTCGCAACCTGTCCGCCGCAGCCGTATTCGCAGTGGCGCTTGGCGCCGGAACCCTGGCAGCCGCCGCCCCCGCGACCGCGGCGCCCATCGGATGCCGGCCGACCTACCCCTACAACGGCGCCGTCACGACCTACTGCTCGGGCGGTACGGGTGAGCACAGGGCCGTCTGCCTCTACCGGGACGGCCAGACCGTCCTGAAGAACTTCGGCGCGTGGGTACCCACCACCGCCTCCTCCAGCACCTGGTGCCCGCCCGCCACCATGATCGGCGGCAACGTCGAGATCAGGGGCTGACAACCACGCCAAACGCGACGACGACGCCCCGAGGTCCCCGGCGGCCGCGGGGCGTCGTGCCGTCCAGGGTCATGCCACCCGATAACACCAAGGCCCGGGGGCGGAAGAACCTCTCCCGTCAGGCGGCGGGCAGGGAAAAGCCTCCGGGAACACCCGGGAACAATGGACGGGAAACCACAGGAACGGCAAGCGGGAAAACGCCTTCCGGATTTCCCCCGGAGACAGCGAAAGGGCCTGATCCGATAATCAGATCAGGCCCTTTCAACTGGCCGAACACTGTCGGGGTGGCGGGATTTGAACCCACGACCTCTTCGCCCACGAAGGAACCGCGAACGTCCCGGACCTTGAGTGATTCACCCTCCGACCAGGGCCATAGAGTCCCTGAGCACCCGTGGACGTCCGGAAAGGTTCCCCGGCGTTGTCACGCGGTTCGACACACAGCACCCCACGAGCCTGTCTGCCGCCACCGGCACATATCCCCACGTGCGCAGGGACCATCCCCGCGTGCGCGGGGAGCACCATGTTCACGGAAGCCATTGTCTTCTTCCTCGTGGGACCATCCCGCGTGCGCGGGGAGCACTGGGCAGGAACACCTGATCCTTCACCTGGACCGGGGACCATCCCGCGTGCGCGGGGAGCACCCTCGCCGACCTGCGGGTTTGTCGGCGGGAAGGGTGGAAATTCATCACTTTCATCGACTTGGACATTTCGGACACATCATGAAGTTCGCCAGGACGACATCAATCACAAGCTAGCGTGCGATAAAGCGAAATACCCCCTGAAGCGCAAGCCCAGAACGGAAGCTCCATCCACCTCACGACCCTCGCCCCTAACCATCCAGAACCACCAGATCCCCTTTGTGTCCATATGTCTTCAATAGCTAAGACGTCCATAATGTCCAAGTCGATGGAAGTGATGGATTTCGGCGCCTCCCGCCGACAACCCCGCAGGTCGGCGAGGGTGCTCCCCGCGCACGCGGGGATGGTCCCTGCACGTGCCTGAAGGCGCCGCGACTGTCATAGTGCTCCCCGCGCACACGGGGATGGTCCCTACCAGCGCGACGCCAAACTCAAAGGCACCTAGTGCTCCCCGCGCGCGGGGATGGTCCTTCTCTGAACTAGCAGAATCTTTTGTTTAGGCCCTGTTCGGCAGCTAAACGAGTGGTGTAGTTAGCTTCAACAGGAAGTCGTCGGGTTGGAGTACTCATATCCTCCAGAGGAAACACGTCTGCGCTTGTAGAAGGGTTCCTGCGTCGTGAGTTTTGATCTTGGGGTGTGGGCTATTCCGCAGTCCATCAGTGATGCTCAAGCCATGCGAATCTATGAGGAGCTGTGCGAGGAGAACGCTGCGTCGGTGCGGGATGATCCTGGAGTGCAGCGCTTCGCTCAGGCGCTGCTGGAGCAGTTCCCGGCGCTGGAGGACTTGGCCGATGAGCAGATAGAGGACTCGCCTTGGAGCGTGAGCCCGTGGGTGACCGGCAGCCACGTGATCATAAGCACGGTCTGGTCCAGGTCGAGCGAAGTGACTCAGTTTGTGCTGGGGCTCACGGGTCAGTACGGCTTGGTCTGCTTCGACCCGCAGGATGCGGTGGTTGTGCATCGCCCTTCCACTCCGGCCTAAATCGGCGGGGGTGATCCCCGTGCTCCAGCGATGGCCAGGTCACGCAGGCCGCGCTTCTCGCGGGTACGGCTGCGCGTGGGATGCACGCCCGAATGTTTTTGATCTTCCTGCCAGGGGTGCCACACCGGGTGCCACGGTCCGGGCTGGAGGGGTGCCACGGGGGTGCCAGCCCCCTGCCACAGGGGTGCCAGGAGGGTGCCACACCGGGTGCCAGAGGGGTGCCACGATGGTGTGGCACCCCTTTGACCTGTAACTCCCTCCCCCAACCCCCGCCCCTGGCACCCCCAGGGGTGCCAAACGATCATGAACACACCCTCAGGGGACTCCCCAGGGGGCCGTTCGGCCGGTACCGCCGGACCGTCAGACGGGCGCCAGGGCAGGCGTCAGGCGGGCCGCCAGAGGGCGTCAGACGCTCTCGCGCGCGTTACCGGGGAAACACGCCCGGCCGTCAGACACCCCCTGTGGCCGCTTCCCTGGCCCCTTTCGGAGGGGCGGGCAGGAGGGGGTTGGGGTCGCCTCGTGCGACGGGTGTTGTCACGGGGAGGGGCTGGGGATGGGAGTTACAGGTCAGCGGGGGTGTGACACCGTGACACCCGTCGGCGTGACAGCCGTGACAGCCACCCGTGACAACCCCCGTGACAAGATCATCGACGGGGCGGACGGCTCCCCGTACGCGCAGCCGCGCGACCCGGCCTCCGCCCGTTGCGCACGCCGCCCGCGCGACGAGTCCTCAGCTTGGCCGGGGCCGTGGGAGGGGGTCACACCCCTGGGTGTGACCCGCACACCCCGGTGTGGCCCCCCTGTGACCCCCTTGACCAGCACGAACAGGAAGGGTGTGACCCGGTGCGCGGGTCACACCCCACTCCCGCCACCCACCTCCTGAGGCCCTTTCACCCCTGTTCCGCCAGAGGGTCACGGGGAGTCACGGGGTCACACCCCCGAACGAGGGCCGGTCGAGTTGGGGGTGCGTGGGCCGTACGGGGCACTTTTAGAGGTGCCGCCGGAATACGGGGGAAACGGGCCGCTCTGGGAAACGGGACAGAGTCAAAATTTCTGCTTGTTGATTCAGCCCGACGACCTGGTCAATGCAATCGCGTGTACCTGGTTGCACGAGCCTTGCCCCAGCGCCCGGGCCCGCCGAGCAGAGCGCAGCCGGCCAAGCGGCGGGTCACCGCCAGGCGGCGATGGGGGGATCGAGGAAGGGCCTGCTCCCGCCCGCCGGGATGAACGCGACAGGCCGGCTGGCGCAGTCGGGGTCGACGTACAGCAGCCGTGAGAAGCGGGTGTTGTTGACGGCGGATGCCGCGTGGGTGTCGGGCGTGGGAACGCACGGGCGCGGCCCGGGGACGGGGTGGACGACCTGCCGGTCGCCGTCGAACCCGGGATGGGTCCAGAAGCAGACCGCATCGTCGGGGCAACGTGGGTCAGGGGCGCGAAGGGTGTGGGCCGCAGCGGGCGTGGCGGTGGCGAGAGTGGCACCGGCGGCGAGGGCCGCAAACAGGGCAAGGGAACGCATGTAGGCCTTCTCTCGATCGTGGACTCCGAGCTCCCATTATCCTCACTCAGTGTATTTATTAAGGCACTTTGAGTGATTGGCCTATCGTCGTGACACCAGTGCGGCTGGGACTGGTGACTGCGAACAGTCGGCAAGGAGATCCCGAGTTCCCGGGAGATAGGGCGAGGCGAAAACGGGTGAACCACCGGCATCACCCGCGAGGACCATCGGAAGAAAACCGGTGACAGGCCGCCCGTGCCCTCACCGCCACTGCTGCGCACACGGCCGACGCTCCCACCCACACCTGCGAATCCATCCTCTCTTGCCGGGGCTGCTGTTCACGTGGTCGCCCAGCTGCCGCCGAACGTGACGGCTAAGACTGGTCTCGCTTACCGCCAGGGCGCTCGATCGGATCAGACGTGAACGGTACGCCGAAGCCGAGCGGCAGCGTGTTCACGAATGCCGCGAACGCCAGGTGCGTCATGCTGGAGCAGCGACGTCACCATGAGACGAAACGCCCCGTGAACAGCAGGAGCGGGCTGATCGTGAGCGCCGTGAACGCGAACAGCGCGAGCACGCCGAGCGTGAACACCAGACGCGCGAACAGCAGGAGCGCCACGCCCGTGAACGGGCTGATGCGCTGGTCCGCGAACGCCGTGAACGCCAGACCCTGAACATGGCAGCAGCAGCGTGAACGCTTCAGCGAACACTCGCAGGACGCCGCGGTGAACGCCGGCGGCCCTCAGCTGGCGAGTCGGCCGTCTCCTGCAGCTGCACGGCTTGAGAGGGTCCAGCTCAGGAGGCCGCACGACGCATCACAGATAGCGTTCACCGCCGGATGGAGCAGGCGGCGAAGTCGCGCCTACCCCATGACCGCGAAGAGTGCGGTGGCGTCGTCGTAGCGCTTCGTCCGGGGAAGCCGCGTTCCGCGTCCGCCCGTGCCGCCGCACCTGGCCGTCTGGCGTTCGGTACGGGCCGGTGGAGACCACCAAGGCCCGGAAGTCCCGGCGAGCGCTCGCCCTCCTCAAGCGGTGTGTGGACGTTGTTCAGCAACACCGGAAGGATCAGGGCGACTCCTGGTCGGCAATCGGGCTCGTGTTCGCCTCCGCTAAGGGGACGTCGCTCGACGCCGCGAACGTCCGGCGCGACTTCCGGAACGCCATCAAGGACGCAGAAGGCGTGAACCCGGGGAGCGGACGCCCCGAGAGCTTCGGCACAGCTTCGTCTCGCTGCTCTCCGACAACGGCATCCCCCTGGAGGAGATCTTCCGGTTGGTCGGCCACAGCGGCACGTCCGTGACGGAGGCCGTCTACCGGAAGCGGATCCGGCCCGTTCTCCAGGGCGGGGCCGTCGCCATGGACCGCATTTTCGGAGGTGAATCAGAGGCCTAGTCGCGCGATTAGACACGCAGAAAAGCGAAAAGGCCACTTCCGTAGATCGGAAGTGGCCCTTCAACTGGCCAAACACTGTCGGGGTGGCGGGATTTGAACCCACGACCTCTTCGTCCCGAACGAAGCGCGCTGCCAAGCTGCGCTACACCCCGGTGCACGCCGTTTTGCTCGTGCTTCGGAAAGTCTAGCGGACTTCGCGCGTGCTTGCGTCACCTCTAGGCCGGGGCACCAGGGTCAGCAGACTGGCCTCGGGGAAACAGGAGAAACGCACGGGGGAGAAGGGGCTGGTGCCCAGGCCCGCCGAGACGTGGAGGAAGGCGGACTCGTGCCTGCTCAACCCCTTGACCCGGGCCCTGTCGATGCCGCAGTTGGTGACCAGGGCGCCGTAGAACGGCACGCAGACCTGGCCGCCGTGGGTGTGGCCCGCGAGCAGCAGCTGATAGCCGTCGTCGGCGAAGCGGGACATGTTGCGCGGCTCGGGGGAGTGCATCACGCCCAGACGGAGATCCGCCTCCGCCGGGGCGGGCCCGGCGATCTCGTCGTAGCGGTCGAGGTTGATGTGGGAGTCGTTGATGCCGCCGACGGCCACGTCGAGATCGCCGACCTTGAGACGGGCGGTCGTGTTGTTCATGTTCAGCCAGCCCTCGTCGGACATGGCGGTGCCCAGCTCCTCCCAGGGCAGGGAGGGGATCTTCCTGCCGTGGTCGCCCTTCGAGGTGCGCCACAGGTAGCGCATGGGGTTCTTGAAGATCGGCTCGTACATGTCGTTGGAGCCGTAGACGAACAGGCCGGGTCGCGACAGCAGCGGTTCGAGGGCGTGCATGAGGGGGCCGACGGCGTCGGGGTGCGCGATGGAGTCGCCGGTGTTGACCACCAGGTCGGGCTTGAGGGCGCCCAGCGAGCGGACCCAGTTGATGAGCATCCGCCTGCCAGGGGTGAGGTGCAGGTCGGACAGGTGCAGGACACGCACGGGCCGCTGGCCGGGTTCGAGAACGGGCACGTCGAAACGCCGCAGGCGGAAGGTGTTGCGCTCGACGACCGAGGCGTAGGCGAGGCCGGTCAGGCCGAGACCGATCAGGGACAGGGGCACCGCGGCTGCTTTCCTCACCTTCTCATCATGCCCGACGAACGACCCCCCGCAGGAAACCTGCGATACAACGAGGCGGTCAAGACGGCAAGATGGACCGCATGAGCGCATTGAAGGACAAGTTGAAGGCCGACCTCACGGCCTCCATGAAGAGCAGGGATGAGGTCCGCACCCGTACGATCCGCATGGCCCTGGCGGCCGTGAACGTCGAGGAGGTCTCGGGCAAGGCCGCTCGCGAGCTCTCCGACGAGGAGATCGTCAAGGTGCTGACCAAGGAGGCCAAGAAGCGCCGTGAGGCGGCGGAGGCGTTCAGCGGCGCCGGCCGTACCGAGCAGGCCCAGGCCGAGGTGGACGAGCAGGCCGTCCTTGAGGAGTACCTCCCCGCCCAGCTGTCCGACGAGGAGCTCGCGGCGCTGGTCGAGGAGGCCGTCACGGAGAGCGGCGCCTCGGGGCCGCAGGCCATGGGGCAGGTCATGAAGGTCCTGACCCCCAAGGTCGCGGGCCGGGCCGAGGGCGGCAGGGTCGCGCAGGCCGTACGGAGCCGTCTGGCGGGCTGAGAAGCGCGGACTGAAGAAGCGCGGGCTTTGGGAGTACGGGCTGAGAAGCGCGGACTGGGAGTACGGGCTGAGAAGCGCGGGCTGGGGGTGCCGATCCTGTACGGGAGCCGTCCGTCGGGCGGTGCCCACCCCGTGCGGAGCCGCCGGCGGCCCTGAGGGCGCCGGCCCGTACGGAGCTGTACGGCGGGCTTGAGAGTCACGAAACGGCCGGAGTCCCTCCCCGATCGGGGAGGGACTCCGGCCGTGTGCGGGCCGCTCAGCGACCGATGGGACGGTTGGAGTCGCCCTTCTTGTTCTTGCCCCGGCCGCCGAACCAGCCGCCGTTGCCGTCGTTCTCGATGGTGCCGTTGTCGTCGGGGCGGTCGGCGCCGCCACGGCCCCGGTCGGGGCCGTCACCGGGCTTGTCCGGTTTCGGCGGCGGCTTGGGGGCGCACCTGGTGCAACCACCGAAGCGGTCCTTGTCCACCGCGGTGAAGGGTGTCGGATCCACGCCCTTCAGCGCGTCGATCATGGAGTACTTCCAGATCCGTCCCGAGATCGTGGCGCCGTACACGTAGGGGTAGTAGGTGCCGCCGATGGTCACGCCGGTCAGGTCGTGCTGGAAGGCGCCACGCGGGTCGCCGAGGCTGACGGAGGAGGCGAGGTCGGGGGTGAACCCGGCGAACCAGGCGGCGGTGTAGCCGTCGGTGGTGCCGGTCTTGCCGGCCGCGGGACGGCCGATGCCGCCGTACTGGCTCATCGTGCCCTTGGTGAACACCCCGGACATGATGTGCGCGGCGGCGTCGGCGACCTTCTCGTCCAGGACCTGCTGGCACTTCGGCTTGTACTGCGTGGCCTTGTTGTCGCGGTCGCGGATCTCGGTGATGGCCATCGGCTTGCAGTAGGCGCCGCGCGCGGCGATGCCCGCGTAGGCCGCGGCGACCGTCACCGGGTCCATCTCGTTGACGCCGAGGGTGAAGGTCTCGACCTCCTTGAGCTTGTCGCCGTCGGCCCGCTTGATGCCGAGGCTCTTGGCGGTCTTGACCACGTCGCAGAGGCCGACCTCCTCCTCAAGACGCATGAAGAAGGTGTTGACCGAGTTCCGGGTGCCGGTGAGCAGCGTGTTGAAGCCGCCCTCGCCCTCGCTGGAGTTCTGCACGGTGTGGCTGGGGATGCCGACCGGGTTGCCCTTGCAGTCGCGGAAGGAGCCATAGCCTGAGGCGCTGTAGCCGGCGCCGGTGCTGAAACCGTCGTTGATCTTGAAGCCCTTGTTCAGCGCCGTGAGCAGGGTGAAGACCTTGAACGTCGAACCCGCCTGGAACCCGGTGCCGCCACCGTGCTGGCTGTCGCCCGCCAGGTTGTAGCTCATCTGGTTCTTCTTCTTGTTGCGCCCGAAGTCGCGGCTGGCGGCCATCGCCTTGATGGCGCCGGTGCCGGGCACGACCATCGCCTGCGCGGCGACCGGCTTGTCACTGGCCTTGACGAACTTCCTGATGGCCTTTTCGGACGCGGACTGCATCTTCGGGTCGAGCGTCGTCTTGATCGTCAGACCGCCCCGCTGGAGCAGCCTCTTGCGCTCCTCGGGGGTCTTGCCGAAGGACTCGTCGTTGAGCAACTCGTTCTGCGCGTAGAGGCAGAAGTAGGGGTAGGAGCTCACGTCGCAGCCGCCGGGAACCGGGACGTCCTTGAAGCCCAGCTTCTTGGCCTTCGCCTCCGCGGCCTCCTGCGTCGTGATCTTGCCGAGCTCGGCCATCCGGTTCAGGACGATGTTGCGCCGGTCGAGCAGTCGCTCACGGCTCGCCTTGCCCACGTTCGGGTCGGTCCTGTTGGGGTTCTGCACGGCCCCGGCCAGCGTCGCCGCCTCGACGAGGTTCAGCTTGGAGGCGTCCTTGCCGAAGAAGCGCTTGGCCGCGGCCTGGATGCCATGGGCTCCGGCACCGAAGTAGGCGATGTTGAGGTAGCGCTCAAGGATCTCCGACTTGGTGTACTTCTCCTCGATGGCCAGCGCGTAGCGAAGCTCGTTCAGCTTGCGTTCGAGGGTCTGCTCGATCGCGGCGCTCTGCTCCTCGGGAGTCTCGGCCGCGTTGAGCAGCACGAGCTTGACGTACTGCTGGGTGATCGAGGAACCACCCTGGACGCTGCCCCCGCTGAAGTTCTTCATGGCCGCGCGAAGTGTGCCCTCGGGGTCGATCGCGCCGTGCTCGTAGAACCGGAAGTCCTCGATCGCGACGATCGCGGTCTTCATGATGTCGGAGACCTCGTCGAGCTTCACCGACTCGCGGTTCTCGTAGTAGAACTGGGCGAACTGCTTGCCGTTCGCGTCGAGCAGAGTGGTCTTCTCCGCGAGCGGAGGTTCCTTCAGCTCCTCGGGGAGCAGGTGCAACTCCTCCGTGGCCGACTTGACCGTCAGCCCCGCCCCGCCGACCGCGGGGAATGCCACGGCGGCGACCAGCACGCCAGTGACGGTGGCCGCGGCGAGCAACCGCACCACGTTGCCCATGCCACGGAGCACTGACCTGTGAGCTTTGCCTTGAGCTTGCACGACACCAAGAGTACGTCGGACGGATAGCCCAAACGGTAACGGAACACCACTTCGCTGGGCCTCACTCCCGTATCGGACGCAGGTGACTAGTCATTACCGGCCAGATGGCCGCCGATGACCATGCGGGAAATTGGTCCCGCCGGGGTCTGTCGGCCCGAACGTCTGATTGCGTACGTTCTCCTTCTGCGGCAACTGAATACGGAGGCTCGACGCCCGCGCCCGTCGGCCCCAAGTCACGACTGACCACCTAAGGGGAGTGGGGTCGAATGTGGATCACGGATTGGACCTCCCGTGCGGCCTGTAAGGGTGCGGATCCTGACGCGCTTTTCGTTCAGGGCGCTGCCCAGAACCGGGCGAAGCTGATCTGCCGGGGATGCCCGGTCCGGACCGAGTGCCTCGCCGATGCGCTGGACAATCGCATCGAGTTCGGGGTGTGGGGCGGGATGACCGAGCGCGAACGCCGGGCGTTGCTACGCCGGCGACCGGACGTCGACTCCTGGCGTGACCTGCTGGAGTTGGCCAAGGAAGAGTACGAGCGGACGAACGAGCTGATCGCCGGCTGAGTTCGCGCAGATCCCGTACGGCTGGCGCACCGCGCCGGCCGTACCCGCGCGTCCGCGGGACGTCGGTTCCCGGAGACGGGATGCCCGGCTCCCGAAGACCGCGGGGTGTCAGGCTCCCGGAGGCCTGGAAGAGGTCTCCGGGAGCCTGAGAACCCTCGTCACTGGGCCGTCAGCAGTTCACCGACCCTGCGCAGGCCCTCCAGATCATGCACGTCCTGCGACATCGCCGGGACCCGGGCGACGGGCACCGTGGGATGCGCAGACAGGAAGTGCTCCTGTTCGCGGTCCTCACGCGCGGCCAGTTGCATCCGGCCCGCGTGCAGGCGCAGGACGGCGGCGGTGAGGTCGTGTTCGCCCCGCGTCTCCAGATCCTCGGCCGCGGCGGTGCTGCGCGCGGCCGACAGCACGGCGGCCGGCGCCCGGTGCACCCGGTTCACCACCAGCCCGGCCAGCGGCATGCGCTCCTCGGCCAGCCGTTCCACGAAGTAGGAGGCCTCCCGCATGGCGTCGCGCTCCGGCGCGGCCACCACGACGAAGGCCGTCCCCGGGGCCTGAAGGAGCTTGTAGGTCTGTTCGGCCCTGGCCCTGAAGCCGCCGAAGACGGCGTCGAGGGCCGAGACGAACGTCTGCAGGTCCTTGAGCACCTGCGCGCCCAGCAGCTTGGTCAGGGCGCCCGCCACGAGGCCGAACCCGGCGTTGAGCAGCTTGAACGCGCTGCGTCCGCCCGCCTTCGCGGGGGCCATGAGCAGCCTGATGAGCCTGCCGTCGAGGAAGCGGCCGAGCCGTTCGGGGGCGTCGAGGAAGTCGAGCGCCGAGCGTGACGGCGGGGTGTCGACGATGATCAGATCCCAGTCGCCGGAGCGGCGGAGCTGCCCGAGCTTCTCCATCGCCATGTACTCCTGGGTGCCGGAGAAACTCGACGAGAGAGACTGGTAGAAGGGGTTCGTCAGGATCTGCCGGGCCCGTTCCGGGTCGGCGTGCGCCTCGATGATCTCGTCGAAGGTGCGCTTCATGTCGAGCATCATGGCGTGCAGCCTGCCCTCGCCCTTCACCCCGGCGACGGGCCGCGGGGTGTTGTCGAGTTCGGTCAGGCCCATGGACTGGGCCAGCCGCCTGGCGGGGTCGACGGTGAGCACGACGGCGGATCGGCCGCGTTCGGCGGCGCGCAGCCCGAGCGCCGCGGCCGTCGTGGTCTTGCCGACGCCGCCGGAGCCGCAGCAGACCACGATCCTGGTGCCCGGGTCGTCGATGATCGCGTCGAGGTCGAGGACCGGAACCGCCCTGAGCCTGCCGGACCGTTCGTTCATGCCGCTCCCTGCGCGTGGATCGACTCGGCCAGTTCGTAGAGTCCCGCCAGGTCGACCCCGTCGGACAGCAGCGGCAGCTCGTAGCGGGGCCTGCCCGCGGTGTCCAGCGAGCGCCGTTCACGGCGTTCGAGCCTGGTGCGGTGGGCGTGCTCGGCGATCTCCTCGGCCAGGGCGTCGGCCACCGCGGCGGCGTCCGCGCCGCCCTCGGCGAGCCCGGCGGCCTTCAGCCCGAGCGCCAGTTCGGCCGGGTCGAAGCGGCCCTTGGCCGCGGCGTCGAGGACCGAGGCGGGCAGCAGCGACTCCCTGACCATGTTCGTGAAGATCCCTCCGGGCGGCAGGCCCGCCTCCCGCAGCTCGTCGAGCCCGTCCAGGGTCTCCTGGACCGGCATCTCCTCAAGAAGTGTGACGAAGTGCACCGCGGTCTCCGGGGAGGAGACGACGCCGTTGACCAGGTCGGCGTGGTTCTTGATCGGTCCGACCCTGGCGAGCCCGGCGACCTCGCTGGTGACGTTGAGGAAGCGGGCGACCCGCCCCGTCGGCGGGGCGTCGAGCACGACGGCGTCGTAGATCCGCCTGCCGTCCTTGCCCTTGCGCCGTACGGCCTCGGTGGTCTTGCCGGTGACCAGGACGTCGCGGAAACCGGGGGCGATGGTGGTCGCGAAGTCGACGACGCCCATCTTGGTGAGAGCCTTGCCCGCCCTGCGCATCCCGTAGAACATCTCCAGGTAGTCAAGCATGGCCTCCTCGGGGTCGATGGCCAGCGCGTGCACGTCACCGCCTCCCGGCGCGACGGCGATCTTCCGCTCCTCGTACGGCAGCGGCGGCAGGTCGAAGACCTGTGCGATTCCCTGGCGGCCCTCGACCTCGACCAGCAGGACCCTGCGCCCGCCCGAGGCGAGCGCGAGGGCGAGGGCGGCGGCGACGGTGGTCTTGCCGGTCCCGCCCTTACCGGTGACGACATGGAGGCGTACGCCGTCCCAGTCGGTGTCACGAGCTCTCACGCTTCGAAGGCTACCCAACGGCCCCCTGCCGATTCGCCCGGACCGTCCACCCACGAATATGCCGATTCTCACTGGCGATCCATCCGAAAAGGGACACGGGCGTGGTGGGAGCCCGTGGACGGCCGTCCACCGGGGCGGCTGTCGCTAATGTGTCCCCCATGACGCAATGGGAGTACTCGACGGTGCCGCTGCTGGTGCACGCGACCAAGCAGATCCTCGACAACTGGGGCCAGGACGGCTGGGAGCTCGTCCAGGTCGTGCCGGGGCCCAACCCCGAGCAGCTTGTCGCCTACCTGAAGCGGCCGAAGCAGTGACGCCGGAGGAGCGGTTGAGCGAGCTCGGCCTGACGCTGCCCAAGGTCGTCGCGCCGCTGGCGGCCTACGTCCCCGCGGTCCGTTCGGGAAATCACGTCTACACCTCGGGCCAGCTCCCGGTGGTGGACGGCAAGCTTCTGGCGACCGGCAAGGTCGGCGCCGAGGTGAGCCCGGAGGACGCCTACCAGCTCGCCAGGACCTGCGCGCTCAACGCCCTGGCCGCGGTCGGGTCGGTGGTCGGCGACCTGTCGAACATCGTCAGGATCGTCAAGGTCGTCGGCTTCGTGGCCAGCGACCCGGCCTTCTCCGGCCAGCCGCAGGTGGTCAACGGCGCCAGTGAGCTGCTCGCCGAGATCCTCGGGGACGCGGGCAAGCACGCCCGCAGCGCGGTCGGCGTCGCCGTACTGCCGCTGGACGCCCCGGTCGAGGTCGAACTGGTCGCCGAGGTCGTCTGACCGGGTGACGGGGCGGAAGCCGTACCGGATGACAGGGCCGAAACCGGAGGGGTCTGATGGGTGGGATTCCGCTCCGCGGTGAGCTGGGCGAGCGAGCACGGGACATCCTGGCCGGGCGGGCCGAGCCCGTCCCGGCCCGGGACGCCGCGACCGTGGTCCTCCTGCGTGAGGACCCGCGCCGGGGGGTCGAGGTCTACCTGCTGAGGCGTAGGGCGAGCATGGCCTTCGCCGCGGGCGCCTGCGTCTTCCCCGGTGGTTCCGTCGATCCCCGGGACGCCGACCAGGCGCTCGCCTGGGCCGGTCCGCCGCCCGCCGAGTGGGCGCGGGCCTTCCGCACGTCGGAGGGCGTCGCGCGCGGCCTGGTGTGCGCGGCGGTCAGGGAGACGTTCGAGGAGTCGGGCGTGCTGCTCGCCGGTCCCTCGGCGCGGGAGGTGGTGGCCGACACCACCGGGGACGACTGGGAGGCCGATCGGCTCGCCCTGATCGACAGGAGCCTGTCCTTCACCGACCTCCTGGCCAGGCGTTCCCTGGTGCTCCGCGCCGACCTGCTGCGCCCCTGGGGGCACTGGATCACCCCCGTGGCCGAGCCGAGGCGCTTCGACACCCGTTTCTTCGTCGCCGCGCTCCCGCCGGGCCAGCGCACCCGCGACGTCGGCGGTGAGGCCGACAAGGTCATCTGGGTACGGCCGGCCGACGCGCTCGACCAGGCGCGGCGGGGGCTGATCAGGCTGATGCCCCCGACCTACCGCACGCTGCGGGAGGTCTCCGCGCACCCGGCCGTGGCCTGCGTCCTCGCGGCCGAACGTGAGATCGTGAGCTACATGCCCGGTATCGCCGAGGTCGACGGGGAGATGCGGATCGTGCTCGACGACGACTACGGACCCGGTGTGGGATGAGCGGGCTGCGGATCCCCCTGGACGGTCCCGACGGGTCGGGAACCGCCAACGCGTTCGCGATCCTGGCCCCCAACCCCTCCGCGATGACCCTGGAGGGCACCAACACCTGGGTGGTCGGCGTCGGGGAGGAGGCGCTCGTCGTCGATCCCGGCCCCGAGGACGAGGCCCATCTGCGGCGGGTCGCCGGCCACCTCCGGGAACGCCGGGTGCGGGCGGTCCTGCTCACCCACGGTCACGACGACCACAGCGGCGGCGCCAGGAGGTTCGCCGAGCTGGTCGGGGCCCCGGTCAGGGCCCTCGACCCCCGGCACCGCCTCGGCACGGAGGGGCTCGACGACGGAGACGTGATCACGGTCGGCGACCTCGAACTGCACGTCGTCGGCACGCCCGGCCACTCGTTCGACTCGCTGTGCTTCTGGCTGCCCGAGGACGGGGCCGTGCTCACCGGGGACACCGTACTCGGCAGGGGGACGACCGTGATCGCCCCGGACGGGGACCTCGGAGACTATCTGCGCTCCCTCGACCGTCTGCGGGCGACGGTCGAGAAGGTCGGGGCGCGGGCGCTGCTGCCGGGACACGGCCCGGTGCTGCCCGACCCGGTCGGCGCGCTCGACGGCTACGTCGCGCACCGCAGGCGGCGGCTCGACCAGATCAGGCGGGCCAGGCGGCAGGGGGCGACGACGGCGAGGGAGATCGTCGAGGTCGTCTACGCGGAGGTCGACAGGTCACTGTGGCCGGCCGCGGAGATGTCGGTCCGCGCCCAGCTCTCCTATCTGGACGATCTCGGCGAGTGAGGGTCAGCGCGAGCGGTTGTGCAGGCGCTCCAGGTCCATGATGACCACGGCCTTGGCCTCGATGCGCAGCCAGCCGCGCTGGGCGAAGTCGGCCAGGGCCTTGTTCACGGTCTCGCGGGAGGCGCCGACCAGCTGGGCCAGCTCCTCCTGGGTGAGGTCGTGGTGGACCCGGACGCCGTCGTCGATCCGCTGCCCGAAACGCTCGGCCAGGTCGAGCAGGGCCTTGGCGACCCGGCCGGGGACGTCGGTGAAGACCAGGTCGGCCAGCACGTCGTTGGTACGGCGCAGCCGCTGGGCCAGGGCGCGCAGCAGGTGCAGGGCGACCTCGGGGCGGCCGGTCAGCCACGGGCGCAGGTCGTCGTGGCCCAGACCGGCGAGGCGGACGTCGGTCAGCGCCGTCGCCGAGGCCGTACGGGGACGGGGGTCGAACAGCGAGAGCTCGCCGAACATCTCACCGGGGCCGAGCACGCTGAGCAGGTTCTCCCGCCCGTCGGGGGCGGTCCTGGACAGCTTGATCTTGCCTTCGAGGACCACGTAGAGGCGGTCTCCGGTCTCGTTCTCGCTGAAGAGGGTCTGTCCCTTGGACAGCTCGACCTCCGAGACACTCGTACGCAGCGCGGCGGCGCCCTCACGGTCGAGCGCCGAGAACAGAGGCGCCTTGGCCAGCACGTCGTCGGTGTTCACAGTGCCTCCTGTTTCACGGCTCACGCAGTTATTGTGACCTATCACACCGAGTCGTTCTCAAGGGGCCCGGCGTGAAGGCCGCCGGGACTCCACGGCGGTGGTTCCACTGGGTTGGACCCGGCTCGCGGTGATCCGCCGTGTTCGACGGCTGGATCACGCTCATCCGGAAATCTACCCATATAGATGGGTGAACCCGACGTCGGTCCCTCCTCCCGCGTCCCAGGCCGTCTCTCGGACCCCGTGCCCGCGGGCACGGGGTCCCCACCAGAGACGTTGTCAGTCGTCGGCCGCGCCGCGCAGCTCCCACGCGCCGCGCCTGCGCAGGACCAGCAGGTAGTAGGCGGCGAAGACGATCCCGATACCGACGGTGATGAGGAGGCTCGGCCGTCCGACCTCGGGGTCGAGGAGGTTGCGGTAGGCGACGTACCCGATGGCCAGCAGGGCGAGCACCGGCGCCACCGGGAACCACGGCATGCGATAGGCGGCGTGCGATGTCGAGCCGTTGCGGCGCCCGGTGAGGGTCGCGACGCACAGCGCCGCGTAGATCGCGATGATCGTGGTCGCGGTCACGACCAGCAGGAACCGTTCGTCGGCGTAGCAGAACCCGGCGCCGATGAGCCCGGCCCCGATGGTGGCGATCCACGGGCTGCCGAAGCGGGGGTGGATCGAGGCCAGCGCCCTGCTGACCGGGGACGGCCAGGTGGTGTCGCGGCCGGTGCTGAAGATCATGCGGGCGGTGACGAGGATGATCGCCAGGACCGCGTTGAAGATGGCCAGGGCGACGGCGAGGCTGAGGACGTTGTTCAGCGTGGTCCCGGCACGGGCGGTGATGAAGTACTCCATCATGTTGCCCGCGCCGAAGAGACCGGGGAGCGAGGGCGCGCCCATGAGCACCGCGGTCACCGGGATCAGCTCGGCGGCGACGGTGATGCCCAGGGCCCACAGGACCGTCTTGGCGATGCCCCGGTGGGCGTCCTGGGTCTCCTCGCCGAGATAGACCGCGGCGCCGTAGCCGTTGTAGGCGAACAGGGCCACGGCGGTGGCGGCGCCGATCACCCCGGCCGAGGCCGCGACGACCGTGCCGTCCTGGCCCGCGGCCACCGGGTGCAGCACCAGGTCGGCCAGGGAACGCTCGGGGTTGAGGAAGCCCAGCGCGCTCACCACGACCAGGGCGAGCATCTCGATGGCCAGGAAGACGCCGGTCACCCAGGCGTTGAGCTTGATGTCGAACACGGCGAGCACGGTGGCGACGACCGTGGTCACGGCCGCGACGGTCGGGGCGTGCAGGCCGGGGAAGATGACCGCCAGGTAGGTGCCGACGCCGAGCGCGATCACCGCGATGATCAGCAGCTGGGTGACCATGAACAGGCCGAGCACCACGAACCCGGGCAGCCGCCCGAAGGTGCGGGCCACGATCGCGTACTCGCCGCCGCTGAGCGGGTAGGCCGAGCCGAGTTCGGCGTAGACGAAGGCCATGAGGATCCCCACGACGCCCGCGACCAGGAAGGCCGTGAAGGCTCCCGAGCCCGCCTGGCCGATGACACCCGGGGCGATGATGAACACCGAGGACGCCGGCGAGATCGCCGACAGGGTGATGAACAGGGTGCCCAGCAGTTTCAGGCCCCGGTGCAGGTGGGGGTGGGAGCCGGCCGGGGCGGGTGGCGGTGTGGGGGTGGACGGGCTCGTGTCGTGGGGGGTCACGGCGCCTCCTCAGGCGTGGTTCTTTGAACATGCATCAAAGAACTCTGTGAGATGTACGTCAATACACCTCCGTGTAAAAGCTCCGTGTCGTCTTCCCCGGTTGCGTTCTTTGACCGATGTCTAGAGAATCACCGGCATGGCACGACCCAGCCGAGCACACGAGAAGCGCGCCGAGCTCGTCGCCGCCGCCCGCCGGGCGGTGCTGCGGCACGGCGTCGTCGACCTGCGCCTGCGGGACGTCGCCGAGCAGGCGGACATGTCGGCGGGATCGGTCCTGTACTACTTTCCGGCGCTGACCGACCTGCTGAAGGAGGTGCAGCACGAGGCGGTCGAGCGTTTCTGCGTCGAGCGGGAACGGGCGGCCTCCGAGGAACCCGACCCCAGACGCAGGCTGCTCGGCATGATCCGCGCGGGCCTGCCGGCCGGCAGCGACGACGAACTGTGCGTCCTGCTGTACGAGCTGGGCACCTACGCACGCAGGGACCCCGCCTACTCCGCCCAGCACATCCGCCTGTGCGAACGGCAGGTCACCCTGTACGCCTCCATCCTGGAGGCCGGGGCCGCGACGGGGGTCTTCACGCTGACCCGTGACGCCGTCACCCTTGCCCGCAACCTCGTCATGCTTGAGGACGGCCTCGGCCTGCACGTCACGCAGGCCGTACCCACCCTCGACGCCGGGCAGGCCGAGCGCCTGCTGCTGACCTACGCCGCCGACGTCACCGGCTGCGACCTGGAGAACCTGGAAGGACCTGAAGAACGATGACACGGGCGCGCGAACTCGGCCTGCCGCTGCCGGGCCGTACGGGGCCGGACAACGCGATCACCGACGTTCCCGGGGTCGAGGTCGGCCACACCACGCTGATCGAGGGGGAGTCGGTCCGCACCGGTGTGACCGCGCTGCTGCCACGCGGGCGCGCGGACTTCGAGGTGCCGTGCGCGGCGGGGTGGTTCTCGCTCAACGGCAACGGCGAGATGACGGGAACCTCCTGGCTCAGCGAGACCGGCTCCCTGCGGCTGCCCGTGCTCATCACCAACACCCACGCCGTCGGCACCTGCCACCGCGGGGTCATCGACTGGGTCGCCCGTGAGAAGCCCGAGGTCGCCGCCGAGTGGCTGCTGCCCGTGGTCGCCGAGACCTGGGACGGCTACCTCAACGACATCAACGGCCCCCACGTACGGCCCGAGCACGCCGTGGCCGCCATCGACGCCGCCCGCCCCGGGCCGGTCGCCGAGGGCTCGGTCGGCGGCGGCACCGGGATGAACTGCTACGGCTTCAAGGGCGGCAACGGCACCTCCTCCCGGCTGGTCGAGTACGGGGCCGACACCTACACGGTCGGGGCGTTCCTCCAGGCCAACTTCGGCGCACGCAAGGAGTTGACCGTCTGCGGCGTGCCCGTCGGCAGGTCGCTCACGGACGACGACCCCATGGACGGGCACGACTCCCCGGCGGGGGCGGGCTCCGTCATCGTCGTCGTCGCCACGGATGCGCCGCTGCTGCCGTTGCAGTGCACCGCGCTGGCCCGCAGGGTTCCGCTGGGCCTCGCCCGTACCGGGACCACCGGCTCGCACTTCTCCGGTGACATCTTCCTGGCCTTCTCGACCGGCAACCCCGGCGCGCTGACCTCGGGCTTCCCCGGGGAGGAACCGGTTTACGAGAGCATGCGGTTCATCCCGTGGAGCCGGCTCGACGTCTTCTACGAGGCCGTCGTCGAGGCCGTCGAGGAGGCCGTGCTCAACGCCCTCCTGGGCGCCGAGACCATGGTCGGCCGTGAGGGGCGCCGCTCGCCCGCCATCCCCGTCTCCCGGCTCCTCGACCTGCTCGGCACCCAGGTGTCGTCCGCGAATCGCGTGGAGTGAGGGCCGGTAGGCTCCTGCCCATGCCGGGTGACAGACAACGTGACGGATCGCGCAACCACGGTGCCCGCGCGGGCCGGGGCACGCGTCCGGCGAACGGCGCCGTGGGGGTGCACAGCCGCGGTGACCGGTTCCAGACGTGGCAGGCGCTGCTGACCAACCGGAACAAGCGGCAGAAGCTCGGCGAGTTCCTCATCCACGGGGTCCGCCCGATCTCGCTCGCGGTCGAGCACGGCTGGCCGCTGCGCTGTCTTCTCTACCCACACGGTCAGCCCCTGTCGGCGTGGGCGGAGGGCCTCATCCGTGACAGCGGGGTCCGTTCGGTGCCGGTGGCCCCGGAACTGCTGCTCGAACTCGGAGAACGAGAGTCGGCGGCGCCGGAGCTCGTGGCCGTCGGCGCGCTGCGGCCGGACGACCTGGGGCGCCTGCCCCAGGGGCACGACCTGCTGGGAGTGGCCTTCGACCGCCCGACGAGCCCGGGCAACATCGGGACGCTGACACGCTCCGCGGACGCGTTCGGCGCCTCGGGGATGATCATCACCGGTCACGCCGCGGACGTCTACGACCCGAAGGCCGTGCGCGCCAGCACGGGATCGATCTTCAGGCTGCCGGTGGTCAGGGCGCCGGGCGTCAACGAGGTGCTCGAATGGGTGGAGTCCCTGCGCGAGCGGGGCACCCCGGTCAAGATCGTCGGGACCGACGAGACCGGCGGGACCTCCGTACAGGACTGTGACCTGACGGGCCCGGTCCTCCTGGTCGTCGGCAACGAGACCGTCGGGATGAGCGCCCGCTGGCGCGAGGTCTGCGACGAGACCGTCAGGATTCCGATCGGCGGTGCCGCAAGCTCGCTCAACGCGGCGTCCGCGGGGACCCTGATGCTCTACGAGGCGGCCCGGCAGCGCGGGTTCCCCACGGCCAGGGACTGACCCTCCGCGAAACAGGCCCTAGGATCTCTGCGGAAAAGGCATCGGTGAAGGGGGCGGCGGGATGACGGGCTACCGTCATGTGGTCGCCAAGGACGACTATACGGATCTCGCGAGCGGCACCGTCCTGCGCTCGGCCCCGGGGTTCCCGGCCTTTCCCGTCCGGTTGGTCTCGGAGATCTTCCTGCGCGCCCTGGAGCTGCGCGGCGGTGACGCCCCGGCGGTGATCTGGGACCCCTGCTGCGGGAGCGGCTATCTGCTCACCGTTCTCGGGCTGCTGCACCGGCGTGAGGTCTCCTCGCTGGTCGCCTCGGACGTCGCGGAGAACGCGCTGGTGCTCGCCAGGGAGAACCTGGCCCTGGTCGATCCGGAGGCCGTGGAACGCCGGGCGAGGGTGCTTGAGGAGCGAGCCGAACGCTTCGGCAAGCCCGGCTACCTGGACGCGGCGGCGAGCGCGCGCCGCCTGGGCGGACGGCTCATCAGGGACGGCGGGGCGCTTCCCACCACGGTCAGCCGGGCGGACGTGTTCCGGCCGGCCGAGCTCGCGGCCGTCGTCTCCACGGCCGCGCCCGACATCGTGATCACCGACGTCCCCTACGAGGAGCAGACCAGCTGGATCGGCGGTGCCGGGGTGCCGGAGATGCTGGGCTCCCTGGCCTCCGTCCTCGACGGCGGGTCGGTCATCGCGGTCACGGCCAAGGGCCGCCGGGTCCCGGTCGGGGACGTCGCGCGCCCACGGGTCTCCTTCCGCGTCGGCAACCGCTCCACCGTGCTCCTGAAGGCGGCCGACCTCTCCGCCGGTTAACGGGAATCTCCAAGGCCGCAGGGCCGGACACCACCTACGCTTGAGGCCATGGCGACGCAGTTGACCCCTGGGCAGAGGACGAGACGATTCAAGAACGAGACCCGGCTCGGCCTGGTGCGCAGGGCCCGGCGGATGGACCGGGTGCTCATGGAGACCTACCCCGACGCCCACTGTGAACTCGACTTCAACAGCCCGTTCGAGCTTCTGATCGCTACGGTCATGTCGGCGCAGACGACCGACGTCCGCGTGAACATGGTGACGCCCACGCTCTTCGCGAAGTATCCGACCCCCGAGGACCTCGCGGCGGCCGACCCGGAGGACGTCGAGGAGATCATCAAGTCCACCGGGTTCTTCCGGGCCAAGACGAAGTCGATCATCGGACTGTCGATCGCGCTGCGCGACGACTTCGGCGGCGAGGTGCCCCGGACGCTCGAACAGATGGTCACCCTGCCCGGTGTGGGCCGCAAAACGGCCAACGTGGTCCTCGGGAACGCGCGTGACCCCAAGACGGGAGAACCGTTCGGGGTGACGGGCCTGACCGTGGACACCCACTTCCAGCGGCTCGTGCGACGCTTCGGATGGACCGAGGAGACCGACCCCGTCAAGATCGAGCACATCGTCGGCGAGCTCATCCCGAAGCGGGAGTGGACGATGGCCTCCCACCGCCTGATCTGGCATGGCCGCCGCGTCTGCCACGCCCGCAAACCCGCCTGCGGCGCCTGCCCCCTGGTCGCCCTCTGCCCCTCGTACGGCACCGGCCCGACCGACCCCGTCGAGGCCGCGAAACTGGTCCGTTCCGGCCCCCTTCCCTGAGATGACCGGATCGTCGGGAAGCACGAGGCCGTACGGCGTGTTGCAGAGACCGGAACAGACCGGAGGTGTGCCCGTGGAAGTGCCCGGCTGGTTGGAGACGCTCGCCGAACGGGTCGCGAGGAAACCGGTTCCCCTGGCCCTGCGCCCGCCGGAGACCGGCGGCCGTCACGCCGCGGTGCTCATGCTGTTCGGCGAGGGGCCGCTCGGCCCCGACGTGCTCCTGATCCAGCGCAGCTCACGCGGGCGCAGACACGCGGGACAGCCCGCCTTCCCCGGCGGCGGGATCGACCCGGACGACGGCGGGCCGGTCGCCGCGGCGCTGCGTGAGGCCCGCGAGGAGACCGGGCTCGACCCGGCGGGCGTCCACGTCGTCGGCACCATGCCCGAGCTGTACATCTGGCGCAGCGACAACCGGGTCACCCCCGTCGTCGGCTGGTGGCACACCCCCTCCGTGGTGCACGCGGCCTCGCCGAACGAGGTCGAGTCGGTGGAACGGGTCCCGCTGTCCGAACTGACCGACCCGGCCAACCGCGTCACCCTGCGTCACCCGAGCGGCTTCGCCGGCCCGGCCTTCCGGGTCCGCGGGCTGCTGGTGTGGGGCTTCACCGCCGGGGTGCTCGACGGGGTGATCACCGGTTCCGCCTTCGAACGCCCCTGGGACAGGTCACGGGTCGAGGACATGCCCCCCGACGTCGTCAACCTCGCCGCCCGCTGACCCCTCCCAGCCGCCCCCCTCGACCTCACGCCCGGTGGACAGGGCCAGCCCGAGACGCGCCCACTCGGCCACGTCCTCGCAGGGGTCCCCGGTCAACCGTTCGAGCACGGCCAGGCCCGCAGGGTCCGGCGGAGCACCGATGATCTTCGGGAGCGCGTGGGCGACGCCGTACCTGACCCTGGAGTCCTCGTGCTCGCTCAGCGTGACCACCGAGGGCAGCGCGCGGCCGTCCCGCAGATGGCCGAAGGCGATCAGCACCGAGTAGAGCACCATGCAGTCGTCCTCGGCGGCGGCCAGGAAGCGCAGAACCGGCAGACTTCGGTCGACGAACGGCAATCTGCCGAGGATGTCCACCCCGAGCATCCGCTCGGTGGCCGTGTTCGCCGCGCACAGCCGTCTGGCCGCGGTGAAGGTCTCCAGATCGCCCCGTTCGTGCAGCATGGCGATGGCTTTCCAGCGGATCGTGCCGTCCTGGTCCCTGTCCCGCAGCGCGGTCTCGATGAGCGTTTCCACAGCCGGCGACCCCCCGATCGTTGCCATACGGCCCACGATAACGGCCGGGACCTCCGGCAAGGGGTGCACGCGCGGGCCAAGGGCTGGATACCGTTAAGGGGTGCGTGGTGATCTCCTCGACCTTATCCTGATCGCCCTTATGGTGGCCTTCGCGGTGTCGGGGTACCGTCAGGGGTTCATCATCGGGTCCCTCAGCTTCATCGGATTCGTCGGCGGTGCCCTGCTGGGCATGTTCATCGCCCCTCCCATCGCCGGGGCGATAGTCGACGGCGACACCGAGCGGGCGCTGCTCGCCATCGTCATCGTCTTCCTCGCCGCGACGATCGGGCAGTTCGCCTCGTCCACGATCGGCGCGGTGGTCCGCAGTCACGTCACCTGGGAACCGGCCAAGGTGGTCGACGCGGTCGGCGGCACCTTCGCCAGCGCCTTCTCCGTGCTGGTCATCGCCTGGCTGATCGGCTCACTGATCGCCTCCTCGCCGTTCACGCTGCTCAGCGAGCAGATCAACGGCTCGCTGCTGATCAGTACGGTCGACCAGGCGTTGCCGCCCGCGGCCAAGGACTTCCAGAAACCGTTCAAGCGCTTCATCGACACCTCGGGCTTCCCGAAGGTGTTCGGCGCCATCGGCGGCAACCAGCTCGTCGAGGTCCCGCCCCCGGACCAGAGCGTGGCCAAGGGCGTCCAGCTCAAGCGGGCCCGCCGGGGCATCGTCAAGGTCCAGGGTGTGGCCACCAGCTGCCGCAGGCACATCGAGGGCACCGGGTTCGTCTTCTCGCAGAACAGGGTGATGACCAACGCCCACGTGGTCGCCGGGGTCGACCAGGAGCTTGAGGTCACCGACTACCTCAACAACAACCACCCGGCCAGGGTCGTGCTCTACAACCCCGACCGGGACATCGCCGTCCTGTACGTCCCCGGTCTCAACATGCCGGTGCTGCGCTTCGACGGCACCGCGACGATGGGCGACGACGCCATCATCGCGGGCTTCCCCCACGGCCAGGGCTTCACCCTCGCCGAGGCCCGCATCCGGGTGAAACAGCGTGCCAAGGGCCCTGACATCTACGAGCGCAAGACCGTCGTCCGCGACATCTACTCCATCCGCGGCTCGGTCATCCAGGGCAACTCGGGTGGCCCGCTGCTCACCCCTGACGGCCGGGTGTACGGGGTCGTCTTCGCGGCGGCCCTCGACCAGCAGGAGACCGGCTTCGCCCTGACGGCGGCCGAGGTCTCCCCGGACGCCGAGGACGGCTCCAAGCTGTTCAACCAGGTCAGCACCCAGGAGTGCGACCGTAACGGCTGAGTCTCTTTGCTCCGCCTGGCTGAGTCTCTTTGCGACGCCTTCGGCGTCGCGGGCTTGGGCGCCCTGAGTCGGTGTCTTCCCTCGTCTCTGCGTCGCTTCGCTCCTGCGTTCCTCAGTCCAGACACCGACGCGCCCAAGCCGTGTCTCTTTGCGACGCCTTCGGCGTCGCGGGTTCGGGCGCCTCAGGCCGGCGCTTTCCCTCGTCGTTCGTCCGCTTCGCTCCCTCACTCCTCAGTCCAAGCGTCGGCGCGCCCGAACCGACACTCTTCACGCTTGGCACCGGTACCCCGAACCCTTCACTCCTGGCACCGAGAGTTTCCCAAGCCGGGTCAGAGAAGGTGCTTGATGGTGGTTATGGCCTCTTCTGGGCTTTGTGGGGTTTCTGCTAGGGATTGGGCGGCTTGGGCTAGTTTTTCGTATGGCGGGCCGTACGGGGAGATTCTGGTGGCCCCACGGGTGAACAGGGCGGCGGCGCCGCGGGGGTTGCCTCGCTGGAGGTGGGTGAGCCCGACGCAGATCTGCGCCAGGCCCTGCCACAGCTCGCGTTCCTCCTGAGGGGAGGTCTTCCAGCGGCCTTCGAGCACCTCGTGCGCGTGGAAGGGCCTGCCCTCGCCGAGCAGCCTGCGTGCTTCGTGGAGCGCCTCGGCGGCGTCCGGCGCGTAGTCGTTGGGGACACGCTCCACACCCTGCGCGTCGTGCGGCAGGGGACGGCCGAAGGCGTCCCTGGGGCGGCGGTTGCGCGGCCTGCCCTCGGGGTCGCGGTCTCTGGGGATCGGACGGTCCGTCATCGGTCGAGATCCGCGTCCGCGAGCCAGGACAGGAGTTCGGCGTCGAACTCCTCGGGCCGTTCCTCGTGCGGGAAGTGCCCGGCCCCCTCGATCAGCCGCCACCGGTAGGACCCGGTCACGTGGCGGCTCGATCCCTGGGCGGTACGCGGCAGGGTGTGCGGGTCGAGTGCGCCGTGGACCTGGAGCGTGGGCGCGTGGACCTCACCGCGCATGATCCTGGCGTAACGCAGGCCGTCGGGACGGAGCTGGGAGCGGGCGAACCACCGGTGGTACTCCAGCGCGCAGTGCGCCACGGTCGGGATGCGGAACGCCTCACGGTAGGTCCGCGCGACCTCGGCCTCCGGCCAGCCGGGCCCCGACCATTCGTCGAGCATCCGCCCGACCAGCGCGCCGTCCTTCGCGGTGAGCCGCCACTCCGGCAGGAAGGGCAGCTGGAAGCCCAGCGCGTAGGCACCCGCCCTGATCTGGCGGAGGGAACCGGTCAGCAGGGCGGAGCGGAGCCTGAGCGGGTGCGGCGCCGAGACCGGGACCAGCCGCAGGACCGACTTCGGGTCCCGGACGGCCATGGTCCAGCCCAGCAGCCCGCCCCAGTCGTGACCGACGACGATCGCGCCGCTCTCGCCGAGCGCCCTGATCAGCCCGGCCGCGTCACCGGCCAGGGTCGGCAGGTCGTAGCCACGCGGCGGCTTGTCGCTGGCACCGTACCCCCGCAGGTCGACGGCGACGGCGCGGTAGCCCGCGGCGGGCAGTGAGACGAGCTGGTGGCGCCAGGTCCACCAGAACTGCGGGAAACCGTGCAGCAGCAGGACGAGTGGGCCCTCACCGGCCTCGACCACGTGGAAGCGGGTGCCCCCCGCGTGGACCGAGCGATGGGTCCACGGGCCCTCGATCCTGACCAGGGACTCGTCCGGCTCGTTCACTGGTCCGGACTCACCGGTTCGCGGTGGGAACCGACCTGCCCGGCGCCCTGCGAGGCGGGGGCGGCGGCGAGGCCGGTCTCCGGCTCGCCTCCCTTGAGGTTCTTGAGCGAGCGCATGGTCCGTCGCATGCCGGTCAGGCCCTTGAGCCTGCGCACCCCGAACAGGACCAGCAGGGCCGCGACGACCAGGTAGAACACTGTGACGATGGTGAAGGCGAGCCAGTCCCACACGCCCAGGGCGACCAGGCCGTGCGCGATGGCGAAGGAGGCCAGGATCAGGCACAGGTGGGCCATGAACGCGGCGGCGCCGAAGAGTCCGGCGGCCGTGCCCACCCGCTTGGCGTCGAACCTCAGCTCGGCCTTGGCCAGTTCGATCTCGGCGCGTACCAGGGTGGAGATGTGGTCGGTCGCGTTGGCGACGAGCAGGCCGAGTGACTCCTCCTGTGGTTCTGCGGACAGTGGCTCCGCGGCTGGGTTGTGTGTCATGAAGGATCTCCTATCGAGCGCCGGTGTCCATCATCATCCTGTGCGCCGGCGCGCTTGCGCACGCGCAGTCGGAGCAGGATCGCCGCCAGGACCGATGAGGCGAGGCTCGCCGCGAGCACGCCCGTGGTCACCGCGTTCACCCGTCCCGGATCGTCCCCGTATGCCAGGCCGCCGATGAGCAGCGACACGGTGAAGCCGATCCCGGCCAATGTCGAGACGGCCGCCATGTCCCGCCAGTGCAGCTCCTCGGACAGTCTCGCCAGGCCGAGCCGTACGGCCAGCCACGCCCCGCCGAAGACGCCGAGGAACTTACCGACGACCAGCCCCGCGATCACGCCGAGCACCACGCGGTCGGTGAACATCGTGCCCAGCGCCTCCGGGGCGAGCGTCACCCCGGCGGACACGAACGCGAACACGGGCACGACGAACCCGGCCGACAGGGGGCGCAGGCGGTGGGCGGCCAGTTCGGCGGGGGAGTTCTCCTCGCCGGGATCGTTACGCACACGGGTCATCAGACCGAGGGCTACCCCGGCGACGGTCGCGTGAACACCGCTGATCTCCATGAGGTACCAGGCGGCCAGGGCGAGGGGGAGATAGATCCACGGGCCGCGGACCCGCTTGGCCTGGAGCAGGCCGTACAGGGCGATGACGGCGATCCCGGCGGCCAGGGCGAGGAGGTCGAGGTGGTCGGTGAAGAAGACGGCGATCACGGCGATGGCACCGAGGTCGTCGACCACCGCGCAGGTCAGCAGGAAGGCGCGTAGCGCCGGGGGCATCGCGCTGGCCGTCACGGCGAGCACCGCGAGCGCGAAGGCGATGTCGGTCGCGGTGGGTACGGCCCAGCCCTGCCCGGCCCCGGGAGCCCCCCAGCTCACCGCCAGGTAGACCAGCACGGGGACGACCATTCCGGCGATCGACGCGAGGATGGGCAACGCGGCCTTGCGGAGGTTGGACAGCTCGCCGTGGACGAACTCCTCCTTGACCTCGATGCCGGCCACGAAGAAGAAGATCGTGAGCAGGCCGTTCTGGACCCATTCGCGGAGGTTGAGGTCCAGGTGGAGAGAGGCGGGGCCGAACGTCGTCTCGCGCAGCGCCTCATAGGAGCCGGTGGACACATTCGCCCAGATCAGCGCGACGACCGTGGCGGCCAGCATGATGACGCCGCCGACCGTCTCCGCCCTCAGCGCCTCGGCGAGCCTGCGGGAGTGGTGGATGGTGGGCCTGAACGGCCAGATTTCGGCAACGCGACGCATGCGACCTCCGGGGAGTACAGGCAGGGCCGGTTCCCTCCCTGGCCGACCAGACTTCCCGGCACACCTGATCGCCAGCCTACAGAAGGCCGACGAATGGGATTCGCAGTACCTCGGTGTCGCATATCACTCTTGATGGGCGGTCGCGCCCTCGGTCGCCCTCGCCTTGTGGGCGGCGACATCGAGGGGCGCGAACCGGGAGCCATCATCTGTCTCGCTCTTCATCCGCGCGCCGCGCCTGTGGCGGGGTGACCGCCCACGGCGCCCGAGACGGTCCTCAGTCCTCGCTCTTGGCGCTGGGCAGCTTCTCGGAGATGAGGTTCATCACCGTGCTGTCGGCCAGCGTGGTGACGTCGCCGATGCTGCGGTTCTCCGCGACGTCACGCAGCAGACGCCGCATGATCTTGCCGGAGCGGGTCTTCGGCAGCTCGGGGACGACCAGGATCTGGCGCGGCTTGGCGATCGGGCCCAGCGTCTTGGCCACGTGGTTGCGCAGCTCGGCCGCGATGTCCGCGCTCTCCTCCACGCTGCCGCGCAGGATCACGAACGAGACGATCGCCTGACCGGTGACCGGGTCGGTCGCGCCGACGACCGCGGCCTCGGCGACCTTCGGGTGCGAGACCAGGGCCGACTCGACCTCGGTGGTCGAGATGTTGTGGCCGGAGACGAGCATGACGTCGTCGACCCGGCCGAGGAGCCAGATGTCGCCGTCGGCGTCCCTCTTGGCGCCGTCGCCCGCGAAGTACATGCCCTCGAAGCGGGACCAGTAGGTGTCGATGTAGCGCTGGTCGTCGCCCCAGATCGTGCGGAGCATGGAGGGCCACGGGTCACGGATGGCCAGGTAGCCGCCTCCGCCGTTGCCGACGCTGTTGCCCTGGTCGTCGACCACGTCCGCGGTGATGCCCGGCAGCGGGCGCATGGCCGCACCCGGCTTGGCGCTGGTCACACCGGGCAGCGGGCTGATCATGATCGCGCCGGTCTCGGTCTGCCACCAGGTGTCCACGACCGGGGTGCGGTTGCCGCCGATGTGCTCGCGGTACCAGACGTAGGCCTCGGGGTTGATCGGCTCACCGACGCTGCCCAGGACGCGCAGGGACGACATGTCGAACTTGGCGGGGATGTCGTCGCCCCACTTCATGAACGTGCGGATCGCGGTGGGCGCGGTGTAGAGGATCGTGACGCCGTACTTCTGCACGACCTCCCAGAACCGGCCCCGGTGCGGGGTGTCGGGGGTGCCCTCGTAGATGACGCTGGTGGCGCCGTTGGCGAGCGGGCCGTACACGATGTAGGAGTGGCCGGTCACCCAGCCGATGTCGGCGGTGCACCAGTAGACGTCGGTCTCCGGCTTGAGGTCGAAGACGGAGTAGTGGGTGTAGGCCGTCTGGGTGAGGTAGCCGCCCGTGGTGTGCAGGATGCCCTTGGGCCTGCCGGTGGTGCCGCTGGTGTAGAGGATGTAGAGCGGGTGCTCGGCGTCGTGCGGCTGCGCCTCGTGGGTCTCGGACTGGCGCTCGACGAGGTCGTGCCACCAGATGTCCTTGTCCGTCTGCTCGACCTCCTGGCCGGTCCGGCGGACGACCAGGACGTGCTCGATGCCGGGGCACTCCTTGACGGCCTCGTCGACGGTCGGCTTCAGGGCGCTGGGCGCGCCACGGCGGTAGCCGCCGTCGGCGGTGACCACGACCTTGGCGTCGGCGTCCTTGATCCTGCCGCTGAGGGCGGTGGCGGAGAAGCCGCCGAACACCACGGAGTGAATCGCGCCGATGCGGGCGCAGGCGAGCATCGTGATCGGCAGCTCGGGGATCATCGGCAGGTAGACGGCCACCCGGTCACCCTTGCCGACCCCCAGCTCCTGCAGGGCGTTGGCCGTCTTGGCGACCTCCCGCTGCAGATCGGCATAGGTGATCGTACGGCTGTCGCCCTCGGGCTCGCCCTCCCAGTGGTAGGCGATCTTGTCGCCGTTGCCCGCCTCGACGTGCCGGTCCACACAGTTGTAGGCGACGTTCAGCTCCCCGCCGACGAACCACTTGGCGAAGGGCGCGTTCCACTCAAGGGTGTTGTCCCAACGCTTGGACCAGGTCAGCCGGTCGGCCTGCTTGTCCCAGAACGCCAGACGGTCACGCGCGGCCTCCTCGTAAGCCTCGGCGGTCACGTTCGCGGACGCGGCCAACTCGGCAGGAGGGGCGAACCGCCGGGTCTCGTTCAGCAGGTTTGACAGCGTCTCCTGGGTCTCACGCGACTCGGAACCAGGGGTCTCCGGGGCCACTGCACACTCCTTATACGTACTGCTCGTCTACTGTTCGTGTTCCACTTCACCAGGCCAGAGGCGCCCGCCACAAGAGGTCTAGACTGGTCTGTACCAATCGGTGATAGCGGTCCGTACGGTTCACAGGCGCCTTAACACCGGATAACAACCGCAGCGGAAACGTTGCTCTTTTGTCATCGTAAGAATGTAGATGACGCTATTCGGCATCCTTTAACGGGGGGCCGGACTGAGCGCCTCCCGCGTCCGGAGGGCCCGTACTTACGGGCTGTCCGTAAGGACGGGGCGTGTCCGCCTCCCGGCACCCGGACGCTATGGTCGGGGAGCGTGAGCGACCCATTGGCTGTCATCGCGGAGATGCCCGGCGTGCCCGAGGCCGTCGCCGAGGCGCGCAAGGCCGTCGACCGGCTCTACGGCCACCGTGTGCTGCGGCGTAAGAGCCCCGAGGTCTCCGCCAGGTCGGCACTGCGCGGCGCCCGCGCGTCCGCCGCCCTCGACGGCGCCGACGTCCCGCTGGAGGCCGTCCCCGAGACCGCCGACCCGGTCGTCCAGGGCGCGCTACGCGTCTCGGCCGAGCTGGGGCGACTCGGCGCGACCTGGCGTACGGCCCCCCGCCAGGTGCTGGCCAGGCTGCACACCCTCGCCGCGGCGGGACAGGGCGACGACCTGGGCCGCCCCCGGTCCTCCGCCGTGGCGCCCGACCCGCTCGGCCTGGGCGCCGCTCCCGGGCCCGAGGAGACCGTGGCCCGGGTGGACGGCCTGGTCGGCCTCCTGACCGGCCCGACCTCGGCACCCGCCCTGGTGCTGGCCGCCGTCGTCCACGCGGAGCTGGCGGTGCTGCGGCCGTTCGGATCGGCCGACGGGATGATCGCCAGGGCGGCGGAGCGTCTGACACTGGTCGAGTACGGCCTCGACCCCAAGTCGCTGGTGGTCGTGGAGGTCGGTCACCTCGAACTCGGAGCCGCCTACCCTCAGGGCCTGCGGGCCTACCTGAGCGGGACGCCGGACGGGATGGCGACGTGGGTACGGCACTGCGCGAACGCGGTCGTCCTCGGGGTGCGTGAGACCACGGCGATCTGTGAGGCCATGCAACGCGGCTGACGTGTCCTTTCGTCGCCTTTCGGCCCTTACGGCTCTTTGTGGCCTCTCGCGGCGGCGGGCCTTTCGGACACAGCAGACGGCGCCCCTGGTGATGGGGCGCCGTCGCTAACACGACGCCACCGGGTTACCAAGCGTGCACCTGTCTATCGTCGGAACGGGTCGAGACCCGTACTCGACGTGCCTCCCGCGGCTCGGCGGCACGTGGGTACCCGGCGGTTCGTGCTCGGACTACTCGGACAAGTGGTCCGTGCACCCTTTGTATGACGGATTCGGGCTGTTGGGAACCCCTTGGGGTGGGTCCTTTGCCGAACATGGGACATTTATGGACAAATCTCCCATATGGGACGCCTGGCATGCTGGGTGATCTTTATGGCTCCCGGTGGCCGATCACGCTGCGTGATCGAAAACGGGCCTATTAGGGACGTGTCCGATTGGCCGCTATGCCTATGCGAGATCGTTACATTGAAAAAAACTAGCGGAAACTGCAGATTGCTCCTCGACGAAACTCAACTCGATCGGGCAGCATGAGGTGGTATCTCCACAAAGTGGAGAGACCACGCACGCTTGGGCATGCAATGTCCTTGCCATGCCCTGGTCAACCGTTGAGGCTTTCTTCTGAAACGGGACCGGCTCTACCCCCCCAGAGCCGGACCGGTTGGCGGCCCCCGCTCTCCCCCCCCGGCGGGGGTCGCCACTTTTTCTCCCACTCCGCGTACGGCGGTAGTGGAGGACGGCCGGGACGTTCCCGTGAGGCCCCGGACCGGATCGGCGACGGCCCGGTCCTTGAGCGCTTCCCGTCTTGTGGCCGGGCCTCGCGACTTGGCCGTGTCCCGCCTTCGGGCCGTGTCTCACCGCCTGATCTTGTCCCGTCCTCGGCCCTTGCCTTGTCTTCTGACCGTGTCCCGTTGCCCGGCTGTGTCCTGTGAGCTGGTTGTCCACAGGCGGGATCGCCCCTCCCGGGTTTTCCACAGAACGGCGTTCGGCGCCGTCGAAGGGAGGGCGTTTCGCGGAAAGTGGGCTTCCCGCATCCCAGGGAGGCACCATTGGACCGTCCGCTGGTCATCACCGAGGACCACGATCTGCTCGACGACCTTCTCCGGGTCGCCGCCGCGGCGGGCGCCGAGCTCGACGTCGCCCACGCGCCCACGCACGCCAGGCCGTACTGGAACCGAGCTCCGCTCGTCGTGGTCGGCGGTGACATGGCCGACGCGCTGGCGGCGACCGGGCCACCGCCCAGAGACCGCGTTCTGCTGGTCACCCGCGCGCCCGGTGATCACGACGCGTGGCGAAGGTGCGTCGCCGTCGGCGCCCAGACGGTCCTGGAACTGCCCTCGGCCGAGCGGCGGCTGGTCGAGGAGTTCGCCGACGCCGTCGAGCCGGTGTCCAGGGCCGGGCCCGTCGTCTGTGTGGCGGGCGGGCGCGGCGGAGCCGGGGCCAGCGTCCTGGCGGCCTCCCTGGCGCTGACCGCCTCCCGGCGGCGCCTGCGCACCCTGCTCGTCGACGCCGACCCACTCGGTGGCGGCCTCGACCTGCTCCTCGGTCAGGAGGAGGCGAAGGGCGCCCGCTGGCCGGACCTGGTCGCCCGCGAGGGCAGGATCAGCGCCGCCGCGCTCCAGGCGGCCCTTCCCACGTTCGCGGAGCTCACCCTGCTCTCCTTCGGCAGAGGAGAGGTCGAAACCATCCCCGTGGAGGCGATGCGCTCGGTTCTTGAGGCGGGCATGCGAGGTTTCGACCTGGTCGTGGTCGATCTGCCGCGCCACTGCGACCACGCCGCCGCGCAGGCGCTCGCCAGGGCGGCGGCGACCCTGCTGGTCGTCACCGCCGACGTGCGCGGCGTGCTGGCCGCGGCGCAGGCGCTGGCCCGGTTGCGCGAGCACACCACCGAGATACGGGCCGTCGTGCGGAGCGGCGTCCTGGACGACGACGTCGTCACCTCCTCCCTCCGTCTGCCGTGCGCGGGGGGCCTTCCCGACCAGCCCAGGCTCACCGCCGCCCTCAACCGGGGAGATCCGCCCCCGCTCGGCGGACGGACCCCTCTGGGGCGTTTCTGCACGTCGTTCCTGAACTCACTGCCCGAGGCCGAACGATGATCCGGGAGGCCACGGTCTCACCCGAGGTGGTCGAGGCCGTCCGGATACGCCTGGCCCGCGCCGGGACCGAGCCGAGCGCCGCCCACGTCGCGGCCGCCCTCAGGGCCGAGCGCGCGGTGCTCGGCGACGCGGAGATCCTGGCGGTGACCCGTGCCCTGTGCGCCGACCTGATCGGCGCCGGGCCTCTCGAACCACTGCTGGCCGAGCCCGACGTGACCGACGTGCTGGTGAACGGCCCGGAGGAGGTGTGGGTCGACGACGGCAGGGGCCTGCGCCGTACATCCGTCGTCTTCCCCGACGAGGAGACGCTCCGGCGGCTCGCCCAGCGGCTGGCGGCGGCCGCGGGCAGGCGTCTCGACGACGCCTGCCCCTATGTCGACGCCCGTCTCGCCGGGGGCGTGCGACTGCACGCGGTCCTGCCACCCGTCGCCGCGGGAGGCACCTGCCTGTCCCTACGGCTTCCGCCACGGCGTACGTTCACCCTGCCCGACCTTGTCAGGGCGGGCACCGTCAGGGCCGAAGCCGTGCCCGTGCTCAGCGCCGTGGTCCGATCGAGGCTCGCCTTCCTCGTCACGGGCGGGACGGGCACAGGAAAGACCACGCTGTTGTCGGCGCTGCTGTCCCTGGCCGATCCGGGAGACCGGCTGATGCTGGTCGAGGACTCGGCCGAGCTGCGTCCCCTCCACCCGCACGTCGTGCGGCTGGAGAGCCGCCCCGCCAACCTCGAAGGGGCCGGTGGCGTGCGCCTGCGCGATCTCGTGCGTCAGGCCCTGCGCATGCGTCCCGACCGTCTGGTCGTCGGCGAGGTCCGAGGTGCCGAGGTGGTCGACCTCCTCAGCGCCCTCAACACCGGCCACGAGGGCGGATGCGGCACACTGCACGCCAATACGGCGGCCGACGTCCCGCCCCGCCTCGAAGCCCTGGCCTGTGCCGCCGGCCTCAGCAGGGAGGCCGTCCACAGTCAGCTCGCCGCCGCGCTGGACGTCGTCATCCACCTCGTCCGAGACCACACCGACGGGCGCCGCCGGGTGGCTGAGATATGCGTGATGGTTCGTCGTCCCTCCGGGCTGGTCGAGGTCGAGCCCGCCCTCACCTTCTCTTCCGACGGCCGGACGGCCACGGGGCCGGGGCTGCCCATTCTCACGGCCCGTGCTCCCGGTGTGCCCTACTCGCCCGTCCTGGCTCTGACGCGAGGAGAGGCCCGACCGCCGGAGGCGGGTCGTCGGTCGAACGAAGAGCCTCCCGAGGCCATGGGCGGCAGAGCCGGTCCTCCAGCTGCTGTACGGATCGGTGGAAGGGCCCGTGCGCATGGGGTGCCGCCATGACGGTGGCGGCCGTGCTGCTGGCCGCTCTGGCGGCGTGGCTGTGGACCGGTGCCGACCAGGCGACCGCCCGCCTGCTCCTGGCGGGGCGCGATCGTCGTCGTCCGGCCGAGCGTTCGCGCAGACCGGGTCCGCCGCTCGGTCTTCTCCTGGGCTCTCTGCCGTCGAGACGCGCGAGGGCCTGGCGGATCGCGTCGATCGAACTGTGCCGTGGCCTCGCCGCCGAACTGGCGGCGGGGCGGACCGCCGGGGAGGCGCTGGCCCGCGCCGTGTCGGCCACTGATCTTCCCGATCCTGCGGTGGCGCGTCCTCTGGTCGCGGTGGCGCGAGAGGGCGGCGACATTCCCTCCGCTCTGCTGGCCGTCGCTCCCGAACAGGGCGGAGAGGCCTTCCACGACCTGGCGGCCTGCTGGCGGGTGAGCACGACCACAGGGGCGGCCCTGGCCGTCCTGGTCGATCGTGTGGCCGCCTCGCTCGGGGAGGCACGGTCCCACCGTCAGGATCTCGCCGCCCAGCTCGCCGGTGCCCGGGCCACCGCCCGCCTGCTGGCCTTCCTGCCCGCGCTCGGGTTGCTGATGGCGACCGGGCTTGGCATGGACCCTCTGGGCTTCCTGTTCGGAGGTCCCGCCGGTGCGGGGTGCCTCCTGACCGGTCTGGCCCTCGACGGTTGCGGCCTGTGGTGGACGAACCGCCTCGTCGCCCGTGCCCAGCGTTTCTGATCCCGAGGCTGTTTCAGGGCGTCGGCCTCGGTGCCGGCTCGTCGCCTGTGTTCAGCGTTCCTGATCCCTGCCGCGTTTTGGAGGTGCCCCTTGTTCCCTTCCTCTTCCGCCTTCGACGGACGGCCACGGCGGCCGTAATGATCTTTGTGCTGGCCGTCGTCCTCGCCGGGACCGCCGGATGGCTGTGGATGTCGCCCGATGGCCCCGCGGACCGGGTCCACCGGGCCCTGCGGGCTCCTTCGAGTCCGTCCTCTCCGCCGTCTTTCTCTTCACGGCCCGCCGCACGGGGCTCACCCGTCGCGGAGCGGGTTTGGACGCCGTCCTCGGCCCTCGCCCCAGGAGGGCGGCGACGGCCGGAGCGTAAAGAGGTGGTGCTCTGTGCGATCGTCGGTCTGACGGTGTTCCTCGCCCTCGGGAGCGCCACCGGGCTCGTCGCCGGCATGACCGGGTTCGCGATCGCGCTGGAGGCCGTGCGAAGGCGGCAGCCGTCCTGGCTCCGTCAGGAGCGCGACCGCGTGATGACGGACCTGCCCCTCGCGGTCGACCTCATGGTCGCCTGCCTGCGCGCCGGACAGCCGATCGCCGGTGCCGTCGACATGACGGCCGGAGCGCTCGGCGGGCCGCTCGGCGACCGGTTGGCGTGGGTGGGCGGGCAGTTGAGGCTGGGAGCCGCTCCTGAGGAGGCCTGGCGGGCGCTGTCGGCCGAGGGGCCGCTGGCCTCGCTGGCGCGGACGATGAGCCGCGCCACGCTCAGCGGCGCGCCCGTGGCCGACATTCTCACCAGGCTGGCCGACGACGCCCGCGAGGAGGCCCGTTCCGCCGCCTCAGCCGCTGCCAGGAGGGTCGGTGTTCAGGTCGTCGCCCCGCTGGGGCTCTGCTTCCTGCCCGCCTTCGTCTGCCTGGGCATCGTTCCCGTCGTGGCAGGCCTCGCCGGTGACGTGCTGTTTCCCTGAATCATCCCGGTGTTTTCCACAGGGCGCGCTCGCGGCCCCGAGTTATCCACAGAACGCTGTTCGCGGCCTCGGAGCCCGGTCCTCATCGAGAAAGCTGACCTTGACCGGCGCCGGGTGTCCGCCCGGCGACAACCCCGATGACCCTCCCAGGAGGAAACGATGTCCCCGATGGTGTCCCCACCGTCCACCGGCTGTGGCCGCCCCAGGCTGAGGCGGTGGCTTCACGACCGTTGGACCCGTCTGACCATGCTCACCGGCCGTGACAGAGGCATGTCCACCGCCGAGTACGCCGTCGGCACGATCGCCGCCTGCGCCTTCGCGATGCTTCTTTTCAAGGTGGTGACCAGCCCCGAGGTCCGGCAGATGATCAGCAATCTGATCAAGCGAGCACTCAACGTGGCCGGGTGACCCCGTGAGATCCGCTGCGTTCCTCCGCCGATCGAGGGGATCGGTGACCGCGGAGACCGCGGTCGCGCTTCCCGCCCTGGTCATTGTCCTGGCGGTCGCGCTGTGGGCGGTGACGGCGGTGGGAGCGCGGCTTGAGTGCGTGGACGCGGCTCGGGCGGGTGCCAGGGCCGCGTCGCGAGGCGAGCCCCTGGAGCGGGTGCGAAGCGCTGTTCTGGCCGCGGCTCCGGCGGGAGCGCGGGTGGCGGTGACCCGAGGAGCGGAGACCACCCGAGTGGAGGTGTCCGTGAACGTCGTTCCCGGCTGGAGCGCGTCGCTGCCCGGCATCACCGTTCACGCGACCGCCGTCTCCATCACCGAGCCGGGCGTGGAACAGCCAGGCGGAACGCCGGAGTGAGAGGTGCCCGAGCCCCGCGAGGCAAAGCCGGGACGGGTCGCACGGAAGGGACGGCCACACCGTGAAGAAACCGTGGAAGAAGGCGACCAAGCCCACGAGGAAGCACGAAGGAAGGACAGGAGACAGGCATGAGGCGACGTGGGCCAGATAGGCGACAGACGAGAGAAGCGACAAGAAACGCTGAAACGGCGGCAGACCCGACAGACGGCGAGATAGGCACAACAAGCAGAACAGTAAGAAGGCGGCGAGGAGAAGACCGGGGAGGGGCGACGATCTGGATGGCCGGGTTCATGACGTTGGCCCTCACGGTGATGGCCGCGATCATGTTCGCCGGAACGGTCAGGGTCGCCCGGCACCGCGCCATGAGCGCCGCGGATCTGAGCGCGCTCGCCGCCGCACGCCTGGCCTTCGCCGATCCACGACGCGCGTGCGCCCAGGCGGCCTCACTGGCCCAGAACAATGGGGTGCGGCTCACCCGGTGCTCTGTCAACGGCCACGGGGTCGCCGACGTCCAGGTGACAGTACGGCTCCGCCTGCCCGCGTTCGGCCCCCAGACGGTCACAGCCGTCGCCCGTGCCGGACCCGTCCAGCTCACCGTTCCCACAGGAGGGGCCGACGAAGCGGTGAGAGGTCCACCCCCGGAAAGACCCTCCTCTTCGCGAAGATCGGCTGTGCCCGTTCCGGCGGTGGATTCCGGGTCCTGACCAACCAGGTGGCTGCGCGCGCCGACCAGCTGTCGCGGTCGTCGGCCACGTGCCGGTGGCGAAGATCCCAAGGGGGCGGTCACCGTCGGCCGACGACGTGAATTTCCCGGTGACCTGCCAAAACGTGCCCGCTCTTCGCGCTAGGGTCTGTTCCTTGGATCTTCGCCGTGGTGAGGACCGGCCGGTCGTGCGTGTCGCGAGGGAAGGAGCCCGTAACGGTGCTGTGGACGGTAAGGGCCTTCCCGGCGTTCACGGCAGGCGCGGAACCGGCGGAACGTCATCGTGGGTGAACCGGCACGGCGGTCGGCGTCTGGCCGACCACGATGGACGAGAAGATCCGCGAAGCAGACCTGGGGCGACCCAGGGTGACCGCGCCGAACAGCCGGTCAGTAAGGAGAAGGCCCATGTGGTGTCGAATGATTGCGAATGCCATGGCGGTTTGATCCTGATGTGTGACGCCGGATGCCCTGGCCAGACGGGCAGAGCATCGGCTACACCAAAAAACAGTGGAACCTCCCCTCCGGCCCCTCCTCTCCGATTCACCCGGCAGAAGGCGAAACGACTGCGCGGATCGCCTGCCTCCCCTCGGGAGCTGTCGCTGAACACCAACCTCATATCGCGGCCGGAGTGAAGAGCTGCCGACAGGGCGCTCCCCACACCACGGTTCGCCACGACGACTGACCCGAACCGGGGAGAGAACACCATGCATGATCAGCCGTGGACCGCCGTGCCCCGTCTGGTGGCCTTCGACCTGGAGGGGACCGGTGGCCAGGACAGGGAGCGGGAAGCGGTCCTGGAGGTGGCCGTCGTCCCGCTGGACGACGGGTGCCCTGACCTTTCGGGCGCCTACCACTCCGTGGTGAACCCCGGCCGCTACATTCCGCCCCACCGGTGGATCTCGCCCGGACTGACCAACGACCTGCTCGGGCTCGCCCCACCGCTGGAGCACATCCGCCCGGAGCTGGCGGCCCGTTTGGGCGATGCCGTCGCCGTCGGCCACAACGTACGTGTCGACGCGCGGTTGTTGGAGTTGTGCTGTCCCGGCATCCGTCTGGCGGGATTGATCGACACGCTCAAGCTCGCCCGGTTTGTCCACCCTCACAACCGGCGGCTGGGGCTGACGGCGCTTTTGGATCACTATGGGCTCACCGAGGAGGTGAACGAACTGACCGGCAGCGTGCCGCACCGGGCGCTGTGGGACGCGGTGGGAGCCGCCCTGCTGTTGGGAAGTCTGCTGCGAGACATCCCAGGGGGAGCCGACTACACCTTCGCCCAACTGAACACGGCGGCAGGTTTGCCCGACGCGACCGGCGCCGAGGAGAGCAGGTCGCATGAGGACGACCGGTCACAGTTGTTCTAGGAAGCGTTCTTGTTCCAGGGAGCGTTCTGAGACGTTCTGGTGGTGAGCCCCATGAGGGTCGACGGGTGACCCGCCTCGGGACGCCGGCCTCCGGGCCCGTTCTCGTCCCCGGCACGCATGGGCGGTCGTGAGGCCCGTGGGTCGTGGTGGCCTCTCCGGCGAGCGGAGAACCTCACGTGGCGCGGGAGCGGGAGGGCGGAAGCTTTCCCGGGAAGCAATTAACATAAAAACTGGTATGTCGGAAATGTGGTTTTAGGAAGGGGGGTTTGTTTTGTCGGGAACGTGCTGACCTTCTCGCCTCGGCCTTCCTGAACTTCCCTGGCCTCCGCTGAGGCTCGCGGGGTTGGGACCGCCATCTCGCGGGGCTTCGCGGAGCTTCGTGGGGGCTTCGTCAGGCTTCGCGGAACTGAGGCCTCATCCTCACCTCAGGGGAGGTGCTCCTCGTCGACCACCATGTGCACCCGGGAGCCGTCTGCCGGGACAGAACGAGGGACGGAACGACGGAAGGAACGACGCCCAGAACGACGGATGGAAAGGCCGGACGGAAAGCCCTCGGAGAGGCGGGAGGCCGTCAGATGGGTAGCGGACACCAGACGGCGGAGGACGCCGGTAGCGGAGGTGTGCGAAACAGCGGGGAAGCGCCGGTTGGGTGACTGGCCACCACGGAGATGGAACGGGCTCTCCGGATTATGAGGAGTCGGTTCTCCGTAATTCCATTGTCCGAGGAAAACGCCCGCACCCCATGGGCCTTTCTCTCACGCGAATGAGCCCTCATGTCGATTCCTGGCAGCAGGCCCCTGTACCGGACCGTGTTACCGATCCCCATGCCGAGATCTCGTACGGGATTTCATCATGTGGAGCGACAGTGGAGGGACATACGACACGGACCTTCCGGCCGGCCCTCGGTTGATGGGCGGGAAACAGAGTCAGGAGTCGACCGAGAGCAGAACGGCGAGCATGCGCAGGGCTCCCGCCTTGTCGAGAGGGTCGTTGCCGTTGCCGCACTTGGGAGACTGGATGCACGAGGGGCAGCCCCGCTCGCACTCGCACGCCAGGATGGCCTCCCGAGTGGCCGTGAGCCAGTCGACGGCACGGGCGTAGCCACGCTCGGCGAAGCCCGCGCCCCCCTCGTGGCCGTCGTAGACGAAGACGGTGAGCAGGCCGGTGTCGGGGTGCAGTTCGGTCGAGACGCCGCCGATGTCCCAGCGGTCGCAGGTCGCGAAGAGCGGCAGCAGGCCGATGGAGGCGTGTTCGGCCGCGTGCGCCGCCCCACCCAGGTCCAGGCCCTCCTGGGCCAGGGCGGCGGTCGCGGAGGCGGGCAGGGTCCACCAGACGGCCCGGGTGCGCAGGGTGCGGGCGGGAAGCTCGAGGGGTTCGTCGCCGAGCAGCTCACCGTTCTGGGTGCGGCGTTTGACGTAGGAGACGACCTGGCGGGTCACCTCGACCGAGCCGAAGTGGAGCTCCCCCGGGCCGAGCGGGTGGGAGCGGAGCGACTCCAGGACGGAGATGTCGGTGACGTCCCTGGCGAAGGTCGTGTAGTCGGGGCTGCCCTCCTCGACGAGGGCGACCCCGGCGTCGAGGTCCAGCTCCTCCACCAGGAACGTCTCCCCCTGGTGGACGTAGACCGCGCCGGTGTGCACGGAGGTGTGCGCGGAGGCCTCGTCGACGGTGCCGAGCAGCCTCCCCGTCGACGCCTCGACGACCTGTACGGGGGGCCCGCCCGACCCCCTGATGTCGGCGAGGTCGGTCGCCCGTTCCCTTCTGGTCCAGAACCAGCCCGTCGGCCGTTCCCTGAGCAGGCCGTCCGCGACGAGGTCGGCCAGCACCTCCTTCGTGCCCTCCCCGAAGATCTCCAGGTCGTCCTGGGCCAGCGGGATCTCGGCGGCGGCGGCGCACAGGTGGGGCCCGAGCACGTAGGGGTTGCCGGGGTCGAGCACGATCGCCTCGACCGGGCGGCCGAAGAGGGCCTCGGGGTGGTGGACGAGATAGGTGTCCAGCGGGTCGTCCCTGGCGATCAGCACGGCCAGCGCGTCCCGTCCCGCGCGTCCCGCCCGGCCGGCCTGCTGCCACAGCGAGGCCCTCGTCCCGGGCCAGCCCGCGATGAGCACGGCGTCCAGTCCGGACACGTCGACGCCGAGTTCCAGCGCGTTGGTCGTCGCGAGCCCGGCGAGCGTTCCCGAACGGAACGCCTTCTCCAGCGATCGACGGTCGTCGGCGAGATACCCGGCACGGTAGGCGGCCACCCGGTCGGGCAGGTCCGCCGGCGCCCCGGTGCCGAGCACGAGATCCTGGAGCCTGGCTCTGGCGGTCAGGGCGACCGACTCCGCGGCCCTGCGCGAGCGGACGAAGGCGAGCGTGCGAACCTCGGCGGCGACCAGGTCCGCCAGGAGGTCGGCGCCCTCCAGCGTGGCCGGGCGCCGCAGCGGGGCGCCCCTCTCGCCCCGCAGGTCGGTCAGGGGAGGCTCCCAGAGGGCGAAGGTGGTCGCGCCCCGGGGAGAGGCGTCCACGGTCACCTCGGCCGTCTGGAGGCCCGTCAGGCGCTCGGCGAAGGCGCCGGGCTCACTGGCGGTCGCGGAGGAGAGCAGGAACACGGGCCGGGCGCCGTGGCGCGCGCAGACCCGGCGCAGGCGCCGCAGGATCTGCGCGACGTGCGAGCCGAACACACCCCGGTAGCCGTGGCACTCGTCGATCACGACCATCCTCAGCCGCCGCCAGAAGGCCGCCCACTGGGCGTGGCGGGGCAGCAACGAGCGGTGGAGCATGTCGGGGTTGGTCAGGACGTAGTTGGCGTGCTTGCGGACCCACAGCCGTTCCTCGTAGGGGGTGTCGCCGTCGTAGGTGGCCGCGCGCAGCTCGGGAAGGTCCAGCTCGTTCAACGCGCGGAGCTGGTCGGCGGCCAGCGCCTTCGTCGGCGTCAGGTACAGGACCGTGCCACCGTCCAGTACGGAGGACAGAGCGGGGACGAGATAGGCCAGGGACTTGCCCGACGCGGTGCCGGTGGCGATGATCACGTTTTGGCCGCGACGTACCAGTTCGACGGCCTCGACCTGGTGCGGCCACAGGCCCGGTATCCCACGGTTCGCCCAGCGCGTAACCAGTCGTTCCTCGACCCAGTCCGGCCAGTCGACCTGGCCGCTCTGACGTGCGGGAACGTGTTCGACGTGGGTCACGCGATCGTGACGTGCGGGAACACGGAGCAGGGCGTCGAGCGCGGAACCCGCTCCGAGGGAGGAGGATGAGGTCGGAGTCACTGGTTTCCAGTCTGGCATCTGTGGGCAGAGTCGCCGGGAATCGTGATTTCGTATAGACACTGAGCGTACGCATGGTTGAATGCCGCGCGTCGGGGCTTGTCGTCTGGGGGCCACCCGGTCCCGGGAGTCACGCCTGAATCGGTACTTTCGCAGGCAAGGCGCTGGAGGATCTGTGGATCTGAAGTTGGACCACCATTCCGAGGACCGTCTCACCATCGTTGAGGTCGAGGGTGAGATCGATGTCTACACCGCGCCCAGATTGCGTGAGCTCCTGATCGACCTGGTCAACAAGGGAAACTTCCACCTTCTCGTGAACATGGAGAAGGTTGACTTCCTCGACTCGACGGGCCTTGGTGTCCTGGTCGGCGGGCTCAAGCGCGTTCGGGCGCACGACGGCTCACTGGAGTTGGTCTGCACCCAGGAGCGCATCCTGAAGATCTTCCGGATCACCGGACTGACCAAGGTCTTCGGGATCTACGCCTCGGTTGAGGAGGCCAAGGAAGCTCACGGCTCAGACAAGTAATCATGGCTACCGTCGAGCTGACGTTCAGCGCCCTTCCGGCCCATGTGCGTACGGCACGCCTGGTCGCCACGGCGATCGCCAGGCGCACCGGGGTGGAGGAGTCGCTGCTGGACGAGGTACGGCTCGCAGTCGGTGAGGCGTGTTCCCGGGCCGTCGAGGCACATCGTCTCCATTGTCCGGGAGAGCCGATCCGCATCGAGCTACGTGATGATCTTGGGCGGTTCGAGGTCACCGTCACGGATTCGGCCCCGAGCGACGAGTTGGAGCAGGAGCAGGTCTCGTTAGGTTTCGAGGACCCGCTCGTGCAACTTCCCGACACCTTGATGTCCGGTTTCGGCATCGCGGTCATCGTGGGGCTGGCCGACGACGTCCAGGTCTATCCGAGCCAGAAGGGCATGTGCATTCGCATGAGCTGGCCCGCCACGGCCAACGGCCTGTCCGCGGTCTGACCGTCCGCACCCCCCACGGCCCGCTCCCGGTTCGGACGTGATCCGGACACGGGATCGGCGAGCGGCTCCACATCGTGATCTGACAGCGTGAGCACCCCGGCAGCCGGGCGCGTCCTCCAGGGCGCGTCCGGCTGTCTGTTTGGGGGGTTCGAAGCGGGGCAAACATAACTTTGATACGTGCAGACCGAAACAGGCGTGAAGGCTGGTGAAGAACCTCCTGTCCCGATTTGAGTCTCCTGTTAACCATGGGAGTCGGGAAGGATTACTGACCCTGTCATCAAATGGCCACGCGCGGAGGCTTCATATCGGCGTCCTCGCTGCGTAGACTCCCGGCACCGGCCAAGGTTTGTCCTTCGGAAACGGCTCGTAGGAGGGCTGAGTTCCGTGGGAGGTCTGCGGACGCAACCGGAAGCGGCATTGCCAACCACCCCGGATGCGCGCCGCTCCCACTGCCGATCATCTATCGCGGCGCAGTCCGGGCAGGACGTGTTCCCGTCTTGCCAAGGAGAGTCGGATGCCTGTGCTCGATCTCGCCGCTGCTGCAGAGCCAGCGGTTTCCCTGAGCGGTTCTCACTTCAACATCGTGATCGTTGTGGCCGTCGTGGCCCTGATAGCACTCGCCGTGGCGGCCGTGCTGGTCCGGGAGGTGCTCGCTGCCAGCCAAGGCACCGAGCGCATGCGGGACATCGCGCGTGCCGTACAGGAAGGGGCTTCCGCGTACTTGACGCGGCAGTTCAGGACCCTGGCGTTGTTCGTGGTCCTCATTCCCTTCCTGCTCTACCTGCTTCCCGCGGACTCGACCGGAGTGGCCGTCGGCCGCTCCGTTTTCTTCGTGGTCGGCGCGGTCTTCTCCGCGCTGACCGGCTTCGTCGGCATGTGGCTCGCGGTCCGGGGGAACGTCCGGGTCGCCGCGGCCGCCCGTGAGTCCGGCGAGAAGGTCGCCATGCGGATCGCCTTCCGCACCGGCGGCGTGGCCGGCATGATCACCGTCGGCCTTGGCCTGCTCGGCGCCGCCATCGTCGTGATCGTCTACGGTGGCGAGGCCCCGGCGGTCCTTGAGGGCTTCGGCTTCGGCGCCGCGCTGCTGGCCATGTTCATGAGGGTCGGCGGCGGCATCTTCACCAAGGCGGCCGACGTCGGCGCCGACCTGGTCGGCAAGGTCGAGCAGGGCATCCCCGAGGACGACCCGCGCAACGCCGCGACCATCGCCGACAACGTGGGCGACAACGTCGGTGACTGCGCCGGCATGGCGGCCGACCTGTTCGAGTCCTACGCGGTCATGCTGGTGGCCAGCCTCATCCTCGGCAAGGTGGCCTTCGGCACGGAGGGCCTGGTCTTCCCGCTGGTCGTGCCCATGATCGGTGTGCTCACCGCCATCATCGGCATCTTCACCACCGCCCCCCGCAAGGGTGACCGCAACGGAATGGCGGCGATCAACCGGGGCTTCTTCATCTCCGCGGCCATCTCCGCCGTCCTGGTCGCCGTCGCGGCCTACCTGTACCTGCCCAGCAGCTTCTCCGCGCTGAGCGGGGTCGACCCGCAGATCGCCGCGATCACCACGGACCCCCGTCTGATCGCCATCGGCGCGGTGCTCATCGGTCTGGTGCTGGCCAGCGCCATCCAGATCCTCACCGGCTACTTCACCGAGACCAACCGGCGTCCGGTCAAGGACATCGGCGAGAGCGCCCGCACCGGCCCCGCGACCGTCATCCTGTCCGGCATCAGTGTCGGCCTTGAGTCTGCGGTCTACTCGGCGCTGGTCATCGGCGCCGCCGTCTACGGGGCGTTCCTGCTCGGCTTCGGCAACGTCACCGTCGCCCTGTTCGCCGTCGCGCTCGCCGGAACCGGCCTGCTGACCACGGTCGGCGTGATCGTGTCGATGGACACCTTCGGCCCGGTCTCCGACAACGCCCAGGGCATCGCCGAGATGTCCGGCGACGTCGAGGGGGAGGGCGCCAGGGTGCTCACCTCGCTCGACGCGGTCGGCAACACCACCAAGGCCATCACCAAGGGCATCGCGATCGCGACCGCCGTACTCGCCGCCACGGCGTTGTTCGGCGCGTTCAGAACCGCGATCGAGACCCAGCTCGCCTCGGCGTCGCAGGGGGTGAAGGACGCGCTCGGCTCGTTCGCCACGTTCAACCTGAGCGTCGACTCGCCGAACGTGCTCGTCGGCCTGGTCGTCGGCGCGGCGGTGGTGTTCATGTTCTCCGGTCTGGCGATCATGGCGGTCGGCAGGGCCGCCGGACGGGTGGTCTTCGAGGTCCGCGAGCAGTTCCGCACCAAGCCGGGCATCATGGCGGGCACCGAGCTGCCCGACTACGGCAGGGTCGTGGACATCTGCACCCGTGACTCGCTGCGGGAGCTGGCCACGCCGGGTCTGCTGGCCGTACTCACCCCGATCGCCGTCGGTTTCGCCCTCGGCTATCCCTCGCTGGGCGCCTTCCTCGCCGGTGCCATCGCCTGCGGCACGCTGATGGCGGTGTTCCTGGCCAACTCCGGCGGCGCCTGGGACAACGCGAAGAAGCTGGTCGAGGATGGCCACCACGGAGGCAAGGGTTCCCCCGCCCACGAGGCGACCATCATCGGCGACACCGTCGGAGACCCGTTCAAGGACACCGCGGGACCGGCGATCAACCCGCTGCTCAAGGTGATGAACCTGGTGGCGCTGCTGATCGCCCCGGCCGTGGTGCTCTACGCCGACAACGTCGCGCTGCGGACCGGGATCGCCCTGGTCGCGGTGGCCATCGTCGTCGGCGCCGTCGTGGTCTCCAAGCGCCGGTCGGCGAGCATCTCCCCGACCGAGGACAACCACGTGGACCGCACGCGGGAGCCGGTCACCAGCTGACGGGCGAGCCGGTGTGAAGGGGTGCACGGTCCTCGTGCACCCCTTTTCACGTACATGAGCCCATCGGTGTGTGCGAGACCCCTCGGTGGAAGACTGATCCGTATGGAACAGCAGCCCTCCGGAGGAGGCAGAACGCTCGTGTTCATCCTGTTGGCGATGGTCGTGGTCTTCGCGGCGATCGCGGGCATGGCGATGTGGGCGTCGCGATGAGCGCCGGGGCGAACGGGGCACGGACGCTGGTCGTCCTCAGGCACGCGAAGGCGGCGCACATCCCCGGGCTGGCCGACAGGGAGCGGCCTCTCACCGAGCGCGGGCGCCGCGACGCGGACCGGGTGGCGCGGGTGCTCGCCGACCTGGGCGTCCAGCCCGACCTGGTGCTCTGCTCGCCGTCCGTGCGCACCAGGCAGACCGCCGAGCTGGCGCTGCCGGGTGCGGACGTCGTCTACGAGTCCGAGATCTACGAGGCCTACGCCGACGAGCTGCTCGCCCTTCTGAGGCGTGGCGACCCCGAGGCCCGCACGCTGGTCCTGGTCGGTCACAACCCCGGTGTCCACGAGCTGGTCCAGTTGCTCACCACGAGAGACGACGAGGGCTTCCCGCCCGGCGCGTTCGCGGTCATCGAGACCGACGACGAGTGGTCCGGCCTCGGCGCCGGGCGTGCCGTCGCGCGCTGGAGCCCCAAGGAGCAGTAGGGGAACACGGGGTGGCATGCGCAGGATCGCCGGGGCGCTACGCGGTGACTTCGCGGTCGCCGCGCGTCCCGCGTGGGGGTACGGCCTGCTGTGCGCCGTGGCCATCTGCCTGCCGCTGGCCGCCGGGGTTCTCACCGGCCACGTCCGCGAGGGCGCGACGGCGGCCCTGGGCGGCTATCTCACCGTCTTCGGCGACGCCCCCGGCCTGCCGTACGGGGAGAGGGCGCGCAAGCTGCTGCGGACCGCGTTCATGGCCACGCTCGGGGTGGGACTCGGGCAGCTGATCCAGCCGTGGCCGTGGCTCGCGGCCGTCGTGATCGGCCTGGTCGCCGCGGCGGGGGCGGTCTGGCCGGTGATCAGCGTCCCGGCCGTGCTCGCGGTGGCCCTGACCTACTTCGCGCCCTCGGAGGCCGGTCTGGCGGCCCGTATGGCGGTCACCGCGGCGGGTGGCCTGCTGATCACGGTGCTGGTCCTGGTGCTGTGGCCGGTGCGCCGCCTCCAGCCGCTCCGCACGGCCTTCGAGGAGGCCGGTACGGCGCTGGCCGACCTTCTGGTCGCGGCGGGACGCGCCCCCCTGTCCGACGAGAGCTGGGAGTCGCTGCGGCGGCGGGCCGTCACGACCCACGACGCCGCGGCCAGGGCCTTCTCCCTCTACCGGGTGTCGCAGGAGGACGACCGGGCCCTCGAACGGCTGCTGACGACCCTGGACCGGATCTTCCGCGAGACCATCGCGCTGCGGGTGCTGCGGGCGGCCGCCGTACAGGAGGATCCGGACGGCCGGTGGGCCGAGGAGCTGGACGAGACGACCGAGGCGCTGGCCCACGCGCTGCGGGAGGCGGTCACACTCGGTGGTCAGGCCGCGGCCCCGGAGGCCATGGACGCGGTCGGGCGCTTCGCCGACCTGAACGAGGAGGTCCGCAGGGCCGCTCACGCCAGGAGGACACCGCTGCCCGCGGCCGTGCTGCTCGGGCAGATCCGCCGCTGCCTGGACCGCGTCGGCACGGCGGTGCGGTCGATCTCCCAGCAGGCGGAGGAGGCGGTCGAGGTCGGGCCGCGCCTGCCCAGGTTCACCCGGCCCCGCCTGCCCGTTCTGTCGACCGGCCACCACCCCGTACGGCTCGGCCTGGCGGTGACCCTGGCGATGGCGTTGATGCTGCTGGCCCACGAGCACTACGCCAAGTGGTTCGTGGTGACCGTGCTGGTCAGTCTCCGTCCCGCCTACCGGGACACGGTCGACCGGGTGACGCTGCGGGTGGTCGGCACCGCGGTCGGGGCGGTCGGGGCGGCCGTCGTGCTCGCGGTCGCGCCGGGCCACACGTACCTGATCGTGTTCATCGGGGTGTGCGCCCTGCTGGGGTTCGCGTTCAGGGGGGTCAGCTACGGCTACTGGACGATGTTCGCCACGCCCCTGTCGCTGATGCTGTCGGACTTCACGCTGCCGCTGGACTGGGGCGCGGCGGCGGCCAGGGTGACGCTCACGGTCGCGGGCGGGGCGCTGGCGCTGGTCGTCGCGCGGCTGCTGTGGCCGAGAGGGCACCGGGCCAGCCTGACCGGCAGGATCGTGGACACCCTCGAACGGCACGCGGCGCTGGTGCGCTCGCTGGTCGACCGGGACCCGAAGGCGGTTCTGGAGCGGATCTCCGACGCCTCGGAGGCGGCGCGGCTGCTCGGCGACTCCCTTGACCGGCTGGACAAGGAGCCGGGCGGAAGCGCTCCACAACGGCTCAGGGACGCCGTGACGGCCGCCAGACGGCTGCGGGACAACGCGCTGGCGCTGCTGGCCGTACCGGCGCCGGTCGAGGAGTCGGGGCCGACGGTCACCCTCCTGGACATGGTCGCCGACCGGCTTGAGGACGTCGCGGAGGCGGTCAGGACGGGCCGGCCGCTGACCAGGGCGGACGACCTCGACCGGGTGCTCGACGAGCTCGGCGCCCAGGTCGACCGGCTGACCGAGCGCCGCCTCGGCGAGGTGGACGAGGGGGCGGCGGACCGGATGACCGGTGTGCGGCGAGGCGTCATGCACGCCGTCGCCGCGCGGCCCGCCCTGAGGGGGCTCGGCGCCGAGGCGCTCGGACTGGCCTCGCTCACCGCCCCGCGCGCCTGAACCGGTCGGCTCAGGCGGTCACGACGCCGTCCTCGGCGTCGGCGGCCTCGACCTCGGCACGTGGGATGCCCAGCAGGTAGAGGATCGCGTCGAGGTAGGGCACGTTGACCGCGGTGTCGGCGGCCTGACGGACCACCGGCTTGGCGTTGAACGCGATACCGAGCCCGGCGGCCGCGATCATGTCCAGATCGTTGGCGCCGTCGCCGATGGCCACGGTCTGGCTGATCGGGATGCCCGCCTCACGCGCGAAGCGTTCGAGCGCCCGCGCCTTGCCGGGACGGTCGACGATCTCGCCGATGACCCGTCCGGTCAGCACGCCGTCCACGACCTCAAGGGTGTTGGCCGCCGAGTAGTCGATGCCGAGGTCCTCGACGAGGGCATCGGTGAGCTGGGTGAAGCCGCCGCTGACGATCGCGAAGCGGTAGTCGAGCCGCTTGAGCGTGCGCACCAGCGTGCGGGCGCCGGGGGTCAGCACGAGCTCCTTGCGGACCTTCTCGAAGGTCTCCTCGCGTAGCCCGGCCAGCAGGGCGACCCGGCGGCGCAGCGACTCGGCGAAGTCGAGCTCCCCGCGCATCGCCTCCTCGGTGACCCTGGCGACCTCCTCAAGGCAGCCCGCGTGCGCGGCCAGCAGCTCGATCACCTCGGCCTGGATGAGCGTGGAGTCGACGTCCATCACGATCAGCCGCTTGGCCCTGCGGTGCAGGCCGCTGCGCTGTACCGCCACGTCGACCTGCTGGGCGGCGGCCTCGACGGCCAGCTCGGCGCGGAGGGTGTCGGGGTCGGCTCCGGAGACGGCCAGCTCGAAGCAGGTCACCGGGTAGTTCGACAGCCGCTCGATCCGGTCGATGTTGGCGCCCGCGGCCGCGATCCGGCCTGAGATGCCCGCCATCGCGGCCGGCTGCAGGGGCGAGCCGAGAACGGTCACGTGCAACCGTCCGCGCCTGCGCTTCTCCTGCAGATCCGAGCCGGTGGACAGCTCGACCTCAAGGCCCAGGTCCCCGGCGGTCCGCTCGACGGCGGTCCACAGGGCACCGAGCGTTCCGCCGGTCCCGGTGGGGGTGTCGCCCGAGTAGGCGACGAGGACGCCGAGGGTGAGCCTGCCGCGGATGACGACCTGTTCGACGTCGGCGACGACTATGGGAAAGCCGGACAGGACGGAGAAGAGCCGCGAGGTTACCCCTGGGCGGTCCGGTCCGGACAACGTGATCAGAAGCGTGCGCTGGTTCATCGGTATCTACGCTACTTGGCCCCCAAAACGATCGTGAATGCGGTTCATCATCCGGACGCCTGACGTTCTCGGCGACCTCCCGTCACCCGTCATCTGGCCCTGCCTTCATATGGTCATGACGACCATCCCCGCGCGGCAGCGGGCCGCCCGTTACGCCGTCGGATACACCGTCGGACTGGCCGAAACCGCCGCCGACATGCGGGAGGCACAACGCCTGCGTCACCAGGTGTTCGCCGAGGAGATGGGCGCTCGGCTGGACACCCCCATAACCGGTCTGGACGTCGACCCCCTCGACGCCTACGGCGACCACCTCCTCGTACGGCACGGCGAGGGCGGCGAGGTCGTGGGGACCCACCGGCTGCTGTCCCCGCGCAGGGCCGACCGGCTGTACGCGGACTCGACCTTCGACCTGCGCCCACTGGCCGGGGTCAGGCCGGACATGGTCGAGGCCGCCAGGGCCTGCGTGCGTTCCGACCACCGCTGCGGCGCCGTGATCGGGCTGATGTGGGCGGCCATCGCGCGCTACGTGGTCGCCGGGGGCCACCGGTGGGTCGCGGGGTGCTGCTCGGTCCCGGTCTCCGGGGTCGCCGGGGTGGACGAGGTCATGCGGCGGCTCCCGCTGTGCCCTCCCGAGTACCGCGTCACCCCGCGCCTGCCCTGGCGCGGCAGCAGGAGGCGGAGAGTGGAGGCGGCGACGGTCCCCGCCCCGCTCAGGGGTTACGCCAGGCTGGGAGCCTGGGTCTGCGGGCCGCCCGCGCACAACCCCGACCTCGGCACCGCCGACTTCTTCGTGCTGCTGTCGATGGCGAACCTGAACCCGCGTTACCGGCGGCACTTCCTGGGAGCCCCGGCATGATCGTGTGGTCTCCCGAGGCGCCGTGCCGGTCGGACACCTGCCTGACGCCCCAGGGCCCGACGGTCGGCCCGCCGCTGCGGGCGCTGCGCCTGGTCGCGGTCTCACTGGTCGTCCTCACGGGCGCGTCGCTCGCCCTGCCGGTCAGGCTCCTCGGTACGGCGGGGCGCGCCCGGCTGGCGAGCGTGTGGTCCAGGCTCGCGCTGTGGGCCCTCGGCGTCCGGGTCGCGGCCAGGCCGGGCTTCGCCTTCCTCGCGGGTTCGGCGTCCGGGCCGCGTGCCCTGCCCGTCTCCGGGGTCGCGCCGCTGATCGTGTCCAACCACGTGTCGTGGCTCGACCCGCTCGTCATGATGGCCGTCGTGCCGTGCCGTGTGCTGGCCAGACGTGAGGTCCGTGGCTGGCCGCTGGTCGGGGAGATGGCCGTCGGCGCGGGGGCGGTGCTCATGGACGGGGACAGGCCGTCCAGGCTGCCGGAGGCGGTCGCCGGGGTGGCCAGGGCACTGGGGGAGGGCGATCCGGTCGCGGCCTTCCCCGAGGGCACCAGGTGGTGCGGCAGGGAGATGGGAGTGTTCAGGCGAGCGGTGTTCCAGGCGGCGCTGGACGCGGGGGCGCCGGTCAGGCCGGTCGCGGTGAGGTATCTGGGACCCGGCGGGATCCCGGCGGCTGAGGCCGCCTACCTGGGCGACGACTCGCTCACCGCCTCGATCCTGCGGGTCGCCGGGCTGCGCGGGCTGACCGTCGAGGTGACGTTGCTGCCGCCGGTCCAGGCCCGTGACCGCAGGTCGCTGGCGTGGGCCGCGGAGTCGTCGATCGCCTCGGTGGTGATCGCCCCGACCGCTCACGGCGCCCAGGTGGCCGCCTGATCCTCCCCGGGCGGTTCGGCCGTCAGCGTGCCCGGCGGCGCGGATGGGCGCCGTGGTTCGCGGACCCCGCCCTCGCCGGGATCGTGGCGCATCCACACGGTCACCGCGCCCCAGCGCTCGATCCGGCTGCCCGGCGGGGGCTTCTGGGCCACCACGAAGTCAGCCAAGTCCCCTCACCCGTGCCGAGCGTACGCCGAGGAAATCGGATCCGCAGCCCCCGCAGAGTTTCGGCCGGCCGGCCGACGGCCGTAATCCGGGGTTTTCGCGGTGGCGAAGTGCGGGCCCGCCCGGCGGACTCCTGAAGATTCACGACTTCGAGGTTTTCCGGGGCCGGTGTCCATGCGGAGGCGGCGAGCGTGGGGTATCCGAAAGGTAAGAGCACCCTGGCCGATTGGGAGGTGTGGGGCTGAGGTGGCGCGGGGGACACTCGTTCCGTCACGCAGAGAAAGTGACTCGTTACACTCCGTTAATGTTCGGCCGGTGGTGACCGGTGCCGTTTCCGGCGGCTGGGAGGCGGTCCGATCGGCCGCCGGCCGGGAAAGGTGATGTATCCGTGCGATCCATACGCCGGATCGGCGCCCTGGCCGCCGCGCTGCCCATCGCGTTGCCCGCCGTGGCCGCGCTGGCTCCCGCCGCCTGCGCCGACCCTCCGGTCTCCTACGTCGGTTCCCGGACCAGTTCGCAGTTCTCCTCCTCGCCCTGGGCGACCGACTCGACCGAGTGGGCCGTTCCGCCGAGCGGGGTCGTCCCCGACCTCGTCTCGGGCGGTCCCTCGGTGGTCCTGGTCACCTTCGCGGCGGAGGGCCGTTGTGTCGCGTCCTCCGGTGCGGGGGCCTGTGAGGTCGCGATCGAGGTCGGCGGGCAGCGAACCCGCCCGCGCACCGTGAAGGGCGCGCCCGACACCGTCTGGCGGAAAGGCGGGTGGGGGAAGCGCGTGCTCAGCCGTGCCGTCTGCGTCCCCTACCAGGAGTCTCTCCGTGACCTCGGAGTAAGGGTCCTGGCCAGGAGTTCCGAGGGGGCCAGTTTCGAGCTGCGCAACCGGCAGCTGAAGGTCGAGCGCCGGGCTCCGGTGCGGGAGGACGGCTGTTCCTGAGGTTCTCGCATTGCGCACAGGTTTGTGTACATCGTAAGCTTACGGCGTACACAAACCTGTGCGTGTGAACCGAGGAGTGCCGCACCATGACCGCCGCCGCGATCGCTGTTCCGTTCGTCTGGCTCGCCTGGTTGATCCTGACCGAGTGGGTGCCGATGTTCCCGCTCAACGACCTGGCCCCGGGCAATCTCAGGAACCGGCTGATCGCGGCGTCGGTGAACTACCCGATCCCCCTGCTGATCGCCGGGGGAGTCGCCCTGCACCGGACCTGGTCGCTGGTCGCGGCCACCGTCCTGTGCTGCCTGATCGTCGCCGGTCACGTCCAGAGCTGGTGGCTGCCCTACTTCGGCGTCAGCTCCGCCGCCCAGCGAGAGCTCTACCGGACCGACTACGCCCGCACCCTGAAGGTCCTGCCGACCGAGGGACGTGACGTCGTCATCGACGTCCAGCACATGGTGGTCGGCGTGCTCTCCGTGGTGATGCTGGCCACCACGCTCACCGCTACCCTGACCGGATGACCCAGACAGCCCGCCGCCGAAGCCAGGGAAGCGGCCGTGGGGGCAGGCCCGCCACGCTCACCCCCGAGCGCATCGTCGCCGCGGCTGTCGAGATCCTGGACGCCGAGGGCCTTGAGGCCCTGACCATGCGCCGTCTCGGCGCGCGCCTGGGCGTGGCCGCGATGTCCCTGTACCGCCACGTCCCCAACCGCGACGCCCTGCTCGCCGAGGTCGTCACCCACCTGTTCTCCGAGGCCGTGATCGAATTCGGCCCCGAGGAGCCATGGCACGAGGCGCTGACCCGCCTGGCCGTGGCCTATCGCGGGACGCTCCTGGCCCACCCGCACGCCGTACCCCTGCTGGCCACCCACCCCGTCGACACCGAAAGGGGGCTGGCGCTGCTGGCCGGGCTGCTGGGGCGCTTCGAGGACTCGGGGATCGGCGAGCAGGACGCCCTGACCGCCGTGCAGTCCGTCGCGGTCTACGTCCTGGGCCACGCCCTGGCCCAGGTCGGCACCCCGTCCGGTACGGCCACGGCCACAGCGACAGCCCCGGCCGCCGACCCCGCCGCGGTCGTGTTCTACGACCGGTGGTTCGAGGCGGGGCTGGCGGCCATGGTCTCCGGGTTCGAGAGGCGGCTCGCCGGAGACCGGTGAGACGACCGCCGGCCCGGCCGCCACACCGAGGCCTGGACCTGCCCGGCCCTGGGGCGCAGGCGGCGCAGACGGCCGGAGAGCGGTCCGGGCAGGGCTTCCGAGGCTCGACGCGGACCCGTGTGGACGTGTTCCGGCTACCGCGGTCCGAGATAGGCGATGACGGCCGCGACCCTGCGGTGGGTGTCCGGGCTGTTCTCCAGGGCCAGTTTCATGAAGATCGAGTTCACGTGCTTCTCGATGGCGGAGACCGACAGGTGCAGGGCGCGGGCGATGCCGCCGTTCGACAGGCCGTGCGCCATCTCCCTGAGCACGTCCAGCTCGCGGGGGGTCAGCTCGGCGGGCGGCGGGCTGTCCCTGACGCCGCGTTTGGCCAACAGGCCCTCGACCACCTTGGGGTCGATCACCGAACCACCCGTGGCCACCGAGCGGATCGCGCCGAGCAGCTCGTCGATGTCGCCGACCCGGTCCTTGAGCAGGTAGGCGCGGCCCTCGGTGCCGTCCCTGAACAGGTCGAGCGCGAACAGCGCGTCGGAGAACTGGGAGAGCACCACGACCCCGATGTCCCGTGAGGCCGCCCTGATCCGGTGGGCGGCGTCGATGCCCTCCATGCCGGGCCGTACGAGGTCGGGGGAGCCGGGCATCCGGATGTCGGTCACCACCACGTCGGGGCGCAGCCGCCTGGCGGCGTCCAGCAGGTCGTCGGCGGTGCCCACGGCCGCGACCACGCCGATCTCGCCCGAGGCCTCAAGCAGTCTGCGGGTGCCCTCGCGCACCAGGTAGTGGTCCTCGGCCAGGACGACCCTCAGCTCAGTCATAAGGAGATGCTGCCTGGTGAGGGGTCACGCCGTACATGGGGCTGTCCGCACAACCGCCGGGAACGCCACGGACCCCCGTCCGGTGGGACGGGGGTCCGTGGGCGGGACGATCAGGGAGGGGTCCTCGTTGACCCCCGTGAGGGTCCCGGTGCTCGTCGTAGGGAGGTGCCGGGTACGGCTAGCGCAGGATGCGGGTCCTGACCTTGACGTACTTCAGGTCGACACCGGCGTCGATGCCGTGGATGTTCAGGGTGTCGATGCCGCCCGCGGGGACGTCGATGGAGGCCGTGGCGAACTCGGCCGTCGCGGTGCCCCGGGCGCTTCCCCTGAGCCACACCTTCACCTTGATGGTCGCGGTCCTGCCGGGCCGCAGTCTGTCGAGCAGGCAGCCGACCTCGCGCCCGTCGGCCTCGCAGTAGGAACCGGAGGGGCCGGTGATCTGGACGCGACGCGCCTGCTTGGGGACGTAACCCCCGACGTAGGCGATGTCGGTCGGCCAGCTGCCCACGTTCCTGGTCTTGAGCGTGTAGACGATCGTGTCACCCGCCCATGCCCTGCGCGGGTAGTAGGCGGTCAGCTTCAGCGGAGAGAGCGGGGGAGAGGCGAGGGCTCCCGCGGAGGCTCCCACGGAGGCCACGGTGGGTGGCGTCACGGCGGCGTTCGCGCTCTGCGGGACGAACAGCAGGCTTCCGGCCATGGCTGTGGCGGCGAAGGCGATAAGGTGCCGGCGCATTTCATACTCCAGTCGGAAATGTGGTTTCCCGTTTTGTTCGCTGGAGCAAGCATGTGGTGTCCCACTTGAGAACCTCTTGCGGATGACTGACTCACCCGAGAATGAGGTGAATGTCGCCGAACTCGTGCCAGAGATAACCCTCTTTGAGCGCCTCCGCGTACGACCGTACGAGCAAATCCTCCCCGGTGATCGCCGACAGCATCAGCAGATGGCTGGAGCGCGGTTCGTGCAGGCCGGTGATCAGCCCGTTCACCACCCGCGTCCCCGAGGAGGGGGTGACCAGGTGCGAGGTCCAGCCGCGTGCCGCCCGCACCCGGCCCTTTACGGGGCCCTCCGCCAGGCCCGCCGTCTCCAGTGCCCTGACCACGGTGGTGCCGACCGCGATCACCCGCCTGCCGGAGGCCCTGGTGAACTCCACCTGGCGCGCCGTGGCCTCCGACACCTCGAAGCGCTCCGGATAGGGCGGTTCGTCCCGTTCCGGGGAGGCCACACCGGTGTGCAGGGTGATCGGCGCCACCCCGATCCCGTGCGTCACCAGGCGGGTCACCAGTTCTGTGGTGAACGGCCGTCCCGCGCTGGGCATCTCCGCGCTGCCGGGTCGTACCCCGAAGACGGTCTGGTAGTGCGACAGCGGCCAGTCCCTGCCCACGTAGGAGTAGCGGATCGGCACTCCGTACCGGTGCAGGTAGGCGGGGACGTCACGGTCCAGTACGGCCCGCCACAGCCGAGGCGTGTGCCGCTCCAGCAGCCGCAGCGTCGCGCCCCCCGGCAGCGGCAGCCACTCCCCGACGGCCCCGCCCCGGTACGGCTCACCCGCGGGCTCATCCCCCGAGCCCGCCGAAGCCCCCGAACCCCTTGGGGCCCCCGAGCCCGCCGAAGTCCCCGAGTCCCGTGAGTCGCGGGGCACGCCACGGCGGCGTAGTTCGACCAGCCACGTCCCGTCCTCGTGCTCCGTCGAGAAGTGCACCGCGAGCCGGTCGAGCCGTACCGCGGCGGGCAGCGTGGCCGAGTCGTTGACCACCAGCAGGTCCCCGGGGCGCAGCAGACCGGGCAGGTCGGTGAACCTGTGGTGGCCGATCTCCCCCGTACGGCCCCGCGAGACCAGCAGTCGCACCTCGTCACGAGCCAGCCCCCGTGCCTCCGGTGGCTCGTGCGCCTCAAGTTCGGGAGGAAGCGTGAAGTCCGCGGCCAGAGCGTTCACCGGACCCCGATCCGTCCACTCGCCGGGCGCTCCTCGATCAGCCGCCGCAGGGCCGCCGCGCTCTTGTCAGGGCCCGGGGCCGTCCCCGCCTCCTCGGCGCCGACCGCCGCCGCGAGCATGGCCGTGTTCATCTCCCCGGGATCGACCCACCAGACCGTGACGTCCGGCTCCTCCACGGCCAGCACGTTGGACAGCTGTTCGAGCGCGGCCTTGGTCGCCCCGTAACCGCCCCAGCCCGCGTACGCCTCGACCGCGGCGTCGGAGGAGATGTTGACGACCGCGCCGCCGCTGCTCCTCAGCGAGGGCAGCGTCGCCTGGATCAGCGCGAGCGGCGCCAGCGTGTTGACCAGGAACAGCTCCCCGAGCTGGTCGAGCGGGTAGTCGGCCAGCGAGGGCAGCGGGAGCGCCCCGAGCCCCGAGGCGTTGTTGACCAGCAGGTCGAGTCCGTCCCGCACGGCCAGCGCCAGCCGTTCCCGGTGGGCGGGGTCGGCGACGTCCCCGGCGATGGTGAGGACGCCCTCGCCGAGTTCGGCGGCGGCGGATTCGAGCGCGTCCGCGCCCCGTGCGGTGAGGACGAGCCGCCAGCCGTCGGCGGCCAGCGAACGGGCCAGCTCCAGGCCGAGACCACGGGAGGCGCCGGTGATGAGTGCCGTCTTCGTCATGTCTCGACGGTAGGAACCGGAAGGCGCCGTCCGCATCGGCCGAGGGACCGGGCTGAAGGTCCTAGGACCTGCGGCCCAGAGGTTCCGCCCGGTGAGCGCCTAGAGTTTCACCGTGGAGAGTGTGGGAGACGACCGGGACGTGGTGCTGCACGCGGTCAGTTCCGCCGTCCTGGCGGTGACCAGGCACCTGTCCGTCAGGGAGGTGCTCCAGGTCATCGTGCGCTCGGCGAGGCGGCTGCTGGACGCCCGTTACGCCGCGCTCGGCGTGCCCGACGACGAGGGAGCCTTCGCCGAGTTCGTCGCCGAGGGCATCTCGGACGAGGAGTGGGACGCGATCGGGCCGATGCCCCGTCAGCACGGCATGCTCGGCGCGATGTTGCGCGAGGGCGCGCCGGTCAGGCTGGCCGACATCCGCAGGGACCACCGCTTCGAGTACTGGCCGAGAGCACATCCGGTGCTCACGGACTTCCTCGGGGTGCCGATCCGCGACGGCGAGGCGGTGCTGGGCATCATCTTCCTGTCCAACAAACGCTCGCCGGGCGGCTTCACCGAGGCGGACCAGGACCTGCTCACCATGTTCGCCGCGCACGCCGCGATCGCCCTCACCAACGCGCGCCTCTACGAACGCGGCAGGGAACTCGCGCTGGTCGAGGAGCGCACCCGGATGGCCAGGGAACTGCACGACGCGGTGACCCAGAAGCTCTTCTCCCTCAGGCTCACCGCCCAGGCGGCCTCCTCGCTGGTGCGCCGCGACCCTGACCGGGCGCTCGGCGAGCTGGAGCGGGTCGAACGGCTCGCCGGGGAGGCGCTCGCCGAGTTGCGCGCGGTGATCGTCGAGCTGCGTCCCGCCGAACTCGACCGGCACGGCCTGGCCGAGACGCTCCGTAAGCACGTCCGCCTGCTCGACCGGCTGCACCCGGCGTCGTTCACGTTCGAGGAGAGGCCGGTGTGCGAGCTGGACCCGGCCACCGAGGCCGCCGTGCTGCGGGTGGCCCAGGAGGCGCTGCACAACGCCTCCCGGCACGCCGGGGCCGTCGCCGTCGCCGTACGGCTCGGCTGTGAGGCGGGCAGGGTGGTCCTTGAGGTGCGCGACGACGGGACGGGCTTCGACGTGGCCGCCGCGACGGGCCGTGGCCTGGGCATCGCCTCGATGGAGGACAGGGCGCACGCCCTGGGCGGGGACGTGCTCGTCAGGTCGGCCCCGGGGGAGGGCACGCTGGTGCGGATGGAGGTGCCGGTGTGATCCGGGTGCTCATCGCGGACGACCACCCCGTGGTCAGGCAGGGTCTGCGGACCTTCCTCGCGCTGCAGGACGACCTCGACGTGGTGGGGGAGGCCGCGGACGGCGCCGAGGCCGTCGCGTTGACGGAGTCGCTCAACCCGGACGTGCTGCTGCTCGACCTGAAGATGCCGGTTCTGGACGGCCACGGCACGCTGCTGCGGCTCAGGGAACTGGGCCTGTCCCCCCGCGTGCTGGTACTGACCTCGGTCGGAGACCGCCAGGACGTCGCCCCGGCCATCAGGGCGGGCGCGACCGGGTTCCTCTACAAGGACGTCGATCCCGCCGCGCTCGTCCAGGCCATCCGCGCGGTCAGCGGCGGGCAGGTGCTGCTGGCGGCCGAGGCGGCCGAGGCGATGCTGACGACCCCCGGCGCCGTGCCCCCGCGCACGGCCCCGGCCCCGGCGTCCTCGCTCACCGAACGTGAGCGTGAGGTCCTGGCGTTGATCGCCTCGGGCCGCTCCAACCGGGAGATCGCCCGTGAGCTGACCGTGGCCGAGAAGACCGTCAAGACCCACGTCTCCAACGTGCTGATGAAACTCGGCGTCCAGGACCGCACCCAGGCCGCCCTCTACGCGGTACGGCACGGCCTGGCCTGAGAGGCCCTGGGGGCCGGGATCAGACCAGTTCGGAGATGGCGTGGTGGGCGGCCACGCGGGCTCGCCGTACGGCACGGTCGAGGGCGCGCAGCGCCTGGGCCCTGACCGCGACCTGATCGGAGGTGAGGCCCCGCTCGTCGGCGATCCTGAGCACCGCGGTGAGCCGGGCCGACAGGGCGGCGACGCGGTGGGCACGGGCGGGGTAGCCCGGCGCCAGGCCGTCGTCGAGGGGCTGGGTGTTCCGGTGCCCCTGGGCGGGCCCGCCGACCCCCGTCAGGGCGTCCGTGGCCTCGCGCATCGCCATGGTCAGGGCGTGCTCGGCCTCCGCCAGGGAGGGAATGTCCGGAATGTTAATGCTGGCCTCAAGCACGCTCCAGCGCACCCCGGCGTACGATGAGCCGCGGCGGTCCCTTGCGGGGACCAGGCCCAGGCATCTACCGGGGAAAACGGCTGTCGCCGCCTGCCCGGCCTCGATCGCCGCGGAGTTGAAGGAGGGCGGTCCGGTGAGACCGAGCGGGTCGCCCGCGACGGGAAGCGCCAGGCGCAGCGAACGCATGCCCTCGACCCGCAGGTCGGCGAGGAATCCGCGCAGGGAGACGTCGCCCGTCTCCCCGGCGACGAGTTGGGGGCCGGCCTGTCGCTCCACCCGGTCGGCGGCCTCGTCGAGGCCGACCTGTCCGGTGAGCCAGGCGTTGCCCCAGCAGACCAAGGTGGCCGAGATCTGTGAATCAGGGTGCACCGATCCACGATATGCGCTTGTCCTGCAATAGGTTTTGTTCGAGCGATACTCAAGGAGGCGTAAGGGATGGGCGGTCAGGTGCTTCGGCTACAGGACGTCACCGTCCGCAGGGACGGGGCGGCCCTGCTGCGGGACATCGACTGGACCGTTCACGAGGACGAGCGGTGGGTCGTCATCGGTCCCAACGGCGCGGGGAAGACGACGCTGTTGCAGGTCGCCGGGACGATGCTGTTCCCGGCTGAGGGCGTCGTCGAGATCCTTGGAGAACGGCTCGGCCAGACGGACGTGTTCGACCTACGGCCCCGGATCGGCCTGGCGAGCGCCGCGCTCGCCGAGAAGGTCCCGCCGGACGAGAAGGTCATCGACCTGGTGCTCACCGCGTCGTACGCGATCCTCGGGCGCTGGACGGAGGAGTACGACTCCAACGACGTCACCAGGGCCGTCGAGCTGATCGACCAGCTCGGCTGCGCCCACCTGATCAGGCGCAGGTTCAACACCCTGTCGGAGGGCGAGCGCAAGAGGGTGCAGATCGCCAGGGCGCTCATGCCCGATCCCGAGCTGCTGCTGCTGGACGAGCCCGCCGCGGGCCTGGACCTCGGTGGCAGGGAGGACCTGGTCCGCCGCCTCTCGGTGCTGGCCAACGACCCGAAGGCGCCGACCATGGTGCTGGTCACCCATCACGTCGAGGAGGTGCCCAGCGGTTTCACCCACGCGCTTCTGCTGCGGCACGGCTCGATCGTCGCGCAGGGGCCGATGGATCAGGTGATGACCGCGGAGAACCTCTCGCGCACCTTCGCCGTTCCGCTCACCCTGGAACGCGGCCAAGGCGACCGGTGGTACGCCCGCGCCTACCAGTTCTGAAAGCTGTTTACGCTGTTCAGGGGTCGGTAACGCGAAAACCAAATACCATTCCGAATGAGAGAGATCCACTTGACTCGACCGTCCGGAGTGGCTCATGGAAACGCTTCTTGTCACGCTCGCCGCGGTGGCTGTCGCAGGTTTCGTCCTTTTTAAGGCGATTCACATCATCCCTCAGGCCACCGCGGGAGTAGTGGAGCGCCTCGGGCGCTACCATCGGACGCTCTCCCCAGGCCTGAATCTCGTGCTCCCCTTCGTCGATCGCCTCAAGCGTACGGTCGACCTGCGCGAACAGGTCGTGTCCTTCCCTCCGCAGCCCGTGGTGACCTCGGACAACCTCGTCGTCTCCGTCGACACGGTCGTGCACCTGCGGGTCGTCGACGCCAAGGCCGCGACCTACGAGGTCTCCGACTTCCTGACCGGGGTCGAGCAACTCACCGTGACCACGCTGCGTAACGTGATCGGCGACATGGAGCTCGAACGGGTGCTGACCTCCCGAGACGAGATCAACACCGAGCTGCGCGTGGCGCTCGACGGCGCGGGCAGCTGGGGGATCAAGGTCGGCAGGGTCAGGCTCAAGGCCATCCAGCCCTCCGCGGAGATCCAGGAGTCGATGGAGCGCCAGATCCGCGCAGACCGGGACAGGAAGGCGGCCCTGCTCGCGGCCGACGGCCAGAAGCAGGCGGCCATCCTCAGCGCGGAGGGGCTCAAGCAGGCCGCGGTGCTCAAGGCGCGTGGCGAGGCGGAGGCCGTGGTGCTCAGGGCGCAGGCCGACGCCGAGGCCAAGGCGGTGCGGGCGAGGGGCGAGGCGGACGCGATCGGCATGGTCTTCCGCGCGATCCACGACGGCAAGCCCGACCAGAGGCTCCTCGCCTACCAGTACCTCAGGACCCTTCCCGAGATCGCCAAGGGCGACGCGAACAAGATTTGGATCGTTCCATCCGAAATGGCCAAGGCTGTGGAGAACCTCGGCGGCCTGTTCTCGACCAAGGACAGGACCGCCGAGGAGACCGGCTGACGGCCGTCCGGGGGCTCACAGCAACAGCAGGCGACAGTCGAGGGCGACCGCGAAGAAGGCGACCGCGCTCAGGGTGAGCAGGGTGTAGGCGATCCGGGCGGGTGGCCTCCACCAGCGGGCGCGCCAGGCCAGCGCCGTGGCCGGGACCATCGGTACGGCGAAGGCCAACGCGAGGGTGCCCAGCACGGGCAGGACGGCCAGTCTCGGGGAGTACAGCGGGATGTCGGCCATGAGGACGTTGGGGTCGGCCATCAGCAGGCCGAACCCGGCGAGGAAGGCGGCGACCAGGGCGGCGCAGGCCCAGGCGGTGAGGACGGCCAGGCGGGCGGGCGGCGGCTGTACTCCCTGACGGCGCCGTGCTCCCCGCAGGCGGCGGACGGCGGCGGTCAGGGGCAGGAAGAGCGCCGCCAGCGACAGGGCCAGGGAACCGGTCACGAAGAGCGGCATGGCCAGGTTCTCGTACCCCGGGACCCGCTCGTAGGTCTCCGAGGGGAGCATCGAGGAGACGAGGACGCCGTCGCGGGGGAAGGAGACGCGGGCCGGGCCGCCGCGTTCGGCGAAGAGGCCGGGGGCGGTCTGGACCCAGTGCTGGACCGGCCGTCCGGGGTCGGGGGAGAGACCGGTCGTGGTGAGGGTTCCGTCGGGGCCCGCGGTGACGACCGGGGTGGCGAACAGGGTGGAGACCCTCGTCAGCGCGGTGCGGCTGGTGCGGGCCGACCGGTAGGAGCCCGCGTAACGGGAGACGTCCGTGGTGAGCGGGGCGGGCGTGGCCGTACGGCCTGCGGGGTCGGGGAAGCGCAGATCGACGATCCGGCCCATGAGCCACTGCGCGTCCCAGGCTCCCACGCCCGAGGTTCCGTCGCCGTTGAGGACGACGTAGACGCCGAATCCCTGGTCGGGCATGAGGGCCATGGCGTTGTGGTAGCCGGGGACGTCGCCGTCCTTGTAGAGAAGCCTCCTGCCGCCCCGGGGACGCTCCTCAAGGACGTAGCCCATGCCGGGCATCCGGTCGTCCACGGTGAAGTGCCGCTCCCGCATCATCTGGGCGACGGGGTCGTCCCCCAGCTGGTCGATCATGTAGTTGGCCATGTCGGCCGGGGTGACGGCGGGGCCGGTTCCCGAAGGCGTCCAGGGGGAGTACTGGCCCCTCTGCTCGACGTAGCCGTCTCCGTCCGGCCGGTAGCCCCTGGCGAGCCGCGCCTCGATCGCGGCGGGGTGCGGCAGGGCGGCGGTCGAGCCGGTCATCCGGTGCGCGGCGAAGACCTGCTCGGCGACGTTGCGCGCGTACGGCTCACCGGAGGCGATCTCCACGAGGTGGCCGGTGAGGGCGAGGGCGTAGTTGTCGTAGGCGACCAGGGTGCCCGGTGGCCGTACCCGGGGCGGCGTGCGGGTGCGCAGGCTCTCGGCGAGGGAGGGCAGCTTCGCCGGGTCGTCGTTTGCGAGGCCGACGATGTCGTCGTCGAATCCCGCCGTGTAGGTGAGCAGGTTCTCCAGGGTCACCGGGTGGCCCGGCCAGGTGTCCTCGATCTTGAACGAGGTGAGGTAGCGGTTGACGTCGGCGCGCAGGTCGAGCCTGCCCTTCCGGACCAGGCGCAGTACGGCCTCGGCTGTGAAGATCTTGGCCAGCGACCCGGTGAGGAAGGGGGTTGTGAGATCGACGGGACGGTTCGAGGTCGTTTCGGCCAGTCCGTATCCCCTGCCGAACACCATCCGGCCGTTCTCCACGACGACGACGGCCGCGCCGGGAATCCTGTCCCTGGCGAGAAGTTCGGGGACGAGGCGGTCGAGGGCCGCGCCGAGGTCGCCCGCCCGGCTCTGGGACGCCGGGGGTGCCTGGGGTGCCGCTCCGGCGGTGTGCGGGGTGAGAAGGACCACCAGGGCTGCGAGGGCGGCGGTCATCGCTCTCTTCATGCCCGTCAGCGTGCCGTTTCGTCGGGACCCGCCATCAGTGTCCTGCACCTGTGTTCGACGTGGAGAATGCACGATCGGGGCATATGGTGCATAAAGTGCTGATCGTTGTGGTGGTCCTCGTCGGTGCCGCGTTCGATCCGCTCCATCCGGTGCCGAGCGCGCCGTTCGCCCTCGTCGTCGCCCTGCAGGTGCTGCACTGTCTGACGCCGTGGCGAAGCCGCTGGTCACTGGCCGTTCAGGCACTGCTCCTGCCCTGGGCGGGCCCCGCGGCGGCGGGCATGGTCGCGGCGTCGGCGCTGCTGATCCTGCGCGGGACGGTTCGCTGGTGCGTGTTCGCCACAGTGATCGTCACAGCGGTCGTCACGGCCGCCGTGCTCGCGCCCGCGACGCCGTTCGGGATCACGCTCGCGGCGTTGAACGCCGTCTGCCAGGGGCTTGTCCTGTTCGGGGTGACCCGGCTCGGCGACACGCGTGCCGCCCTCCACGCGGCCCGCGCGGAACTGGCCGCCGGGTCGGTCTCCGACGAGCGCTCACGGGCCGCCCGGGAGCTGGAATCCGTCCTCGGGACCGCGCTGTCCACGATCGTCTCCCTCGCCGGACGCGGTGAGGCGGCGAAGATCGCCGAGATCTCCCGGGCGACGGCCGCGCGGGCCCGCGCGGTCCCGGCCTCGGCGGCAGCGGCGGCTCCCGAACCGGACCTCATGCCCAGGCTCGCACTGCCGATCCTGGTCGCGGTGCACGCCGGATATCTCGTGACGGCGTTGATCTACCTCGGCGGGCGTCCGGTCCTGTCCCTGCTCGCCGCCGGGATCCTCGGGCTGCACCTGCACCACGCGCTGCCCCGCCCGTACGGCGCCCGCCCCAGACACGGCGTCTGGACGGCATGCCTGCTGCTCCTGCTCACGGCCGTCACACTTCTGCTCCCGGGACAGGCCCATCCACAGCTGGCCGGGTTCGCGGTGGCCGGGTTCCTGACCCTCGGGCGGGCCTGGTGGCCCGTGGCCGGGGCGGTCGTGGCCGCGCTGGCGGTCGTGCTGGCCGTACGGGGACAGGCCCCGGCGGAGAACCTGTACTGGACGTTCGACGCCGTGGCCGTCGCGGCCATGTTCCACGGGCTGGCCGTACAGACCTCGCTGGTCCTGCGGGCGAGACGGGCCCAGTGGGCGCTGGCGGCGCTGGCGGCGGCCGACGAGCGCAGGCGCATCTCCAGGGACGTCCACGACCTGCTCGGATACGGGCTTTCCGCCATCACGGTCAAGGCCGAGCTGGCCGTACGGGCGGGGGAGGAGGACGCGAGGGGGCAGCTCGTGGAGATCGCCGCGATCGCCCGCCGCTCGCTGGCCGCGCTACGGGGCATCCCGGACGAGTCCGACCCCCGGCTCTCGCTGGCCGCCGAGGTCGACTCGGCCCGCTCCGTCCTGCGGGCGGCGGGTGTCGAGGTCACCGTCCGCCGGGAGTCGGACAGGGACGACGCGCTGCTGGCGATCGTCCTGCGGGAGGCCGTCACCAACGTGCTGCGGCACAGCGAGGCCGGGCACTGCCTCATCGAGATCACCGGGAACGGACTGCTGGTCGTCAACGACGGCGTCCGTGACGTCCGCGGCGTCGGGGGAGGTGGGAGTGGGACGGCGAACCTCACCGCGCGGGTCACCGCGGCGGGAGGCACGCTGACCGCCGGGCACGACGGCGGTGAATACCGGCTTGCGGTGCTATATCCAGCCGTTCTCGGCGGCGATGCGGACGGCGTCGAGCCGGTTGCGCGCGTCTAGCTTCGTGACGACCGCCCCGAGGTAGTTGCGCACCGTCCCCTTGCTGAGGAACAGCTCGGCGGCGATCTCGGCCAGGTCGGCGCCCTCACCCGCCCGGCGCAGCACCTCGGCCTCGCGCGGGCTCAGCGGGTTCGGCCGGCCGGTGATGGCCGCGGCGGCCAGTCCGGGGTCGACGACGGTCTCCCCCGAGGCGACCCGCCGGATCGCCTCGGCCAGCCGGGCCGGTGGCGCGTCCTTCAGCATGAATCCGCGCGCTCCGATCTCCAGCGCCCTGCGCAGGGTCTCGGTGCCGCCCGCCGAGGTCAGCATGAGCAGCCCGCACTCCGGCGCCCCCGCCCGTAGTTCCCGTGCCGCGTCGAGCCCGTCGAGTTCCCCCGGCAGCTGGATGTCCAGAACCACCACCTCGGGGCGGAGTTCGAGCCCCAGCGTGACCGCCTCCCGCCCGGTCGACACCTCCCCGACGATCCGCATGTCGTCCTCAAGCCCGATCAGCGCGGCCAGTGCCCCTCTGATGAGGTGCATGTCCTCGACCAGCAGAACCCTGATCACGATCCTCCCTCCACACGTCCTCAGTGCCAATGATCCCGGTGTTCCTGTCGGGGGCACCGCCCACCCCGCCGCCGGGCGGAGAGCGTTCCCCTCCTAGCATCCGGTAAGGCAGTGCACCGGTTCACGGGCGCGAGCCGTACAAGTGAGGAGAGGCATGACACCGTGGGAGGCGGTCGCGATCTTCGCGGCCGGAATCGGAGCCGGGGGCATCAACGCCGTCGTCGGCTCGGGGTCACTGATCACGTTCCCGACGATGGTCGCGGTGGGGATACCGCCGGTCGTCGCGAACGTCTCCAACAACATCGGACTGGTTCCCGGGTCGCTGACCAGCGTGCTCGGCTACCGGGCGGAGCTGAAGGGCCAGCGTGCCCGGCTCGTCAGGCTGGGGGTCGGCTCCGTCATCGGGTCGCTCGTCGGCGGTCTGCTGCTGCTCTCCCTGCCCGCCAAGACGTTCAACGTCGTGGTCCCGATCCTGATCGGCCTGTCGTGTGTGCTGGTGGTCGTCCAGCCCAGGCTCAACCGGTGGCTCGCCGCCCGGAGGGAGAGCGCCCACCCGCACGGCGGCCCGTGGCTGTGGCTGGGGGTCCTGGGCGCGGGGGCCTACGGCGGCTACTTCGGCGCGGCCCAGGGGGTGCTGCTCATCGGGCTGCTCGGCAGCGTCCTCGACGAGGACCTGCAGCGGATCAACGCCGCGAAGAACGTGCTCGCGCTGCTGGTCAACGGGACCGCGGCCCTGCTGTTCATCCTGGTCGCGGACGTGGACTGGCGGGCGGTCGCGCTGGTCGCGCTCGGGGCGACGATCGGCGGTTTCTTCGGCGCGAGGTTCGGCAGGAAACTGCCCGCCCCGGTGCTGCGCGGGATCATCGTCGTCGTCGGCATCGTGGCGATGGTCAAGCTGATATACGCCTAGATTCTCCTGCTAATGGGCATGAATAAGGCATGAAGGGCGATCGGGTAGAGATCGTTATCGACGCGGGCGACAGTTCGCGTACCTACGAAGTCATCGCCACCCGCGCGGGCCGCCGCGTCGAGGTGGCCAACAGCCGGGGCGGCGTGATCGAGGTCACCGAGGTCACCCGCAGCGGTACGGCGGTGCGCACCGCCCGCTTCATGTCCAGCAGGATTCTCGCCCTGGTCGAACACCCCGCCGACGGCGAGGCGGACTGACCGCCGGGCCGCCTCACCAGGAGGCGGCCCGGACACCGTACGGCCGGTGCCGGGGCGGTCAGGCCGGGGCGGGACGGACCTGGAGCACGCCGTCACGGCGGATCCGGGTCTCGAAGTACGGCTGCGGCGCCGTGGCCGGACCGTGGGCGACCGTGCCGTCCGCCAGGCGGAAGGCGCTGCCGTGCCACGGGCACACCACGCAGACCATGCCGTCGTCGGAGATCAACTGACCCTGGTGCAGCGGTCCGGCCAGGTGGGAACAGTGGTCGGCGAGTACGGTGACCCCCTCGCCGACCCTCAGCACGAACAGGTCGATGTAGCCGAGACGCCTGGCCACGGGACGCCCGTCCGGCAGGTCCTTGAGCTCGCACAGGTCGTGCCAGCCCAGCGGGACGAGGTGGGCGACCGACTCGGCGTGGTTGGAGCCAGCGGCCTGCCGGTAGGCCAGGTGCCCCCCGAGGTAGCCGCCCGCGCCCGCGGCGCCCAGGCCGATGAACGACAGCAGTTTGCCGCGTCTGTCGTGCCCCGCGAGCCGGAAGGCCAGGGAGCCCACGTACAGTCCCAGCGCGGTGACGTTGGCGATCGCGTGCACGAACCCGACCCGCTGCTGCTCCCGGTGGAGCGCCGACCAGTCGGTGATCCCGGAGGCCGCGGTGGGAATCGCCCCCGCGATGCCCGTGGCGAGCACGGCGCGCGCCGCCCGGGGGTCGGCCCCGGCCAGGTCGAGCACCGCGGTCGCCAGCCAGCAGCCCAGGCTGAGGTCGGTGAGTGGTGGATGGAGCGGTTTCCCCGTCGGCACCCCGTGCAGCAGGTCGCGCAGCCACCCCGGGCCGATGCGCTGCCGTACGGCCTTGGCCAGGACCCGGATGGGCCTGTCCATTCTTTCCGACCGTTCGATACGGCCGGCGATGTCGACCGGGGGTACGAGATGCCGGAAACTGCGGCGGTTCGTTTTGACTGATTCCTTCACGATCGCCCCCTTCTCAACCCTTTAGGGACCTACCCGGGAACCGCATCACGCACGCGCCAGGTGCCCCCGGCTGACGGAGAGCTCGATGATCTCCTTGGCGTAGGAGCCGAGCGTCGGCGAACCCTCCTCGATGATCTTCACCTTCTCCAGGACCTGGTCGGCCGTCACCTTGTACAACGACCAGGTGCCACCCTCGTTGTGGTGGTTGGCCATGATCGGCGCGATCCTGTCGAGTGCCTTGGCGAACTTCGCCTCAGCGGTTTCGCGCTCCTCGAACTCGTCCCACAGCGCGCGCAGCCGCGTCGACTGGTCCTCGGGGAGCAGGCCGAAGATGCGGTCGGCCGCCTTGCGTTCGATGCCGAGCTGGGCCTCGACGGCCCCGGCGTCGTAGATGAAGGTGTCTCCCGCGTCGATCTCGACGATGTCGTGGACGAGCAGCATCGCGACGACCTTGTCCATGTCGGTGCCCGGCGGCGCGTGCTCGGCCAGGATCATGGCCAGCATCCCGACGTACCACGAGTGCTCGGCGTCGTTCTCCCGCCGGGACCCGTCCATGAGGGTGTTACGGCGAACGACACGTCTGAGCTTGTCGATCTCCATGGCGAAGGTGAGCTGGGCGTGGAGGCGGTCCTGTTCTGGAGGGGTGGTCACGCGCGCAAGCCTAGTGCGCGCCGATCGCCGGTCATCGGACGGTCAGGCGATGACACGGGACCCAGAGTGACCACGACCCCGCTGAACACGCCTTTCCCACCGTACGGCGGGCACCCCGCGTGTCGCGTCGCCGTACGGCATGGCACGGCCCGCGCCGGAGAGCCGGCGCGGGCCGTGACGTCGTCACTCGGTGACGCCGAGCCCCTGGGCGACGCCCTGGCCCAGGTCCTTGTGGATGTTGGTCCAGTACTCGACGACACGCTTCTTCGTCTCGTCCGTCACCTCGGGGGCCGAGGCGTGGCCGACGACGTTGCTCACCAGGTGGGAGCGGTCGGTGTCGGACAGCACGTTCTCCCACAGCGCGCGCGGCTGGACGTAGTCGTCGTCCTCGCGGTGCAGGGTGTAGGCGGATCGGATGATCTCACCGCTGACGTGGTAGTCCTCGCCCGCGTACAGCGCCGGGTCGGCCACGGGGCCACCGACGGTGTTGGGGGCGTAGACCGGGTCCCCCGGGTTGTTGAAGGCCATCTGACCGTCCTTGTTGTAGCTGTGGACGGGCGAGAGCGGCCGGTTGATCGGCAGCTGCAGATAGTTGGTGCCGATGCGGTAGCGGTGGGCGTCCGGGTAGGAGAACAGCCGTCCCTGGAGCATCTTGTCCGGGGAGGGGCCGATGCCGGGCACGAGGTTGGCGGGCTCGAAGCTCGACTGCTCGACCTCGGCGAAGTAGTTCTCCGGGTTCCGGTTCAGGACGAACTTGCCGATCGTGATCTCGGGGTAGTCGGAGTGCGGCCACACCTTGGTCAGGTCGAACGGGTTGAACCGGTAGTCGGCGGCGTCCTCGAACGGCATGACCTGGACGTTGACCGTCCAGGACGGATGGTCGCCGTTCTTGATCGCGGTGTGCAGGTCGCGGATGTGGTGGTCGGCGTCCTGCGCGACGAGCGCGCCCGCCTCGGCGTCGGTCAGGTTCTTGATGCCCTGGTCGGTCTTGAAGTGGTACTTGATCCAGAACTTCTCACCGGCCGCGTTGTACCACAGGAACGTGTGCGAGCCGAAGCCGTGCATATGCCGCCAGGAGGCCGGGGTGCCGCGGTCGGTCATCAGGAAGGTGACCTGGTGGGCGCTCTCCGGGGAGAGCGTCCAGAAGTCCCACTGGATGTTGTGGTCGCGGAGGTTGGTGTCCGCGCGGCGCTTCTGGCTGTGGATGAAGTCGGAGAACTTCTGCGGGTCGCGAATGAAGAAGATCGGCGTGTTGTTGCCGACGATGTCGTAGTTGCCCTCTTCGGTGTAGAACTTGATCGCGAACCCGCGCGGGTCACGCTGGGTGTCGGCGCTGCCGAGTTCCCCGGCGACCGAGGAGAAGCGCAGGAAGAGCGGGGTCTCCTTGCCCTTCTGGAACAGTCCGGCCCTGGTGAACTGGCTGACGTCCTCGGTGATCTGAAGGATGCCGTGGGCGCCACCACCCTTGGCGTGGACCACTCGCTCGGGAACCCGTTCCCGGTTGAAGTGGGCCATCTTCTGGATCAGGTAGTGGTCCTGCAGCAGCAGGGGCCCGTTCGGTCCGACCGACTGGGAGTGCTCGTCACTGGGGGCGGGAATTCCGGCATCGGTCGTGGTAGTGGGCCTGGTGCTCATGATCGGTCCTCCGGGTTCTCTTCATCGAGCATCTTCGGAACGACACTCGGGACACACGCCCCAGTAGATGACGTCCGCCTCGTCGACCAGATAGCCGGCGTCCGAGGCGGGGTCGAGGCATGGGGCGTGTCCGACGGCGCAGTCAACGTCGGCGACCCGCCCACACCGTCTGCAGACGAGGTGGTGATGGTTGTCACCGACCCGCGTCTCGTATCGGGCGGGGCTGCCCGCCGGTTCGACCCGGCGCAGCAACCCCTCACGATGCAGCGCGTGAAGGGAGTCGTAGACGGCTTGCAGGGAGACATGACCCACCCGCTCCCGTACGCCGCGGTGGACGGCGTCCACGTCAAGATGATCGCCCTCCCGTACGGTCTGCATGATCGCCAGGCGCGCCGCGGTCACCCGTAGGCCCGCCTGCCGGAGCCGGTCCTCGTCCTCCATGAAGTCCACGCTATGCACCAAACCTGAACGATTCAACCAATTGACGTATTCCATTTTGTCTGGTTCAGGTAACCGCTTTGTCTGCTTAGGGTCATCACGGCCTGCCTGTTCCCCATCGCGAGGCCGGGATGGCATCCTCGGATAGCGATGAACACGTATATCCCCCGCCGCCTGACAGTGGCCGCGGTCGTCGCAGCCTCAGCCCTCCTCGGTACGGCCTGCTCAGCGGCCGAATCGGCGACCCCGGGAGCCTCGGGGAGCACGCCCGACGTCGTCGAGAAGCCGGTCTCCTCCTCCTCGACCGAGCCGGAGACCAAGCCGGAACGCAAGCCGTACACCATCTCCTTCGGAGGGGACGTGCACTTCGAGGGGGTGCTGCGCAGCAGGCTCAACGCCAACCCGAGGACCGCTCTCGGCCCCATCGCCAAGGTGCTCGGCGCCGCCGACATCGCGATGGTGAACCTGGAGACCGCGATCACCACCGGCGGGACACCGGCGCCCGGCAAGCAGTACACCTTCCGCGCCCCGGCCAGCGCGCTGACCGCCCTGAAGGCGGCGGGGGTCGACGTGGCGTCCATGGCCAACAACCACGGCATGGACTACATGCAGAGCGGCCTGGCCGACTCGCTGGCCGCGATCAAACGTTCCAGGTTCCCGGTCGTCGGCATCGGCAGGAACGCCGCCGAGGCCTACAAACCGTGGCGGACCACGGTGAACGGCAACCGGGTGGCCGTCATCGGCGCGACCCAGGTGCTCGACGCCGAGTTCGTCCAGGCGTGGACCGCCACCGACCGGCAGGGCGGCCTGGCCTCCGCCAAGAACGAGGCACGGCTGCTGCAGGAGGTGCGCAAGGCGCGCAAGAACTCCGACACGGTGATCGTCCATCTGCACTGGGGCACCGAGCTGCAGAAATGCCCGAACGAGGCCCAGCGCTCGCTGGCCCCCAAACTGGTCGCGGCGGGCGCCGACGTCGTGGTCGGCGGGCACGCGCACATCCTGCTCGGCAGCGGCTACCTCGGCAGGGGCTACGTCAACTACGGCATGGGCAACTTCGTCTTCTACAACTGGGGACCGGAAACCGGCAGGACCGGCGTCCTCACCCTGACGATCAACGGGCGTCGGGTGATCAAGGACCGCTGGACCCCGGCGACCATCCAGGGCGGCGTTCCCGTCCCGGTCACCGGTACGAACGGACAGCGGGCGACGGCGAACTGGAAGACGCTGCGTGGCTGCACGGGCCTGACGCCGACTCCGAGCTGACCCCGAGACGGCCCGGGCTGACTCTGGGCTGACCCCTCGGCCGGGCCGGAAATTGACAGGGCTCATATGGGATGTACGGGGAAAATCATGCGATTGACAGAGAGAACCTGACCGGAAGGGGGACGGGCGGGCAAGATGGGTGGGTGACCATGCCTGCCGAGGAGACATGTGAGGCCCCGCTGCGGCGCCAGCCGACCCAGCGACGCAGCGCACGCCGTGTCGAGAAGATGCTCGACGCCTGTGCCGAACTGCTGGACGAGATCGGATACGAGGCGCTGTCGACCACCAGGATCGCCGAACGCGCGGGTGTCGCGATCGGTTCGATCTACCAGTTCTTTCCCGACAAGCGGGCCATCACCCAGGCGGTGACCAGGCGCCATGTCGAACGGTTCGTCTCCCGAGTCGGCAGGCGCTTCCTGTCGGAGGACTACGGCGGCTGGTGGGACGCGGTCGACGCGATCATCGACGAGTACGTCGACATGCACAGGACCGTTCCAGGCTTCGGCGTCCTGCACTTCGGTGACGTCGTCGGCCTCAACCTGCTCGACGGGGTCTCCGACAGCAACACGGTGATCGCGGGCAGGCTGCGCGGCCTCCTGCTCCAGGAGTACGGCCTGACCGACAGCGAGGAGCTGGACCTGGCCATCCTCGTCGCGGTCGAGGCCGCCGACGCGGTGCTGAAGCTGGCCTTCCGGCGTGACTCAGAGGGCGACCCCCAGATCGTCGCCGAGGCGAAACGCCTGATCAGGGGCTATCTGAACCGTCAGTTCGCCGGAGCCTCCGCCTGAGAGGGACCGCTCACGGAGTCGGCCGGCGCCCCGTCGGAGGTGCTGTCGGAGGTGCCGGTGGGGGCGTCGGCCGCGGGCTCTCCGGGAGCCGCCGCGCACAGCCGTTCCTGCCGGTGCCTGCGCCGCTGCTCGCGCTCCGCGGCCCGAGCCTGCGCGGCCTCGGTGACCGAGGCCCCCGCCGAGGCGGAGACCCGTGCCCCGGAGACGATCCCCGGGCGGCCGTCGGAGGCGGCGTCGGCGGCGTCAGGGGTTCGGACGCCGTCGGCGAGGGTTCCGGCCTCTCGCTCCCGGCGGTTCTCCGCCTGTGGGCGCTTCCCGGGGCCGCACAGCGTCACGCCCGGTACGGCGACCGTCTCGTTGCGGAACCGTGCCGGGGAGTCCTCCGCCTCGGCGACCGGCGAGGTGAGCTGTTCCTGACGTATCCGGCTCTCCAGGGAGACGAGCTCCCGATGGGCCCGTTCGACGGCGTCCATCCTCGCCGAGAGGTATCCGGCACACCCCGGGACGATCACGGAGAGTCCCGCGAGGAAGGTCAGAGTGAAGGTTGTCTGCTTGGACATGCCCATCGCAGCCCCTCCGAACATAACGCTCCACGAGCAGGAGACGCCTGCCATATGCCCGCTTTCCTGGCGAAACACGCGCTTGGTAGTCAATCGTTTACAACTGGTGGATGAAGGAATACCTGCCGTTGTGCGGACGAAACCAAGCGCCGCTCGCTACTCTCGCGATGTGGCGCATGTGACACGTGGGCAACTTGATCGGTTGCTTGAGCAGGCACTTTTGGCCGACGATCACGGAGACCTCGCCCGGCGGTTGGAAGGGCTGGTCGAGGAGTACGTGTCCGGAGACATCTCGCGGGCCGCGATCCTGGTGCTCGCCGCCGAGGAGTGGCGGCAGGCCGGGCAGCCGGCCCATGCCCTCGTCTGCTTCCAGCGGGCCGTGGACGACGGTGGGGAGGTGGGCGTCGATCCGAGGGCGGGCATCGCCGACACCCTCTTCGAGCTCGAACGGCCGGACGAGGCACGGCAGGTCATCGAGACGATCAGACATGAGGGGGAGGTGACAGCCTCGACCGCTCTCACGGTCGCCGAGACCCTCGTCGCCTACGGCGATCTGCGGCAGGCGCATCTGTGGGCCACTGAGGGGGCGCACAGGGCGGTGCGGGACAGCGGGGAGCATACGGCTCTACTCCGCACCCGTTACCGGATCAGGGTCGATCTGGGGCTTCCCGAGGACGAGCTGGACGCGCTGCTCGACCTCTCACGCTGAGGTCGGGCCGTGGTCCCCGCGCAGAGAGAGCCACGGCCCACAGGTCATCCCAGGCCGCCCAGGCCCAGGAGCGGAAGCAGCGTTCCCAACGGGGACAGCAGCTGAGGCTTCGGCGCCGGCTTCGGAGCCGCGGGCCGGGTGGCGGGCGGCTGGACGTACTGCTCCGGCTCGGCCGAGGGGCGCTCGTCGCCGATCTCCCTGGCCGAGGCGGGGCGGGGCAGCGGCGTCAGCTCGTAGGGGTTGTCCGACCGGCCCTGGGTCTCCGGTGGCACGGGGGCCGACCGCGGACGGCCGCCGTTGACGTTCTTGCGTGTCTCGCCGACGCTCACGCCGTAGGCGGGCGGGTCGGACAGGTTGCCCTCGGCGACATTGACCGACTGGGTCCTGGCGGACTCAGTGGCGTTCTTGGCGAAATTGCTGTACTTGGGGTCCATGATGCCCTCGGCGGCGACGACCTCGTTCACCAGACCGAAGAGGTTCTTGGCGAACGAGAGCGCGTTCGCCGCCTGGGGGCCTATCACCTTGTCGGTGACCCGTAGCGGAGCCTTCCCGGCCGCGAGTCCGTTGGCGACCGTCGTCCGCTGCGCGTCCAGGAAATCGTTGGTTCCCTCACAGACCGTCGGTGCGGTCCCGGGCGCCTGCAGAAGGCATGGCACCAGCGAGTCCACGACGGAGGCCGAAGCAGCCGCCGGAAGTCCGAACCCGGCCGCGAGTCCGCCGACGAGGGCGGTGCTGAGCACCGCCCCCGCGAGGATCCCGCGGGTCTTGCGTGACCCGTTCGACATGCGCGTCTCCCTGTTACTTTCGGTTGTCGGAAGAATGCTGAAAGTAACAGGAAGAGCCCCGCGCCGGGAGCGTTTGGACCGATGCTGGTCAAACTCTTGCCGACGGCCCCACGGCCAGGGTGTCCCCCTTCTCGTCGAGATCGACCAGAACCTCGTCACCGTCCTGGATCTCCCCGGCCAGCACCTTCTTGGCCAGCGTGTCGCCGATCGCCGACTGCACCAGACGACGTAGCGGACGCGCGCCGTACAGGGGGTCGTAGCCGGTCAGCGCCAGCCAGTCACGCGCGGCCGGGGTGACCGTCAGCGTCAGCCTCCGGTCGGCCAGGCGCCTGGCCAGGTGGGCCACCTGGAGGTCGACGATCCTGGACAGCTCCTCGGTGCCGAGCGTGTCGAACAGGATGACCTCGTCGAGCCGGTTGAGGAACTCCGGCTTGAAGGAGCTCCTGACCGTGTCCAGCACCGCCTTGCGCTGGGTCTCCCTGTCGAGGCCCGGGTCCACCAGGAACTGCGAGCCGATGTTGGAGGTGAGGATCAGGATCACGTTGCGGAAGTCGACGGTCCTGCCCTGCCCGTCGGTGAGCCGCCCGTCGTCGAGCACCTGGAGCAGGATGTCGAAGACCTCGGGGTGGGCCTTCTCGACCTCGTCGAGCAGCACCACGCCGTACGGCCTGCGCCGGACCGCCTCGGTGAGCTGGCCGCCCTCCTCGTAGCCGACGTAGCCGGGAGGGGCGCCCACGAGACGCGCCACGCTGTGCTTCTCGCCGTACTCGCTCATGTCGATGCGGACCATCGCCCGCTCGTCGTCGAACAGGAAGTCGGCCAGCGACTTGGCGAGCTCGGTCTTGCCGACGCCGGTCGGGCCGAGGAACAGGAAGCTTCCTGTCGGCCGGTCGGGGTCGGCGATGCCCGCGCGGGCGCGCCGTACGGCGTCGGAGACCGCCTGCACGGCCTGACGCTGGCCGATCAGGCGCCTGCCGAGTTCGTCCTCCATGCGCAGCAGCTTGGAGCTCTCGCCTTCGAGCAGACGGCCGGCGGGGATGCCCGTCCACGAGGAGATGACCTGGGCGATGTCGTCCGGGCCGACCTCCTCCTTGACCATCGGGTCCTCGGGCTGGGAGGCGGCGGTCGCCTCGGCCAGCTCCTCCTCCAGCCTGGGCACCTCGGCGTACATCAGCCGGGAGGCGGCCTCGAAGTCGCCGTCGCGCTGGGCACGTTCGGCGGCGCCGCGCACCTCGTCGAGCTTCTTCTTCAGGTCGCCGACCCGGTTCAGGCCCGCCTTCTCCCGCTCCCAGCGGCCGACCAGGCCGTTGAGCTCCTCCTGCCGGTCGGCGAGCTCCCTGCGCAGCCGTTCGAGGCGCTGCAGGCTGCTCTCGTCGGTCTCCTTGGCGAGCGCCAGCTCCTCCATCTTCATCCGGTCCACGTTCCGCTGGAGCTGGTCGATCTCCACGGGACGGGAGTCGATCTCCATGCGCAGCCGGGAGGCGGCCTCGTCGACGAGGTCGATCGCCTTGTCCGGCAGGAACCGGGAGGTGATGTAGCGGTCGGACAGCGCCGCCGCGGCCACCAGCGCGCCGTCGGCGATCTGCACCTGGTGGTGGGCCTCGTAGCGGCCCTTGAGGCCACGCAGGATCGCGATGGTGTCCTCGACGGTCGGCTCGCCGACGTAGACCTGCTGGAAACGCCGTTCGAGGGCGGGGTCCTTCTCGATCCGCTCGCGGTACTCGTCGAGCGTCGTCGCGCCGATCATCCGCAGCTCGCCGCGGGCCAGCATGGGCTTGAGCATGTTGCCCGCGTCCATGGCGCCCTCGGCCGCGCCCGCGCCGACCATGGTGTGCAGCTCGTCGATGAAGGTGATGACCTGCCCGTCGCTCCCCTTGATCTCGCCGAGCACGGCCTTGAGGCGCTCCTCGAACTCACCGCGGTACTTCGCCCCGGCGACCATCGCGCCCAGGTCGAGCGCGACCAGGCGCTTGTCGCGCAGGCTTGAGGGCACGTCACCCGCGACGATCCGCTGGGCCAGCCCCTCGACGACGGCGGTCTTGCCGACGCCGGGCTCACCGATCAGCACGGGGTTGTTCTTGGTCCTGCGGCTGAGCACCTGGATCACCCTGCGGATCTCCGAGTCACGGCCGATCACCGGGTCCAGCTTGCCCGCCCTGGCCCGCTCGGTCAGGTCGACGCCGTACTTCTCCAGCGCCTGGTAGGTGTCCTCGGGCGTCTCGCTGGTCACCCTGGCGTGCCCGCGGACCTTCTCGAAGGCGTCGAGCAGGGCGTTCGGGGTCGCGCCGTCGCGTCTGAGCAGCTCGGCGATCGGGCCGCCGTCCGCGGCGAGGCCGACCAGGAGGTGCTCGGTCGAGACGTACAGGTCCTCAAGCTGGGTCGCCCGCTGGGCGGCGGTGTTCAGCACCGTCAGCAGCTGCCGCGAGCTGGACGGGGCGCTGACCGTCGAACCCTGCGCCTTCGGCAGGGCCGCCAGCTGCGTCTCCGCCTCGGTGCGCAGCTTCTTCCAGTCGGTGCCGACGGCCTCAAGCAGGGGTACGGCGGTGCCGCCGGTCTGGGCGAGCAGCGAGGTGAACAGGTGGGCGGGGGCGACCTCCGGGTTGCCCTCCGCGGCCGCCCGCCTGATCGCTGAGGAGAGAGCCTCCTGGCTCTTCTGGGTGAGCTTGTAGTCCATGCTTGTCTGCCTTGCTCCGTTCGGCGGCTACGGCGCCGGGCGGGCCGGCGCGATGATGTCCCCCCGGCCTTCGAGTTGGAGTGTCAGGCGGGCGGCAGTTGGTACTGGATCAGAGCGCGGATCATGGCCATCTCCGCGCGCAGGCGATGGTTCTCGTCACGAAGGCGGAGCGCCTCGGTCTCCAGCGCCAGGATGCGTTTGATGCCCGCGAGGTTGATGCCCTCCTCCTGGGAGAGCCGCTGCACCTCGCGGAGCATGACGATGTCGCGTGTCGAGTACAGGCGTCCGCGCCCCGCCGTACGGCCCGGGCTGACCAGGCCGAGACGGTCGTACTGGCGCAGGGTCTGGGGATGGAGGCCGGACAGCTGGGCCGCCACCGAGATCACATATACGGGGGTGTCGTCCGACAGGTCGAAGTAGTTGGCGTCCATGGCTACTCGCTTCTGGCCAGTTCGATGAGCTCGGCTCTCGGGTCACCACCAGCCGTCGCGTCGCGGAAGTCCTCAAGGGCCCCCCTGGCCTTGTCCTCCAGCTGTTGAGGCACCAGGACCTCGACCGTGACGAGCAGGTCGCCCTTCGTGCCGTCCTTACGGGCCACACCCCTGCCCCGCACCCGGAAGGTGCGGCCGTTGGGGGTGCCCTCGGGGATGCGCAGCGTGACCGGCAGCCCCTTCAGGATCGGCACCTTGATCTCGGCCCCGAGCGCCGCCTCGGTGAAGGTGACGGGCACGGTGATCGTCAGATTCTCGCCGGTCCTGCCGAAGACAGGGTGCGGCTTGACGTGGATCTGGACGTACAGATCACCGGCGGGACCGCCGTTCTCGCCCGGTGCGCCCTTGGCCTTGATCTTGATGCGCTGACCGTCGCCGACCCCCGCCGGGATGCGCGCCTGGATCGTCCGGGTGCTCTTGCCCCGTCCGCTGCCCTCGCAGACCTCGCACGGGTTGTCGACCAGCAGCCCCCTGCCCTTGCAGTCACGGCACGGCTCGGAGAAGGCGAAGTTGCCGAGGTTCCTGCTGGCCGCCCCGGTGCCCTCGCAGGTCGGGCAGACCCTCGGGGTCGTCCCGGCCTTCGCCCCCGTGCCCGCGCAGGCCGTACAGGCCGAGGAACTGGTCAGGCGGAGCGAGACCGTGGTCCCCTCGACCGCCTGGCCGAAGGAGAGCGTGACCTCGGACTCGATGTCCTGGCCACGCCGCGCCCTCGTGGTCGTCCCCCCGGAGCGCTGGGCGCCACCCCGGTTGAAGATGCCTCCGAAGATGTCGCCGATGCCACCCCCGCCGCCCGTGCCGCCCTGCTGGGTGCCTCCGAACAGGTCTCCCAGGTCGAAGGGGAACCCACCCCCACGCGAGGCCCCCCCGGCCCCCGCGTATCCGCCGAGTCCTGATCCGAACAGCGTCCGCGCCTCGTCGTACTCCTTGCGGCGCTTGGTGTCGGACAGGATGTCGTAGGCCTCGGAGACCTCCTTGAACTTCGACTCGGTCTCCGTGCTGCCTTGGTTGGCGTCCGGGTGGTACTGCCTGGCCAGCTTCCGGTACGCCTTCTTGATCTCTTCGGCGGTGGCGGTCTTGGGCACACCAAGGACGGCGTAGTAGTCCTTCTCCAGGTAGTCCTTGGTGCTCATCTCGGTTCCTTTTCAGATCTCAGATACGGGGGGTTCAGCTGTCGCTCGCGACGGGCTCTTCTTCGGGCTCGGCGACCGCGACCCGCGCGGGGCGGAGCACACGGTCGCCGATTCGGTAGCCGGGCTGCAGGATCTCCACGCAGGTCGGCTCGGTGACATCGGAGGAGTAGCTGTGCATGAGGGCCTCATGCACCGTCGGGTCGAAGGGCTCGCCCTTGGTCCCGAAGGCGCTCAGCCCCAGCTTGCCCGTCGCGGCCTCAAGTGACTCGCTCACCTTGGCGAACCCGCCGGTGAGCTCGCCGTGGTCGCGGGCCCTGCCGATGTCGTCGAGAACCGGGAGCAGCTCGGTCAGCACACCGGCCACCCCCTGCTCCTTGATCAGGCTCCTGTCTCGATCGACCCGCTTGCGGTAGTTGGAGTACTCCGCCTGGAGACGCTGCAGGTCCGCGGTGCGCTCGGCGAGCTGGATCGCCAGCTCGGCCGAGGCCAGGTCGGTGGCCGGAGCGGGCTGTTCGGCCTGCTCCTTGACCGGCTCACCGTCCGTCGCGCGCGCCTGCCCCGTCTCGGGGTCGATCTTGCGGTTGTCGCGGATCACCGGCTCCTGCTCGGAACCGTTCTCACGCGTGTTCACGCTCGTGCTCCCCTCGGCCTGCGACGTCACTTCGCTCCGTTGTCGCGCTTCGGCTCGTCGTCCACGATCTCAGCCTCGACCACGTCGTCGTCGGCCTTCTGGCCGTCGGCGCCCGCGGCGCCCGCCGCACCGGCCTGGCCCTCGGAGGCCTGGGACTGGGCGTAGATGGCGGAACCCATCTTCTGGCTGACCGTGGCGAGCTTCTCCGCGGAGGCGCGGATCGTCGCCGAGTCGGTGCCCTCAAGGGACTTCTTCAGCTCGGCGAGGGCCTCGTTGACCTCGTTCTTGATGTCGTCGGGGACCTTCTCCGCGTTCTCACCGAGGAACTTCTCGGTCTGGTAGACCAGCGACTCGGCGTTGTTGCGGGTCTCGGCCTCCTCGCGGCGGCGCTTGTCCTCCTCGGCGTAGGACTCGGCCTCGCGCATCATGCGCTCGATGTCGTCCTTCGGCAGCGCGGAGCCGCCGGTGATGGTCATCGTCTGCTCCTTGCCGGTGCCGAGGTCCTTGGCGGAGACGTTGACGATGCCGTTGGCGTCGATGTCGAAGGTGACCTCGATCTGCGGGATGCCGCGCGGCGCCGGGGCGATGCCGGTCAGCTCGAAGGTGGCCAGCTTCTTGTTGTAGGCCGCGATCTCACGCTCGCCCTGGTAGACCTGGATCTGCACCGACGGCTGGTTGTCCTCGGCCGTGGTGAAGACCTCGGAGCGCTTGGTGGGGATCGTCGTGTTGCGCTCGATGATCTTGGTGAAGATGCCGCCCTTGGTCTCGATGCCCAGCGAGAGCGGGGTCACGTCGAGCAGCAGGACGTCCTTGACCTCGCCCTTGAGCACACCGGCCTGCAGGGCGGCGCCGATGGCCACGACCTCGTCCGGGTTGACGCCCTTGTTGGGGTCCTTGCCGCCGGTCAGCTCCTTGACGAGCTCGGCGACCGCGGGCATACGGGTCGAGCCGCCGACGAGGACCACGTGGGCGATGTCGGAGACCTTGATGCCGGCGTCCTTGACGACCTGGTTGAACGGGCCCTTGCACCGTTCGAGCAGGTCGGCGGTCAGCCGCTGGAACTCGGCCCGGGTGAGCTTCTCGTCCAGGTGCAGCGGACCCTCGGCGGAGGCCGTGATGTAGGGAAGGTTGATCGAGGTCTCGGACTGGCTGGACAGCTCGATCTTGGCCTTCTCGGCGGCCTCGCGCAGACGCTGCAGGGCCATCTTGTCCTTGGTCAGGTCGACGCCGTGCGCGTTCTTGAAGCGGTTGGCCAGCTCGTCGACGACGCGCTGGTCCCAGTCGTCACCACCGAGGTGGTTGTCGCCGCTGGTGGCCTTGACCTCGACGAAGCCGTGGCCGTCCTCCTGGCCGACGTCGAGCAGGGACACGTCGAAGGTGCCGCCGCCGAGGTCGAAGACGAGGATGGTCTCGTCCTTCTCCTTGTCGAGGCCGTAGGCGAGCGCGGCCGCCGTCGGCTCGTTGATGATGCGCAGCACGTTGAGGCCGGCGATGGTGCCCGCCTCCTGGGTGGCCTGACGCTGGGCGTCGTTGAAGTAGGCCGGGACGGTGATCACCGCGTCGGTGATCTTCTCACCCAGGTAGGCCTCGGCGTCCTGCTTGAGCTTCTGCAGGACGAAGGCGCTGATCTGCTGCGGGGAGAACTTCTTGCCGTCGATCTCCTGAGCCCAGGTGGTGCCCATCTCGCGCTTGACCGAGCGGATGGTCCGGTCGACGTTGGTGACGGCCTGCCGCTTGGCGACCTCACCCACGAGGACTTCACCGTTCTTCGCGAAGGCGACCACGGACGGGGTGGTCCGCGAGCCCTGAGCGTTGGCGATGACCGTGGGCTCACCGCCTTCGAGAATCGAGACGACGGAGTTGGTCGTCCCCAGGTCGATACCTACCGCACGTGCCATGAGTACGTCCTTGTAGTCAAAGTTGAGTGGGTCAGACTCATAGTGGAGCTTCGAGTGGTGTTTGTCAAACGACTTGAGTCTATGCCGCTCAACCCTGGAGTGCGTGAAAGGGTTCCCGGAATCCGGGAAACAACGGGCGATCCACATCCCCCAACGAAGGAAAACGCATGATCGCTCCCGGGACGGCCCCGACATGATCGACCCCTCCGATGTGGACCTGGCGGAGGGGATCGGGGAGGCCTTCGACCGGGTCTTCGACGCCCACTTCGCCGAGATCCACCGCTATGTCGCCAGACGCCTGGACACCGACGTCGCCGACGATCTCGCGGCGGACACCTTCCTGATCGCCTTCCGCGACCGTCACCGCTTCGACGCGGCCAGGGGCGCCGTCAGACCGTGGCTGTACGGCATCGCCACCAACCTCGTCGCCAGGCACCGGCGCCAGGAGGTGCGCCGTTGGAGGGCGCTCAGCCGTACCGGCGCCCCGTGGGGCCGGGCGCACGAGGGACACGAGGACGCGGTGACGGCGAGGGTCACCGCGGAGCGGGTGACGGGCAGGCTCGCGGGGGCGCTCGCCGGTCTGGCCAAGCGGGACCGCGACGTGGTGCTGCTCCTGGCGCTCGGCGGCCTGGCGCACGCCGAGGTGGCCGAGGCGCTCGGCATCCCCTACGGAACCGTGGCCTCCCGGCTGAACCGGGCCCGTAAACAGCTACGCAAGGCACTGGGCGGCGTCAACCCGCTGGAGGAGGCCCACGATGGATGAGATCACCCTGCTGGCGTCCCACCTGCCCGACGCGCCGCCGCCCACGCCCGAGGTCGTGGCCCGGGCCAGGGCGCGCCTGAAGGCCCCCGGCACCCGTACGGCCAGGGCCGGGGCGCGGCGATGGACACCGGTCGCCGGGGTGGCCACCGCGACCGTCGCGGTCGCCGTGGCGGTCACGGTCGTCGTGTCCGGCCTGGGCGACGCCGTACCGCCGACCGTGGTGGTCCCGGCGAAGGGAGGGCAGGTCCTCCTGGACCTCGCGGACAAGGTGGAGAAGGCCCCCGTGGGGACGGGCGCCTACTGGCGGCGCCGTTCCGTCGTCGGGTCACTCCTCCCGGTGGACGCCGTCTCCAGCGGCGTCGTGATCAACACCTACGACGTCGTGCTCTGGGCGCCGCGGAAGCCCGGTGATTCCACCCTCGTCATCTCCGAGGCGCAGCCGAAACGCTCCCTGGTCCTGCCGCGTGGAAAGGCGCGCAAGCCGTGGAACCCGGCCGAGAAGTACGACTACACGCTGGGTGATACGTCGAACATGTGCGGATACTCCTGGAACACCGGGTCCGGGAGGATCCTGTATGACCGCAGGGCGGCCGAGCTGACCTTCGCCGAACTGCAGGCGCTGCCGACGGAACCGGCGGCGCTGCTCGAACGGCTGAGGACCCTGCGGACCCGCCCGCGCCATGCGCCCCCCGTTTCCGGAAGGGCGGCGAGGAGGGAGGTGCCGAAGGACGCGGGGGAGGAGGAGTATCTGAGCCTCGCCGCGGTCTCGCTGCTGGACCTGCCGAGCCCTCCCGCCCTGCGGGCCGCGGCGCTGAGGATCCTCGCGGGCCGTCCCGGCACGGAGGTCGTCGGGAAGGTCGTCGACGCGCTCGGCCGTACCGAGGTGGCGGTGCGGATCAACGCCGACCGGCCGTCCGAGGTCAGGATCCCCACCGACTACCAGATCATGGTCGACCCCCGGACGGGGGAGCTGGCCGGGGACAGGAGCACCGCGACGACGAACCGTGGCGGGCTGCCCCGGGGCACGGTGCTCGACTACACGGCCTACACCGAGCAGGGCTGGACCGACGAGCGGCCCGCCCGGCCCGGCGGGTGCGGGCGGGTGACGAACGTTCCCTGACGGGGGGTCAGTTCTTGGGCTTGGGGGCGGGCTTGGCGCCGTCCACGACCTTGCGGTGCCCGAGGGGGGCCTTGAGCTTGACGGTCGTCACCTTCTTGATGGCGATGTCGATGCAGACCGGGTTCTGGATCTTTCCGCTCTGGCCCTCCCAGAGGGTGACGGTCACCCGCTTGGAGGTCTGTTTGACGGTCACCCGGTCGAGCACCTGGCAGGGCTCCACCCCGGACCACCAGACGACCCGCAGGCTCCGGCCGTCCTTCGACGGCTTGGCGGACAGCCAGGCCACCTTGCGCGGGCCGATGGCGTGGCCTTCCGGCTTGACCGGCTTGGGGGCGCCCTTCTCGGTCGGTTCGACCCGGGGGGCGACGGTGTGGCCCACCGAGAGGGAGGGGACGGCGCCGCCCGCGGCGCCCGCGGGAGCCTCGGAGACGGCGGCGCCGTTCTGGACGCTCTGGGTGCCGCAGGCCGCCGTCAGCAGCAGGCCTCCGGCCAGGACGGGAATCACGATCCTACGCATAACCCTGTCAACGGATCAGGGCCCCGTACGGTTCAACCACCCGCGTCGTGGCTCGTCAGGGCTGCCCTTAGGCTGGTCATCCGCTTCTCCTCATGCAAGGTGCGTTGACGTGATCGCGATTCTGGGAACCGGGAAGATGGGCGAGGCCCTGCTGTCGGGCCTGCTGCGGGCCGGGTTCGAGCCGGACGAGGTGCTGGCGACGGCGCGGCGCCCGGAGCGGGCCGCCGACCTCGGCAAGCGGTACGGCGTGCGCATCGTGACCAACGCCGAGGCCGCGGAGAGCGCCGAGACGATCATCCTCGCGGTCAAGCCGCAGGACATGGGCTCCCTGCTGACCGAGATCGCCCCGCACGTCTCCGCGGACCGGCTGGTGATCTCGGCGGCGGCGGGCATCACGACCTCGTTCGTGGAGTCGAGGCTGGCCGGCGACGTCCCGGTCGTGCGGGTCATGTCGAACACCCCGGTGCTGGTCGACGAGGCGATGAGCGTGATCTCCGCGGGCGCCCACGCCGCGGAGGAGCACCTGCGGCTGACCGAGGACCTGCTGCGGCCGGTCGGCAAGGTGCTGCGCATCCCCGAGTCCCAGCAGGACGCCGCGACCGCGCTGTCCGGCAGCGGCCCGGCCTACTTCTTCTATCTCGTCGAGGCCATGGTCGACGCGGGCATCCTGCTCGGCATGCCCCGCTCCGCCGCCCTCGACATGGTCACCCAGTCGATCGTCGGCGCGGCCATCATGCTCCGTGACTCCGGCGAGCACCCGGTGATCCTCCGCGAGGCGGTCACCTCGCCGGGCGGCACGACCATCGCGGCCATCGCCGAGCTGGAGCGCCACAGCGTCCGCGCGGCCTTCCTGGCCGCCATCGAGGCCGCCAGGGACCGAAGCCGTCAGCTCGCCGGTGGGTGATATCCCCTATTAGTCAGTAAAGTTTCCTTTTCTTGTGATAAGCGGCATCATCTCCACGGAAGTCTCGGGGAGTGATGTGATGGGCGGGCAAGCCGCACGAGCCGTCGGCCAGGAGGAACAGGAGAGACCCGCGGTCTGGTCGCGGGGTTTCGGCCTCTTCTTCACCGCCCGTTCGGTCTCCATGCTCGGCAGCGCGATGGTGCCGATCGCGACCGCGCTCGGCGTCGGCGGCCTGGGGTACGGCCCGACCGGCGTCGGGCTGGCACTGGCCGCCTGGATGGCGCCGGTCGCGTTGCTGATCCTGTTCGGCGGGGTGTTCGCCGACAGGTTCACCCCGCGCCGCATGATGATCGGCGCGGACGTCGTCAGGGTCGCGACCCAGGCGCTGCTGGCCGCACTGTTCGTCTTCGGCACGCCCGGGCTGTGGCAGGTGCTGGTCATCTCGGCGATCAACGGCGCCGCGGCCGCCATGTACCAGCCGGGCGTCGCCAGCACGATCCCCAGGGTGGCCAGGGACGTGCAGCGGGCCAACGCCACCCTGCGCGTCTCCGAGTCGATCATGATGCTGGTCGGGCCGGGGGTCGCCGGGGCCGTGGCGGGCTTCGTCAACGTCGGGGTGGTCTTCGCGCTCGACGCCGTGGGGTTCGCGATCAGCGCCGTCTGCCTGCTCCTGCTGCGCCTGCCCCCGGGCTCCCCGGTCGTCGTCGAGGAGTCGATGTGGCGCAACCTGCGCGGAGGCTGGCTGGAGTTCCGGTCCAGGACCTGGATGTGGTCGGTGATCCTGGTCTGGATCATCTTCGGCGCCACCCTGTTCGGCCCGCTGATCCCGCTGGGCTCGGTGCTGGTCGGCGGTAGGCTGGGGGACCAGGCGTACGGGCTGGTCATGTCGGCCTCGGGCGCGGGCACGATCCTGGGCGGCCTGCTCGCGATGCGGGTACGTCCCGCCCGCCCGCTGATGGCCGGGGCGATCGGCATGTTCGGCTTCGCGCTCGAACCGCTGACGATCGCGATCGGGGCACCGCTGGGGGTCCTGATGGCCGGGCACGTGGTCGGCGGTGTCGGGTGGGCGTTCTGGTCGGTCATGTGGGCCACGAGCATCCAGACGCAGGTGCCGCCGGAGGCGCTCAACCGGGTCACCGCCTACGAGGTCGGCGGTTCGACGCTCGCCGTACCGGTCGGGCAGGTGCTCGCCGGGCCTCTCGCCGGGGTGTTCGGCGCGCGGGAGACACTGGCCGTCTCCGCGGTGGTCGCGGTGTGCGGCTGCGTCTGCCTGCTGCTGGTGCCCGCGGTCAGGAGACTGCGCAGGGTCGCCGAGGTCGTGCCTGCCTGAGTCCCGGGGCGGTGCCTGTCCGGGAGGCCGCCTGAGGGGCCGCCGGAGGCCGGATGGGTCTGTGCGTCTGCACGTGCGGTAACGTCGGCCGGGGTGGGGAGATCCGGGGGCGGAGCCGTACCGGAGCGCCCGTTTCTCGCGTCGCGGTCGAACAGGGAGGGCGCATGAGCCGGTCCGTGAGGGTCGTCTGGGACGACGCGCTCACCGGATACGACTTCGGGCCGGGGCATCCGCTCGCGCCCGTGCGGGTCGAGCTGACCATGGCGCTGGCCAGGGAGCTGGGAGTGCTCGACGCCGTCGAGGTGGCAGGCTGCGTGGCCGCGACCGACGACGAGCTGGCGATGGTCCACGGGCGCGGCTACATCGAGGCCGTCAGGCGGGCCTCCGCCACGGGGCGGCCGGACCGGGCCCACGGGATCGGCACCGAGGACACCCCGGCCTTCGCCGGGATGCACGAGGCCTCCGCGCTGATCACCGGCGCCACCCTCGCCGCGGCCCGCGCCGTGTGGCACGGCGAGGCCGAGCACGCGGTCAACGTCGCCGGCGGGCTGCACCACGCGATGCCCGACGCGGCGAGCGGGTTCTGCGTCTACAACGACCCGGCGGTGGCGATCGCCTGGCTGCTGGCCCAGGGCGCGACCCGGGTGGCCTACGTCGACGTGGACGTGCACCACGGAGACGGGGTCCAGGCCGCCTTCCACGACGACCCCAGGGTCCTGACGATCAGCCTGCACGAGAGCCCCCGCACGCTCTTCCCCGGGACGGGCTTCCCCGACGAGCGCGGGGCGGAGGGGACGGCGGTCAACGTCGCGCTGCCCGCCGGATGCGGGGACATCGGCTGGCTGAGGGCCTTCGGCGCGGTCGTGCCGCCGCTGCTGCGGGAGTTCGCCCCCGAGGTCCTGGTCACCCAGCACGGCTGCGACAGCCACGCGCTGGACCCGCTGGCCCACCTCATGCTCAGCCTGGACGGCCAGCGCGCCGCCTACGCCGCCCTGCACGAGCTGGCGCACGAGACCGCGGGAGGGCGCTGGGTCGTCACCGGCGGCGGGGGGTACGAACTGGTCCGGGTGGTGCCCAGGGCGTGGACCCACCTGATCGCCGAGGTCTCCGGCCATCCGCTCGACCCGGAGACCGAGACGCCTCCCGGCTGGCGGCGGTTCGTCGCCGAGCGGACGGGGGAGACGGCGCCGCTCACGCTGACCGACGGCAGAAACCCGGAATTTCGGGATTTTTCTGCTGGTTATGACCCAGCAGACCCGATCGACAGAGCCATCATGGCGACAAGGAAGGCCGTCTTCCCCTTCCACGGACTGGACCCCCTCCCATGACCGTGACGGTGGGAGAACACGCCGAGACAGGAGGGGAAGGACGGATGAGCGACCGGCGGCCGATGCCGCGTGAGAACCTCCGCGCGCACCTGGTCCGCACCCGCATCGCCGGGGACGTGGCCACCAGCAGGGAGAACAACCTCGACCACTACCGGGCACTGGCCGAGCGGGAGCCGCGCCACCTGTTCGGGCTGAGGCCGGAGGGCCGCTGGGACGAGCGGGACGTCCTCGAACTGATGGCCAAGTCCGCCGGGGTCGTGGCCGACCCCGACCACCGCGGCGGCCAGGACACCATCGACCCCGACCTGACGATCGACGCCGTCGAGGCGATGGGAGACACGATCGCCGGGGCGCTGCGCGTCGGCTCGCCGAGGGTGCTGATCGCCACCGGCCACCCGACCGGGCTGCTGGCCGTGCACCTGGTGCTGGCCGGGCTGCTCAGCAGGCATGGCGCGACGCTGCTCGACCCGGCAGAGGGCTGGTCCCACCGCAGCCCCTCCTCGGGCCGCAAGCACGAGATCCGCTATCTGGGCGGCGTCGCCATGGTCGCGGACCGGGGCAGCCTCGCGCACACCCACGACGCGGCCCCCATGGAGGCCATGCTCGCCGAACTCGGCGACGGGCGTCCAGACCTGGTGATCGCCGACCACGGCTGGGCCGGGGCGGCCGGGGAGGCGGGCGTCCTCACGGTCGGTTTCGCCGACAGCAACGACCCCGCCCTCTTCGTCGGCGAGGCCGAGGGGAAGATCGCGGTCACCGTACCCCTTGACGACAACGTGCTACCGAGGTATTACGCTCCGCTTACGGATCATCTGATCGAGAGAGTCGTACGGGCTCTCTGAGACGGACGTTGCACGAATCGGCCTGACCCTTACGTGCTTTTCGCGCCTGCATTCCATCTGCCTCGCCACCCGTTTGCCAAATTTTTGACCGTTGTGGGCGACTCTGAGAAGAGACAGTTGGTCCGTTCCAAGCCCAGGGGGAGAGGTGGGTTCCGGCTGCTGGCCAGCGTTTTCTTCCGTTTCGCTGACGTGGGACTGCGAAGACTGAGACAGTAGGGGGTTTGCACACTCGGAGTCCCGTCTTACGCTGACGGCAGTACACGTGCGTGAGCAATGGCACCAGTGGGGATAACCCGGAAACACGTGCGGAAGAGGCGTCCGATGGGTGCAGGCGAAAGACCTCTCAGTGAGGTGAAGTTCCTGACCGTGGCCGAAGTGGCCACTGTCATGAGGGTGTCCAAGATGACGGTGTACCGACTCGTGCATTCGGGCGAGCTGCCGGCCATCCGGGTCGGCCGATCCTTCAGAGTGCCGGAGCAGGCGGTCCACGACTATCTCAGGGACGCCTACATCGAGGCTGGTTGAAGCGGTGCGAGCCCGACGGGTGAGCCCGGCGGCCGGGGTCCTGGGTGACCCGGCCACCGGGCGAGCGAAGACGGGCGAACGGCCGACGGGTTCCGGTCCCGGGTGAGATCCGGTGACGGGAACCCGGCCTTCGACAAGACGACGGTGGGGTAGCGGCGTGCGTGTCACGCCGTGAGTTCCGGTACCCGGGCTCCCCCCAGGGGGCGATCTACCACGGATCGCCGGTAGTCTGTTGAGCCGGTGTGCTCGCGCGCACCGGTCTGACAAACTCGGCTACCAGCTACCTGGGGGTCCCGTGGGCTCTGTGATCAAGAAGCGCCGTAAGCGCATGGCGAAGAAGAAGCACCGTAAGCTGCTCAAGAAGACCCGCATCCAGCGGCGTAACAAGAAGTAGCGACGCGGATCTGCGAGGCGCCGATGACCCATACCGTGCTTGTCACCGGGGTCTCGCGCCACATCGGCGCCCGAGTGGCGAGCGTTCTCGCGGCTGACCCGGCCATCGACCGGGTCATCGGAGTGGACACGGTGCCGCCGCCCTCGCTCTCACGTGATGGCGGCGTACCTCCCGGCCGGACGGAGTTCGTCCGTGTCGATCTGCGCAGCCCCGACATCGCCCAGGTGATCGCGGCCGCCGACATCGACACTGTGGTCCACATGAGCCTGGTCAGCGCTCCCCCGCGGAGCGGTGGCAGGGCCCTCATGAAAGAGCACAACGTCATCGGCACCATGCAACTGCTCGGTGCCTGTCAGCGGTCCGCGACGGTCCGCCGTGTCGTGATCCGCTCGACCACGGCGGTGTACGGTTCCTCCCCGCACGACCCGGCGGTCTTCGCCGAGGACAGTGATCCCGGCGAACACCCGGGCCATGGCTACGCCAAGGACGCCTCAGAGGTCGAGGGCTACGTCCGCGGCTTCGCCAGGCGACGCGCGGACGTGGTCGTCTCGACACTCAGGTTCGCCAACTTCATGGGACCGGGCATCGACTCGCCCCTGACGCGTTACCTCACCCAGCCGGTCCTGCCGACCGTGCTCGGCTTCGACCCCCGGCTGCAGTTCGTCCACGAGGACGACGCCGTCGAGGTGCTCAGGCGGATGGCCACCGAGGACCACCCCGGAACGTTCAACGTGGCCGGGGACGGTGTGCTGCTGCTGTCCCAGTGCGCCCGCAGGGCGGGCCTGCCGACGATCCCTCTGCCCTCACCGGCCTTCCGGCTCATGGGAGACCTCATGGGCGACCTGGTCAAGGGCACGGGGCTGACCGGCTACTCCGCCGAGCAGGTACGCCTGATGCGTTACGGACGCGTGGTCGACACCAGCAGGCTCGCCGCGGAACTCGGCTGGCGGCCCAAGTTCTCCACCGCCGCCGCGTTCGAGGACTTCGTCCGTTCGCGGGGCCTGGCCTCCCGGCTTCTCCCGACGGTGGCCGGACGGTGAGCGAGAAGGACGACCGCGTCGCGGGACTGCTGGACTTCCTGCGGCGCCGGGTCGCCGGGCAGTACGACGTGGACGAGTTCGGCTTCGACCCCGAGCTCACCGACCGGGTGCTGCTCGAACTCATCCGCCCGCTGTACCGGCACTGGTTCCGCGTCCAGACCGTCGGGATGGACAACGTCCCCGACGACTCCGGCGCCCTGGTCGTGGCCAACCACTCGGGCACCCTCCCGCTCGACGCGCTCATGCTCCAGGTGGCGCTGCACGACGACCACCCGAGCCACCGCGCCGTACGGCTGCTCGGCGCGGACCTGGTCTACCAGCTTCCCGTGCTCGGGCACCTGTCCCGCAAGACCGGGCACACCCTGGCCTGCCCGGAGGACGCCGACCGCCTGCTGCGCAAGGGCGAGCTCGTCGGGGTCTTCCCCGAGGGGTTCAAGGGCGTGGGCAAGCCGTTCTCCGAGCGTTACCGGCTGCAGCGCTTCGGCCGTGGCGGGTTCGTCGCCTCGGCCATCAGGGCGGGGGTGCCGATCATCCCCTGCGCGATCGTGGGGGCCGAGGAGATCTACCCCAAGATCGGTGACCTGCGTTTCCTGGCCAGGGCGTTCGGCCTGCCGTACCTGCCGATCACGCCGTTCTTCCCCTGGCTCGGCCCGCTCGGGCTGGTGCCGCTGCCGTCCAAGTGGGTGATCGGCTTCGGCGAGCCCATCAGGACCGACGAGTTCGCCCCCTCGGACGCCGACGACCCCATGCTGGTCTTCAACCTCACCGACCAGGTCCGCGAGGTCATCCAGCAGCAGCTGAACGAGCTGCGCCTGCGGCGGGGACACGCCTTCCCGCCGTTCCTCTGACCCTTTCCGGCCACCTGGAACGGGTCACCTGGAACGGTAGAAACGGCGCAGGGCGACGGCCGCGGCGACTCCGCCCGCGACCGCCCCGGCGCCCGCAGCGATGGGCAGCCCGATCATGGTCGCCTTACGGCCGGTACGGAAGTCCCTGATGTCCCAGCCGTTCTCCCTGGCGTACTCGCGCAGCTCGGTGTCCGGGTTGACCGCGGTCGCGTGACCGACGAGCGAGAGCAGCGGCAGGTCGTTGGCCGAGTCGCTGTAGGCGGAGCAGCGGTCCAGGTCGAGCCCCTCCCGGCGGGCCAGCGCCCGTACGGCCGCCGCCTTGGCGGGACCGTGGAGCAGGTCGCCGACCAGGCGCCCGGTGTAGACGCCGTCCCTGGTCTCGGCGACCGTGCCCAGGGCACCGGTCAGGCCGAGGCGCTGGGCGATGACCCGGGCCAGCTCGACCGGTGTCGCGGTGACCAGCCACACCCGTCTGCCGGCGTCCAGGTGGCTCTGGGCGAGGGCGCGGGTGCCCGCCCAGATGCGGTCGGCCATCACCTCGTCGTAGATCTCCTCGCCGAGCCTGACGATCTCCTCGACCTTGCTGCCCGCGACGAACGCCAGCGCGGTCTCCCTGGCCTTGGCGATGTGGTCGGGGTTCTCGTCGCCGCGGACGCGGAAGATGACCTGGCCGAGGGCGAACCTGAGCAGGTCCTTGGTGGTGAACAGGCCACGGGAGGCCAGCCCCCTGGCGAAGTGGTAGATGGAGGCGCCGCGCATCATCGTGTTGTCGACGTCGAAGAAGGCGGCCGAGGACGGGTCGGTCTCGGCCATCGGCATGGCCACCGCCGCCGCGGCCGCCACCTCTCCGGCCGTCCGAGGTTCGTCCCGCCGTCGTAGTAGCCGCCTCATAGCCCCTCAGCTTAACCGCGCCCGTGCACCGCGCCCGTGCGCCGCTCTCTAGTCCCCGTGACAGTCGTCGTGACGCCCTGTGACGTCCAGGTGTGGATCAGTCCCTGGTGACGGGCCGCGAGTCGGGCTGGGTCAGGCCGTCGATGTAGTCGAGGTAGCCGTTGGCCCTGCGGCGGTCCTCCTCGTTCATCTTGGGGAGCATGATCTCGATCTGGTTGCGCTGCTTCTGGACGAAACGCTTGAGCTGCCCGGTGCTCCTGCCGCTGCGGCGCTCGACCCGGGTGAGGGAGGTGACCGCGGAGCGGGTGGTGTCCTCCATGTCCTTGAGGGTCTCGTCGATCAGGCCGCTCTCCCGCTTGGTCGCGCCGAGAAGCTCCTCGACCTCGTGGGCGCGCGTCTCGGCGTAGCCGAAGGAACGGTCGGCCCGCTCGGCGTCGTCGGTGCTCAGGTGGAACAGCGTGCTCTCCGCCGCGCGCTTGAGGGGGTAGAGCGCGTCACCGGGCATCGACCGGTAGGTCCCCACGCCTCCCGCGACCAGCGCGCCCGCCAACGCCAGGCTCACCAGCTGGGGCACCAGCGCCGTACGGCGCCGCGCCCGCCGGGGGACGTCCGGGACGTCGGCGACGACGGGCTCGGGGGACAGGTCCTCCTCGGCGGCGTTCATCAGGCGTTCACGCAGTTCGGCGCGGAACTCGGGCCGGGGGTCGCCGCTCATGTCGGCACCGAGCCGGGACACGCGATCCTGGATGTGTGTCCGCGATCTGTGTGAGATGCCGGGCAGCCACTTACCCATGAACGCTCCCTGCCGCCCCCAGGTCATGATCCGTCTGTGCACTTGCCTAACGACAGCCCCGCGTGCCAGGTTACGCGATCCCCTGCCATCGGTACGGTCAGCCGAGATCCGAGGGCAGCGTACGAGCCAGCGCCCGGATGGCACGGAACTGCAGGGCCTTGATCGCCCCGCTCTTCTTGCCCATGACGAGAGCGGTCTCCGCCAGGGACATGCCGTGCAGGAACCGCAGGACCACGCACTCCTGCTGCTCGGGACCGAGCGCGCGTACCGCGCTGAGCACCCGATCGTTGATCATCGCGGTGACGACGGCGTTCTCCGGGATGTGCGGGCCGTCGAGGGGCACGTCGAACACCTGGGCGGTTGAGACCTCAAGGCGGTATCTGCCCGACTTGAAGTGGTCGGCGACCAGGTTCCTGGCGATGGTCACCAGCCAGGCCCCGAAGTCGCGGCCCTGCCAGGTGAAGTCGGCGATCCGGCGCAGGGCCCTCAGGAAGGTCTCGCTGGTGAGGTCCTCGGCCAGTGGATGGGAGCCGACCCGGAAGTAGACGTACCGGTAGACCAGGTCCAGGTAGCGGTCGTAGAGCGTGCCAAAGGCGTCCGTGTCCCCTGTCTTGGCACGCAGAACAAGCCTCCGGAGTTCCTCCGAGGCGTCCTCGCGTGCGGCGAGCTCATTACTGCGGGCAGGCTGGGTCACCCCGGTGGTCGTGGGGAGGGGCCCGGCGAACGGCCACGTGTCTGGCATCCGGTATCCCTTGGGGGAGGGGGCACGGCGTGCTCGAACACTCTAGGAAAACAACCTGAAATTCCACAATCCACTGGGCAATGTCGTGACTGCCGGTAATCGCTCGGTACGGTAGGGCGCCGGTGGTTTTACGTCGGTCCGAGCAGCCCGTCATCAGTTCGGCTACCGGTTAGCGGGTAATGTCCGGCAGCATTGGAGGCACCATGAATCTCCTTGTCGCTGTCATCGCGTTCGCCGGGGCGCTGCTCGCGATCATCGCCACAGTCGCTCTCATCAGCCGTATCCGGGATGAGCGCAAGGGATGGCTGATCGCCTGGAGCCTCACGACGGCGACGTTGGGCGTGTCACTCGCAGTAATCGGAACCGGCTGTCTCATTGGATTTGGGGCGACCACATTCCGCGTTTTCCAGCTTTCCGGATCATTGCTCGCCCCGCTCTGGCTGGCCGTCGGAGTGGTTCAGCTCATTGGACGCGGGTCCGCGGGAAGGTTCGCCTCCTGGCTTCTCGGCGTGGCGTTCACCATTGTCGGAACGGTCATCATGATCTCCGACCGGGTGGACCTCGAACGGGAGTTCACCACCAGCCTGCCGCTGGGCAGCCGCCACTGGGACGTCTTCCCGGCCTACCTGCTCTGGGCGGTTCACGCGGGCGCCGCGCTCGTCCTGCTGGGCGCCCTGATCCTCGCGGTGCTGCGCCGCAACGGCGACGACTACGACGCCGACAACCTGCACGCCATGCTCGTGCTCGGCCCCGTGGGCCTGGCCACGATCGGGGCGGTCAGTTTCACGGTCCCCGGGATGCTCACCATCGTCCTGCTCGCCGTCGCCGGGGCCGCCGTGTGGTACGTCGTGCTGCGCCCGCTGGCGCCGTACGAGGACGAGGACGAGGAGGAACCGGTGGAGGACGCGCGACGCGCGACGCGGTCGGCGGGCCGCAGGGCCGCGCCGGAACAGCCGCCCTTCCAGGACGTCCAGGTCGCCGGGCGCCGGGCCGTACCCGAGGACTCCACGCGTCATTCCGGTCTCGGTGACCTGGTGGCCGAATATCGGGCCGGAGAGCGGGAGGCCGACTACGCGGCGCACACACGGCAGGCACCGATCCCGCAGAACGCGCCGCCCGTGGGGAACGAGTTCGGCGGGCCCGCGACGGGCATGTTCATGGCCGGCGACTACGCGGCGCCACCCGCGGTGCCGCCTGGGGGGCCCGCCATGGCGCCGCCCCCGGGAGGCGCGTACGGCCCTCAGCCGCAGGTGAACGGCCAGTTCGGCATGACCTCCGGCGGCCCGGCCACCGGCGAGTACGACATCCAGACCAACGAGTACGGCAGGCGCGGCGGCGGCAGGCGCGCCAAACCCGTCGATCCCGCGGTCGGCCCCGGCACCGGCGAGTTCGCCGCCGACCCCCTGTACGGCGGCAGGCACAACAACGGCCTCGCCCCCATGCCCGCGGACCAGGCCTTCGGCGCCCCGCCCGTCCCGCCCGGCGGCCCCGACCTCTCACGGGGCGCCAGGCACGGCCAGGCGCCCGAACAGCCCCAGCCGGGGGTGCCCGCCTTCGGCGCCTACGGCCAGCCGCCCATGGCCGCCCCGGAGACCGGTGCCGTGTATCCCGGTGCCAGGCCCGAGCAGGCGGACGGCGGAGGCCGTCCCTCCCCGGCCATCTTCGGGCTGCTGACCGTGTTCACCCTCCTCGACGGCACCGGGGAGAGGTTCGACCGGCTGGCCGAGGAGACGCTTGAGGCCGTACGACGCGCCGAGCCGGACACGCTGATCTACGCGTGCCACTCGGTGAAGTCGGCCCCGTTGCAGCGCATCGTCTACGAGCTGTACCGCGACGAGGTGGCCTACGCCGAGCACCAGCGGCAGCCCCACGTCGAGCGCTTCGTCGCCGAGCGGCAGAGCATGGTGCTGGCGACCAACGTGATCGAACTCACGGTCAACGCCGCCAAGGTGATGCCGCTGCCCACGGCCTTCAGGATCTAGCGAGCCAGCGCGGCGCGCAGGCGGCCCTCGTCGACCCGCCAGAAGTCGTGCTGGACGCCGTCGATCAGTGTGACCGGGATCATCTCCCAGTACTTCGCCTGGTCCTCCTCGGAGAGCGTGATGTCACGCTCCTCCCACGGAACGCCCAGTTCCGCCGCCACGCGGCCTATCACCGCCCGCGCGTCGTCACACAGGTGACAGCCGGGCTTGCCGTACAGCGTGATGCGGTGATCCTGCGGTGCCATGTCCGTCACGCTAGCCCAGGACACGGCCGCTCCAGGAACGTGGGGGACAGGAGAGCAACCTGGGAGTTCTCGCCGTCCCGTTCCGTGCCCGACACTGGGAAGACCCACTTTGTGCACCGGTTCACAAAGGGACTAACCTGAAAGACAGTGGCCTCACCTCGTCATCCGTCGCGTCCGGGCCGCGCCGGCCGCCTGTCCCCCTGGAGCTCCGGCACGTGATTCGCCGTCTTTCCCAAGCTCGTGAACGTGGCATTCCCGAGGCGACCGTCGCCCGGTTGCCGCTCTATCTGCGAGCGCTCAACGGCATGGCCGAGCGGGGCCTGGCGACCGTGAGCTCGGAGGACCTGGCCGTCGCCGCCGGAGTGAACTCGGCCAAGCTTCGCAAGGATCTCTCACATCTGGGCTCGTACGGCACCCGCGGGGTAGGGTACGAGGTCGAGTACCTCATCTACCAGATCTCCCGTGAACTGGGTCTGACCCAGGACTGGGCGGTCGCGATCGTCGGGGTGGGTAACCTCGGGCGCGCGCTCGCCAACTACGGAGGGTTCGTCTCCAGGGGGTTCCGGGTCGCGGCGCTCCTGGACGCCGACCCGGAGGTGGTTGGTGACCACATCGCGGGACTGACCGTCGAGCACATCGACGAGCTCGAGGCCGTCATCAGGCGGCGAGCCGTGTCGATCGTCGTGCTCGCGACCCCGGGCGCGGCGGCGCAGCAACTGGCCGACCGGGTCATCGCCGCCGGTGTGACGAGCATTCTGAACTTCGCCCCGGTCGTACTCGCTGTACCCGAAGGCGTCGATATCCGTAAAGTCGACCTATCCATTGAACTGCAGATCCTCGCGTTCCACGAACAACGTAAGACGGATCGGATGACTGGGGGGCCCGCGATGGCCGAGGAGTGGCCCGAGGCGGTGGACTTGTGAACGACAGAGCCCGAAGGCACGACGTCTCCCGCGGGGAGACCACGGGTTCACCACGACCCGAGGAGGCCCGGTGAGCGTCCTCGTCGTCGGTCTGAGTCACAGGACCGCCCCCGTCGCACTGCTCGAACAGGTCTCCGTCACCGGTGACGCGCTGGTCAAACTGCTGCACGACGTGCAACAGGACGTCCGGGTCGCCGAGGCCATGGTCGTCTCGACCTGCAACCGGGTGGAGGTCTACGCCACCGTCGACCGCTTCCACGCGGCCGTCAACGCGATCTCCGAGCTGCTCTCCGTCCACTCCGGCGTCCCCATGGAGCGGCTGGCCGGCCACCTGTACGTCCACTACGAGGACCGGGCCGTCGAACACCTGTTCTCCGTCGGCTCGGGGCTCGACTCGATGGTCCTCGGCGAGGGGCAGATCCTCGGCCAGATCCGCTCGGCGCTCAAGCTCGCCCAGGAGCAGGGCACCGTGGGCCCGACGCTCAACGAGCTGGTCCAGCAGGCCCTGCGGGTCGGCAAGCGTTCCCACACCGAGACCGGTATCGACCGGGCGGGCGCCTCCCTCGTCGGCGTCGGCCTCACCCTCGCCGAACGCGCCCTCGGCCCCATCCAGGGCAGGCGCGCCCTGGTCGTCGGCGCGGGCTCGATGAGCGCCCTGTCGGCCGCGACCCTCCAGCGGGCCGGCGTCACCGACATCGTGATCGTCAACCGCACCCACGAGCGCGCCGTACGGCTGGCGCAGACGGTCGGCGGCAGGGCCGCGCGGTTCGACGACCTGACGGCCGAACTGGCCGAGGCCGACCTGGTGATCTCGTGCACCGGCGCGACCGACGTGGTGGTCACCGTCGACATGGTCCCCGCCAGGCAAATGTTCGTGCTGGACCTCGCCCTGCCCCACGACGTCGACCCGGCCGTACGGAGCCTGCCCGGCGTCACCCTCGTCGACCTGGAGTCGATGCAGGACGGCGACATCACCGAGACCGACGACGGCGGACGGGCCGAGGCGGTCGCCGCCGTACGCGAGATCGTCACCCGCGAGGTCGCCGCCTACCTGTCGGCCGAGCGCGCCGCGCGGGTCACCCCGACCGTGGTCGCGCTGCGCAGCAAGGCGGCCGACGTGGTCGAGGCCGAACTCGGACGACTCGCCTCCCGGGTGCCCGGCCTCGACGGGCGGGTCCGCGACGAGGTCGCGCAGACGGTCAGGCGCGTGGTCGACAAGCTGCTCCACGAGCCCACCGTGCGTGTCAAACAGCTCGCCGAGTCCCCGGCAGGCGATCATTATGCGGAGGCGCTGCGCGAGCTGTTCAATCTTGACCCGAAGGTGCCCGACGCGGTGAGACGGGTCGATTCGGTGGAAACGGAGACGAACAAGAAGGAGGTGGGCAGATGAGCGACACCGCTTCTCCACTGAGGATGGGGACCCGGCGCAGCCTGATGGCGACGACCCAGTCCGGCCTGGTCGCCGCCCGCCTCACCGAGCTGACCGGCCGCGCCGTCGAACTCGTCGGCGTCACCACCTTCGGCGACGTGACCAAGGCCAACCTCACCCAGCTCGGCGGCACCGGCGTCTTCGTCAGCGCGCTGCGCGACAAGCTCATCGAGGGCGAGATCGACTTCGCGGTCCACTCGTTGAAGGACCTGCCGACCACACCGGACCCGCGCATCGTCATCGCCGCCATCCCGCCTCGCGACGACCCGAGGGACGCGCTGGTCGGCCCCGCCAAGCTGGCCGACCTGCCGCCGGGCTCCAAGATCGGCACCGGCTCCCCGCGCAGGGTCTCCCAGCTGCGGGTCCTCAGGCCCGACCTGGAGTACGTCCCGATCCGCGGCAACGCGGAGACCCGCATCGGCAAGGTCACCTCCGGTGAGCTGCAGGGCATCGTCCTGGCCGCCGCCGGACTCGGCCGTCTCGGACGCGAGGCCGAGATCTCCCAGGTCTTCGAGGTCGAGGAGATGCTCCCGGCCCCCGGGCAGGGCGCGCTGGCCGTCGAGTGCCGTGCCGACCGCCCCGACCTCGCCGAGTTCCTGAGTGTGCTCGACGACGCCGCGACACGCGCCGCGGTGACCGCCGAACGCGCGGTGCTCGCCGCACTTGAGGCGGGGTGCTCGGCTCCGGTCGGCGCCTACTCCGCCGAGCGTGGGCACGATCTGTTCCTGACCGCCGCTGTCGTCGCCGTGGACGGCAGCAGAGCGGTACGCAAGTCCGCCGCCGGGACCTCTTCGGCGCCCATGGATCTCGGTCGCGACCTCGCGGCCGAGATGATCGCCGAAGGGGCAGGCACGTTGATAGGGGAGCGAGCACATTGAGCTCCGGAAGTACCACCTTCGAGCGCTCCGCCGGGTTCGTCGCCTTCGTGGGCGCCGGACCAGGCGATGAGGGCCTGCTCACGCTTCGCGGCGCCGACCTGCTCTCGAAGGCCGACGTCGTCGTGCTCGATCGGGAGCCGTACGGCACGCTGCTGCGCCACTGCCGGGAGAACGTCGAGGTCGTCGACACCGCGAACGAGGAGGCCATCTCACTACGGGCCGTCAACGCCGCCAAGGCGGGCCGTGACGTCGTGCGCCTGTGCGCGGGCGACCCGATGTTCTTCTCCGCGATCACCGACGAGGTCGCGGCCTGTGCCAAGGCCGAGGTGGACTTCGAGATCGTCCCCGGCGTGCCGGCGGCGACCGCCGTCCTCACCTACGCGGGCATTCCCGCCGCGGTCTCCGTGCCCGAGTTCCGCGTCGTGGACGCCACCCAGGTCGACGACTGGTCGGCGCACGCGACCGGTGCGGGCACCCTGGTGATCTACAACGGGCTCTCCCAGGCCGCCGCGATCGGCAAGGCGCTGATCACCGCGGGCCGTCCCGACTCGACACAGGTCGCGATCAGCGGCTCGGGAACCACCACCGAGCAGTACACCGTGGTGACGACCCTCGGCCGGATCGCGCCCGACCTCAAGCACGCCGGGATGACCGAGCCCGCGCTGATCGTGGTCGGCGAGGCCGTCGGCATGCGGGAACGCCTGTCGTGGTTCGAGACCAAGCCGCTGTTCGGCTGGCGGGTGCTCGTGCCCAGGACCAAGGAACAGTCGGCCGGGCTCGTCGAACAGCTGCGCTCCTACGGCGCGGTGCCCGAGGAGGTCCCCACGATCTCCGTCGAGCCGCCCCGCACCCCGCAGCAGATGGACCGGGCGATCAAGGGACTGGTCACAGGCCGCTACGAGTGGGTGGCCTTCACCAGCGCCAACGCCGTCAAGGCCGTACGGGAGAAGTTCGAGGAGTACGGCCTCGACGCCAGGGCCTTCGCCGGGCTCAAGGTCGCCGCCGTCGGCGAGGCCACCGCGCGGGCCCTGGTGAGCTTCGGCGTCAAGCCCGACCTGATGCCCTCAGGCGAGCAGTCGTCCGAGGGACTGGTCGCCGAGTGGCCGCCGTACGACTCGATGCTCGACCCGATCAACCGGGTCCTGCTGCCCCGCGCGGACATCGCCACCGAGACCCTGGTCGCCGGGCTGACCGAACTCGGCTGGGAGTGCGACGACGTCACCGCCTACCGGACGGTCAGGGCGGCGCCGCCGCCCGCGCCGACCCGGGAGGCGATCAAGAGCGGCGGCTTCGACGCGGTGATGTTCACCTCGTCGAGCACCGTGCGCAACCTCGTGGGCATCGCGGGCAAGCCGCACAACGTCACGGTCATCGCCGTGATCGGCCCGCAGACCGCCAAGACCGCCGAGGAGTTCGGGCTCAGGGTGGACGTCATGGCCGACAAGCCCTCCGCCTCCGCCCTCGCCTCGGCACTGGCGGAGTACGGCGCCAAGCAACGCCAGGCGGCCGTCGCCGCGGGAGACGTCCCCCGCAGGCCCTCCCAGACCAGACGAGGGGCCAGGCGCCGCGCCAAGTAGCCTGGAGGACGGTAGGCACGGGTGCCGCGCGGCAGGAGGTCGGCGCGTCGGCACCCGGGAAGACGTTGGACAAACCGAATACGTCCCCCGGCTCCTCTCACCCTCCGTGGTGCCCGTGTGCCGGGAGGAGGGGGAGACATCATGACCGCCCAGTTCCCTGTCGCACGCCCACGCAGGCTCCGCCGTACGGCGGCGATGCGCCGGATGACAGCGGGAACCCGGCTACATCCCGCGGAGCTGGTGCTGCCGGTGTTCGTCAAGGAGGGCATCGACGAGCCCAGCCCCGTGACCTCCATGCCCGGCGTCCTGCAGCACACCCGCGACTCCCTGCTCAAGGCCGCCCACGAGGCCGCGCAGGCGGGCGTCGGCGGCCTGATCCTGTTCGGCGTGCCCGAGGTCAAGGACGCCAGGGGCTCGGCCGCCGACGACCCCGAGGGCATCGTCCAGCGCGCGGTCGCCGACCTGGTCGCCGAGGTCGGTGACGCGCTGGTCGTGATGACCGACACCTGCCTGGACGAGTTCACCGACCACGGTCACTGCGGCATCCTGACCCCCGGCGGGGAGGTCGACAACGACGCCACCCTGGAGCGCTACGGCGCCATCGCGGTCGCCCAGGCCAGGGCCGGATCCCAGGTCATCGCGCCCAGCGGCATGATGGACGGCCAGGTCGCCGCGATCCGCGCCGCGCTGGACGCCGACGGCTTCCAGGAGATCCCCATCCTGGGTTACTCCGTCAAGTACGCCTCGGCGTTCTACGGCCCCTTCAGGGAGGCCGCCGAGTGCGCGCCGCAGTTCGGCGACCGCAACGCCTACCAGCAGGACCCCGCAGGCCCGGTCGGTGAGGCACTGCGGGAGGTGCGCCTCGACCTCCAGGAGGGGGCCGACGCCGTCATGGTCAAGCCCGCGCTCGCCTACCTCGACATCCTGCGCCAGATCCGCGACCTGGTGGACGTCCCGGTGGCCGCCTACCAGGTCAGCGGCGAGTACTCCATGATCGAGGCCGCCGCGGCGAACGGCTGGATCGACCGGGACCGCGCCATCATGGAGTCCCTGATCGCGATCCGCAGGGCCGGGGCGGACATGATCCTCACCTACTGGGCGACCGAGGTGGCCAGGAAGCTCGGCTGACCTGGTTTGACATCCTCCCCCGCTTGAAAACGGGGGATTCCAACAGCGACTACCCCACCGGGAGGAGGTCGCGTTGAGGTTCACGGTTCACAGGCCCGGCAACCCGGTCGCCTCCCCGCGCATCCACCGCATGCCCCGCGGCAGTGTCTCTGACGTTGTCTCTGAC
>NZ_JBIAVG010000006.1:0-415506 GCF_042893955.1 Streptosporangium sp. NPDC001559
TCCGCGACGACATCCATGAAGCCTTCATGACCCTCGCGCTTGTGATCATCTGCTGGCGACGCCTCACCCGCTGAACCCATTTTGCTAGGAGTTCTTAACCTGCAGAAACAGGATCACGCGGAGGTCGGCTCATCCACCACCAGCGTGGACGTGAACACGAGCGGGGCGCCTCGTGCGTCCGACGACGTCGGCGGATAGTGCCTTCAGCGGCGGCTGTGGCACGTCCGGGCAGCCGGATGATGGCATTGAGACCGGAAGATCGGGACGCGGTGTCAGAACGTGGTGTCGTCCATCCACGCGTCCCGGGGGATGATGTAGCGGACGTGATCTTCTTCCAGCCAGTCTTCGTCGATTTCCTGTCCAGTGGCGCGACCGATGACGACCAGCACCTTGGTGATCATTTCCTCTATGGGGAAATCGTCGCTGTCCTCATCGTCGAAATCGGGGATTCGCAGGTCCTGTGCGTAGTGTTCCAGAGAAGGCGGGACGTAACGGATGTCTCCCGAGGAGACTACGGTTCCGTCGACGGCGTATGTCGTTGTGTGCCCTCCGTTGGCGTGCCATCCGATGCTGATCGCCCGGCCGCCGTCGCGGGAGAGCTCCGCGAGCGCGCGGTCCGTGGTGACGTCCATTCCCTGGATCTGCACAGCGAGCGTCCAGGACCCGGACTCGCCCACCAGGACGATGCCCGCGTAGTCGTCCGGGCGATCGTCTCCGTCGAACCCCCGGCCGATGCCTCTGAGAGGACACACGGTCGCACTGTCGAGATCGGCCCTCAGACGACTCGCGGTCTCCTCGATGCCCGTTCCCTCGACCCAGACGGCGGCGAAGCCGTCGTCGACGGGCGGCCAGTACGTTCTCAGAAAGTCGTACAGGAGAGTCGGCGTCTTCAACTTCCACCTTTTTCGAGGTGCATGCGGAGGCCACCCCGCCCGAACGGCGAGGCGGCCCGAACATGTTACTTGGCGGTCACCCAGAACGGGTCGCCATTAAGAACCATGTTTGGTTTCCGGCATTCTTGTTGTGGTCCGTTTCGACGGGCAGAATGGAGAAGTTCCAGCTCGCCGGCGTGTCTTTGAAGGTGTTCTCGTACCCCTGGACAGCACCTTCCCTGGTGCTGTAGAAGGGGTACTCATCGCGTTGTTTCCCGACCTTCTCTGCGGATGTGAAGTCCTTTCTGCAAACCTTTTCCTTCATTTTCTTGTTCCGCCTGCGGGTGCTGGATTTTCCGTCCGCGGTCCGGACATCCTCGTTGACGAAATGGAGAGCCTTACCGGGATAACCCTTGTTCGTCGTCCAGAACCCCGATATGTCCTTGTTCTTGATGTCCTGCCGAGGCCGCTGGAAGTCTTTTTCGGGTTTGGTGGCCTCGGGATACTGCCAGGCTCCCCATATGTGCTGGGCGACCTGACTGCTCGGCTTGATTCCCGGGCGTCCGTACGGCTCATGCGATGGATACGGCTGACCCGGTTGAAGATGCATCCGCCGTAGAACGCCTGGTGAGTTATGGAGAGGTCGCAGCGCACAGAGGGGCCCGCGTCGTTTTCAACGCCGCTCGCCTCCTTGGGTCGGTCCCAGAGCGGAATCACGAAGCTCTTCGAGGAATTCCGCTGATCGATCGCATGGAGCCGAACCCATGGGCGGACATGACAGTCGCTGAGCCGGTCCGGGTTCGCGGCGGTTTTTTCGGCATAGGACCGATAGACGAAGCTCTCCTCATGGCCGTCGTCGTCGAGGTCGTCCCAACTGGAGATCGTACGGTCCACCTGGAAGATCCGTTCGCCGTGACGGTCCTCCTTGTACGAGGTGCCGTAGACGATGCTGCAGTCACCGCCGTCCCTCGTCGACACGTGATTGGCCTTCAGGGACAGGACCTCGACGCAGTCGTCTCCGTCGAATTCCACGCACGAAACATTGTCGATCGCCGCCCAGACCGCCAGGTCGTTCGGGAGCCTCGGCGAACCCGTCGGCACGTTGTCCGACGTGACCCCGCTCGGGACCTCAGACCCCTCCGGCTTCCACTTGCCGAGGTAGGAGTGCGCAACGAACGTCGCCGTGAAGAACAGATAACGCGAGTCGAAGAACGGCGTGCCGTTCCCCGGCCTCAGTTCCCACCACTGGAAGTAGTGGTTAAGGCTGGAACAGAAGGTGTACGGACGCCAGTAGTCAATGTGGGGGTCGTTCCTCTGCCGGAGTGCCGCGCACTCCTTGACTTTCAGACGTTCATACGACGAGGCGGAGAATGAGGGGGGTCGCCCGCGCTCGCCGCCGACTCTCGGCCGCTCGTCCGCTTCGTCGAGGCGCTTGGTTTCGGTCCCTCCGCCGGAGCCGGTTTTCCAGTGCTCGAAGTGGACCCGGAAACCTGTGCACCCACGTTCCCGTAAAGAACCGCGACGACCGGATCGGGCAGTGTCCGCTGGTAGACGCGGACGTCGTCGAGGTCGCCGACCATTCTGGTGCCCAGTGTCATCGTGGCGTCGGCGTTCCACGGGGAAAGGGCGACCGGTTCGGACTTGACCGGGGCTCCGTTGAGGTAAAGCGTCGCGGTCTTGGCCTCGGCGTCGTAGACACCGGCCAGGTGGAACCACTCGTTGATCGGGGGTTCTTCGTCCGCGACGACGCCGCCCCGGCCCCGTCGGCCTCCGATGAGCCGGCCGAGGTTCGCGCCACCCGCGCGACCTGTCGGCCCGGCTGGAAAAGGTCGAGGCGGAGCAGCGCGCTCACCCGCGTACGTGGCAGCCGGTGACCCGGCGGGCCAGGGCCGCCGCCCGGCTCGGAGGCGTCTCGCCGAGCCGCATGCGCCGGTCCTCCTGGCGCATGCCGACCAGGACGACGATGTAGCCGACGAACACCGCCGCGCTCAGTACCAGGCCGATGATCAGCGGGATCATGGTCGCGCTCACGTCCGGATCACCCCCGCCTCGGCGGTGCCGTGGGGGCGGTTGGCCGGGCGCCGTACCTGACCGCGCCGCCGGCCGGCCGTCCTGCGCCGGGCCGTCTGACGGCGGGTCCACCGCTCCCGGGCCAGGCACTTGAGGCAGGCGAACCGTCCCTCCTCCAGGACCGCGCCGCATCCGCAGGCGGGCGTCTCGTCGATCGGCCGAATGTGGTTGATCACTGTTGTCTCTCCTCTCGTCGCCACCGGTGATGCCGTGCGGTATCGAGAGTGCGACGAGGAGGCAGGACGTGATCACTACAGGACGGGACATGTACAGGACGTCCGGTCTACGATTGCCACGTCCCTGGACGTCCCCGGCTTTCAGGCAGGTGAGATGGCGAACGAGCGGTTGCGCACGGCGTTACTCGAACGGGGAACCACCATCGTGGAGCTGGCCGAGGCCGTCGAGGTCGACGCCAAGACCGTGGAACGATGGATCACCCAGGGCCGCATACCGTATCGAAAGCACAGGTTCGCGGTCGCCAAACTCCTCGGGGTTGAGGAGGCCTATCTGTGGCCGGACGCGCTGACTCCCCAACAGGCCGCAGCGGTCTCCGGAAGCGAACTCGTCACCGTCTACCCGCACCGCTGGGCCGTACCCAAGGACACCTGGGAACGTCTGTTCTCCACGGCCCAGGAAGAGATCGGCGTACTGGTCTACAGCGGCATCTTCATCGCCCAGGACACCGGCATCATGCGCACCTTCGCCAAGAAGGCCGAGGCCGGTGTGCGCGTCCGCGTCCTGCTCGGCAACCCGGACGCGCTCGAAGTCGCCCCGCGTGGTGCGGACGAAGGCCTCGGTGACGGTATGGCCGCGCAGACCCGGATGGCCCTGACGCTCTACCGGCCCCTACAGCAGGTCGAGGGCATCGAGATCCGGTTGCATCACACCATCCTGTACAACTCCATCTACCGCGGGGACGATCAGCTTCTCGTCAACACCCATGTCTACGGCAAGTTCGCCACCGACGCCCCGGTCATGCACCTGCGCAAGGTAGCGGGCGGGGACATGGTCTCGACCTATACCGACAGCTTCGAAGCCGTCTGGGCCGGAGCCACCCCCATAGGATCCTGACCCCTGACGGCCCGCCGGACCGGCTTCTACGACGACTCCGCCGCTCCGGCCGGTCGACGCGGCTGCGGCTCGGTCACCTCCTCGACGGCGCCGGGCCGTACATCGGGTAGGAAAACCGGTTGGCCGGGCCTTGCCGGTGTCCTCGCCCGGCAGCGGTCCGGGTCGCACGTCCACGAGCGCGGGACATACAGCTCGCGCTCGATCGCCGCGTGTCCGCGGCAGCCTGCATAGACGAGGTGGACAGCGACCTGAGCGTTTTCGACCCTCCCAGCCGTGCCGGTGTACCGGCGCTGGACACCCACGGTGTGCGTGCCCTTCTCCACGTCCCCGGTCTCATCGACGACCAGCACCGCATCGTCGTCGTGCAGATGTTCCAGCACGTACTCCCGCACGACGTCGGCATCCCGCTTTGCCCCGACGAGCAGGTGCCGCGTTCCATGCGGACTGGCCTGCCCGGCCCACTCAGCGAGCTCCGGCGTTCTTGCGCGGCAGGTCCGGCAGCAGCCCCAGCACCAGGCCCCGCACCCGACGCCGGGGTTCAACCCGCGCGAACCGGTCCGCGATCCGGGGCATCAGGACCTCGAACGCCTCCTGCCGGGGGGCAGGGTCTACGCTGTGACTCGCGGACACCGCATGATCTTCAGTCTTCACACACCGGTGATCAACGATGGCCGTGCCCGTCTTCACCGCCCCTCGGTCACGACGGGCGAAGACGGGGCCGTACCCCTTCCGTGTCCCGCACGGGGCACGCAGCGTTCGCCCGCCGTCTCGTGCCAGGAGGACACATGCAACGTGGTGAAGTCTGGTGGGTCGACTTCGATGAGCGACGCCCGGTCGTGCTGCTCTCGGACGAGGAGTCATCGGGGTTTCAGGTGATGCAGGTCGTTGCGCCAGCGGGCGTCGACATCAGCGGCCTGGGCGTTGAGGTGGCCGTGGGAGCCCCGGAAGGACTGCCCTTCGAAGGCGTACTGCGGTTCGCGTTCCCGCGTCCAGGCTTTATTCCGTGCACATGGCTGACCACCGTGGCCCGGGACGACCTGATCGAGCGGGCGGGCACGTTGTCCTCCGTGAAGCTCGGCGAGGTTGGAGAAGCCCTCTGCGCGGCTGGGCAGAGGAGGGAGTGGACCCCGATGACGGCTGCCAGGTTCAGAGAGATCAAAGACGCCCGCCGTCTCGAAGGACTTGGGTAGCGGACGCCTGGCTGCCCAGCTCGATCTCGTCGACGACTGACCGCTACCCCCTCTCCACCGCACTCCAGCAACAAGATCACGATCTACGGCCGGAGTGCTGAGCCGCCGGCTCTTGGCCTGGAAACCCCGCGGGCGATGATGCGGCACCCTTCACCGAAGATCGATGGATCGTCTGTCTCGCCACCTGGAGTCAGGACCCGGCGCCGACAGATGGTGCAACGCCCGCCCGACTCCACCCAATTGATCTTTCGGGTCTTGCCCTGGTCCGGTGTGAGGCGTCCGCAGGGCAGGGCCGGGGCGCCTTCGTCCAGGGCGATCACGAAGACGCCCGTCCGTCCCGCTTGGTTCACGAGACCAACCCGTTTGGTCGAAACGGGACCGGGAGCCGTCCCGTCACGTCAGGGTGACCTGGAACGGCCGGCGCCGGCCGCTGTCGGGGTCGAACACGGGTTCGACGAAGTCGACGTGCTTCGGTCTTGGCGGACCCTGTCTGGGAAATTGTCCTCTTCCGGCCATCCGCTTTTTCGGAGGAAGCCGGTGGGCGCTGTTTTCCCTTGAGTCTCAGAAGGAAGTCGGACAATGGAGCAAGGGGTCATGAAAGACGAATTCTTCCCGTCCGGTTCTGTTTCCCATGATGACCCTGCGGTCGAACGGGCCATGGAGACGATTGATGTGCTTCGGCCCTCCGAGCAGAGAGAACTTCTGCGCAGTTCCTATCGTGCGGTACTGGCCTTCGAGCGGACAGGGAACGTTGACCACCTGACGGATTTCGCAAAGAATCTGCTCGCGACCGTTCATTTGCGCGGCATCCCCGCCTATGCGGAAGCGCTGGAAAACGCCCCCGGGGACCCTCGCGGATCGGGCGAGGCGCTGGACGTCGAAGAGGTGCTGAACCGACTCATGGAGTGACCATGGCGGAGCTCCGGCTCCAAGCGGGAAGCGAACAAATACTTGCGCGGTGGTGGGAATCGGCCAAGCCTAAGGAGGGCGACCAGCAGCTGGTCTGCGAGGTTCTGCGAACGATCGCCGACGGGACCTGGCGCGACAGGTGGTATCCGCCCGAGGACCTGGCAAATGATCAACCCGTTCTCCCCGTCAGGGCGTTCCGGCCACGGGACAGCTTGGTGATATTGGTCCGTTTCTGGCCGGCGGAGGACCCGCCCGAATTCGAGCTGATCAACATCTTCGACGAAGACGACTTCCCGGATGAGGATTAACGGTCCAGGGCATTTAAGGCGGGCGTGCGATGGCGGGTAGGGCCCCACGCCTTGTGAGGTGCCGGATGACCCATCCTTTTGGAGCGTGCGCGGAACGAGCAAGAAACGTTGATCACTCCGCACGCCGTATCGCCAGGTGAAGCGGCGACATCACCGAATGGCGATCGCTTTCCTGAAGTCTCGACGGAACGCGCGTAAGCGTAACCCCTGACCAGGCGGGTGATCGAGCTTTTCGCCGTCGGCCGCGTAGATCACGCGAATCCGCAGGAGGAGACAGGGCCTGGCCGCTCGGGTCACTCCCTCAGATGTAAACCGATCAGCTCGGGCGGCTGTCCTCCTGTGGCATGTGTTGTGTGAAGCACACGGCCGAGGAGGGTGTTCATGATGGAGTACCGGTTCGACTCGCCTCCCGGATGGCCGGTTCCGCCCGTGGGCTGGCAGCCTCCGCAGGGGTGGCAACCGGATCCGTCATGGCCCCCGGCGCCGCCCGGCTCGCATTTCAGGGGCGGCGGAACCAGAACCCCGCCCCGGCGGAACGGAGGCCGCGGGCCCGCCGTACGCGACGGACCGTCGGCGTACGGCGGGCCCCTACTCCTGGGAGGTCATGGTGATCGTGACGTACAGATACTCGTCCAGGACCTTGGCGAGTGACACCGAGGGCCGTCCGACGAGGAGGGGCAGCGCGTCCTCGTCCGTCCCGGCCGTCTGGAGGACGGCCCGCGCCCAGGCCCGGCCCATCCGCAGGTGGGCGCCGAACGCCGCACCGTCGCGCGAGCCGTGCAACCGTACGGCGATGGTGGCGTCCCAGGGCATCACGGCGCGTGGCCGCAGGCCGTACAGCGCCTTGGCCGCGGCGGTCGGGCCCAGCGAGCGGGCCGCCCGGCCCGTGGCGACGGGAAGGGCGGAGAGCTCCGCGTACGCCCGGGAGAGGGTGTCGATCTCCTCGTCGGAGAGCGCCGCCAGACTCACCGACGGCAGGTCGGCGGCCCGGTTCCGCCACCATTCCGCGAGGCCGGAGTCGAGGAAGTCGGGTTCGCCCTCGCGGGGGTAGCGGATGCGGCAACCCCAGGAGTTCAGCCAGCGCAGCAGCGCGGCCCGGTGGCCGGCACGCGACAGGTCGGCCTCCGGGCCCGTGGCCTCCAGGAACCTCAGCCAGCCGGCGTCGACGTTGGTGAACCCGTTGAAAACCTGGGCCGCCGCCCGAAGCCCGTCCAGCGTGGGAGCGTCCGCGACGGGCGCGGTGGAGACAACGGACGGGCCGGTGCCCTGGAGGTGGGCGGCCGCCACGCGCTTCGGCACGACCATGCGCCATGCCTCGACGACGATCTCCCGCATCTCCGCCGGGGTGACGGCGTCCATCCGGACCCGGACCCAGTTGAACCGCTCGTCCGACGGCACCGGCATCAGGAACTTCTCCGGCTCGGAGGCGACGAGCGCCGCACGCTCCTCCTTGGGGAAGGCGAAGCCCATCAGCTCCTCGTCCCTGGAGAAGGAGAGGTAGACGATCTTCCCGACCCGGAACTTGATCCGGTCCCGGACCAGGGCCTCGTGCGTGCGGGGCAGGGACAGGGCCAGCCTGCGCACCTGCTCGACCGTGACCGTCTGAGCGGGCTTCATCGGTTGGACCGGACCTCCTCCAGGTACGAGAGCCGGTGTGCGGCCCGTACCGCTCCCACCGCTCGTCGAGCAGTTCGGGTGTGCTGACGCTTCGGCCGGAGATCACCTCTCCGCCGACGAGGACCATACAGCAGGCGAAGAAGTCGGGCGTGCCGTCACCGCGTCGACGAGCCGTGGCGGACGTCCCGGCCCCCGCCGCCGGTGGAGCGCCTCGGTCCGAAATGCCGGATCGAGGCGACGCCCGCGTGATCCGGGGTGAGGGTCAGGCCGGGTCGACGAGCGCCTGGAGCAGGTTCCGCAGCGACTCCTGCTGGTCGGCGGTGAGCCGGGTCAGCGGCGACTCGGCGCTGAGGCGCTCGATCACGTCGGCCCGGCACCGTTGGCCGGACGCGGTGAGCACGATCTGTTTCGCCCGGCGATCGGTCGGGTGCGGCTCCCGCTGGATCAAACCCTGCTGCTCAAGCCGATCAAGGACGAAGGTGGCGTTCGAGGGTTCGCAGGACATCCGCGAGGCCAGTTCGCGGGCGGTGATCGGCTCGGACAACTCGCGGAGCGCGATGACCTGGGACGCGGTGATGCCCAGCTCCTCCGCGACGCGCCGGACGTGGACGTCGAGCCGGTGGGTGAACCGGTGGACGAGCTTGCACACGTCACGATCGATCTGAATGTCCACCGACGACTCCAACCTCGTTGTCCTGATCATCAGTGTAGCCCGGCTGCTTCGAGTTGTGATAATTCTAACTCGTATTATACGAACTAGATGGATATGGAGGCCGGGTGTCGTTGTCCGTCTTCTCTCTCATGCTGGTCGTCTTCAGCCTCACGACGGGCGAGTTCGTGATCGCCGGCATCCTGCCGGAGGTGGCCTCGGACCTGTCGGTGACGATCACGGCGGCGGGTCTGCTGGTGACCGCCTACGCGGCAGGCATGATCATCGGTGGCCCGGTGATCACCGTCCTGACGGCCAGACTGCCCCGCAGACCGCTCATCGCCGGCCTTCTCCTGGTGTCGATCGCCGCGAACCTCGGTTCGACGGTGGCGTCGGACTACGCGGTCCTCCTGGTCACGCGTTTCGGCGCGGGTCTCGTGGTCGCCACGTTCTTCGCCGTCGCCATCGCGATCACCGTGTCGACGGCGCCCCCCGGCAAGCAGGGGTCCGCGGTCGCGAAGGTCGCGCTGGGAATGAACCTCGGCATCGTCCTCGGCACCCCGGCGGGCACATTCATCGGTCAGAACCTCGGCTGGCGGGTGACGTTCGCGGCGGTCGCCGCGTTCACCACCTTGGCCATGCTGCTGGTGCTGCGTTTCGTCCCCGCCCGGCCCGCCGTCGCGACCGGTTCGGTCCTGTCCGAGCTGCGCGTCCTCGGCAACCGAGGTGTCCAGTCGGCGATCGCGCTGACCGTGCTGGGCAACGTGGGCGTCGTGATGGTCTTCAGCTACATCGCCCCGCTGCTCACCGGCGTCAGCGAGTTCCCGGCCGCCTCGGTGCCGGTCCTGCTGCTGGTGTACGGCGGCGGCGCCGTCGTCGGGAACTTCCTCGGCGGATGGCTTTCGGACCGGGCGCTGATGCCGTCGCTGATCGGACTGCTGACCGTCCTGGCGGGTGCTCTGGCGTTGTTCTGGGTGGCCGGCGGCGTCCAGGCACTGGCGGCGGTGCTGGTCTTCGTCATCGGCGTGCTCGCGTTCGCCGTCATTCCCGGCATGCAGACACGGGTCATGTCCACCGCGAGCACGGCGCCCACGCTGGCCGTGGCGGTCAACGCCTCCGGATTCCAGCTCGCCGCCGCCTTCGCCGGTTGGCTGGGCGGAAGACTGATCGACAGCGACCTCGGACCGTCGTCGCTCTACCTCGCCGGATCCCTGCTCACCCTGACCGGCCTCGTCGTCGCCGTCCGCTCACGCCGTGGAGACGGCCGTCTCGCGGACACCGGAGATCCCCATGACCGGGCCGGAAGCGGCCCCCCGGATCAGGACGGGGCGCCCGGGAAGCGGTTCCCGGGCGCCCCGCTCGCATGAACTGACGTCCTACGGGGTCAGGATGTCGTCGATGGCGGCGCGCAGGTTGGGCAGCGGGCCGATGCGGTGGGGGTCACTCGCGGGCTGGGCCGTACCGGTGAGCTTGAGGGTGTCGCGGACCTGGGCGGGGGTGAGCACGCCGCCGTTGGCCTTGGCGACGCCCTGCAGGGAGGCGACGGTTCCGGCGACGATGGCGCTGGCGCCGGAGGTGCCGCCGAAGCCACCGGCGTAGGTCTTGTTGGGGTCGGTCTCCAAGGGGGTCAGGTCCTGCCAGCCAGGAGCGGTCGTCGACGCCACGCACTCGCCGTAGGCCTGGACGTCCACGCGGACGCCGTACGACGACAGCGGCAGCGCGGTGCGGTCGGCGGAGGGAGGTGTGCCGACACAGCTGGGGCTGGGCGGGGTCCCCGCCCCGACCACGATGGCGCCGGAGTCGGGGCGGCTCATGATGGCGGCGACGTAGGGGTCGGTGGAGTCGTCGAGGTTGATACCGCTGTTGCCCGCGGGCTCCACCACGGTGATTCCGGCGGCGGTGGCCAGGACGATCTGGTCGTAGACACTGCTGTCGTACTCCCAGGGGTACTGCCGGGATCCGCCCAGAAGGGCGATCTCGAACAGGATGACGTCACCCGGCTGGGAGTGCGCGGTGGCGTAGGCGACGGTGTCGAACACGGCGGTGCCGGACAGGTGCAGGGTGGCGTGTGGCGCGATGCCGGCCATCCCGGCACCGTTGTCGTCCTGGGCGCCGATGATCCCGGCCACCGCGGTGCCGTGACGGATCGAGAGGTCGTTGGTGCAGGGGTCGCCGAACGCGGACGGCACCTGGACGATCTGACCGGTCGCGACGCGTCCGGCGAGGTCCTCGTGGCAGAGGTTCCACCGGTTGGTGTACGCGATCAGTTCGACGGGGGCGTGACGGTTGGTGGTGGTTCCGTCGCCGAGCTGGCCACTGCTGTTGAGACCCCAGACGTGGAACGTCTGGGCGAGTTTGGTGATGGTGTGGGCCAGGCCCGCCGCGGCGATGCCGCTGGTCGCCGGGATCACGGTGGGGGAGTACCTGTCGACGGTGGTTGCGTCGCCGAGCTGTCCCTGGTTGTTGTCACCCCAGGCGTAGGTGGCCCAGGAGGCCGATTCGGCCGTCGCGACGCTGTGCTTGCTTCCGGCGGCGATGCTGTTGACGTTGGTCAGGCCGGGGACGGCGATCGGGGTGGTCCGGCCGGTGGTGGTCCCGTCGCCGAGCTGTCCCTCGCTGTTGTCGCCCCATGCCTTGACGGTGCCGTCGGACAGGAGCGCCAGAGCGTGGTCGCCCCGGCTGCTGATCTGGGTGACGCCGGTCAGGCCGGTGACGGCGGCGGGGGTGGCACGGTCGGTGGTGGTCCCGTCGCCGAGCTGGCCGATGCCGTTGGCGCCCCAGCCCTTGACAGTGCCGTCGGCCATCAGCGCCAGGGAGTGGACGCCGCCAGCGGCGACCGAGTCCGGTGCGGTGCGGACGCCGGTGAGGCCGGCGACGGCGACGGCGGCCGGGGAGTCGGGGCCGACGTAGCCGAGTTGTCCCAGGCTGTTGTCGCCCCAGGCGCGTACGGTGCCGTCGGACAGGACGGCCAGGGCATGGCCGAGACCGGCGCTGATCGCCACCGCGTTGGAGATCCCGGTGACCTGCACCGGGACGGTGCTGTCGGTGGTGGTGCCGTTGCCGAGCTGGCCCTGGCTGTTGTCGCCCCAGGCCCAGATGGTGCCGTCGCTCTTGAGCGCCAGGGAGTAGTCGTCTCCCGCGGAGACGGAGGTGACGCCGGTCAGGCCGGGGACCTGGGAGGGGACCTTCTTGGCCGTGGTGTTGCCCAGGCCGAGCTGGCCCTGGCTGTTGTCGCCCCAGGCCCACACCTGCCCGAGCGCCGGAGTCCTCGTGATCAGCAGCGAGTGGTCCTGACCCGCGGCGATCGTCTGCGGGCCGAAGTAGGGGATGTACGTGGACTGCTCTTCGATGTCGGTGACGGTGATGCCGTCGCCCTTGCCACCGGTCTGGGCGTTGGCGTAGTCGGCGTCGACGCCGACACCCGCGGTGGAGGTGGCGGAGTTGCGGTACCTCTGGTACGAGGCCAGGGGTTCGGAGGTGGCGACGGGGACCGTCCTGGCCTGGGCGATCTCGACCGAGGGCAGGGCGTTGAGGTCCTTCAGCAGACCTTCGACGCCGCTCTTGGGGGCGGTGACGACGAACCAGGAGTTCAGGTCGGGCAGTTGCCTGCCGGTCTTCCTCTCCAGCTGGAGCCGTCGCTCGGTGGTCTTCGTCTCGGAGGTCGAGGACAGGGGCCTGATGGAGGCGTCCTTGTACTTGGCCAGCACCTTCTGGATGTCCGCGGCGTCTCCGGAGTCCTTGGCGACCAGGCCCTGCCCGCGCAGCCGTACGGCGAGGCCGGGCTTGAACTTCACCGAGAGCTCGGTCGTGGAGAAGCCCTTGGGCAGGGGGGCGTGGGTGCCCAGGGCGGTGCCCTTGTCCTTGCTGTGGTCGTAGGCCGGGGCGGGCTCGGCCGAGGCGGGATTCGCGGCGACCACGCCGGACAGCGCGCCGACGGCCACGGCGAGCAGGGCCGCGGCGAGCCGCCGTGACCGCGGTCCTCCGTGACCCCGGGAATCAGAGCGAAGTGACAACAAATTCTCCTCTGGCGTCGTTCTCGGCGTGCGGGCACGGAGCATTACAAGCCGTGACTCCAAGAATGCGGAAATCGATGGAACGCCTGTCCTGCCGTCTCAGACCAAGGCCTTTTCGTATGCCGCGCGTCGCCGTGCATCATGAAAACAACTGATCCGACGAGTCAGCATGACTGAGAACCCATGTGAAAATCAACTGTGAAGATGGTTTACACGGTCAGCTTCCGAGTGGGCGCGTGAAGTGATTTTCGGTGATTCGCGGAACGGAAAGAAACACGCTCTCCGTGGTTGACAGGGGAGGATGAGCGGCGTATGGACGACGGGCCCTTGTTTCCCCGGGAGGGTAAGGAACGTCACAGGCCTGCGGATGTTTACCGGATCGGTCTCCGTTTACCGGCTGGGGAAGGCGCGTCGGTGAATGGCAGGAGTACGGCCCGTCCTTCGTGATGGCGCGATCGCCCTCCGTGTTACACAGAAACGCAAATAAACGCCTGTGCGGCGCCAAAACGCAGGCATTCCTCCTGCGGAACGAGAAAAAGGAATTCGCACGGAACGGCGCGCCCCGCCTGGAGGCGGAACGCGCCGGTGTTTTCCGTGAGGTCAGGCGGGGGCGGGGGAACCGGCGCCGGGGACGAGCAGGCGAGGAGCCCCGGTGCCGTCCGCGGGGACGGACCAGACGTTGTTGGTGCCGTCACCGGTCTGCAGCGCGTAGGCGACGGTCCGGTCGTCGAGCCAGACGGCCTGGTCGTCCACGCTGCGGGTCTCGGCCAGCGGGGTGACACGCCGAGTGGCCAGGTCCAGGACCGAGAGCCGCCAGCCCTTCTTCGGATCGGCGTCGACGGCGGACTTGTAGGCGATCCGGGTTCCGTCGGGGGACAGGGACGGGCACTCGACGTTGTCCCGCAGCGTCCTGACGGTCCCTGCGGCGAAGTCGCCCTCGACCAGGTGACGACGGCCGTTCGTTGACAACGTCGCGTAGAAGCGGTTGTCGTCCGAGGCGAACGTGACGCCCCAGAAGTTGACGTCGGAGTTCCGATAAGGCCTGCCGTCCAGCGTGATCGAGAAGTCCTCAAGCGAGGAGACCAGCCGTCCCGTGCGGGTGTCGAGGACGCCCGCCCGGGTGGAGAAACCGGTCGTCGCGTAGGAGTGCCCGTCGATGAAGAGCGTCCAGGCGACCATCCGGCCGCTGGCCGAGACACGCAGCCGGTTCGGGAAGCCGGTCAGCGGAAGACTCCTGCGCTCCTTGAGAGAGGGGTCGAGGACGATCAGCCCGGACGAGCTGAGCGGGCCGACGGGTTTGAGGCAGGCTAGGGTTCCCCCCGCGACGTAGGCGCGGTCGCAGCGCAGCTCGGTGACCTCGCGCGGACCGCCGGGATCGGCACGGGAGACCGTCGACAACAGGCCGTTGGTCAGCACCTGCAGCCGTGGCCCCGCACCCGGAGCCCCGGAGGAGGCGGACGAACCAGAGGAAGGGGCGGACACGGGCCGGTCCCCGGCCAGTGCCGTGTAGGTGACGGCGACCCCGGCGAGCAACAGCGCCGCCAGGACCGTCACGAGGACACGTGCGCGCGGGCTGAGAGTGATCGTGACTCCTTGGTGAGCAGGAAGACGGTCAGGGGAAGGGCGAGCAGGGCCGCCACGGCCGCGGCGAGACAGGCGGCGCCCGCTCCCCAGGCCTGCCAGGCCAGGCCGAAAAGCACCGAGGAGACCGAGTAGGCCAGTGCCTGGCCGCTCTGCACCAGGGCCATGCCGGTGGCGCGCAGCTCGGGCGGGAACGCCGAACCGGCCAGCGCCATGAGGACGCCGTCGGTGGCCGCGTAGAACGTCCCGTAGAGAACCAGCACCGTGACGACCAGCGGCAGGCCGCCGAGCGGGCCGTACAGCAGCAGGTAGACGGCGGCGAGCAGGGCGTTCCCGCCGGCGAACACCCACAGCCGTCCGATCCGGTCGGCCAGCCTGCCCAGCGGCGCGGCCAGCAGCAGATAGACCAGGCTCGTACCGACCGCGAGGATCGGGAACCAGCCGATCCCCAGCTCGACACGCCGCTGCAGGACGAGATAGACGAACCCGTCGCCGATCGTGACGAGGCCGAGCAGGCACGCGGCGGGCAGCAGACGGCCACGTCCGAGCCGGGTGACGGCCCGCCACGAGACCTCGGCCGGGCGAGGACGGGGACCGGCCGCCGAGGGCACGAACAACACCAGGATCAGTACGGCGAGCAGCGCGACGCAGAAACTCGTCACGAAGACGGGCCCGAACGCCCCGTTCCCCAGCGCGAGCACGGCGAGCGTGGCGATCGGCCCGAGGAAGGCGCCGGTCGCGTCCATCGTCCGGTGCACCCCGAAGGCCCTGCCGAGCCGGTCCTGCGGGGTGGCGAGAGTGATCAGCGCGTCCCTGGGGGCCGTGCGCAGGCCCTTTCCCGCCCGGTCCGCAGTGATCATCAGCCCGATGAGCGGCCCCGAGGCTCCGGCGGCGAGCAGCCCGAGCTTGGCGAACGCCGAAATCCCGTAGCCGAGCCCGGCGACGGTCTTGTGCCGGTTGACCCGGTCGCCGACGTATCCGCCCACCAGCCGCAGCAGCACGGTCGCGCCGGTGTACAGGCCGTCGATGACGCCGTAGGCCGCCGGGCTGAACTGCAGCCCGACGACCAGGTACAGCGGCAGGATCGCGGTCACCATCTCCGCCGAGACGTCCGTGACGAGACTGACGGCGCCGAGCGCGAGCACCGTGCCGCCGACGGCCCTGACGGGGCCGCCGGCGGTCCGGTTCCTGTCGAGAGTGGAGAGGTACACGTCGTCAGTGGCAGGCGGTGGTGCCGCTGTCGGTGAAGGTCTTGCCCGCCTCGGGCACGAACTGCCAGCTGTAGCCGCCGGCGTGCAGGGTCACCTTCAGGACGCCGTAGGTGTCGCTGTTCCGGACCTCACTGTTGGGCAGGATCGTCCCGAACGAGTAGTGGCTGGCGCCGCCGGATCCGACGACGAAGTGCCGGATGCCACGGGCGTTGTCGAGCTGGTTGGCCGGGTTGATCGGCGCGAACCGCTCGTACTGGTGGTTGTGACCGGTCAGGATCAGGTCGGCGTTGTTGTCGTACAGCGCCTGCACGATCGGGGCGACCGAGGTGTCCGGCGAGTGGTTGGCGCCGGAGGTGTAACGCGGGTGGTGCCACATCGCGACCGTGCACGGCTTGGTGCTCGCGGCCAGGTCGGCGCGCAGCCACTGCTCCTGCGCGGACCCGGCGTTGCAGCCGCCGACGGCCGAGCAGTTGGAGTTGACCACCACGACGTGCCAGTTCGCCCCGAGGTCGTAGGAGTAGTAGCCCTTGGACGGGTCGCCCGCCGACGTGCCGAAGTAGCCGTAGTAGCCCGAGGCACCGGGGGTGTTGTAGTCGTGGTTGCCCGGCACCGGCCTGGTCCGCGCCTTGTGCCGTCCCCAGGTCGGGTTGTAGTAGGTGTTGAACTCCGAGGTGGTGCCGCTGTCGTAGACGTTGTCACCCAGCGTGAAGACCGTGCCGGGGATGGAGTCGAGCAGCGCGGCGGTCGCGCTGTCACCGGAGCCCGAGTTGGAGATGTCGCCCGCCCCGACGAGCACCGGGTCACCGGAGGCCGTCGAGGTCGAGGTCGGCGTGGGCGTCGGGGTCGAACCGGTGTCGGTGGTCACCACCAGCTGGGGCGCGGTCGAGGACCCGCTCTCCCGCGCGTCGTAGTCGGCGCCGTCCGAGCTGGAGGAGGTGACGCCGATGCTGTAGGTGCCGTTGCCGGTCACGTACGGCGTCACGTCCAGCTCGTACCAGGAGTTACGGGCCACCGAGCCGAGCGTGCCCAGCGTGGCCCCGTCGATGGACGGCTGGTTGTTCCAGGTGGTGCCGGTCTCGGACCAGGTGGTGTTGCCGACGGCCTTGAAGGTGCCGCCGCTGCCGCTCTCCGAGCCGCTCACGTCGTCGGTGTGGACGCGCAGCCTGACGTTGCCGACCGTGCCGGTGACGCCGGTGACGGTGAACCGCAGGAAGAACCGCTTGACCGGGGAGCCGTCGACGCCGAGCTGTCCGGAGGTGCCGTAGTTGGTGCCGGTGTGGCTGTTGTCCACATAGGTGTCGGCCACCGGGGTGAAGGTGGTGGAGGCGGCGTTGGCCACCCCCGTGGACAGGGAGACGGCCGCGAACACGGTCGCGCCGCCGACGGCGACGGCCGCGGACGCCGCGGTGAGCGCCCTGCGTCGGGAGGGTCGGAACAGTCGGAGCAGTCGGAACATGCGTCACTCCTCATGCACGGAGGGTTGTGGGAGGCAACCACGGACGCTAGGCCGCCAAGGACTCGGTTCGATGAGCGCGGAGGAATCAGACGGAGACGGGAAGGTTAATGACCCACACACCAACCGGGAAAAGCATGGTGGCCGAATTGGGGTTACGGATGTCTATCCACAAGGCCAGGTGCCGGCCCGAGCACGTGGACCCGGGCCGTGGGGATGTCGAAGTAGAGGCCGACCAGCTCCAGCCGCCCCCGTCCGACCAACTCGTCCACCCGGGGAATGGTCAGCAGGTTCTCCAGCTGCTGGATCACGTTCGTACGGCACAGCCGGTCGAGCGCCCCCTCATCGGCTCCCGCGTCCGGATCGGAGAGGAAACGCGCCAGGCTGCGGTCACCGTGACGCAGCCAGCGTCCGAGCGAGGGCAGCCCCGCGGCCTTCTCGCCGCCGCCGAGCAACGCGGCCATCGCCCCGCAGCCCGAGTGGCCGCAGACCGTGATCGTCCTGACGCCCAGCGCGCCGGTCGCGTACTCGATCGCGGCCATGACCGAGTCGTCGCGCGGCGCCGCCCCCCAGCGGGGGATCAGGTTGCCGATGTTACGGACGGTGAACAGATCACCCGGCCCGCTGGCCGTGATCAGGTTGGGCACGACCCTGGAGTCGGCACAGGTGATGAAGAGGTGGGAGGGGTCCTGCCCGCGGGCCATCGCGTGCAGGAACGGCCTGACCAGCGGCGCCGTACGGCGGTGGAACTCCCGTGCCCCGGCGAGCAGGTGGTCGGGCGCCGGGGCCGGTCCGGCCCGCTCCGGTGGAGACCCAGCAGGGGAGGGCCCGGCCGGCGGGAGCGTGGGACCGCGCCGGTGCGCCCAGGGCAGCCACCAGCGCTCCGGGTCACGGGGTGGCGACTTCGCCGGGAACATCCTGGCGCCGCCTGCGGCCATGGCGTACCACTCGTCGTGAAGCTCGTCGACGTCCACGCTGCCGCCCCCGCGCTCGTGCTCCTGCCGCCAGGCGTGCACGGCCTCGAAGGCCGCGTTGTCCATGAAGTCGATGTTCAGGTCGAGGTCGACCGCCACCCCGGGGGGAACGGTGTGCAGCTCCGCGACGATCCTGGGCACGCCGAGGAAGGTCAGTGAACCGCCGATCAGCACGTGCCAGCGGCCGTCGGGCTCGGGCCTGGCCCGGACCGTCACCCCGGTGAGGCGGCGCAGCGCGGACAGCGCGGCCAGACCGAGGCCGAGCAGGACCCCCTCGGGAAGACCGAGCAGCACGACCCCGGCCATGGTGGCGAAGTAGACCGGGATCTCCCCGTGCCCGTGCAGGCCACGCAGACGCCGCAGATCGGCCATCCGGACGCCGATGAAGATCAACAGGGCGGCCAGCGCCTCGGCGGGGATCAGCGTGATCGTCTGCCACAGGCAGACGGCGAACAGCAGAATCCACAGGCCGTGCAGGACCGCCGACCAGCGGCTGCGCGCCCCGGCGCGCAGGTTGGCCGTACTGCGCACGATGACCCCGGCGACGGGCAGCCCGCCCAGCGCGCCGCTGACGATGTTGGCCACACCCTGCGCGGCGAGCTCCCTGTCCAGGTCGCTGCGCCCGCCGTCGCGCTGCTTGTCGACGGAGACCGCGCACAACAGCGACTCGACCCCGGCCAGCAGCGCCACCAGCAGCACCGCTGCGACGATCCCGTGCCAGTCTCTCTCCGGCCACACCGGGGCCACCCAGCCGACCAGACCGGCCGACAGATCGAGCCGGGTGACATCCCAGCCGGCCAGCAGGGCCGTCGCCGAGGAGACGGCCAGGGCGGCCAGCGGCGCGGGCACGATCCGTGATCGCCGGGGCAGCCGGTTCCAGCCGAGCATGACGCCGACGGTGAGCAGGCCGACGAGGACCGCGTGACCGTGGACGGCGGCGATCTGACCGGGCAGCTCGGCGAGGTTCTCCACGGCGGAGCGCTGCGGGGCGCCGCCGAGCACCACGTGCAACTGGCCCAGGGCGATCACCACACCCACCCCGGCGAGCATGCCGTGCACTACGGCGGGGGAGACCACCAGCACCGCGCGGGCCACCTTGAAGGTGCCGAGCAGCAGCTGCAGGCCGCCCGCCAGCAGGGTGATCAGGCAGGTGGCCCGCCATCCGTACACGGCGATCAACTCGGCGACCACCAGTGACAGCCCGGCGGCGGGGCCGCTGATCTGGACGGCGGAGCCCCCGAGAAGGCCCGCGACCACCCCGCCCGTCACCGCGGCGACCAGCCCGGCGGCGGGCGGTGCCCCGGAGGCGACCGCGACGCCCAGCGACAGGGGCACCGCGAGAAGGAAGACCACCAGGGAGGCGGGAAGGTCATGACGCACTACGGAGGCGAGGGTGCTTGCGGTGAGCGCGATGTCACTCTTCGTGTTCGTCCCCATGGGCAGACACTACGCTGCCGACGCCTCGCGGTTCAGTGGCCCGGCGTGGCCTGTTACGGACGCCGGGACGGATCGGTCAGCGGTAGTAGTCGGGGTAGTCGGGCTCCTGGGCCCGGTGACGGCTGCCACGGGGGGAGGGACCCGCCTGCCCGTCGGGGGTCGTCGCGACCTCGGGGACGCCGGTGCCGTACAGATCGCCGTAGCTCGGCCACACCGTGCCCGCACCGCCGCCGGGGGCGGGGGCGGGCTCCGGCCAGGCGGTGGAGGGGGCCGGTTCGTAGCCCTGACCGCCGGAGGGCCTGCCCGCCGTACGCGGCTGCTCGTCGTAGGAGCCGACCGCCTTCGAGGGCGCGGTCGGGGTGGAGATCGCCGGGGTCGGCCCGGTGAGCGCGTCGTCGTCGATGGTGGCCCAGCCCGTGCTCACCTCGTAGGAGGTGGCCGAGGGGGCGGCGGAGGGGGCGCCGTACACCGGGTTCTGGTAGGAGGCGTACGACGGTCCGGGATCGTCGAGGATGTCCGGGCCGCCGGCCGCGGGCCAGCCGCCCGAGGTGGGCGAGGTGGCCCGCGCCCACGGGTTGTCCGCGACGGGCCCGGACGGTTCGGGCACACCGCCGGAGCCGTACGGCGCGGGCGCCGGGGCGGCACCGGGCACGGTGTTCGGAGCCGTGTTCGGGGTGGTGCCCGCGGGGAAGTTGGCGGCGGGGAACCCACCGCTGGTGGTCGGGCCCATCGGAGGCATCGGCGGCGGAACCTGCCCGGCCCCGGGCTCCCGTACGGGGGTCCCGCCCCCACCACGTCCGGCGGCGCCACGCGGGCGGGGCGCGAGCGGCTCGTTGAGCGGGTCGGGTCGCGTGGGCGCGCCCGGCAGGGGGCCGGGGCCCGTGTTGCCACCGGCCGCGGCGTTCGCGGCGGCGGCGCGCCCGCTCCTGCGGGAGCGTGGCGTGCGGGGCTCACCGAACGCGCCGGGCGTCGGGGCCGCGAAGGTCACCGTCTTCTGCTCGGCGAGCGCGGCGGCGGTGGGGGCCGGGTTCGGCTGGACCGGTTCGATCAGGTCGGCGAGGCCGGACGGCAGCGAGGCCGAGGCGACGGCCGGGGCGGGCGGCGGCACGGGAACCTGCGCGGGCCTGGGGGCCTGCGGCCTGTTCGGCAGCGGGGCCTGCACGGTCACCGCGTCGGCGGCCGAGGACGCGATCGGGACGACAGGGGGGACCGGCGGAACCGGGGCCGCGGGCGGCCGGCCCGGCGTCTCCGACGCGGGACGGCTCGCGCCCATCTTGGCTGCCAAGGACCCTCCGAAACCGCCCTCGTCAGCCTGGAGCCGCGTCCAGTAGTCGTCGTCGTAGTCGTCGGCCTGGCCGAACTCGTTCACGCCGCGTTTCCCTCGCGAACCCGCGGGACGTGGCGGACGGGGCGGCTTCGGCTCGTCGAACGGGGTCAGGTCGGGACTGAAGTGCTTCATCTTCGGTTCCCGGGTCGCGAAGTCGTCGATGGACAAGGCGGGCGTCTGCGCCTCCTTCTCCTCCAACTCGCGAAGGCGTTCCGCGGGGAGCGCGCTCTCCCTGCGGTTCATCGACCGCATGCCCAGTGCCACGACGACGAGCACGAGGAGCACGACGGCGACCAGACCTGCTACGACCGCGATCATTGCACCACCCTCAAGGCCATGGCCTTCCAGCGGCGCCGGTGAGGTCGCGCGGCCATCGACGCGACCTGCCCCCTTGCATCACCTGCGCACGGACATTGGATCTGATTGTGTCGGACCACTATGAGCGTTGTCACACCCTAAGTGAAGAATCGGTAACCATTACTACCTCCGGTGTTTGACCTGTCACTCGATGTGCGTCGTGGTGAGCCGGCCCCAGGCGATCGTCCTGGAGGCGATGCTCTTCAGGGTCTTCTCAAGGGAGGCGCCCTTGGGAAGCTCGATCCGGTCGTTGAGCGCGTAGACGGTGAAGCGGTAGCTCTCCTTGTCGCGGCAGGGCGGGCTGTACCCCGTCTTACCGCTGGTGGTGCTTCCCTCCACGGCGCCGACCGGGACGCTGTCATCGGCCAGTTCGTTGGTGCGCGGGTCGATGTCGAACACGACCCAGTTCACCTCTCCACCGGTGCGTGAGTTGTTGTCGACCACGATCGCGACCGACTTGGTGTCGTTCGGAATCCCCGACCACCGCAGCGGCGGGTTGCCCGCCGACCCCTTGCACGAGTAGTCGGAGGGCAGAGCCGTGCCGTCCCGCAACTGGGGGCTGGAGACACTGATCGGCTCCAGCTGCAGCCGGTCGGCGGACGCGGAGCCGCCCGTCAGGCCACAGCCCGAGGCAACGACGACGAACGCCGCGGCCAGTGCCGTCCCCACGGCAGGTCGCGGGCGGCGTGTATACGTGTTCGGCTGCCCCATGCCCGATGATGCTACGCGGATCTGGCAGATGCGCAGACCGGATCGCGAGGTTCCATGGCGCGGAAAAACCCGGGAATCGGACACGAACCCGAGGTGGAGAAAGCGCTTCCCGGTCCGGGGGCCGCCACCCCGGCGAGAGGAGGCGCTCGTGCCCCGGAGCCCTCGCATCCATCCCGACCTGCCGATATCCGGCGCCGATGATCGACGATCAAGGTATGGGCACGGCCTCGCCGCGGCGGGGCGGCCGTCTTTCTGACGGGCGGCCCGGTCCGGTTGTGAATCCTGTGGAGTTCCGGTGCGGGAGCGCCGTGAACGCTCGGGAAACCTGCGGGTCGTGTTTCCCCGCGCCCCGGCTCCTCCGGCCTCCCCACGGCCCTCTGGGGCGACGCCAGAGGGCACCGTACGGCCAAGCCGTACAACGCGGGCATGACGGGTCAGCCCCCTGGGACGGAACCCTTTAGGCTGGCACCGTGAGCGACCACGCCGAAGAGCACGCCGAACCCGCGAGGGCGGCCACGGTCCTGCCCGGCACGGGTGGTCGTGACCCCTTGAGGGTCCCCCTGCGGGCCCCGGCGAACGCGGTCTCCCGCAAGGCGATCGCGCTGTGGCTGTTCGAGGGACTGTTCTGGTCCGTCGTCCTGATCGGGGGGTCGTTCCTCCTCACGCGCTGGATCGACGGCGACCGCTGGTCCTGGCTGCCCGGATGGGTGCTCGGCAACATCTGGTGGCTGCCCGTGCTGGTGACGCTCGCCACCCTCCCCGCCGCGATCGCCGAGCCGTTCTGGCGCTACGCCGTGCACCGCTGGGAGCTCACCGGGGACGTGGTCTACGCCCGCTCCGGCTGGATCAGCAGGGAGTGGGCGTTCGTCCCGGTCAGCAGGATCCAGACGGTCGACAAGGCGCAGGGCTGGTTCGAGCGGGTCCTGGGACTGGCCACGGTCGAGATCCGGACGGCCTCCCACGCCGGGTCCTCCACGATCAAGGGCCTCGACTACGAGGTCGCCGCGGCCCTGGCCGAGGAGCTCGCGCGGCGGGCCGAGGAGCTGAGGGACGACGCGACGTGACCGGTCAGGACGAGGCGCCTCCGAGCCCCGGGATCCACCAGGGACCGGAAGCCCCGCTCCCGGGTCCGCCGTTGCGGCTGAGCCCCAAGGTGCTGCTGACCGAGCCGATCAGGATGCTCCCCTCGCTCTTCCTGCCGCTGGCCGGGGTGCTGTTCGTCGGAGGTTTCTCGCCGGGCTCCTTCCTCTGGGCGGCCCTCGGCGTCGCCGGTTCCGTCGCCTACGCCGTGGTCCGCTGGGCCACCTTCACCTACCGGGTCGCCGGGGACAGGCTCGAACTCACCCGGGCCCTGGTCAGCAGGTCGGTACGGACGATCCCGCTGGAGCGCGTGCGTGGCGTCGACGTCAGCAACCCGCCGCTGCACCGGCTGCTGGGCATCGCGGTTCTGAAGATCGACACGGGCGCGGGCGGCGAGGACAAGCAGGAGGGCGAGCTCGACGGGGTGACGGTCGCGGAGGCGGAGCGCCTCAAGGCCGTGCTGCTCCGGCACGCGAGGACCGGCGCGCAGACGGGCGAAGGCGGCCGTGACCCGGTGGCCGTGCCCGCCGGGCCGTACCAGGAGGGGGCCTCCACGCCGGTGGACCGGCCGCAGGCCGAGCGGGTGCTCTTCGTGGTGCCGCGCCGGTGGCTGGCCTACGGGCCGTTGTCCGGGGCCTACCTGCTGACCCCGTTCGCGCTCGCGGCCGGTGCGGTCGGCCTGGCCTTCCAGTGGGGCAACGAGCTACGCGTCGACGGACGGTTCCTGGTCGGCGCGGGGGAGTGGCTCTGGGACCACCCCGTGGTCCTGCTCGTGGCCCTGGTGCTGCTCGTGCTGGCCATGCCGGTCGCGGGAGGCGTCATGTACGCCGTGTTCAACTGGGACTTCACCCTGCGCGTGCGGGAGGGGTACCTCGTCGCCGGGCGCGGCCTGCTCACCCGCAGGAGTGTCTCGCTCGAACGCCGCAGGGTGCGCGGGTTCGAGCTGGTCGAGGGGGTCGCCGAACGCTGGGCGGGGGTCGCCAGGGCGTGGGCCGTCGTGACCGGGCTCGGCGACTCGCAGACCCGGGGTCAGCTGCTGCCCGTGGTGCCCAGGTCGAAGGCGCTGGACGTGGTCGGGGAGGCGGTCGGCCCGACGATCTCCCGGCTGCGGCCGCATCCGCCCGCGGCGCGCAAGCGCAGGCTCTTCAGGGCGGTCTTCCCGTGGCTCGTGGTCGCGGTCTGCGCGGGAGCGGCCGGGTTCGTGTGGTCGCCGCTGTGGTGGGGGCCCGCCGCCGTCGCCCTGCTCCTGGCGGTGCTCGGCGTCCCGCTGGGCCTCGACCGCTACCGCTCGCTCGGCCACGCCTACGACGGGGCCCGCCTGTCCGTCAGGTCGGGCTCCCTGCGCCGCTCCCAGGTCGTGATCGAGGAACGCGCCGTGGTCGGCTGGAAGCTGACCCAGACGCCCTTCCAACGCCAGGCCCGGGTGCTGACCGTGACCGCCGGAGTCGGGGCGGGCAGCGGAGGCTACTCGGCCTTCGACGTCGGCGAGGCCCAGGGCGTGGCCTTCGCCGCCGAGGTCACCCCCGCCTGGCTGGCGCCGTTCCTCCTGACCGGACACTCCGAGCGGCCCAAGCCGGTGGAGTGAACACCTTCCGTACGGCGAGGCGGGGGCGGCCGGTTTCCCGTGCCGCCCCCGCCCTCGCGTGTCCTGTGGTCAGTCCTGACGTCTGGCGCCGAACATGATCTCGTCCCAGGTGGGCACCGAGGCACGCCGTCCCCTGGCTCGCTTCGCGGGCCGTGCGGGGGCCGGCTTCGGCGGTTCGACGGGTTTCTCCGCGACCTTCTCCGGGACCTTCTCAGCGGGTTTCTCCGTGACTTTCTCCGGAACCTGCTCGGCGGCCTTCTCCACGACGGGCTCGGGGGGCGCGGCGGCGGCTTCCTCCCTGGCCCGCTCGTCCAGGCTGAGACGTGCGGCGGGCACCGCGGCCGCCTCCTCCTCGGCGGGTTCGGCGGGAACGCCGGTCTCCGTGGACCCGGCGGTCTCCAGGACCTCGGGGGACGGCTCGGCGGGCGTCGTGACCTCGGCGGGTTCGGCGGTCTCGGCGACCTCAGGGGCCACCGGCTCGGACTCCATGACCTGCTCCCGTGTGGCGAGCGGCCTGGGCGTCACGAGCACCGGGGGTTCCTGAGGCCGCATCCGGGCGACGGGTGCGGCCTCGGGGGTTCTGATCGGCTGCTCGAACGGGGCCATGGAGTCGGGCGCGCGCAGCGGAGGGACGGTGGGCCTCGGCGGATCGTAGCCCGGGGGCAGCGGCGGCATCGGAGGCTGCGTGTAGGCGGCCGGAGCGGAGCGTTCCTGGGGCGCGGGCGCCTCCGGCGGCGGGGGCGAGTCGTCGGAGGGCGTCTGCTCCTGGCGCAGGACCGAAGGGAAGGAGACCGGGGACTGGCTCAGCGGCTCGGGCGCCAGCGGGGGCACCGGCGCGAGCTTGGCGACCCGGGGCACGAACGGGGTGACCGTGCTGTCCTCGGCCGGCTCGGCCTGGTCGCCCGACGACAGGCGCATGGCCTCGTCGTCGTGCGGGGTGATGTGACGCCGCCGCGGGTCGAAGATCCATTCAGCCCTGCGGCTGTGACCGTTCCACACGAAACCGAGCTTGATCCGCCACAGGTTGTCGTCCCGCTTCGCGGAGTCCCAGTCGATCTCGTCGGCGGGCACGCCGCGACGGGTCAGCCGTTCGGCGACCAGTTCACCGAGGGTGGGGCCGGGAGCGGAGTCACCAGGCAGCCGCACGGCGCAGCGTTGCGCCTGCTGGGCCATGTACTCGCGTTCCTGGAGCACGGGGCCCTCGAACCACCGCACGCGCTCGACCGGGATGCCCGCCGTGGCGGCGATCTCCTCGGCGGTCTCGCCGGCGCGTATCCGGGCCTGGATCTCCTTGGGGCGCAACGGACTCTCCACTTCGATCTCGTACTGGCCGAGACGGGAGAAGTTGCCGCGGACGGCAGCGCGGAGCCGGTCGTCGACGGGCAGCGTGAACCGGGTCCCCCGGCCGGCCGTGGCCAGCACAAGGTAGGTCCCGTCCTCACTCACCGCGACGAGACGGAGCTCCTGCATGCGAGTCCCTTCGTCGTCGTGCTCAATCTTCCCCCGGACCCTTGAGTCTCTCGCGTGTGCCGGTTGCCTGCCAGCACCGTACCCGGCATGTCCGAACATCGCCTTCCTGGATGGGGCTCGCAGCGATGTGACGCCGGTCACATTTGCTCCATTCACCTGCTTATCGGGCATCGTTGTGGAGCAGTACATTCGGAGTCCCCGACGGATTCTCCCCAATAACCCAGGGCGCCGTCGCGAACTTGGTGCAAGAGCCCCCGGTTCGGGGCGGCCGGCCTGGGCGACGGGAGACGCTTCCTCGGATCCGGGCGGCGCGGGCGTCCGCGAATCCGCTCCGGCGTCCGCCGCCGAGGCGACAGGACGCCGGCACGTGACTCTCCGGAGAGGCCGCACGCGAACCTCGTGACAAGGGGAACGGGCGGGGGAGTCCCCTGGATCGCGGGACGCGCCGGTCAGCCCAGGACGGTGTCCAGATAGTCGTTGGAGAACGTCCGTCCCGGGTCGAGCAGGTCCCGTAGCCGCAGGAAGTCCGCGAAACGCGGATAGACCGTGGCCAGGTAGGCCGCGTCGCGGGTGTGGAGCTTGCCCCAGTGCGGCCTGCCGCCGAGCCGGACCATGATCTCCTCGACGCCCTCGAAGTAGTCCGGGTTCGGGGTCGGCCGGTAGACGTGGCAGGCGACGTAGGCCGAGTCGCGGCCGTAGGCGGTGGACAGCCAGGCGTCGCTCGGCGGGGTGACCCGCACCTCGATCGGGAAGGTGATCCGCCAGCCCCGGCTGTCGATCAGGTCACGGGTCTCCCTGAGGGCCTGGGCGAGGTGCTCGCGCGGGATGGCGTACTCCATCTCCAGGAAGCGCACCCGCCGTACGGTCGCGAAGACCTCGTAGGAGGTGTCCACGCGCTCGGAGGCCGACAGCGCCGAGGCCGACAGCGCGTTGATGCCGGGGATGGCGGCGGGCAGGCGCGCGCCGAGCCCGCACAGCGCGCCGAACACCGTGTTCTCCAGGAAGACGTCGTCCAGCCAGTGCCTCAGCGCGCTCTGCGGCCTGGCCGGGCCGGGGTGGCGGTTGTTGCGCTTGGTCAGGCAGGTGTCGGTGTGCGGCAGCCAGAAGAAGTCGAGGTGCTCGTTGTCCGCGGTGATCGTGTCGAGCGAACCGAGGATCTCGCTCAGCCGCATCGGCTGCCTGACGCTGTGCAGCAGGAACGAGGGCTCGACCGCGAAGGTCAGCGCGGTCACCACCCCGAGCGCGCCCAGGCCGACCCTGGCGGCGTCGAAGAGGTCCCGCTCGGTGACCCCGTCGCGGATCTCGGCGGTGCCCTCGCGGGAGACGGTGACGCTCTCGCCGTCGGCGAGCACCAGGTCCAGCGCGATCACCTGGTCGGCCAGGCCGGCGATCCTGCCGCCGGTGCCGTGGGTGCCGGTCTGTACGGCTCCGGCCAGGGTCTGGGCGGTGATGTCGCCCATGTTCGCCAGCGCCAGGCCCCTGCGGGCGAGTTCCTCGTTGAACACGCTGAGCGGGGTCCCCGCGGCCGCCCGTACCCACCCCTCGCCGGTCTGCAGGACGCCGGTCAGCCGTTCGGGCCGCAGGAGCAGCCCGTCGGTCAGCGCGACGCCGGTGAAGGAGTGCCCGGTGCCGACCATGCGCACCCGTCGCCCCGTCTCGGCCGCCCGCCGTACGGCCAGGGCGACCTCCTCGGCTGAGGAGGGCGCGTGGACCTCGGCGGGGACGGCGGACTGGTTGCCCGCCCAGTTGCGGAAGGCGGCGGGGGTCCGGCTCATGGTCGCTCCTCGGCCGGGGATGTCGCGAGGCGTGCCCGGCTCACGCCGCGGGCACGGGTCCGTCCCGCCAAGAGACATGAACCATACTCACGATTGCTCCTGGAGAACAGGGGGCCGCAGCCAGGCGAAGCCGCCCACTCCGACGGCCACGGCCAGCAGGGCGCAGCCGAGCGGGAAGATGTAGGCGTTGGAGGAGCCGTAGAGGTCGGTCAGCCGTCCGGCGGCCCACGAGCCGAGCGCGACGCCGAAGCCGACCGCGGTGGACAGCCACGCCATGCCCTCGGTGAGCAGGCGGGCCGGGACCAGCCGCTCGATCAGCGAGTATCCCGTGATGAGCGTCGGGGAGACGGCCAGCCCGGCGAGGAACATGAACGGCGCCATCACTCCGACGTGCTCGATCAGGGCGAAGGGGGAGACGCCCAGGGCGAAGATCCCGAGGGTGGTGACGAACCGGCTGCGCATCGAGGACTTCCAGCGCCGCGCGCCGTACCAGAGGCCGGACAGCAGGCTTCCCATGGCGATGACCGACAGCAGCAGCCCGGCCGCGGCCTTGGCGCCGTGCTCCTCGGCGAAGGCCACGGTGATCAGGTCGACCGAGCCGAAGACCGAGCCGACCGCCAGGAAGACGCACGAGAGCAGCGCGACGCCGGGAATGGTGATCGGGCTCCTCGAACTCTCCCCCTTGGGGATGATCGGGGGCTCCGTGCCGCGCTGCATGGCGAAGGCGACGGTGCCGATCACCGTGGAGACCAGGGCGACGACCAGTCCGGCGTACGGGCTGACCGAGGTGGCCAGCGCGGTCACCAGCGCGGGACCGGCCACGAAGATGACCTCGTCCGCGATCGACTCGAAGGAGAAGGCCACGTGCAGATCGTCCGACCGGCCCAGCAGGTGGGACCAGCGGGCCCGCACCAGTGAGCCGAGGGACAGGGCGCTGGCGCCCGCCAGGGCGCCGGTGACGAACAGGGTCCACGCGGGCGCGCCCAGCCCGCCGCAGAGCATCAGGCCGCTCAGTGAGACGCCGTGGGTCAGCACCAGGGGAACGGCTATCCTCGCCTGGCCGTACCTGTCGACCAGGCGGCCCGACAGGGGGGCGGCGACGGCGAAGGTGACGCTGACGGTGGCCGCGACCGCTCCCGCCATGGCGTAGGAGTCGGTGAGGGCCTCGACGAGGAGCACGATGCCGATGCCCAGCATCGACATGGGCATCCGCCCGAAGAAGCCCGCGATGACGAACCCCTTCACGCCGGGCCTGTTGAACAATCTCCGGTACGGCCCGACCACGGACTGCCCCTTTCCCACGTTTTCGCCGTCGATCGTATCGACCATTTCTAACCAAACCATCACACGGCAACTCATTTTTCGCGCAACAGAGCGAACCGGTGGTGCTTGGGCTAACGTGAGGGCAGTGTCACATCATCCCAGGTTGGGGGTATTGGTCGCGATACTCGCCGTGACCGCCCTCGCGGTCACCACAGGTGCGATCTTCCTCGTCCTGAGCCCGGCCGGCTCCCCGGCGCAGGTCCGTACGGCGACCTCCGACCTCCGGCGGGACACGACCGTGCGAGACCTGGCCAGGCTCGCCCCGCAGGCCGACCTCACCCAGGCGAGCCCGTCCCCCGTCACCCCGACCCCGGTGGTCGCGGCGACCGGCGGGCCGGGGATCACCCTCACCCCGCCCCGGCTGTTCGTGGTCTCCCAGTCGACGCTTCCCGAACGCACCAAACAGGACATCTCCCGGCTCGGGCACGTCCAGAAGGTCGACTCCTTCGACGGGGGAGCGGTACGGGTCTCCGGCACCGCGCTCAACCTGCTCGCGGTCGAACCGGCCCGTTTCCGCGCCTGGGCGCCCAAGGCCGTGGCCGACCAGCCGAGGGTCTGGGAGGCGCTGAACAGAGGGGAACTCATCGCCGACAGCGCCGCGGTCCGGCGGCTCGGGCTGGTCCTCGGCGCCAGGTACCAGGTGGACGCCGGTCCGGCGCTGCGGGTCGCCGCCTCGGCGTCCTTCGGCCTGCCCGGAGTCGACGGCCTGGTCGGCGCCGAGACGGGACGGCGGCTGGGCCTGCTGCCCGGGGTGGCGCTGCTGGTCAACGGCCCGGAGAAGGAGGTCGCCGCGATGGACGCCGGGGTGCGCAAACTGCTCGGCTCCGGCGCCCAGGTGGTCGTCCTCGGCGGGAGCCGTACGGCCAGGAGGACAGAGGTGAAGGCCGAGCGGGTACGGGAACGGGCGCGTACCGGCAACAGGGCCACGGTCGGGCGGCCGGGCAGCTATCTGGAGCTGTACCGCAAGGCGGCCACCGTCTGCCCCGGCCTCTCGTGGACGGTGCTGGCGGCCATCGGCCAGGTGGAGAGCTCACACGGGCGCAACAACGGCCCCTCCTCGGCCGGAGCCCTCGGCCCCATGCAGTTCATGCCCGCCACCTGGAAGGCCTACGGCGTGGACGGGGACGGCGACGGCGTCGCCGACATCTGGAGTCCCTACGACGCCGTGCCCGGAGCGGCCAACTACCTGTGCGCGAACGGCGCCGGACAGGGTGGCAAGAAGCTGGCGAAGGCCGTGTGGTTCTACAACCACTCCACGGCCTACGTCAACAAGGTCCTGTCCGTCGCCCAGGCCTACGCCCGCGCCTACCCGTGACGGCGGGGCGGGGCCGGGCAGCAGGTGGCCGCGCACGGGACGGGCTCGGGCTCGGCGAGCAACTCGCCGACCATCGCGACGAACCGGGGGTGGGTGCCCGCGGTCGCCGCCCTGGCCAGCGGGAGACCGAGTCCGGCGGCTGTCTGGGCGGCCTCGACGTCGAGGTCGTAGACGACCTCCATGTGGTCGGAGACGAAACCGATCGGTACCAGGACGACCGCCGGGGCGTCGACCTTCTGCAGGTGGTCGCAGACGTCGGGCTCCAGCCACGGCACGTGGGCGGGGCCGCTGCGGCTCTGCCAGACCAGGTCCCACTCCCGGTCGCCGCCCAGCCCGGCGACGACCGCGGCGGCGGCCCGGCGTAGCTGCGCCTCGTACTGCCCGCCGCCGGGCCCGGCCGTCCTGGCCATCGAGACGGGGACGCTGTGCGCGGTGAAGACCAGGCGCGCGGCGTCCCGGTGCTCGGCGGGCAGCCGGTCGAGGGCCTGGCGGGTGTGGTCGACCATGGCCGCGACGAATCCCGGGTGGTCGAAGTAGTGCCTGAGCTTGACGACCTCGGGGGCGCCCTCGACCGCCGCCCTGGCCAGGGCGATGTCGTCGAGGTACTGCCTGCACGCGGAGTAGGAGGCGTAGGCCGAGGTGACGAAGGCGGCGGCCCTGCGCACGCCGTCGGCGGCCATCCGCCGCAGGGTGTCCTCAAGGTAGGGATGCCAGTTGCGGTTGCCCCAGTAGACCGGCACGTCGACGGTCGGCTCGACGGCGGCGATCAGGTCGCGGCACTGCTGGTTGATCGGGCTGTGCCCCCCGAAGCGCTGGTAGTGCGCCTCGACCTCCAGCAGCCGCTCACGCGGGACTCCCCGGCCCCGCACCACGTTCTCCAGGAACGGCATGACGTCGCCGGGCTTCTCAGGCCCTCCGAACGAGACGACGAGCAGCGCGTCGTAAGTCCCCATGACTCTCATCAAACCGCATGGCGGGGAATCCTCCCGCATCGCCGCGCATCATCGCGCCGGGGGGAGCCGAGTGGTATGGAAAGTGGCCTCCCGGCGGGAGTGATCGAAGAAGAGGCGCAGGGTAGGTTCCAAGCGTGACCCCATTTAGCGACATCCGCGATTATGTCGGTGTACCCCGGGTGACTTCCCTGCGGCTTTCCCCCGACGGAACTCGCCTGGTGAGCGTGGTCCAGGCACTCAATCCCGACGGAAAGTCCTACGGCACGTCCCTGTGGGAGATCCCTCTCGACGGGCGTGAGCCGTACCGGTTGACCCGGTCGGTGAAAGGCGAGACAGGAGCGGAGTTCACGGCCGGCGGCGATCTGCTCTTCTGCTCCCGCCGCCCCGACCCGACGGTCAAGGAGACCGAGGAGGGGGTCCCCGCGCTCTGGCTGCTGCCGCGCGCGGGAGGAGAGGCGAGGCAGGTCGCCTCGCGGCCCGGCGGTGTGACGGGGTTCGCCACCGCGGGCGGGAACGTGGTCTTCGGCTCCGACGTGCTGCCCGGAGACGAGGCGACCGAGGCGGAGCGGCGCAAGGCGCGCAAGGACAACGGGGTGAGCGCGATCCTGCACGAGGACCTGCTGGTGCGCCACTGGGACCACGACCTCGGGCCAGGTGAGGTCAGGCTGTTCGCCGGGGCGCTCGGGCGGGAGCGGCTGACCGGGACCAGGGATCTCACCCCGCAGCCGGGCAAGAGCCTGGCCCTCGCCTCGTGGGACCTCACCCCGGACGGCGCGACCGTCGTGACGAGCTGGACGGTCCCCCTGCCCGGCGGGGAACTCGGCTCCCACCTGGTGGCGATCGACGTGGCGGACGGCACCCGCAGGATCCTGGCCGAGCAGGACGGTCACGACCTCGGGGAACCCGTCGTCTCACCGGACGGGAGCCTGGTCGCGTGCGTGCGCGAGGTGCGGGGCTCCACGGACGTGCCCGTGGAGAGCGTCCTGTGGATCGTGGACACGGCCACGGGGGAGGGGCACGTCGCGGGCCGCTTCGAGAGCCACCTCCTGTGGCCGGTCGACTTCGTGTGGGCGCCCGACTCCCGGACGCTGTACCTGGCCGCCGACCATCGGGGGCGCCGCCCGATCTTCCGCGTCCCCGCCGACGGCTCCGAGGCGGTACGGCTCACCGCCGACGACGGCGCCTACCTGTCGCTCCAGGCCGCGCCCGACGGCTCGGTCTACGCGCTGCGCGGCGCCGTGGACAGCCCGGCCGTCCCGGTCCACGTCACCGTGGACGGCACGGTCGAGACGCTGCCCTCCCCGGCGCCCGGTCTCGAACTTCCCGGGACCCTGACCGAGGTCAGCGCGACCACCGACGACGGCGAGACCGTCAGGGCCTGGCTGGTGTTGCCCGAGGGCGCCTCGGCGCAGAGCCCGGCGCCACTCCTGCTGTGGATACACGGCGGCCCGCTGTCGAGCTGGAACGACTGGTCGTGGCGGTGGAACCCGTGGATCATGGCGCAGAACGGCTACGCGGTGCTGCTGCCCGACCCGTGCCTGTCCACCGGTTACGGCCTTGAGGCGATCCGGCGGGGTTGGGCCGACTGGGGGCCGCGCACGTACGCCGACCTGATGGCGATCACCGACGCCGCGCTCGAACTGCCCGAACTCGACGCCTCGCGGACCGCCGCGATGGGCGGTTCGTTCGGCGGTTACATGGCCAACTGGATCGCCGGGCACACCGATCGGTTCAAGGCGATCGTCACCCACGCCTCGCTGTGGAACCTGGAGCAGTTCATCGGCACGACCGACGCCGCCGTCTACTTCCAGCGCGAGTTCGGGCCCCCGGGCGGGCAGCCGTACCGGGACCTGTCGCCGCACCTGTCGCTGGAGCGGATCTCCACGCCCATGCTGGTCGTCCACGGCGACAAGGACTACCGGGTGCCGATCGGCGAGGCCCTGCGCCTGTGGTGGGACCTGCGGCGTTCTGAGGTCGAGTCGAAGTTCCTGTACTTCCCCGACGAGAACCACTGGGTGCTCAAACCGGGCAACGCCGTGGTCTGGTACGAGACCGTGCTCGCCTTCCTCGCCCAGCACGTCCTCGGCAGGGAGTGGAAGCGACCGGAGTCGCTGTCGTGACGCGCGGCGGGCCGCCGGGGGAGGACGCGCGGCTTCTCGCCCGGCTGGCCGAGGAGATCTCCAGGGAGGCGGGGGAGATGCTCCTGGCCAAGCGGCCCGCCAGGCCCGAGGTACTGGCGACCAAGTCCAGCCCGACCGACGTGGTGACCGCGCTCGACCAGGCCGCCGAGGAGCTGATCCGCGACCGGATCAGGCGGACCAGGCCGGGCGACGCGATCCTCGGTGAGGAGGGCGGCTCGACCGGCGACGGCCGGGTCCGCTGGATCGTCGACCCGATCGACGGAACCGTCAACTTCCTGTACGGCCTGCCCGAGTGGGCGGTGAGCGTCGGCGTCGAGGTGGACGGCGAGGTCGTCGCCGGGGTGGTCAACGTCGTGCCGAGGGGCGAGGTGTTCACCGCGGTCAAGGGCGAGGGCGCCTGGCTGGCCGGGGAACGGCTGCGCTGCACCACGGGCGTGCCGCTCGACCGGGCCCTGATCGCCACGGGATTCGGTTACGAGGCGGGACGGCGCGCGGTCCAGGCGCGGGTGCTCGCCCACGTGCTGCCGCGGGTGCGCGACATCCGCAGGGGCGGCTCGGCGGCCTCCGACCTGTGCTCGGTCGCCGCCGGGCGGGTCGACGGCTACTACGAGCGCGGCCCGCAGTACTGGGATCACGCGGCGGGTGGTCTCATCGCCGCGGAGGCGGGGGCTCGCATCGGCGGCCTGGGGGGCAGGCGGCCCAACCCGGACCTGACGATCTGCGCGGCGCCCGGTCTCTTCGAGGAACTGCACGACCTGCTGGCGCCGCTGGACCCGGAACGCGACGATTGACGGGCCCGGGGCACGAACAGGCCCCTCGGGCAGGGCGCCGAGGGGCCTGTTCGCTCAGCGCTGGACGGGGACGACGCCGTTGTCCGTTGCCAGACGGCGGAGATCCTCGATCTCGGCGGTGAAGGTGTCGGCGAGGTAGTGGTCGCCCGCGGTCCTGGCTTCCTGCAGATTTTTGTAAGCCTGGTCGAGGCGGTGTTCGATCGTGGTGGTGAACTCGCCCATCTCACCTTCTTTCTCACGGGGGCTGAAGGATTGGGCTGGCGGGGGACTGGGTTTGAGCTCTACCCACGCCCGCGGGATGGCTAAACCTATATGTGTCTTACATCACGGATTGTTCGTATGGTGAGACCGGCCTTACCCCCGTCTTACGCGGGGTATGGCGACAATGAAAAGTCGCTGCCGCGGGTTTCGCGGATCTTTCACGGGAGGTAGCAGAGGTCGTGCGCGTGCTTGTGGTTGAGGACGAGCGAGTGCTCGCCGACGCGATCGCCACCGGGCTCCGGCGCGAGGCCATGGCCGTCGACGTCGCCTACGACGGCGCCGGCGCGCTCGAACGGACCGGCTACGTCGACTACGACGTGATCGTCCTGGACCGGGACCTGCCCAAGGTCCACGGCGACGAGGTCTGCCGCCGCCTGGTCGCCGACAGGACCGCGTCGCGGATCCTGATGCTCACCGCCTCTGGCGACGTCGACGACAGGGTGGAGGGACTGGGACTCGGCGCCGACGACTACCTCGCCAAGCCGTTCGCCTTCGTCGAGCTCGTCGCGCGGGTGCGGGCACTCGGCCGCCGCTCGGCCCCGGCGCTGCCCCCCGTTCTGGAGCGCTCCGGGGTCCGTCTCGACCCGGGCAAGCGGCTGGTCACCAGGGACGGCGAGGAGATCGCCCTCACCAAGAAGGAGTTCGCGGTCCTTGAGGAGCTGATGCGCGCCGAGGGCGCGGTCGTCAGCCAGGAGGACCTGCTCGACAAGGCGTGGGACGAGAACATCGACCCCTTCACCAACGTGGTGCGCGTCACGATGATGACCCTGAGGAAGAAACTGGGTGAGCCTCAGGTGATCGAGACGGTGCCCGGGGTGGGATACAAGCTGTGAGCGCGGGCGAGGGCGCCAGGGAGGGCCGCTTCGCGGACGGTCCCGCCGAGGAGGCGGGGCAGGGGGTGCCGACCCACCCCATGATCAGTCCGCACTCCGAGCGGAGCGCGAGGAACGGCGGGCGCCAGGCCCCCGTGACGCCGGTCCGCGTCCAGGCGCCCCCGCCGACCGGGCCGCCCGCCTGGGACGGGCCGCCCCCGCCCGGTGACACCTCGCCCTCGCCGACCCCGCTCGAACGGCTGCACACGACGGTCAGCAGGATCAGCATCCGCTGGCGCCTCACCATCACCTACGGCGTGCTGTTCTTCATCGCCGGGGTCCTGCTGTTGTTCGTCATCTACATGATGGTCGGCTGGGCGATCGAGTCGGCGTGGCCGAGGGCGATCACCGACGACATGCCCCAGGACCTCGCGGTCCAGGTCCAGCAGTGGTGGAACTCCAACCTGCACCTGGCGGTCACCGGGGCGCGCAAGGCCCTGCTGACCAGGTCGATTCCGGCGCTGGCCGGGGTCGCCATCCTGGCGATCATCATTGGTTACCTCGTCGCGGACCGGGCGCTCAGGCCGATCCAGCAGATGACCACGACCGCGCGCAGGCTCTCCGACAGCACCCTCGCCCACGAGCGGATCGGCCTCGAAGGTCCCGACGACGAGCTCAAGGAGCTGGCCGACACCTTCGACGCCATGCTGACCAGGCTCAACGTGGCCTTCGACACCCAGCGGAGGTTCGTGGCCAACGCCTCGCACGAGCTGCGCACTCCCCTGACGATCAACCGGACCGTCCTGGAGATCGCGCTGGGCGACCCGCAGGCCTCGGAGGACCTCAAGGCGCTCGGCCGTACGCTGCTCGAGGTCAACGCGCGCAACGAGCGGCTCATCGAGGGGCTGCTGTTGCTGGCGCGCAGCGAGCGGGAGCTGAGCGTGCGCAAGCCGGTGGACGTGAAGGACGTCGCGGAGACCGCGGTCGAGCAGCTCGTCCCGCGCGCCAAGGAGGCCGGGGTCGTCGTGACCACCGAGCTGCAGAGCGCGGAGACGGTCGGCGATCCGGTGCTCCTGGAACGCTGCGTCTCCAACCTGGTCGAGAACGCCATCAAGCACAATCTCCCCGAAGAGGGACGCGTGTGGGTGCGCACGGGAATTGTTGAGGGGGCCCTCGTCGTTCAGGTGGCCAACACGGGACCGCACGTGCCCGCCTACGAGGTGAACAGCCTGTTCGAGCCGTTCCGGAGGCTCAACGCCGAACGGATCGACTCCTCCAAGGGGGCCGGGCTCGGGCTGTCCATCGTTCGCGCGGTCGTGCGTGCTCACGGGGGCAACGTGGCCGCCGTTCCCAGGGACGGAGGAGGCCTCGTGGTGACGGTGAGACTTCAGTCGCGCTGATCCGGCGGGGGGCGTCTCGTTCACGCCGTACATGTGGTTGGATGTGCCGTCGAACACGGTGGTGCATGCCGCCAATGTTGTGGTTTACGCCATATTTGGCTAACCACGCCCATTGGTGGGAGGTCCCTCACGTGTGGGGAGGTTCATCGGCCATTCCGACGGGGTACCGAAGCAGGAATCTATCTGGCGGATCGGGCACAAGTTGGGCCTCTCAAGCGTTACACACGCGCGAACGAGCGCAAACGGATCACAAGCGCGGACAGATAGATAGATGAGGGGGATGGAGCAGACCGATGGCTACCGACTACGACAGCCCACGCAAGACTGACGACGACCTCGGCGAGGACAGTCTTCAGGAACTGCAGGCCCGCCGTACCGACAAGTCCTCGGGCAGTATCGACATCGACGAGACGGACCTCGCCGAGTCGCTTGAACTGCCGGGCGCGGACCTGTCCAACGAGGAACTCTCGCTCAGGGTGATTCCTCGCCAGGCCGACGAGTTCACCTGCGCGCGGTGCTTCCTCGTGCACCACCGCAGTCAGCTCGCCACCGAGAGGAACGGCCAGCAGATCTGCAAGGAGTGCGCGGCCTGACGATGTTCCGACGGCCGTCCGAGGTCCTCCCGACGACGGGAAGGACTCCGGGACAGCCCTGAGGAGGTTCCGCGACATGACGTCAGAGAACAAACAGACCGGTGCGAAGCCGGGCGACTCCATCGCCGGGGAGTCGGCCGGCGCACCCGCGAACGAGGACCGCGCGGCGAACGGGCGGACCGAGCCCGCGGGCACGCGGGAGCACCGGCCGGGCCCGGTCGAGGGCGCCGGGGGCGCCGGGGGCACGGTCGAGGGAACAGCCGACGGGGCGAACGACCAGGAGATGGCCGAGCTCGTCGGAAAACTCATCGAGCCGGAAGGGCTCGCGGGCACCGAGCGGCGACGGCTGCTCGGCCGCCTGACCACACTCCTGGCCAGGGGATCGAGGAGGGCCAAGGCGACGGGGGTCGGCCGGGGTCGCTGGCTGGCCGAGGTGTTCACCGCCGTCGCCCCTCGCATTCCCATCCGAGATCTGGCCACCCTCTCCGAGCACCACCACGGCCTGACCTCCGAGGCCCTCGCCGACGATCTCGTGCGGACGGCCGCCAAGGCGACCATGACGGTCGGCGCCATCGGCGGCGCGCTGGCCGCGGCCGAGTTCGTCACCCCGCCCCTGCTGCTGTCCGCCCCCGCCCAGCTCGTCGCCGAGACCCTGGTGGTCGCCGCGATCGAGGTCAAGCTGCTCGCCGAGCTCCACGAGGTTTACGGGGTACGGGTTCCGGGAACCGGGGCACAGCGCGCCATGGTCTTCGTGGCCGCCTGGTCCAGGCAGCGCGGCGTCGATCCGCTGTCTCCCGCCACGGTCGGCATCGCGCTCGGCGCGGCGGCCAAGACGGCGCTGCGCAACAGGCTGCTGCGCACCCTCGGCCGCCATCTGACCACCCTCGGCCCCTTCCTCACGGGTGCCGTCGCAGGTGGGGCCCTCAACCGCGCCGCCACAAGAAGACTCGCGGCGGCGGTCAGGAGTGATCTAAGAATTAGCGGGGCGCTTCCACCCGGTAAGTCATAGAAACGCCTGAATTGGGTAGTTGTTAGGAGTAGTCCGACTACCTGGAGGATTTTGTGCAGGGCCGCAGCTCGTTTTTGATCGTCGCAAACCGCCTCCCCGTCGACCGTGTGGGTGACGACATGTGGCGGCGCAGCCCCGGCGGCCTGGTCACCGCGATCGCTCCCGTCCTTCAGCGACGTGAGGGCGCGTGGATCGGCTGGCACGGCGCCCCCGGTGAGTACCTCGACCCCTTCGAACACGACGGCATGCACCTCATCCCCGTGCCGCTGTCGGAATCGGAGGTCGAGCTCTACTACGAGGGCTTCTCTAACACCACCCTGTGGCCCCTCTACCACGACGTGGTGGCGCCTCCGGTCTACTCCCGCGTCATGTGGGAGGCGTACCGGACGGTAAACGAGCGTTTCGCCAGGGCCGCCGCGGAGGAGGCGGCCGAGAACGCGGTCGTGTGGATCCAGGACTACCAGCTGCAGCTGGTCCCGGCCCTGCTCCGCAGACTCCGACCCGACCTGCGCATCGGGTTCTTCCTGCACATCCCGTTCCCACCGGTCGAGCTGTTCTCCCAGCTGCCCTGGCGCAGGGAGATCGTCGAGGGGCTCCTCGGCGCCGACATGGTCGGCTTCCAGCGCCCCGGCGGCGCGTCGAACTTCATCCGGCTGTGCCGCCGCCTGCTCGGCCTCCAGCACCACAAGAACGAGATCTACGTCGAGGACCGGGTGGTGCGGGCCGCGGCCTTCCCCATCTCGGTCGACTTCGGGGAGCTCGACTCGCTGGTGCGCGAACCGCACATCACCGAGCGGGCCAAGGAGATCCGCGCCGAGCTCGGCGACCCCGAGTGCCTGCTGCTCGGTGTCGACCGGCTCGACTACACCAAGGGCATCGGCCAGCGCCTGAAGGCCTTCGGCGAACTCCTGTCCGAGGGTTCGATCAAACCGGGGGAGGCGGCCTTCGTGCAGATCGCGACCCCCAGCCGGGAGCGGGTCGAGGAGTACATGCGCCTGCGCGACTCGATCGAGCTCCAGGTCGGCCGGATCAACGGGGAACAGGGCGAACTCGGCCAGCAGCCGGTGCAGTACATGCACCAGTCCTACGGCCGGGAGGAGCTGGCCGCGCTCTACCTGGCGGCCGACGTGATGGTGGTCACCCCGCTGCGCGACGGCATGAACCTCGTCGCCAAGGAGTACATCGCCTGCCGCAACGACCTGCGCGGGGCCCTGGTGCTCAGCGAGTTCGCCGGGGCCGCCGACGAACTGCGGCAGGCGTTCATGGTCAACCCCTACGACGTGGACGGCCTCAAACGGACGATGCTCGCCGCGATGCGGGCCACGCCGCACGACCTGTCACGCCGGATGCGCTCACTGCGCAGGAGGGTCGCGACCTACGACGTGGATCGCTGGGCCAAGGAGTTCCTCGCCTCGCTCGAATCCTGACCCGGAACGTACGGCGCCGCGCCCCGTCCCCGCGACCGGCGGGTGGCGGGGCACGGCCGGGTCAGAGCGAGATCTCCTTGGCCGCCCCCCGCAGGGACTTCCACGCGTCGTAGCGCTTCCTGGCGGTGCGGGCGACCACGATCTGCGCCACCTGCATGCCGACCCCCATCACCACGGCGTAACCGATCGCCTCACCCAAGCTGATGTCCAGCGACTCGTTGTCCGCCGGCGGCTTCTTGCCGGTCGTCTTCTCCCAGGCGAACCCGATGACCTTACGCGCGGCCCAGGCGGTCGCCAGCCCCGCGAGGCCGCCGATGACCCGCCACGCCATATCCTGCTTCTCGGACTTGTCGGCCATGTGGCCCCCTCCCCGCTGTTTTCGCTTCGCACGAGAACACTAGTCTCCTCCGTCACGAGGGCACGCGACGCCATACCAGACGCCATACCATAGGGAGGCATGACACCACAGCGACCGCGCCATGCGCCCATGCCCGAGAAGCCTTCTCTCGACGGGCTGGAAGCCGTATGGTCGGCCCGCTGGGAGGCCGAAGGCACCTATCGCTTCGACAGGACGCGCACCCGGCCGGAGATCTACTCCATCGACACCCCGCCGCCGACCGTCTCCGGCTCCCTGCACGTCGGACACGTCTTCTCCTACACCCACACCGACACGATCGCCCGCTTCCAGCGCATGCGCGGTCGGGAGGTCTTCTATCCCATGGGGTGGGACGACAACGGCCTGCCGACCGAGCGCAGGGTGCAGAACCACTTCGGTGTGCGCTGCGATCCGTCCGTCCCCTACGACCCCGCCTTCCAGCCCCCGGCCAAGCCGGACGCCAAACGCCAGATCCCCGTCTCACGCGGCAACTTCATCGAGCTGTGCGAACGGCTCACCATCGAGGACGAGAAGGTCTTCGAGGAGCTCTGGCGCAGGCTTGGCCTGTCGGTCGACTGGTCGCTGACCTACGCGACCGTCGACGGTCTGGCGCGTGCCGCCTCCCAGCGCGCCTTCCTGCGCAACCTGGCCCGCGGTGAGGCCTACCTGTCCCAGGCTCCCACCCTGTGGGATGTGACCTTCCGCACGGCCGTCGCCCAGGCCGAGCTTGAGGACAGGCCGTGGCCCGGGGCCTTCCACCGTGTCGCCTTCACCCCGGCCGGGGAGACGGGGGAGCGCGTCTGGGTCGAGACGACCCGGCCCGAGCTGCTGCCCGCCTGCGTCGCGCTGGTCGCCCATCCCGACGACGAGCGCTACCGTCCGCTGTTCGGCACCACGGTCACCACGCCGCTGTTCGGCGTCGAGGTGCCGGTGCTCGCCCACCGCCTGGCCGAACCGGACAAGGGCTCGGGCATCGCCATGATCTGCACCTTCGGCGACGTCACCGACGTCGTCTGGTGGCGTGAGCTTGACCTGCCGACCCGGGCCGTCGTCGGCAGGGACGGCAGGCTGCTGCCCGAGGCGCCCCCCGGCGTGCCCGCCGAGCCGTACGGCGAGCTGGCGGGCAGGACCGTGCACGGCGCCCGCGAGCGGATCGTCGAGTTGCTGCGCGCCCGGGGTGACATGGAGGGCGAGCCCAGGCCGGTCAACCGCCCGGTGAAGTTCTACGAGAAGGGCGACCGGCCGCTGGAGATCGTCACCACCCGGCAGTGGTACATCCGCAACGGCGGGCGGGACCAGACCCTCAGGAAGGCGCTGCTGGCCCGTGGCGAGGAGCTGTCCTGGCATCCGCCGCACATGAAGGTCCGCTACGACAACTGGGTCGAGGGCCTGTCCGGCGACTGGCTGATCTCCAGGCAGCGTTTCTTCGGCGTGCCGATCCCGCTGTGGTACCCGCTGGACGAGGCGGGGGAGCCCGACCTCTCCTCGCCGATCGTGCCGCCGGAGTCGGCGCTGCCGATGGACCCCGCCTCCGACGCGCCGCCCGGATACACCGAGGAACAGCGTGGCAGGCCGGGCGGCTTCGTCGGCGACCCGGACGTCATGGACACCTGGGCGACCTCCTCGCTCACCCCGCAGATCGCGGGTGGCTGGGAGCGCGACGAGGACCTGTTCGCGCGGGTCTTCCCGATGGACCTGCGCCCGCAGGCCCACGAGATCATCCGCACCTGGCTGTTCTCGACCGTGGTCAGGGCGCACCTGGAGGAGGGCACCCTGCCCTGGCGCGACATCGCGATCTCCGGATGGATCCTCGACCCCGACCGCAAGAAGATGTCCAAGTCGGCGGGAAACGTGGTCACCCCGCTCGGGCTGCTCGAACAGCACGGCTCCGACGCGGTCCGCTACTGGGCGGCCTGCGGGCGGCCCGGCACGGACACCACCTTCGACACGGGCCAGATCAAGATCGGCCGCAGGCTGGCGATCAAGATCCTGAACGCCTCCAGGTTCGTGCTGGGGCTCGGGAAGGACGGCGGCGAGGTCACCGAGCCGATCGACCTGTCGATGCTGGCCAGGCTCGCCGAGGTGGTCGAGGAGGCGACGAGGGCCTTCGAGGCCTACGACTACGCCCGCGCGCTCGAAAGGACCGAACGGTTCTTCTGGGAGTTCTGCGACGACTACCTGGAACTGGTCAAGCTCAGGGCCTACGGGGACGACCCGGCGGCCGGGTCGGCGCACGCCGCGCTGCGCCGGGCGCTGGACGTCATGCTCAGGCTGTTCGCCCCGTTCCTGCCCTTCGTCACCGAGGAGGTCTGGTCCTGGTGGCGTGAGGGCTCGGTGCACCGCGCCTCCTGGCCTCAGGCGCACGGCCTGGCCGAGCGGGAGGGGGACAGGAGGCTGCTCCCCGCGGTGGCCGGGGTCCTCCACCACATCCGCAAGGCCAAGTCGGACGCCAAACTGTCGATGCGCGCCGAGGTCACCCGGCTGACCGTCACCGGAGGTCCCGCGGGCCTGGTGCGCCAGGCGCAGGACGACCTGTGCGGCGCGGGCGTCGTCGAGGAGTTCGTGCTCACGGAGGGCGAGGGCGACCTGCTGGTCGAGGTCGCCCTCGTCTGAGTCCCCGGCCGCACGCGAATCTTCCCTTGCCGTCCTGGGCGCCTGCCGTACGGTCGAGACACGAGCAGGTGAGGAGGAGGACATGATCCCGGGTTGCGGCAACTGTGACTGTTATCTCGACGACAGGGTGATCACCCGGCCGCCGGGAGAGCGTTGATCCACCCGCCGTGGGGCCCGCCGGGCCCCACGGCCTTCTTACGGTCCGGTGCCGTGGTTTTGCGTGTTGGGCCGATAACCATGCGCGTCACAGGCCGTGGCATGACAGTCTGGAAGGGTGATCTCCGATCGGGAACGCCTGACGAACCTCGTGCCGCGCACCTTGCTGCGAGTGGCGGTCTGGTGCCTCTGCCTGATCGTCATCGGCTGGGCGGTCTTCTACTTCGCGCAGTTCATCGCGACACTGCACATCGTGGTCCTGCCGGTGGCCATCGCGCTGCTGCTGACCGCGCTGCTGTTCCCGGTGACCCGAAGACTCAGGGCGGTCGGCGTCCGCCCCATATACGCCACCTGGATCACGATGCTGGTGGCCTTCGGGGTGCTGGGCGGCACGGGCTGGTTCATCGGCCTGCGGGCCAACGACGAGTTCCCCGGCCTGGTCGACCAGGTGCGCGCCACCTCCAAGACCGTCGAGCAGTGGCTCTACACCGGCCCCCTGCACCTGCAGCCCAACCAGCTGACCTCCTGGATCGACGAGATCACCACCCAGATCACCGCGCAACGCAACCAGATCACCCAGACCGTGCTCACCGGCGCGACGGTCGCCTTCGAGGTGCTCGCCTCCATCGTGCTGCTGATGTTCGTCACCTTCTTCCTGTTGAAGGACGGCGACCGCATCTGGAGCTGGTTCCTGAAGGGCTTCGGCTCGGCGGCGCCCCGGGTGGACAAGGCGGGCCGTACGGCCTGGGTGACCCTGTCGCACTACGTGCAGGGCACCGTGGCGGTGGCCGCCGTGCACGGCGTGGTCATGGGCATCGTGCTCGCCGGGATGGGCGTGCCGCTCTGGGCTCCGCTCGCGGTGATGATCTTCCTGGCCAGTTTCATCCCGATCGTCGGCATCTTCTTCGCCGGAGGCGTCGCGACCCTGGTCACCCTGGGGGCGAAGGGGCCGATCTACGCTCTGATCTTCCTCGGCATCCTGATCGTCGAGCAGCAGCTGGAGAACCACGTCCTGCAGCCGCTGATCGTCGGCAGGGCGCTGAGCTTCCACCCGCTGGCGATCATCCTGGTGCTGGCCGTCGGCGGCATCCTGGCGGGCATCGCCGGGGCGGCGGTCGCGGTCCCGGTCGCCGCCGTCATCTACCGGGCGATCCCCGAGCTCATGGCCGACCCCCCGATCGCCCTGCCCGCCGCGCCGGAACACCCCCCACCGGGGGACGAGCCGGGAGATGAGCCGGAGGGCGCCGAGACGGCGGCTCCGGGGCCGGACTCCGCCGTGAATGAGGAGTCCGCCCAGCACAACGGGTAACGTTCTCCTCCGTGACCCGTTCCACCTCGTGCTCCGCTCTCGCACACGGCGGCCCGTCGCCGTCCACGCGTGCCAGGTGTGCCTCCGGCGCGGGCCGGAAGGCGTACGGTGAGGCTGAGGGACGTCGCGGCGGTCCGTACGGCCCGGCCGCCACGCGCGTCGTCGCGTCCCGCATCGGCGAGCGCGCCGGCCGGAACGCCGGCGCGGACGGGGAGCGCTCCGCCCGCGCCGACGGCCGGGCGGCCACCGACGAGCACCACGATGACGAGGGGAACCCGTGACCGGCAAAGTCGAGGTGTTGATCCACCGGCTCGACACCGATCTGCCCATGCCGTCGTACGCCCATCCCGGTGACGCGGGAGCCGATCTGCGCGCCGTCGAGGACGTCGAGCTGCTTCCGGGTGAGCGGGTCACGGTCGGCACCGGTGTGGCGATCGCCCTGCCCGACGGATACGCCGCGTTCGTGCATCCGCGTTCGGGCCTGGCCGCCAGGCACGGGGTGACGCTCGTGAACGCGCCCGGCACCGTGGACGCGGGCTATCGGGGTGAGATCAGGGTGACGCTGATCAACACCGACACCAAGGAGGCCGTACGGCTGCGCAGGGGAGACCGCATCGCGCAGCTCGTCGTCCAGCGGGTGGAGAAGGCGGTGTTCTACGAGGTGGACCGGCTGCCCGGTTCGGCGCGGGGCGCCGGCGGGTTCGGGTCCACCGGACGCTGATGCGGGGCGGGGCCCGGGTGACGAGCCTCCAGTGAACTCTCAAGGAGCGTGAGGAAAGTGTTCAAACGGCGCCGTCGCGAGGAGCCCCCGGCCACCGCGGAGAAGGCCGCGCAGAGCGAGAAGGCCGTCGAGGAGCCTCGCAGCCGCCCTTCGGGACCGTGGGACTCGGGTGAGTCGTATCCGGAGCGGGAACGCGTCGACCTCGGCGGGCTGCGCCTGCCCATCGACCCCGGCTTCGAGGTGCAGCTGAACCTGTCCGGCGACCGGATCGTCGGCGCGGTCGTCATGGTCGAGGACAGCGCCCTGCAGGTGCACGCGTTCGCCGCGCCCAGGCGCAGCGGGATCTGGGACGAGGTCCGTACCGACCTCGCCGAGGGCGTGCGCGCAGCGGGCGGCACGGTCGAGGAGCGCGAGGGCCCGTTCGGGGTCGAACTGTTCGCGCGCATCCCCGCCGACGGGGCGCAGGAGCCCCAGCCGGTGCGCTACATCGGCGTGGACGGTCCGCGCTGGTTCCTGCGCGCGGTGGTCAGTGGCCGCGCGGTCGTGGACGAGGAGGTCGCCGCCGTCCTGGAAGGGGTGGTCGGCGACATCGTCGTGGTCCGCGGCGACGAGCCGATGGCCCCGAAGGAGTCGATCGAACTGCGGCTTCCTCCCGAGGCCAGGCAGCCCGCGGAACAGCAGGCCGCCGAGCAGGAGGTGCCCGACCTCAACCCCTTCGAACGCGGTCCTGAGATCGCCGAGATCCGCTGACGTGAGGGATCGCGTACGCTGATTCAACACGTATGCGAAGGAGAGGTCGTGGGTTCTCAGGAACCGCATAAACAGGGCGGATTTCGAGGCTTCCTCCGTCGGTTGACGACGAGCCAGGCGGAACTGGAGGCCGACGAGCTCCAGCAGGACCTCGATCGTCACGGCGCGACGCCGATCGTCTCCTGTGGCGGGCGACGCAGATTCTGCGTAACCGGTACGCTACGTACGGTCACGTTGCGCCCCCGTGGCGGCGCGCCCGCCCTTGAGGCGGAGCTCTACGACGGTTCCGACGTGATCGACCTGGTCTGGCTCGGGCGTAGGAAGATCGCGGGGATCGAGCCGGGCAGGATGGTGCTCGCCGAGGGGCTGGTCAGCCTTCAGGACGGGCGCAAGGTGATGTTCAATCCCAAGTACGAGCTGCGCCCGGCGGGCGGTGCGTGAGTGAAGACGACCACGGAGCGGTGAGCGAGAAGATGAGCACCACCGAGGAGAACGCGGCGTACGTGACCGTCGAGGCGGCGATGCGCGGGCAGCTCGCCAAGGCCTTCGGCGGCGTACGGGGGACCATCGAGGCCGCCGTGCCCACGATCGTCTTCACGTTGATGTGGATCACCACCTCCGACCTGAGGACGTCGTTGATCGTCAGCGTCTCCACCTCGGTCGTCCTGCTGCTGGCGCGCGTGCTGCAGCGCTCGACGCCGCAGTTCGTGCTCAACAGCCTGTTCGGCATCGCCATCGGCGCGTTCTTCGCCTCCCGGACGGGCGAGGCGAAGGACGTGTTCCTGCCCGGCATCCTCTACAACGCGGGCTACGCGGTGGCGATGCTGCTGTCGATCGTCGTCCGCTGGCCGGTGGTCGGCTTCCTGATCGGGTCGGTCACCGGTGATCCGACCGCCTGGCGCGCCGACCCGGCCGTGGTGCGCCTGTGCTCCAGGCTCACCTGGCTGCTGATGATCCCCTGCGTGGTGCGGGTGGCCGTGCAGCTGCCCGTCTACCTCATCGGCGGGAACGACGCGGTCGCCGAACTCGGCATCCTGAAGATCGTGATGGGCTGGCCGTTGCAGGTCGCGGCCCTGGGTGCCATGGTCTGGCTGCTGACCAGGGGCAGGACCCCGGCCACACCCGCCTCTCCATGACGGCCCCGTGACGAAGAACGGTCCCGTACGGCCAAGCCGTACGGGACCGTTTCGCGTGTGAGGGGGTCAGGCGGAGCGGTGCGGGGAGAGCAGCCTGCCCAGTTCCTCCTCGACCTCCTGGCTGGCCACGAACATCAGCTCGTCGCCCGCCTCAAGGGGGTCGTCGGCGCTGGGCACCAGCACCCGGCCCTCGCGCAGGATCGCCACCAGCGCGGTGTCGGCGGGCCAGGGCACCGAGCCCGCCCGGTGGCCGACGACCGGAGCGTCCTCGGGCAGGGTGAGCTCGACCAGGTTGGCCTGCCCCTGTCGGAAGGTCATCAGGCGGACCAGGTCGCCGACGCTCACCGCCTCCTCGACCAGCGCGCTCAGCAGCCTCGGGGTCGAGACGGCCACGTCGACGCCCCACGACTCGTTGAACAGCCACTCGTTCTTGGGGTGGTTGATCCTGGCCACCACGCGCGGCACGCCGTACTCGGTCTTGGCGAGCAGGGAGACGACGAGGTTGACCTTGTCGTCACCACTGGCGGCGACGACCACGTGACAGTCGGCCAGGCCCGCCTCGTCCAGGGAGGAGATCTCGCAGGCGTCGGCGAGCAGCCACTCCGCCCTCGGCACAGTGTCGATCTTGATGGCCTTGGGGTCGATGTCGATGAGCAGGACCTCGTGGCCGTTCTCCAGGAGTTCGGCGGCGATCGACCGTCCGACGGCTCCGGCGCCCGCGATGGTGACGCGCATCAGTGGCTCCCCTCGGGAGGGCCGGAGAGCACCTTGTTGATGCGCTCCATGTCGTTCTCGGCCGCCATGACGTGCAGGATGTCGCCCTCCTGCACCACGGAGTCGTTCTTGGGCAGCAGGGTCTCGCCCATCCGGTTGATGAACGCGACACGGGTGCCCGCAGACTCCTCCAGGTCCTTGCTCCTGGTGCCGATCCAGGCGGGGTGGTAGGCCACCTCGGCCAGCACGACGGAACCGGTGGGGTCGCGCCAGAGCGGCTCGGTCCCCTCGGGCAGGACACGCCGCAGGATCTGGTCGGCGGTCCAGCGCACCGTGGCGACGGTGGGAATGCCGAGACGCTGGTAGACCTCGGCGCGCCGGGGGTCGTAGATCCGGGCGACCACGTTGTCAACGCCGAAGGTCTCGCGGGCGACCCTGGCGGAGATGATGTTGGAGTTGTCGCCGCTGCTGACCGCGACGTAGGCGCTGGCGGTCCCGATGCCCGCCTCCTCCAGCACGTCCCGGTCGAAGCCGATGCCGGTCACCCGGCGTCCCCGGAAACCGGCTCGCAGCCTGCGGAAGGCCTGTGGGTCACGGTCGATGATCGCGACCGAGTGGCCGCTGTCCTCAAGGATGTGCGCCAGGGTCGATCCGACCCGGCCACATCCCATGATCACGATATGCATGCTCCCCCGCCGCTCACGTTGAGGCGGATCTTGTTCGTCTGTACCTAGTCAGTATGGCCCGCTTCGGGAGTGCCGCGTCAGCGGGGCGTATGGATGGGGACTAGCATCGGCAGACGTGTCAAAGGTGACGGACCTCGTCAAGCGCCTTTTCATCGGGCGCGCGCTGCGCAGCACGCAGTTACACGAGCAATTGCTCCCCAAGCGCATCGCGCTGCCGGTTTTCGCGAGTGACGCGCTCTCCTCGGTCGCCTACGCGCCGCAGGAGATTCTCGTAATCCTCTCCATCGCCGGACTATCGTTCTACCACTTCGCGCCCTGGGTGGCCATCGCGGTCGTCCTGGTGATGCTCACGGTGGTCGCGTCCTACCGGCAGAACGTGCACGCCTATCCCAGCGGAGGCGGGGACTACGAGGTCGCCACGGTCAACCTGGGGCCCAACGCCGGGCTGACCGTCGCCAGCGCCCTCATGGTCGACTACGTGCTGACCGTCGCGGTCTCCGTGGCCAACGGAGTCGACTACGTCGGTGCGACGATCCCCTACGTCGCCGAGCACAAGCCGCTGGTCGCCATCACCATCGTCGTGCTGCTCACACTGGTCAACCTGCGTGGCATCCGCGAGTCCGGTGTGGCCTTCGCGGTCCCCACCTACGCCTTCATGGTCTCGGTCATCGGCCTGGTCCTCTGGGGCGGGTTCCGGCTGCTGGTCATGGGCGACGAACTGCGCGCGCCGACCGCCGGGTACCAGATCGTCGCCGAACAGACCGACCTGACCTCGCTGGCCGCGGCGTTCCTGATCCTGCGGGCCTTCTCCTCCGGCTGCGCGGCGCTGACCGGTGTCGAGGCGATCAGCAACGGCGTGCCCGCCTTCCGCAAGCCGAAGAGCAAGAACGCCGCGACGACCCTGCTGATGATGGGCCTGATCGCGGTCACGATGTTCGCCGGCATCATCGCGCTCGGCCTGGCCTCCGGCGTCAAGCTCGCCGACCCGGCCACCGCCGCCCACAACGTGCTCATCAACGGCAGGCCCGCGGGCCCGGACTACTACCAGCAGCCGATCATCGCCCAGGTCGCCGACGCGGTCTTCGGCAACGGCTCGCTGTTCTTCATCGTGATCTCCGCGGTGACGGCCCTCATCCTGTTCCTGGCGGCCAACACGGCCTTCAACGGCTTCCCGGTGCTCGGCTCCATCCTGGCTCAGGACCGCTACCTGCCCCGTCAGCTGCACACCAGGGGCGACCGGCTGGCCTTCTCCAACGGCATCGTCATCCTGGCCGCGGGCGCCTGCCTGCTGCTGTGGGGGTTCCAGGCGGACGTCAGCCGTCTGCTCAACCTCTACATCGTCGGCGTCTTCGTCTCCTTCACGCTGAGCCAGATCGGCATGGTCAGGCACTGGACCAGGCACCTGAAGACCGAGACCGCGCCGAAGACCAGGGCGCAGATGAAGCGCTCGCGGGTCATCAACTTCTTCGGCGCCGTCATGACCGGCGTGGTGCTGGTGGTCGTGCTGCTGACCAAGTTCACCCACGGCGCCTGGATCGTCTGCGTCGCCATGCCGACGCTGTTCCTGATCATGAAGGGCATCCACCGCCACTACGAGAACGTGGCCGCCGAACTCGCGGTCGACGAGGACCTCCAGGTGGACGAGTCGATGCTGCCCGCCCGCAACCACGCCATCGTCCTGGTCTCCAAGATCCACAAGCCCACGTTGCGCGCGCTCAGCTACGCCAGGGCGACCCGGCCCTCGACGCTTGAGGCCGTCACCGTCGGTGTCGAAGGCGAGGAGGCGCGGGCGCTGCAGGAGGAGTGGGAGCGCAGGGGCATCCCGGTCCCGCTGAAGATGCTGGACTCGCCCTACCGGGAGATCACCCGGCCGATCCTGGAGTACGTCAAGTCGCTGCGGCGCCGTTCGCCCCGCGACGTGGTGACCGTGTACATCCCGGAGTACGTCGTGGGCCGCTGGTGGGAGCACCTGCTGCACAACCAGAGCGCGCTGCGGCTCAAGGGGCGTCTGCTCTTCCAGCCGGGCGTGATGGTCACCAGCGTCCCCTGGCAGCTGCACTCCTCCGACCGGCTCAAGGGCCGTCCTGAGCCCGCCGCCCCCGGCGCGGTGCGCCGCCCCCGGCATGAGATGGCTCGGGACCAGGGCGCGAAGGCATAACCTTTCGTATGCACTCGTGATCACGAGGAGGCCGGACCGACGAAGAGACCTGGGGGCGTGACGATGGCGATCGAACTGACGGTGGGGTCCGTCGCGCACGGTGGCTGGTGCGTCGCGCGCCATGACGGCCGGGTGGTCTTCGTACGGCACGCGCTCCCCGGCGAGCGCGTCCTCGCCGAGATCACCGAGGAGACCACCCGGTTCCTGCGGGCCGACGCGGTCGAGATCCTCGACCCCTCCCCGGACCGGGTGACCCCGCCGTGCCCGTTCGCGGGTCCCGGCCGTTGCGGGGGCTGCGACTGGCAGCACGCCTCCCTCGACGCCCAGCGTCTGCTGAAGACAGCCGTGGTCGCCGAACAGCTGGGAAGGCTCGCCGGGATCGAGTGGAAGGGCGTCGTCGAGGAGGTGCCCGGCGCTCCCGACGGACTCGGCTGGCGCACCCGGGTCCAGTTCGCCGTCGACCGCGACGGCGTCCTCGGCCTGCGGCGCCACCGCTCCCACGACATCGAGCCGATCGACGCCTGCCTGATCGCCCACCCGGAGGTGGAGAACGTCGGGGCGGAGGTCATGAACTGGCGCAACGCCTCCTCGGTCGAGGTCATCGCCTCGAACACCGGCGACCAGGCCGTCGTGATCGCCCCCAGGCCGCGCCGTACGGTCGCGGTGCCCGACATCGACGCGAGCGTGGCCGTCTTCGTGGACGAGGGTGGGGGCAGGAGCCGTGTCGTCCACGGCCGCAACCATCTCGTCGAGCGGGTCGGCGAACGCGACTTCCAGGTCACGGGCAGCGGCTTCTGGCAGGTCCACCCCGGCGCCGCGGAGACCCTGCTCGGCGCGGTCATGGAGTTCGCCGCCCCACGTCCCGGAGAGTGGGCCCTCGACCTGTACTGCGGTGTCGGCCTGTTCGCCGCGGGTCTGGCCGAGGCGGTCGGCCCGGAGGGCGCGGTCTTCGGCGTCGAGTCTGAGTCGGTGGCCGTACGGGACGCCGAGCGCAACCTGCGCGACCTGCCCCAGGCCCGCTTCGCCAGGGGCCGGGTGGAGAACGCCCTCGACCGCTTCGGCATCGAGCGCGCCGACCTGGTCGTCGTGGACCCGCCCCGCGCCGGTCTCGGCCGCGAGGTCGTCGAGCAACTCGCCGCCCTCGGGGCCACCAGGATCGTCTACGTCTCCTGCGACCCGGCGACGATGGCCCGTGACCTGGCCTGGTTCGGCGACCGCTCCTACCGCCTCGCCGACCTGCGAGCCTTCGACGCGTTTCCGATGACCCACCACGTGGAGTGCGTGGCCCTGCTGGTCGGCGACCCGACCTAGCCTTCGGCGGGGAACCGCCCCCGCCTTCAGGGCGGGGGCGCCGTCATGTCCTTGAACCGGGAAACGCCGCACGCGGGCGTGGCCGGCTCTCTCCCGTGGAGGCCCTGCCGGCATTCCACGATGTGGACGCGCGGCTGTCCGGAAGGGCGTGGGCGGGGGCGACCATCCGCCCGAAATATGGAGAAGTGCGAGCTTCTCGCCGGGGGCGGCCGGTAGTCACATTGAGGTGTCCCGATGGACCTCACGAGGAGACCCGTGGTGAACCTCCGAAGACCCCATGCCGCCGTGCTCGCGGCGGTACTGGCCACCGGCTTCCTGGCCGTCGTCCCGCCCGCCGTCGCCGGCGTTCCCGGCGACCCACCCGTCCCCGGGCCCGGGGACGTCATCTACGACAACTTCTGGCAGCCCGGCATGCAGTACAAGGCGGGAGAACTGGTCGGCCATCACAGAGACACCTACCGCTGCCTGCAGTCGCACACCTCGCTGCCCGAATGGGCGCCGGACCTGATGCCCGCCCTGTGGCAGCAGGTCTAGGAACCGGTTGTGAGGAAGGCTCGGGGGCTGAGCGCCAGTAGGCCCATGGGGCCTACCTGGAATCGAACCAGGAAGAAGGAAGCCCTCGAATGGCCTCACGACCGGACCGCGAGGAGAGCGGGGAGACTACCGGGAAATGGTGAGAAGGAAGTCCCCTCATGGCCTCGCGGCCACACCGTATCAGGCGGGGATCACCTCGTGCAGCGTCGCCGGAGTGTGGATCCGGGCGCCCGGCGGCGCCGCCGACGCCTCAAGCCCGATGTAGGTGACGTGCCGCCCGGCGGAGGGCCCTTTCGCACGCCACAGCTCGACCAGGTGACGCACCCGCAGGTAGTCACGCTCCACGATCGAGCGCACCAGCAGTGAGGCGGTGAGCCGGTTCCCCTCGACCTGGTTGAACTGGGGGTACCCCCTCAGGTAGAGGTGCAGCCACTTCACCCGCCAGCGGTCGTCGCCGCCGCGTAGGAAGACGAGCGGCAGGGCGATGTGCCCCGACCCGCGCAGGTCCGACTTCATCCGCACGGTACGCGGCTCGAAGGGCATGCCCTCCTGCGCGGCGTCTCTCGTCATGTAGCCGAAGAACGCCTCGGCCGCCTCGTCGAACGGCTCCCCGGCGAAGACGTTGACCTGGGGGATGACGATCGGGTGGGTCGACTGGGCGAGCCGGATGTCGATGAACTCCGAGGCGCCGTGCGGCGCGGGAGCCTCGGTGAGGTCACCGGAGTACCGGGCGAAGCCGTTGGCGAGGTTCGTCCACGAGACGTGCTCAGGGGAGCCGTAGGAGGCGTCGAGCATGAGCGCCGACAGGTCGTAGTCGGTGCGCAGCCCGGCCTCACGCCAGTGCACGAAGAACCTGAGCAGCTCGCCGTCGACCGCCGAGAGCGAGCCGCGGGGCAGCATGCCGAGCCCGGGGGAGACGGCCTTGGCGGACAGCGGCAGGGCGACGTCCAGCGCGTCGGGATCGACGACCAGCTGACCGGGGTCCGGGAGCCGCCGGACGATCTCGGCGTCCAGTACGGCCAGCACCCGCGTCAGGACCTCCCCGGCGAGCGGCGGGCGGAGGTCGGGCGCCGTCCACGCCCTGGCGTGCCGGTTGACGAAGACACGCCCGGCGGCGGGGACGAGCCGGTTCTGCATGTGCTCGCGCAGGGACAGCAGGACACGGCCGGAGGCGCCGGTGACCGCCCTCTCCGCGGCCTCGAACACCGCACGCTCGTCGGACCCGGTCCGCAGCAGGTGGTCGAGGCGGCGCAACAGCGCCCCGGGCGCGTGCTCCAGCAGCTCGACGGCCTCGGCCGTACGGCCCGCGGCCAGGGCGGCCTCGACCCGGCTGCCGGTTCCCGCGACCCGCAGGTCGCCCCGGGCCACCTCGAAGACCCGGGCGGCGCGTGGGAGGCCGGGGTGCTCGTGGGGGTGCAGCCGTTCCCCGAGCCGCTTCCACCGCTCCCGGTGACGTGACACGTCGCCGAGCCCGGACGGGGTGGCCACCGAGTCCAGGGCCCGCAGCAGGGCCCGGCGCTCGGCGCGGCGGAACGAACGGAACCTGGTGGGCACGGCCAGCGTGACGTCGCCTCCGGACAGGCCGCAGGCGAGCCTGAGCACGTCGGTCACCGTGTCGACGAGGAGGGGCAGGCCGGCGGCGAGCCGTACCTCGTTGAGGACCGCGCGGTTCTCCCGCACGGGAACACGCTCGGGGTGACCGGTCCCGGAGACGACGCAGAACGCCGCCAGGGCGCGCAGCGCGGCCAGGTCCTCGACGGCCGGCGGCACCTCGGAGCCCGCCAGCGAGAAGTACAGCTCCCGGGCCTCGTCCTCCAGGCTCCCGCCCAGGTCGAGCACGGTCACCCGGTCTCCGGCGAGCGGGACGAGCTCGGCGTGGGCGGCGAGCAGGTCCGCGTAGGTGTGCTGGTAACGGCCGTAGCCGGGCAGTTCGAGCAGGTTGAGCACGGGGCCCAGGAGGCGGTCCGCGGCGTCCGGGTCGATCAGGGCCTCGTGGAGCATACCGGCCCAGAACTCCAGGGTGTCCGGCACGTTCCTCGGGAAGTCGACGAAGTAGGCGTTGTGCTGGACGTGGTCGCCGACCAGGCCGCGGACGACGGACACGACCCGTGCGCCGAGGTCGATCACCTCCTCGCCGGGCAGGCTCGACAGGCGTTCGAGCAGCGCGGCAGAGCAGGTGAAACCGACGCTCAGCAACGCGGCGTCGAGCTGGCGGGCGGCCACCTCCCCCCGCCCCGGCACGGCCTCGTGAGGGGTGTCGACGGGGACCCGAAGCCGTCTCGTGATGACGAGGCTTTCAAGATTGTCCACGGGCGAACCTTATAGCCGTTACATGTCCGGCTTCAGGGGATTTTTCAGGGCAGTGCGACCTCGCCGCCAGGCGGTGCCTCACCTTTCCACGGGTCGGTCGAGCCGTTCCTCAAGCCGTTCCAGGCGCTGGACGATGGGCCGCAACTCCCGGCGGACGGCCTCGGACAGGGATTCCGGCGAAGACTTCGGCGGACGCTCGGTCGTGGTCTGGTCCTGCGCCCTGAGGTGGACGTAGCCCGCCAGCGCGGCGGTGACGGCGCGGCGGGTCAGCCTCGGTTCGGCGCCGAGCCTCCGCAGGACGCGCCCCGCCGTTCCCTCCGGCTCCGTGACCAGGCCGAGGAGCAGGTGCTCGCACCCGACGTAGTTGTGCCCCAGGGCGATGGCGTCGGACACGGTCAGTTCGAGGGCCGCGGCCGCGGGTCCGCTGAAGCGCGCCGGGGTGGCGGGCATGGCGCCGTTCCCCCCGAGGGCGTCCAGCTCACGCCGTACCTGCCCGGGATCGACCTCCACGGCGCGCAGGACGTGCAGGGCCAGGTTGGTGCCCTCGGCGAGCAGGCCGCCCAGCAGGTGCTCGGTGCCGACCTCGACGGCCCCGCCCGCGCGTGCCTCCTCGAGCGCGAGGCTCACCGCCGTACGGGCCCGGGGGGTGAAGCTCGCGAAGCGGGCGCCGGAACCGTCGAGTCCCGGGGAGCCGAGCCCGGTCTCCCTGATGGCGGTGATACGCCGTACGGCCTGCTCCAGGGCACGCTGGCAGACGGCGGAGACCGGGACCCCGGCCGCCTTGACCGCCTCGGCCAGTTCGTCGGGCAGGTACACGTTGATCTTCGGCATGTCTCCCCTGTGGGTTCGACGAGGACTGCGGCGCATGTATAACCCCATGTGGGGTGTCTGTCTAGTGAGCCAGGGCCGCCAGCAGGCGGGACACGCGCCAGGAGGGGGTCGCTCCCCTGGTGGACAGCCAGGCCATCCCCTCGCGGGTGCTGAAGGCGACCAGCTTGCGGGCGTCCGCGGAGGTCAGGTCCTTCGCGCCGCTCAGGAACGGGGACAGGGCGATCCGATGCCCCGTGCCCGTCCTGCCCAGGGACCTGACGACCTGGGGATGGGCCGCCCGTACGGCCTCGGCGATCGGCCGCAGACGGGAGCGGCGCCCGGGACCGCTCCGGATCGGGACCAGGAGGTTGACCGCGGAGATCTCGGCTCCGCGCTCCCGGGTGACCCTGAGCATCCGCTGGTCGGCGAGGCTGAGGCCGTCGCCGTCCGCGGGCAGGGTGAAGCTCACCGTGAGGGTCTCGCCCGCCGCGGCGGCCTCACGCTGCAGGGACGCGATGGCCGCCGCGCGGCGCAGGACGGTCGCCTCGTTGTCGTGTCCGCCGAGTTCGAAGTCGACGTAGCCCGCGCCTGAGGCGTTCACCGCGCGCCGGTAGGCGTCGGTGAGGCGCCCGAGGTCGGCGCAGGTGGTGGCCGGTTCCCTGCCCCCTGGACCGCCGAAGACGAGCCCCACCTCGCCGCCGGAGGCCCGCAGACGCTCCAGGCGTCCAGCGGGTGACAGGCCGGGGTCCCGCCCGTTCCACTCGGGGGTGCAGCCGTCCTCGCCCGCGGTGAGGTGTCCCAGGGTGAACCAGTGCACCCGGCCGGGCGCGGACGGCCCCGGGGGTGTGAACGGCGCCGTGAACGACGGGTTCCTGGCGGCGTCGACGAACGTCACGAACCCCGAGGGGCGTGCGACGGGACCGGGCCGCCCGGCGGGAGACGGGACGGGGGCCGGGATGACCGGGGCGGGGACCCGGACGGGCGGGGGAGCGACCGGCCGCTGGGCCCGCGCGGGCCGTACGGCCCCGCCGGGCAGCGCCCAGAGGGCGGCGCCCGTCCCCGCGGCGAGGGCCAGGGAGGCGAGCGCGACGAGGGAACGCGGCGGAGTGCCGGGTTCGCGGACGCGGCGGGTGGTGGCCCCGGGCTCCGGACCTGCCTCGGGCCCGGTCGCCGACTCTGTCGCCACCGGCATGGGATCTCCCTCCTCGACGGCACAGAACGGTTGCGATGGGTGCCTGTATGGTCACTTTGCGCACCGAAGAATGAACGGTAGCAAGTGTTCCGCCACGCCGTTGTGTTTCCATGGACGGCGTCCGTAGTGCCCGGATAATGATGTTCATGAAGTTGAGGATCTTCACAGAACCGCAGCAGGGCGCCACATACGACGAGCTCCTGACGGTCGCGCGGACCGCGGAGCGACTGGGCTTCGACGCCTTCTTCCGTTCCGACCACTACCAGCGGATCGGTCCCGGCGACCCCGGACCCGGCTCGACCGACGCCTGGGTGACCCTCGCGGGCCTGGCCAGGGAGACCTCCACGATCAGGCTCGGCACCCTGGTCACCCCCGCCACCTTCAGGTATCCCGGCGCGCTGGCGATCAGCGTGGCCCAGGTGGACCGGATGAGCGGCGGCCGGGTCGAGCTGGGCCTGGGCACCGGCTGGTTCGACGCCGAGCACGTCGCGTACGGGATCCCCTTCCCGCCGCTCGGCGAGCGCTTCGCCCGTTTCGAGGAGCAGCTGGAGATCCTGACCGGGCTGTGGGGCACGCCGGTCGGTGAGACGTTCTCCTTCGAGGGGGCCCACTACCGGCTCGCGGACTCACCCGCGCTGCCCAAACCCGAGCAGAACCCCAGGCCGCCGATCATCATCGGCGGGTTCGGCGCCAGGCGCACCCCGCTCCTGGCCGCGCGGTTCGCCGACGAGTACAACGTCCCCTTCCACACCCCGCAGGACAGCGCCGCCGCCTTCGGCCGGGTCAGGAGGGCCTGCGAGGAGGAGGGGCGCGACCGGCCGATCATCCTCTCCGTCGCGCAGACCGTGGCCGTCGGCACCGACGAGGCCGAGGTCGCGCGCCGTGCCCAGGCCGCGGGCCAGGAGCCGGACACGCTGCGGGCCAGTGGCCTGGCGGGTACCCCGGCCGAGGTGGTCGCCAAGATCGGAGAGTTCGCCGAGCTGGGCGTCGAGCGGGTCTACCTGCAGGTCATGGACCTGTCGGACCTCGACCAGCTCGAACTGATCGCCGCCGAGGTCCTGCCCAGGGTGTAGACCGGGCGCCGGACGCCGGGCGTCCGGCGCGCGGGTAAAGACACGCGCAGCGGAAGGGCATATTCCACGATGTGTCCCTTATCCCTCCCGTATCTCTCCTTACTGTGGTGAGAACCCGACCATCAGGGGAGGCGCCGTGGAATTCGAGCGATTCGGCCGTGCAGCTCTGCGGGAGGTCGTCTCCATGCACGACGAACTGGGGGTGCTGTCGTTCTACGTGACCGCCTCCCCGCAGGAGGAGGCGGCGGTCAAACCCGCCTGGCGGATCCGCTTCGGCAACGAGCTGTCGGAGCTGCGGGAGCAGATGACGGCCGTCAGGGACAGGGAACGGCGGACGGCCCTGCTGAACCGGCTCGACGAGCTGGAGACGGACTTCGAGCAGCTGCTCGACCCGACGGAGTCAGGCCTGGGACGCGTCATGTTCGCGCCGGTCGGCGACGGCCGGGCGCGGTCGTTCTCCTTCCAGGTGCCGGTCGCCGACCAGATCGTCATGGAGTCGACGGCCTACGTGCGCCCGCTGGTCAACGCGGTCGAGGCCGCGCCTCCCGCGGGCTTCGTCGTGCTCTCCAGGGACGGCCTGAAGATGATCGACTACCGGTACGGCCTGACCGAGGAGCTGGGCGGTACCTCCTTCGAGATCCCCGTGGAGGAGTGGAAGCAGATGCGCGGCCCGGCCACCGCGGAGCTCGCCAGGTCGGCCGCGACGCACCGCGACAAGTTCGAACGCCGCGTCGAGGAGAACCTCACCCGGCAGCTGCGCGCCGCGGCTCCGGGAGTGGCCGAGGAGGCCAGGCGGCGCGGCTGGCAGACGGTCGTGCTCCTCGGCGACGTCCAGCTGACGGAGATCGTGGCGCCCCTGGTCGGCGGGGACGTCCTCCAGGTCGACGCGGTCGTCGACTCGCTGCCCCCGGCCAAGCTCGCCGAGTACGTCGAGCCGCAGCTGCGGGCCGCCCGTACCAGGCACGGCGTCGAGCTGACCGAGCGGGCCAGGGACGCCGCCCTGTCCGGCGGTCCCGGCGCCCTGGGTCTTGAGGCGACGCTCGGCGCGCTGAACGACAGCCGGGTGGCACAGCTGCTGCTGGACGAGTCCGCCGAGTGGGACGGCGGCCGTACGGAGGACGGGCGGCTCTACGCCCGGAGAGACGTCCCGCAGGGCCAATCGGGGGAGGAGGTCGTGCCCGATCCCACGATGGGGGAACGCATGATCGAACGCGCCCTCGACATCGACGCCGAGGTGATCGTGCTGGACGGAGAGGCCGCACAGGACCTCGCCGAGTCCGGCGGGGTGGCCGCGATCCTGCGCTGGTGAGCCCCGTACGGGCGGGCCACGAGGGAGCCGGGTGAGTCGCGCCGCCGGCGTGGGGGGCGGCGTGAGAGACTCAGAACAGGGATGTTTCCGCAGTTCAGGGCAGGTTCGGAAAGCGAGGGGGCATCGCGGGGCGGCCCGTTAGGCACGTGGGTTTCGGGGAAAGGACTGTCATGGTCGGTACCACCCCTTCGGGCACCCCCAAAGAGAACCTCGGGCACGTCGTCTTCATCACCGCCGCGGCCGCCATCGGTGGGTTCCTCTTCGGCTACGACAGCGCGGTCATCAACGGCGCCGTGACCGGCATCCAGAAGTACTTCCGGGTCGGCCCCGTCCAGATCGGGTTCGTCGTCGCGATCGCATTGCTCGGCTCGGCGCTGGGCGCGTGGATCGCCGGGCGCATCGCCGACCGCTGGGGACGTACCAGGACGATGCAGGTGGCCGCGTTGCTGTTCGCGGTCAGCTCCCTCGGTCAGGCGCTGCCGTTCGCGATCTGGGATCTGGCCCTGTGGCGGGTGCTCGCCGGTGTCGGCATCGGCATGGCCTCGGTGATCGGCCCCGCCTACATCGCCGAGGTCGCGCCGCCCGCCTACCGGGGGCGTCTGGGTTCCTTCCAGCAGCTCGCGATCGTGCTGGGCATCGCGGTCTCCCAGCTGGTCAACTTCGCGATCGCGCAGCTCGCCGGGGGAGACGTCAACAACAGGCTGCTCGGCCTGCAGGCCTGGCAGTGGATGCTGGGCGCCTGCCTGGTGCCCGCCCTGCTCTATCTGCTCTTCTCGACGATCATCCCCGAGTCGCCGAGGTTCCTCGTCGCCATCGGCAGGACGGAGATGGCGCGCCGGGTGCTCAAGGAGGTCGAGGGGGACAGGACCGACCTTGAGGACCGGCTCAAGGAGATCCAGGCCTCGCTGCGCCTGGAACACCGGCCCCGGCTCAGCGACCTGCGCGGCCCGGCGCTCGGCCTGCTGCCGATCGTCTGGATCGGCATCCTGCTCTCGGTGTTCCAGCAGTTCGTCGGGATCAACGTCATCTTCTACTACTCGGCGTCGTTGTGGCAGTCGGTCGGCATCAACCAGAGCGACTCGCTGCTGATCAGCTTCTCCACCTCGATCATCAACATCGTCGGCACGTTCATCGCCATCGCGCTGGTCGACAGGATCGGCCGCAGGCCCCTGCTGCTGATCGGTTCCGCGGGCATGGCGGTCGCGCTCGCCGTCGCCGCGTGGGCCTTCAGCGCGGGCGTCCACATCGGCGACACCGTACGGCTGCCGTCGGTGCAGGGCACCGTCGCCCTGGTCGCCGCGCACGTGTTCGTGCTGTTCTTCGCGCTGTCGTGGGGTGTCGTGGTCTGGGTGCTGCTGGGAGAGATGTTCCCCAACAGGATCAGGGCGGCCGCGCTGTCCGTGGCCGCCGCCGCCCAGTGGGTGGCCAACTGGCTGATCACCGTCTCGTTCCCGTCCCTGGCCGAGTGGAGCCTCGCGGGCGCCTACGTGGGATACGCCTTCTTCGCCGTGCTCTCCTTCGTCTTCGTGCTGTTCAAGGTGCGTGAGACCAAGGGCAGGAAACTGGAGGAGATGGGTTAGGTTCGTTCCGTGCCCCCGGTCCCGGAAACCCCGCCATCGGCGAAGCCGACGAAGTCGCCGCGGCCGACGAAGGCCGAGCTGGCCGCCGCGGCCGACCTGACCGTCGACGACGTGCTCGGCCCCTCGATCGAGGTGCTGTTCTGCGGCATCAACCCCGGTCTGTACTCCGCGGTGACCGGTCACCACTTCGCCAGGCCCGGCAACCGCTTCTGGCCGGCGCTGCACCTGTCGGGCTTCACCCCCAGGCTGCTGGCCCCCGCTCAGCAGTGGGAACTGCCCTCCTACGGCCTCGGGATCACCAACGTGGTCGCGCGGGCCACGGCCCAGGCGGCGGAGCTGTCCGCCGAGGAGTTCCGTGAGGGAGGGGTACGGCTGGCCGGGCTGGTCGCCGAGGTCAAGCCGAAGGTGCTGGCCGTCCTGGGCGTCACCGCCTACCGGACGGCCTTCGCCGAGCGCGGAGCGGTGATCGGGCCGCAGGACAGACGCATCGGCGAGACGGCCGTGTGGGTGCTGCCCAATCCCAGCGGGCTGAACGCCCACTGGACACTGGACCGGATAGCCGGGGAACTGCGGCTGTTGAGGGAGTCTCTGGCCTGACCCCTCCCTGGACGGAAGAGGTCAGGCCAGGGGATTCACCTGCGGCCGTGGCCCATCCGGTGGTGCCAGTGCTTGCGGTGCAACACGCCCGCCACGGCCATCACGATCCAGGCCAGGAACAGGATCTTGAAGACGCCGAACCCCATGATCGCCGTCAGGGCGACCACCCCGATCAGTACCGGTACGAACGCGGCCCCGCCCCGGTGGTGCCCCGGCCGGTGATGCCGGGTCGCGGCCCACCGCTGGGCGGTCAGCCGCTGTAGCGCCGCCTGCTTCCGCCACTGCTCGTTCCACTGTTGCTGCCACTGTTGCTGCCACTGACCGGAGTGGGACCAGCCGTGATGGGCGTGCCGGTGGAGTCTGCGGGCCTCACGCCACTGATTGCGCCACTGTCTGCGCCACTCCCGCTGGTCCCATGAGTGATGGTCCCACCGCTCCCCGTCGCCCTCCGCGACGGCGCCGGGGCCGCCGTTCTCGGTGGCGCCGAAGCCGTACATACCGGGCAGGTCGGGCAGGTCGGCGCCCGCGCGGGCCAGATCACGACCTGTGCGCGCCGTCATGATCACGTCGAGGCGTTCCTCGAACTCCTCGTGGTTCAGCCTGCCCTGCGCGTAGTGCTCACGCAGGGACTCCATGGCGGCTTCGCGTTCGGCGTCTCCGATGCGGAGATCGTCGGGAAACGTCATCGTGGGATCACTCCTCGCCGGGTTCGCCGTCTGCCAGGATCTGGTAGAGCTTGCGGCGCGTGTCGATCATGATCTGCCGGGCCTGGCGGATCTGCGCCTCACTGCCATTCTGCAAGACCTGGAAGAGGGCGACGGCTGACTGGCGGGCCAGATCCATCAGTTCCCAGGAACTCTCTCCGAGATCGGGGGTCATCTCCTCCCACGGCGCGCGCAACTCCTCCTGATGCTCGGCGACATAGGCCCTGCCCGCCTCGGTGAGCTGGAAGGACTTGCGCCCGTCGGTCTCCTCGGACAGGACGAGGCCCTCGTCGGTGAGCTGCTGGAGCGCCGGGTAGACCGCGCCGGGACTGGGCTTCCAGCCTCCCTGGCTGCGCTTGGCGATCTCCTGGATGATCTGGTAGCCGTTGCGCGGCTCCTCGGAGAGCAGCGCGAGGATCGCGGCGCGGACGTCGCCCCGCTTCGCCTTGCGCCCTCGCCCGAAGGGGCCGCCCCCGCCGAACGGGCCCCCTCGCCCGAACGGACCGCCCCTGCCGAAGTCCCAGGGGAAGGGGCCACCGGGGAACGGCCCGCCGCGGCGGCCACCGCGCTCCCTGTGCTCCCGGCGCTCTCCGTGCTCCCTGTGCTCCCTGTGCTCCCTGTGATGGTGCTCGTGCGGCCCGAAGGCGTGCGGGCCGTGCTCACGCGGGCCCGGGCCGCCGTGGTGCCAGGCGGTGGCCATGCCCCTGAAGACCTCCCTGGCGGCGCGCTTCATCTCGTGCCTGATCTCGTGCGGCACGGCCCCCGAGGCCCAGCCCCCCATCGCTTCCGCCGACATGTCGGTACCCCCTGTTCTCAGCGATCGTCCACCGACCGCTCTTGATGTGTCAAAGATATATCGAGAGCGTTCTAAGAACAACCCCTCGTTTCGCATCCCGGGCTTCGGGGCTACCCTGTAACCTTCTAAAGTGTTTTGGGGGTTAGCTGATGATGACTTACGCGGAACGGGCGCCGCGGCGCAACGAGACGGTGCTCATCGGTTTCACCGTCGCGACCAACCTCGCCGACGGGGTGGCCAAGATCGCGCTTCCCCTGCTCGCCGTCGAACTGACCGACTCACCCGGCCTGGTCGCCGGGGTCGGGCTGACCCTGACGCTGCCGTGGCTGCTGGCCTCCCTCCACGTGGGCGTGCTCGTCGACCGGGGCGACCGCAGACGCCTGGCCGCCCTGGCCAACCTGGTCAGGCTCGCGGTCGCGCTCGCCCTGCTGGCCGCGGTCACGGCGGAGGCGTTGACCCTGCCACTGCTCTACCTGTCGGGAGCCCTGATCGGCCTGGCCGAGGTCGTCGCGAACTCCGCGGTCGGCGCCCTGGTCCCCGCCGCGGTGCCCAGGCAACGGCTCGGCCGGGCCAACGCCTGGATCGCGGGCGCGGAGACCGTGGCGAACGAGTTCGCCGGGCCGGCCGTCGGCGGCCTGCTGGTCGGCGTCGGCGCGGCCTTCGCCCTCGGCTCCTCCGCCGGGGCCTTCGCGCTCGGAGCCGTACTGCTCGCCCTGCTCGCGGGCCGCTTCCGCGTCGCCCGCCCGGCCGGTACGGCCACGCGATCAAGCGGGGTGCGGGGGGAGATGGTCGAGGGGCTCGCCTTCCTGTGGCGGCACCGCCTGCTGCGCACGATGTCACTGACCATCGCGGTGCTCGTGGCCTGCTGGAGCGCCTGGCTGGCCCTGCTGCCCTCCTACGCCGTGCGGACCCTCGGCCTCGACCCCGCTGCGTACGGCCTGCTGCTCGGCTCGATCGGCGTCGGCGGCCTGGCCGGCGCGGTGCTCACGGCCCCGGTCAACCGCCTGCTCGGTGTGCGGTGGGCGCTGTTCCTCGACCTCGTCGGCACGATCCTGATGATGGTCGTCCCCGCGGTCCTTCCCCAGGCCTGGGCGGTGGGCGCGGCCGCGTTCCTGGGCGGCATGGGAGGCACTCTCTGGACGGTCAACAGCCGCACCCTGGCACAGCTGATCGTCCCCGATCACCTGCTGGGACGCTACTCGGCCGCCTCACGCCTGCTGAGCTGGGGAACCCTGCCCGTCGGTGCCGGGCTGGCCGGGCTGCTCGCCGAACTGGCGGGGGTGAGAGCCGCCTTCGCGGGCTTCGCCGTACTGGCCGTCGTGCCGGTCGTGCCCTTCCTGCTGACCGTCACCGAGGGCGAACTCTCGGCTGCGAGACGAGAAAGTGAGATAGATCACGTAATTCCCGGCTGAAATTGGAACAACTCCTGAGACCTGCACGTTACAAAGGACATAGACGGGATTCGTTCCGCGCCGGAAGGGCTGGGGGGTGCTTTCGGCACGGAACGGTCCCGTCTGTCGTTTGTGGAGAAACGGGCGGCCTGAGGGAGATCTTCCCCCGGGTCGCCCTTCTCATGCGTGGCGCCGCGCCCTTCTCGCGTCCGTTAGCCGTTCCCGGCCCCCGGGTAGAACGTCTGTGGAGATCTGCCCCCTGAAGATCGGACGGACCAAGGGGGAGGATCCGGATGGACATGATGCGCGCCGGGCTGCTGGCCGTACTCGTGGGGACCGCGGCCGTGGGAGCCACGCAGTACTCGAAACCGGGGCACGGCAGCTCCACCGGCTGGACGGTCGAACGGCAGGGGCCCCCGGCCGGTGAACACGCCGGAAGGCGGACCACCGGACGGACGAACCCGGGGGCCGGCCGACGCGGCTGGCGGTGGGGGCACGACCGGGGGAACAGGCGCTCCGCGGGCACCGAGTGGGCCGACGAGTGGCAGGCCGGGTGGTCGAGGAAACACCGGGCGGGGCGGAACACCCGGCGGGTCGGCGGGCTCGACGGGACACACGCCAGGGGCGGACCGCACGGGGGAACGCGCTCCAGGAGATGGACGTTCGAGGGCTCCGGCGGCCGGGCAGCCGCACGACGCGGCGGCCGGGGTGCCGGACGGTCCGCGGACCACGGATACGACCGTTCCCGGGGCGGCGAGCGGTCCGTCGGGGGCAACCGGTACTGGAGCGGTGACCGGCTCGGCCGGAGAAGCCACGGCGGGTATGACCGGGCCGGCGACCGGAACGGCGGGCGTCTCCCCGGCTGAGGCCCGGGGGATCACGACAGCCGTTCCCTGGACGAGGCCTCGGCGGATCACGCCGGGCGTTTCCTCGGGCAGGGCCTTCCGTGGGTCCGGGATCAGGGGCGGCGAGGGGCCTCTGGAAGACCCGCTGAGCGCCGGGCGGGCTTCCCTGTCGCCTGCCGGCGCACGTGGCCGGTACGGCCCTCATACGGACGGATCCGGGGGAGTGGCTTCAAGCCGCTCCGCCCGGCTCCGGCCATGCGTACGTTTCCCATCGAGCACTTACGGCCGACACGCCGACGGTGAAGAATGACTTGATCCTCTGTTTGGGCGGGCTTTGCCGTACAGTCGATCAAAGTGATCTTGATGGGAGTGTTTGGCCGATGATGGGGCACACGCACGCGCTGACGGGGGCGGTGGCGTGGCTGGGGGTGGCGCCGACACTGGCGGCCCTGCCGCTGCTCACCGAGTCCTCCAGGTTCATCGAGACCGGGGTCATGGTGCACGCGCTCACCCCGGCGGAGTTCATCGCCGGGACGCTGGTCTGCGCCGGGTCCGCGATGCTGCCGGACCTGGACCATCCGAGCGCGACGATCGCCCAGACCTTCGGGCCGGTCACCTGGGGGCTGAGCAAGGCGGTCTCGTGGCTGAGCGGGGGGCACCGGCACGCCACCCACTCGCTGCTGTTCGCGGTCGCCGTCGGGTTCGGGGCGCACTATCTGGCCAACACCTATCCGATCGGCAGGGACATCCTCGTCATACTGCTCATCGGCCTGGCGTTGCGGGCCATCGGCATCGGCGTCCCGGGTAAGAAGGTCGCCTCCGCGATGGTCAACATCGGCCTGACCTTCGGGCTGTTCGTGGTCTTCCGCAATGAGAACGTGGGGTACGCCTGGCTGGGGGTGGCGGTCGCGGTCGGCTGCCTGGTACACGTCGTGGGAGACTGCTGCACGGAGAAGGGCTGCCCGGTGCTGTGGCCGTTGCGTCAGCGCTGGCTGCTGCCCTGGAAGATAGGCATCAAGACGGGCCGTGCCTTCGAGCAGAAGTTCCTCGCCCCGGTGCTCTCCGTGGTCGTCCTGGGGTTGCTCTACTTCCGCCTCGTCCAGGCTTGACCCTACTCACGGGTAACTTGATATCGAGATACATGCCCATATATCTTGATATCGAGACAACCGCTGCAACCTGATGGCGGCCTGCTGGTTAGGCATACCTAACCGAATGAGGCGATCCGGCGGTGCGGCAGGATTCAGGTGCGCCCTTTTCGTGTGGGTGCTTCAGACAACACAGGGTGACAAGGGAGGCGAACCGTGTCCGCGAACAGCTTCGGCAGCCGTGACACGCTCCGCGTCGGAGACGCGGAATACGAGATCTACCGGCTGGACGCCGTCGAGGGGTCGGGGCGCCTCCCGTACAGCCTGAAGATCCTCTTGGAGAACCTGCTCCGCACCGAGGACGGCGCCAACATCACCGCCGACCACATCCAGGCCCTCGGCCAGTGGGACCCGACCGCCGCGCCCAGCGTGGAGATCCAGTTCACCCCGGCCCGCGTGATCATGCAGGACTTCACCGGTGTGCCCTGCGTCGTGGACCTGGCCACCATGCGTGAGGCCGTGCGCGAGCTCGGCGGCGACGCCGCCAGGATCAACCCGCTGGCCCCCGCGGAGATGGTCATCGACCACTCCGTGATCGTCGACTTCTTCGGCGGCCCCGACTCCTTCCAGCGCAACGTGGACCGGGAGTACGAGCGCAACCGCGAGCGCTACCAGTTCCTGCGCTGGGGCCAGACCGCCTTCGACGAGTTCAAGGTCGTCCCGCCGGGCACCGGCATCGTGCACCAGGTGAACATCGAGCACCTCGCCCGCGTCGTGATGATCCGCGACGGCAAGGCCTACCCGGACACCTGCGTCGGCACCGACTCCCACACCACCATGGAGAACGGCATCGGCGTTCTCGGCTGGGGCGTCGGCGGCATCGAGGCGGAGGCCGCGATGCTCGGCCAGCCGATCTCCATGCTCATCCCGCGTGTGGTCGGCTTCAAGCTCACCGGCAAGCTCCCCGCGGGCGCCACCGCGACCGACCTGGTCCTCACGATCACCGAGATGCTGCGCAAGCACGGCGTCGTCGGCAAGTTCGTCGAGTTCTACGGCGAGGGCGTCTCCAGCGTGCCGCTGGCCAACCGCGCCACCATCGGCAACATGAGCCCCGAGTTCGGCTCGACCTGCGCCATCTTCCCGATCGACGGCGAGACGGTCGGCTACCTGAGGCTCACCGGCCGCTCCGAGGAGCAGGTCGCGCTGGTCGAGGCCTACGCCAAGGCCCAGGGCCTGTGGCTCGACCCGTCCGCCCCCGAGCCGGTCTTCTCCGAGTACATCGAGCTCGACCTGGCCACGGTCGTCCCGTCGATCGCCGGCCCCAAGCGCCCGCAGGACCGCATCGCGCTGTCCGACGCCAAGCGGGCCTGGCGGGCGGCCGTCAAGGACTACGCCCCCAGCATCCAGGGACCGGTCGACGAGGCCTCCGCCGAGTCCTTCCCCGCCTCCGACTCCCCGGCGGTCGGCCACGACGGCAACGGCGACAAGCCGCACGCCGCCGGGCTCAACGGCGAGCGTCCGCACCGGCCCGTCGAGGTCACCCTCTCCGACGGCACGAGCTTTGAGATCGACCACGGCGTCGTCACGATCGCGGCCATCACCAGTTGCACCAACACCTCCAACCCGTACGTCATGATGGGCGCCGCCCTGCTGGCGAAGAACGCGGTGGACAAGGGCCTGACCCGCAAGCCGTGGGTGAAGACCTCCCTGGCCCCCGGCTCCCAGGTCGTGACCGGCTACTTCGAGCGCTCCGGGCTGCAGCCGTACCTCGACAAGATCGGGTTCAACCTGGTCGGCTACGGGTGCACCACCTGTATCGGCAACTCCGGCCCGCTGCAGGAGGAGATCTCCGCCGCCATCCAGGCCAACGACCTGGCGGTCACCGCGGTGCTGTCCGGCAACCGCAACTTCGAGGGCCGCATCAACCCCGACGTCAAGATGAACTACCTGGCCTCGCCGCCGCTGGTCGTCGCCTACGCCCTCGCGGGCACGATGGACATCGACCTGAACAACGAGCCGCTGGGCACCGGCGTGGACGGCGAGCCCGTCTTCCTCGCCGACATCTGGCCCTCGCCCGAGGACGTCTCCGCGGTCGTGGCCTCCTCCATCGACCAGGACATGTTCCTGCGCGACTACGCCGACGTGTTCAAGGGCGACGAGGCCTGGCAGTCGCTGCCGATCCCGACCGGCGACACCTTCGAGTGGGACCCGGCCTCGACCTACGTCCGCAAGGCCCCCTACTTCGACGGCATGCCGCAGGAGCCGGACCCCGTCACCGACATCACGGGTGCCAAGGTCCTGGCCAAGCTGGGTGACTCGGTCACCACCGACCACATCTCCCCGGCGGGCTCCATCAAGGTCGGCACCCCGGCCGCCGACTACCTCAAGGCCAACGGTGTCGAGGTCAAGGACTTCAACTCCTACGGCTCTCGCCGCGGCAACCACGAGGTGATGATCCGCGGCACCTTCGCCAACATCCGGCTGAAGAACCTGCTGCTGGACGGCGTCGAGGGCGGCTACACCCGCGACTTCACCGTCGAGGGCGGCCCGCAGGCCTTCATCTACGACGCCTCGGTCAACTACCAGGCCGCGGGCGTCCCGCTCGTCGTCCTGGCGGGCAAGGAGTACGGCTCGGGCTCCTCGCGTGACTGGGCGGCCAAGGGCACCGCGCTGCTCGGCGTCCGCGCCGTCATCGCCGAGTCCTACGAGCGCATCCACCGCTCCAACCTCATCGGCATGGGTGTGCTGCCGCTGCAGTTCCCCGAGGGCGAGACGGTCGACTCGCTGGGCCTGACCGGTGAGGAGACCTTCGACATCGTCGGTGTCGAGGAGCTCAACGGCGGCGGAATCCCGCAGACCGTGACGGTCAGGGCGGACGGCAAGGAGTTCCAGGCGGTCGTGCGCATCGACACGCCCGGAGAGGCCGACTACTACCGCCACGGCGGCATCATGCAGTACGTCCTGCGCTCCCTGATCGCCAAGTAACACCTGCCGAAAGGGCGGGTGAGACCTTCACGGGTCTCACCCGCCCTTTCCTCGTTCGCAAGGATCGTTCCCGCCGGACCCGTTTCTCGCCAAGGGGAGACCGTTCCCGAGGGTGATGGGGTGTTCACTAAGGGCTCTGACTGTTCCGGAAGTCTTCGGCTGTTCCAAGAGGCGAGGTCTCCTCGAAGAGGCGGTTTCGAAGGAGGCTTTCCCGAGCGGTTTCCCGTAGGGCTTTCCAGGGCTTCTCAAAGAGCGGAGCTTGCTCTCGAAAAGCGAGGTCGTTCGCGGAAGGAGTTGTCTCGAAGGCGGATTGTCGGGACAATCTTCTGAACGGGGAAGGGGAGTACCCTCACGCTGCCTGGTCGTCAATACGGCCAACGCCCGGTCAGGCAGGGTCCGCGCGGACCAGGGGAGACCTTCCGGCTACGTCGACGTGGCTGGAAGGAGAGGCATGCGCGGCCTGTACGTCCGGATGTTCGTCTCGCTGACGTTGCTCGGTGCGCTCTACGCGGTCCCGGTGGCCGTCACCCTGCGGTGCGGGGTTCCCTCACCCGTCGTCGCCGTACTGGCCGCGCTGACCGTCGCCCTGCAGTGGTTCGGCACCGAGCGGCTCGCCCGGCGGGTCGCGGGGGCCAGGTTCGTCGACGCCGAGCGCGAGCCCGAACTGCACGCGGTGCTCGACCGGCTCTGCGCGCTCAGCGGACTGCCCAAACCCCGTGTCGCCGTCAGCCTCGACCCCGTCCCCAACGCCTTCACCGTCGGCCGCTCCCGCAGGCACACCACCCTGATCGTCACCAGCGGGCTGCTGCGCGTCCTGGAACCCGACGAGCTCGCCGCGGCGCTGGCCCACGAGATCGCGCACATCCGTCACCGCGACGTCGCGGTGACGACGCTGGCCGGCTCGTTCGCCATCGCGCTGGCCTGGGCCGGACGCGGTCTCGGCGAACTGTTCGAGACAGGGCTGCCCATCGCGGTGGCCGGTGTCCTCATCGCCCTGGCCCAGCTTCCGCTGCGACCGCTCAGCCGTTACCGGGAACTGGCGGCCGACCGCGGCGCCGCCGTACAACTGGGCCGCCCCGCCCTGCTCGCCTCCATGCTCGTGAAGGTTCACACGACCCCGAGGCCGCAGACCCTTCGGCTCCCCGCTCTCGGCCTGGTGTCCTCCGGCCCGGGTCGTTCCATGTTGATCCAGCGGGTGAACGGTCTGAGATCCCTGGCCCGCGAGTGAAGCTTTTTCACCTTCTGGGGACGGCCCTACTGGTCACAGCATGATCGCGACTCTGACGTTCGCCTGATGGCGTAGAAAGCTCCTGGTAGACGGATTGATCACCACAACCAGACCCGTCACAACCAGGAGCCTCAGGTGCTGTTCTACCGTGCCGCGGTCGATGTGTCGCGTTCAACGCTGAACTACATGGCCGGGCTGATCCGTCGGCGGCGCAAGGCGATCGGATCGATCTGGCGGCGGCTGAATCCAGGACAACAAACCCTGCTCGCCCTGGTCTACCTGCGCAAAGGCGAGACGTTCAGCGAACTGGCCGCCGGGTTCGGAGTGTCGACGGCAACCGCCTGGCGCTCCGTGGAAGAGACGGTGAGGCTGCTGTCGGCGCGGTCTCCGAAACTCCGGCAGGCGGTACGCAAAGCTAAGAAGGACGGGCTGCACTATCTGGTGCTGGACGGCACGCTGATCCGCACCGACCGGGTGAAAGCCGACCGGCCGTACTTCTCCGGCAAGCACCGCGTGCACGGGATGAACGTCCAGGTCATCGTCACCCCGGACGGGACGATCCTGTGGACGTCCGGAGCGCTGCCCGGCAAGGCGCACGACCTGAGCGCCGCCCGGATCTGGGGCGTTCTGCGCGAGCTGGAGCGGGCCGGCATCGTCACGCTCGCCGACAAGGCCTATCAGGGGGCGGAAGGCCCGGTCATCACCCCGTACCGAGAGAGAAGCAAGCCAGAGTCCCAGAAGTGGGCCAACCGGTCACACGCCCACTTTCGAGGCCCGGGTGAGCGGGCGAATGCCCAGCTCAAGAGCTGGCGCATCCTCCGCAAGCTCCGCTGCAGCCCCAACAAGGCCGGGCACCTGTGCAAGGCCGTCGCCGTCCTGCAGGACCACCGGATCGTTCAATGATGAAAAGGTTCATGTGTCGGTCGGTACTGCGAGCATGACGAAATGATCGCGACCCCTGACAACTATGCCTGGTTCTCCTACGAGCGCTTCCCCGACCTGGCGGAGGCCTACTGCTTCACCTACGTCCGCGGCCTGACACCCGAGCAACTGGTGACCCGGCTCGGTGGCCGACCGGAGAATTTCACACCTATGACGCTCGATGAGCTGATCAAGGCTTCCTACTCCGGACCCGGCACCTATGGCACCTGGGACGACATGTTCTTCGGCGCCGTCGCCATCGGCGACTGGGTGTTCATCGTCGAACCCAACGGCGGGCTCGGCGCCGATGAAGCAATCATCACGTCGTTGTCGTCGGGAACCCGCCTCGTCTCCCACTTCCGCGACGTCGAAGGCGTCGAGTACTTCTACTGGATCGAAGACGGAGAGATCCGGTTCTGCTTCATTGCTGATGACGGTTACTCGGAAGAGGTACCGGACGAGGTCGCGGAGAGCATGCGGCGGATCGAATCCGACTACAGAGATCTCTACCCCAGCGAGTGGCCAGCGTTTCTCCTGGCCGAGCGTCTCACCGGAATCACGCTGACACCGGAGCTGCTGGAGGGGTCCACCTACCTGTGCGGAGCCGCTCCCGAACTGAGGTGAGCAGGATCCACCTCTATGGTCCCGCAGGCCGGCCGCAGCCGGTGGATCGCTCCTCTACAAGCTTCCTGTGAGATTCGCCGGGGCACCGTTCCGCGAGGACCTGCTGCACCGGACCATCAGGATGAAAAAGCTTCACTGTTCGGGCAGGCTGACCGCCGGACGGTTTCATCGCAGACATAAGCCGGGTCGTGGATACTGGGGATCCAGGGATGTCGTTAAGGCAGGCAGGGCTATGTCCAGGGAAGGGCTTTATTGAACATCAGAACGGTGCTGATGCCTACCGCGTCGAAGACGCGTATGAGAATGTGAGTCCTCGCCATGAGCGGTGACAGTACTGACCGGAAGGGGCGATCTGAGCTACACTATGCCGCCCTGGAAGGAGATTCAGGCAGGGTCTCGGAGCTTCTTGCAAGCGGTTTTGATCCGAATCTTGCAGATGGCGACGGCTTCACCCCGTTGCATATGGCGGTACAGGAGTGGCGTCTTGGTGCTGCTCGAGTTCTCCTCGAAAACGGGGCGGAAGTGGACTCTGTGACGCGGCATGGGAACACGCCCCTGGGTGACGCGGTATTCCAATCCCGTGGAAGAGGTGAGTTGATTAACCTCTTGAGGGGGTGGGGTGCCGATCCGTATCGAGAAAATAATTACGGTCAGACTCCCGTAGGGCTGGCCAAGCTGATCAATAATTATGACGTGGCGCAGTACTTCGCAGATCTATAGGCCGGAACCGGCGCCCCTTGCGATGGTTTCATCCGGGGCGCCGGACCTCGTTCGACGACCAGGTTGACGGAGTCACGCTGGAGGCGGAGCCGGGTGTCTCCCCAGAGACCCAGGAGGGTCCGGCCCATCAGGACCTGGTGAAGTCCTTTGGTCAGAATCTGGCCGGATGACGCTCCCGAGGCCGGACGGCGTCAGGCGACCTTGGCGGCCGGGGCGGTGAAGGTGTTGCAGGCGTCGGGGGAGTCGGCGGCGAAGCCCCGGCGGATCCAGTAGGCGATGTTGGCGTGTTTGCCGTGGGTGGCGTTGCCGATGGCGACCTTGATCATGTAGTTCAGGTCCCTCTTGCGGCGGCCGAGGGACATCCAGACGCTTCCGATGAAGGCGCCACCGAAGCACTCGGCCTGGAGCTCCAGTCTGCGGGTCGCGTCGAGCTTCGCCGCCTTGTTCCTGTACTTGCGGTTGAGATACGACGGCATGATCCCGGTGAGCTGCTGCACGTGGTGGCCGTACTCATGGGCGATCGTCGCGAACAGGAACAACTCCGTCTGCTCGGCGAGGATGCTCTGGTTGAGCAGAAAGGTGATCCTCTGGTTGTTCGGGCAGTAGACGGCCTGGGCGGTCCCGGGATACCTGCCGCAGCCGGTCTCCAGGTTCGTCCGGGTGGTGGTGACGAGCTTGGGCTTGGCGAAAGGGAAATTCGCCTCGGTCAGATGGTCTCCCCAGCCGGTGTTCAGGCAGTCGAGCAGGAACTCCAGGTCGACCCGGGCGGTGTCGAGGTCGTCGGGCTGGGTGGGCTGCTCGTCGCACGACTTGATCCTGAACTGCCCGCTGTCGTAGATCGGGTTGCTCTTCGTGGGGTCCTTGCCCACGGACGCCTGCGCGAAGGGGGCCGCGCCGGCCGTACCGGCGAACAGCAGGCTCGCCAGCACACCGGAAACAAGGGAGATGGCGGGGATACGCATGATCCCGAACCTTAATGGAGGTAAAGAGGAGGGTAAAGCGAAATGCCCCTGGTGGGTATGGTCTACGAAACGGGGGATATCGGATGTTAAGCCTGATAGACGGCTTGGGGATGGTTTAAAGACGGCCGAAAGCTGGGATAAGAGGCATCCGAAGAAGCTGGGGGAATAAAGCGAAAAATCCTGAAAGCGACAGAAGAGGCCAAGAAGGGAGGTCAGGAGACCGTGCCCGTGGAGGCGGACCAGGTGTTGCACGCCGACGGGGAACCCACCTCGAAGCCGCGCTGCATCCAGTAGGCCTGGCTGCGACCCCTCCCGTGGTCGTTCCTGATCCAGTTCTTGTGGCCGTTGGCCGTGACCCACTCGATGATCGAGTCCCAGTCGGCCTGTTCGACGGACAGGTCGGTGGAGACCTGACGGAGGAAGGCCGAGCCCAGGCAGTCGGCCTGCAGTTCGAGGCGGCGGGAGAAGGCGAGCTTGGTCGAGAGCCTAGCGTTCCAGACGCTCCTGCCGTAGTAGTCCATGACGCCCATGAGCTTCTGCACGTGGTGACCGTACTCGTGGGCCATGAACTGGGCGTGGTTGATCGGGTAGGGGTTGCTCAGCGCCTCGCGGAGCACACCGATGTAGATCGTGCGGTTGGTCGAGCAGTAGAACCCCGCGGCCTTGGCCGGCCACCGTCCGCACGGGCTGGTCACCTTGGTCGTGGTGGTGAAGCGCAGGGCCGGGCGGGAGAAGGGCAGACCGGCGGCGGTGAGCCGCGCCTTCCACACCCGGTCGAGACAACGGGTGATGCGGGTCATGAACATCCGGTACGAGGAGGCGCTTCCCTCACGGATTCCCCCCGCCGCGCATCGTGAGGACGAGGAGACGCCGCGCACCCGGTAGAGAGGGCTGGTCGTGGCGGCGGCACGCCCGGTGGGCGCCTCCCGCTGCGCGCCCCCGGAGACCCGGGAGGGCTGGGGAGACGGCTTGGCCGCCGGCGAGTCGGCAGCGGGGGTGCTGAGGTTCGTGGTGGCAGAGGCGGCCGTGGCGGGCTTGGCGCCACCGAGGGGGCCGGTGAAAGGACCGATGGGAGCGCACGCACTCACGGCGCCGACGATCACGAGCAGGAGAGATGCCGTGATCGCGGTGATGAGTGATGGTTGTTGCCCGGAGGGGGAAGTGCGCATGGTGAGGCAAAGAGTATTGCAAGTGTGGATAAAGTGTGCAGAATCGCCGTCCCCGGGGGAGGTGTCCGTCATGCGAACTAGACTCGGCTCTGACGCTGACCGACAGAGGGGATGATTCCGTGAGCGAGCGGACCGGACGGCCTGGCAGTCTGCTGGATTCGGTCAAGGGACCACGGGACCTGAAGGCGCTGGGGGCGGACGAGTTGCCCCGGCTCGCCGCGGAGATCCGGGATCTGCTGATCAGTTCGACGGCGCGTGGCGGCGGTCACCTGGGCCCCAACCTCGGTGTGGTCGAGCTGACGATCGCACTGCACCGGGTCTTCGACTCCCCGCGCGACCGCATCCTGTGGGACACCGGTCACCAGGCCTACGTCCACAAGATGCTCACGGGCAGGGCGGCGGGGTTCGACCGGCTCCGGCAGGAGGGCGGCCTGTCCGGCTACCCCAGCCAGGCCGAGTCCGAGCACGACGTCATCGAGAACTCGCACGCCTCGACCGCGCTGTCCTACGCCGACGGCCTGGCCAAGGCCCACCGGCTGCGCCGTGAGAACGACCGCACGGTCGTGGCGGTGATCGGCGATGGAGCGCTCACCGGCGGCATGGCGTGGGAGGCGCTCAACAACATCGCGGCCCACAAGGACCTGCCGCTGATCATCGTGGTCAACGACAACGGCCGCTCCTACTCGCCGACCATCGGCGGTCTCGCCTCGCACCTGGCCTCGCTGCGCGCCACTCAGCGCTACGAGGACATGCTGGAGTTCGTCAAGGACAACCTGGCGAAGGTGCCCGTGGTCGGCTCCCCGGTCTACGACGCGCTGCACGGCGTGAAGAAGGGCATCAAGGACGTCCTGGCCCCGCAGGTGATGTTCGAGGACCTCGGCCTGAAGTACATCGGCCTGGTCGACGGCCACGACGAGCAGGCCGTCGAGGCCGCGTTGCGCAAGGCCCGCGACTTCCGCCGCCCGGTCATCGTGCACGTCCTGACCAAGAAGGGCTTCGGCTACTCCTTCGCGGAGAACCACGACGAGGACCGCTTCCACTCGCCCAGCGCCTTCGACCCGCTGACCGGCGAGGAGAAGCCCAAGCCGCACGGCTGGACCAACGTCTTCAGTGAGGAGATCGTACGGCTGGCCGCGGAACGCCAGGACATCGTGGCCATCACCGCCGCGATGCTCGGCCCGGTCGGCCTGATCCCGTTCTCCGAGGCCTACCCCGAGCGCCTCTACGACGTCGGCATCGCCGAGCAGCACGCGCTGACCAGCGCGGCGGGCCTGGCCCTCGGCGGGCTGCACCCGGTCGTCGCGCTCTACTCGACCTTCCTCAACCGGGCCTTCGACCAGCTGCTCATGGACGTCGCCCTGCACCGCCTGCCGGTCACCGTCGTGCTCGACAGGGCGGGTGTGACCGGTGACGACGGCGCCAGCCACAACGGCATGTGGGACCTGTCGATCCTGCAGGTCGTCCCCGGCCTGTCGATCGCCGTGCCGCGTGACGAGCCGCGCCTGCGCGAGCTGCTGGCCGAGGCGGTCGCGATCGAGGACGGCCCGAGCGTGGTCCGCTACCCCAAGGGGCCGGTGTCCACGGAGATCGAGGCGGTCGGACGGCTCGGCGAGATGGACGTGCTGCGCCGGGGCCGGCAGGACGGCGACCCCGACGTGCTGCTGGTCTGCGTCGGCCCGATGGCCGAGCTGTGCGTCGAGGCGGCCGCGCTGCTCGACGCCCAGGGCATCTCGGCGACCGTGGTCGACCCGCGCTGGGTCAAGCCTCTCGACGAGGAGGCCCTGGTCAAGGCGGCCTCCGCGCACAAGCTGGTCGTGGTCGTCGAGGACAACGGCAGGGTCGGCGGCGTCGGCGACGCGGTGGCCAGGGTGCTGCGCGACGCCGACGTGGACGTCCCGGTCCGCACCCACGGCATCCCGCAGCGCTTCCTCGACCACGCGAAGCGGGCGAAGATCCTCGGCGACATCGGGCTGACCGCGCAGGACATCGCCCGTCAGATCACCGAGGCGGTCGCGCGGCGCTCTCCGGCCCTGGAGAACCAGCCGGCCCGCTGACCGCCGTCGCCTCGGCGGCCGGTGAGACGGCCGCCCTGGCGGTGCGGCTGCGCCGTACGATCACGAACAGGCCGACGGCCAGTACGGCGGCGCAGGCGGCGATCGGCACCAGCAGGTGCTGGTGCTCACGGGCGAAGGTGCCCGCCACGGAGCCGAGCGTCAGATAGGTCGTCACCCACAGGGCGCTGCCGGGAACCGCCCAGCGGATGAACCGCCTGTACGGCACGCCGAGGCTCCCCGCCAGGACCGGGGTCAGCCCGTTGACCAGCGGCAGGAAGTAGGAGGCGGCCAGGGCGGGGCCGCCTCCCTCGCTCCTGGCCACCCGCTCGGCCTTGCTCCAGCGGCGTTCGCCGATCCACCGGCCCGCCCTGCTGTGACGCACGCGCGAGCCGTACCGGCGGCCGATCAGCCAGCCGCCGGTCGAGCCGAGGAAACAGCCCACGACCCCGGCCAGCGCCGCGACCGCGATCTCGGCGGGGCCGGTCAGCGCGGTTCCCGCCACGACGATCGCGGCGTCCCCGGGGACCACGGTCCCGATCAGCAGGGAACCGTCCAGCGTGAGCAGCGCCAGCAGCACCGCGCCTACCAGAAATGGGTCCAGCTGGCCCAGTGTGTCCAAGAGCATGACCCCATGCTTCCTCTGGACGGGCAGGCGGACATCGGGATTTTCCCCTAAAGAACCCCGAGTATCACCGTTCAGCAACTGATCGGTTGGGCATGACTTGCTCCATAAAGGTGGGCGACTGTGGATGGTCAAGGAGGACCCCATGGGTGCGCAACGTGCCAGAGGAGTATTACGCGTAAAGTCGGTCGAGCAGTCGATCAGGGACACCGAGGCCCCCGAGCACCGGCTTCGCAAGGACCTCTCCGCGATCGACCTGACGGTCTTCGGGATCGGCGTCATCGTCGGCACCGGAATCTTCGTGCTCACCGGGCGGGTCGCCAGAGACCTGGCGGGACCCGCGGTCGCGTTGTCGTTCGTGGTGGCCGGGGTCGTCTGCGCGCTGGCCGCGCTCTGCTACGCGGAGTTCGCCTCGACCGTGCCCGTCGCCGGTTCGGCCTACACCTTCTCCTTCGCTACACTCGGCGAGTTCCCCGCCTGGATCATCGGCTGGGACCTGACGCTGGAGATGGCCCTGGCGGCCGCGGTCGTCGCGGTCGGCTGGTCGGGCTACCTGACGTCGTTGCTGACCTCCTACGGGATACATCTGCCCGACGCGATAGCGGGGGAGGGGGCGACCTTCAACCTGCCGGCCGCGTTGATCGTGTTGCTCCTCACCGCGGTCCTGGTCGCCGGGGTCAAGCTGTCGTCCCGGGTGAACCTGATCATCGTCGCGATCAAGATCGCCGTGGTGTTGCTGGTCATCGTCGCCGGGCTGTTCTTCCTCAACACGGAGAACTACACGCCGTTCGTCCCGCCGGCGCAGCAGACGCCCGCGGTCGAGGGCCTGGCCGCCCCGCTGATCCAGGTGTTGTTCGGGGTCACCCCGGTCGCCTTCGGCGTCTTCGGCGTCTTCGGCGCGGCGGCGATCGTGTTCTTCGCCTACATCGGCTTCGACATCGTCGCGACCGCCGCGGAGGAGACCCGCCGCCCGCAGCGCGACCTGCCGATCGGCATCATCGCCTCACTGGCCATCTGCACGGTCCTGTACGTCGCGGTCTCCCTGGTCGTCGTCGGCATGCAGCCGTACTCCACGCTCAGTGAGGCCGCGCCGCTCGCGGACGCCTTCAAGGCCGTCGGCCAGACCTGGGCTGCCACGCTCATCAGCGTCGGCGCGCTGGCCGGTCTCACCACCGTCGTGATGATCCTCATGCTCGGCCAGTCGCGGGTGCTGTTCGCGATGTCCCGCGACAACCTGCTGCCGCGGAGCCTGGCCAAGGTCCACCCCAGGTTCGGCACCCCGGCCAGGATCACGATCATCATGGGCGTCGTCGTGGCCGTGCTGGCGGGGCTGGTCCCGCTGTCCACGATCGCCGAGCTGGTCAACATCGGCACGCTCTTCGCGTTCGTGGTCGTCTCGATCGCGGTGGTCATCCTGCGCCGGACCCGCCCGGATCTGCCGCGTTCGTTCCGTACGCCGCTGGTTCCGCTGGTGCCGATCCTGTCGGTGCTGGCCTGCCTCTACCTGATGCTCAACCTGCCGGTGGAGACCTGGCTCAGGTTCGTGGTGTGGATGATCATCGGAGTCGTCATCTACGCCCTGTACGGCTACCGCCACAGCCGCGTCGCCCATTCGGCCGAGACCGGCTCGTAGCAGGTCAGAAGGAGAACACCGGGCCGGTGAGGGCCGTCATCTCACACCGATTGTCATAGGTGTGTGTGAAACGCACCGGCCTGCCCTCCCACCTCCCCGAGGCGCTCACGGCGTGCGCCACGTGCTCCCTGCCGCAGACCATGTCGACGTCGTAGGTCATCCTCGCCAGGTCGCCCCCGAACCTCCCGAGCATGCCGCAGGCGGTGGCGAAGGAGGGGCGGGAGGCGGCCCGGCCGCAGCGCAGCAGGACGCTCCTGGCGGGAGCGCCGCCGACCGACAGACTGAGCACGACCGTGGAGCCGGGGAGCGCCCCGGAGACCGCGCCGGAGAGTGAGGACGGCGCGGTCGCGGCGGCGAACGTCAGGACGGCGGACACGATCTTGACGGTTCTCATGCCATCCGTTGTTCCCGGTCACTCCCGCCCCCGGGCAAAGATCGGAACCGGATCGTCCCAAGGATCACCCGGCGGTGGCCGCCCCCGTGCGGGACGGCCACCGCGCGCGTCACGCCGGGACGGAGGCGACGCCGGGGGGAAGGAAACGGGGCTCGGCGACGCCCGTACGGTCGAGATAAGGGGTGACGCCGCCCAGGTGGAACGGCCAGCCCGCGCCGAGGATCATGCACAGGTCGATGTCCTGGGCCGCCGCGACCACGCCCTCGTCGAGCATGAGACGGATCTCCTCGGCCAGCGCGCGCAGGGCGCGAAGCCGTACCTCCTCCGCGGTCGAGGGGGAGGACCCGCCGGAGAAGAGGGCCGTGGCCTGCGGATCCAGCGACAGGTCGGGGGCGTAGACCCCCGGCCTGCCCTCGGCCACCAGCCGGGCGAGGTTCTCCGAGACGCCGTAGCGGGACGGGAAGGCGTCGTGCAGGGTCTCGGCGACGTGCAGCGCGACGGCGGGGCCGACGAGCTGGAGCAGCGTGAACGGGGTCATCGGCAGGCCGAGCCCGTCGAGCGCGTGGTCGGCGACCTCAAGCGGGGTGCCCTCGTCGACGGCGGCGATGATCTCGCCCATGAACCGGGTGAGCAGCCGGTTGACCACGAAGGCGGGCGCGTCCTTGACCAGCACCGACGACTTCTTCAGCGTCCTGCCGACGGTGAAGGCCGTGGCCAGGGTGGCGTCGTCGGTCTCCGCGGCCCGGACGATCTCCAGCAGCGGCATCATGGCGACCGGGTTGAAGAAGTGGAACCCGACGACCCGCTCCGGGTGCCGCAGGCCCTCGGCCATCTCGGTCACCGACAGGGAGGAGGTGTTGGTCGCCAGCACGCACTCGGCGGAGACGACCTCCTCGACCTCGGCGAACACCTTCCTCTTGACCCCGAGGTCCTCGAAGACCGCCTCGATCACGAAGTCGGCGTCGGCGAAGGCGTCCTTGGTCAGCGAGCCGGTCACCAGGCCCTTGAGCCGGTTGGCCTGGTCGGCGGACAGCCGGCCCTTGCCGAGCAGCTTGTCGATCTCGGCGTGCACGTGGCCGACGCCCCGCTCCAGCCTGTCCTGGTCCAGGTCGGTCAGCACGACCGGAACCTCGAGACGGCGGGCGAACAGCAGCGCCATCTGGGAGGCCATCAGGCCCGCGCCGACGACGCCGACCTTGGTGACCTTGCGGGCCAGCTCCCGGTCCGGGGCTCCGGCGGGCCGCTTGGCCCTGCGCTGCACCAGGTCGAAGGAGTACAGGCCCGCGCGCAGCTCGTCGCCCATGAGGAGGTCGGCCAGGGCCCGGTCCTCGGCGGCGAAACCCTCGTCGCGGGAGGCGGTACGGGCCAGTTCGATCAGGTCGAGGGCGCGGTAGGGGGCGGGGGAGGAGCCGCGCAGCTTCATGTCGACCAGGAAGCGGGCGTCGGCGAGGGTCTTGGACCAGTCGCCGGCGGTGTGGTCGGTCCGGGAGACGGTCGCCTCGCCGCGCAGCACCCGGGCCGCCCAGCGCAGCGACTCCTCAAGGAAGTCGGCGGGCTCGAACATCGCGTCGGCGACGCCCGCCTCGAAGGCCTCCCGGCCCTTGATCATGCGGTTCTGGGAGAGCGGGTTCTCGATGATCAGCTTGATCGCGGCGGCCGGGCCGACGAGGCGGGGAAGCAGCTGGGTGCCGCCCCAGCCGGGCACCAGGCCGAGGAAGCACTCGGGCAGCGCGACAGCCGTCACGCCGGAGGAGATGGTCCGGTAGGTGCAGTGCAGGGCGATCTCCAGGCCGCCGCCCATGGCCGCGCCGTTGACGAACGCGAACGACGGCACGTCCAGCTCGCCGAGGCGGCGGAACACCCGGTGGCCGAGCTCGCCGATCCGCAGCGCCTGCTCATGGCCGGTGATCACCGGGAGGCCCTTGAGGTCCGCGCCGACCGCGAAGATGAACGGCTTGCCGACGACGCCGACGGCCGCCAGGTCGTTCCTGGCCGCGACCGCGTCGAGCGCCTCGTCCAGAGACGCGAGCCCCGCCGGGCCGAAGGTGGACGGCTTGGTGTGGTCGAAGCCGTTGTCCAGGGTGATCAACGCCATGAGACCGGCGCCGTAGGGCAACTCGACGTCGTGGACGATCGCCTTCGTGACGACCTCGTCGGGGAACAGTTCTTCGAGGTTCTTTCCGTTGCCGGTCACTTCGTGCCCTCCCAGGCGAGGTTCTCCCAGACGACCGTTCCGCCCATGCCCATGCCGACGCACATCGTGGTCACGCCGTACCGTACGGCGGGGCGCTCGCCGAACTGACGAGCCAGCTGCGTCATCAGCCGTACCCCCGAGGAGGCCAGCGGGTGGCCGTAGGCGATGGCGCCGCCGTACGGGTTGACCCTGGGGTCGTCGTCGGCGATGCCGAAGTGTTCGAGGAAGGCCAGAACCTGCACGGCGAAGGCCTCATTGATCTCGAACAGGCCGATGTCGGAGACGGACAGCCCGGCCAGGCGCAGCGCGCGCTCGGTCGAAGGGATGGGGCCGATCCCCATGACCTCCGGATCGACACCGGCGAAGGCGTAGGAGACCAGGCGCATCCTGGCCGTCAGGCCCAGCTCCTCGGCGACGTCGGCGGCGGCCACGACGCAGCCGGTCGCCCCGTCGTTGACGCCGGAGGCGTTGCCCGCGGTGACCCGGCCGTGCGGGCGGAAGGGGGTCTTGAGCGGGGCCAGCCCGTCGAGGGTGGTGCCGGGGCGGGGAGCCTCGTCGGCGGTGGCCAGCCCCCAGCCCCGTTCGGCCGAGCGGGTCGCCACGGGGACGAGGTCGGGCTGGATGCGGCCGTCGGCGTAGGCCTTGGCGGCCTTCTCCTGGGAGGCGACGGCGAAGGCGTCCGCGCGTTCCCTGGTGATCGACGGGTAACGGTCGTGCAGGTTCTCCGCGGTCATGCCCATGACCAGGGCCGAGCCGTCCACGAGCCGCTCGGCGAGGAAGCGGGGATTGGGGTCGACGCCCTCGCCCATCGGGTGGCGGCCCATGTGCTCGACTCCTCCGGCGATGGCCACGTCGTAGGCGCCGAAGGCGATGCCCCCGGCGACCGAGGTCACCGCCGTCATGGCGCCCGCGCACATCCGGTCGATCGCGTAACCGGGCACCGTTTTGGGCAGCCCGGCCAGGACGGCGGCCGAACGACCAATGGTCAGGCCCTGGTCGCCGATCTGCGTGGTGGCCGCGATCGCCACCTCGTCGACGCGCTCGGGCGGCAGGTTCGGGTTGCGCCGCATCAGTTCGCGGATGACACGGATCACCAGGTCGTCTGCGCGTGTCTCGGCGTACAGACCCTTGGGGCCCGCCTTGCCGAAGGGCGTGCGCACACCGTCGACGAATACGACGTCACGAGACGAAGGCACGGGTTCGCTCCTCGTTGCTGGGTGGCTACCCGTCCATGCTACTCGTCGGTAACAACCTCTGGCACGACCGGGCGCGCCACGTCCCTGTCGCGGCGGACATCGAACGGATGCTGATATATCGGATTTCAAAATGAGATGACGATTGAGGGTATTTCTCGGAAATATCGATTAACCGGGAATTCGCTCCATGTTTGGGGTGGTAAAAGGCATCCGTCCGACGGGTTTTTCGGGTGTCGCCGCAGGTAGAGGTTCCTTTTTGGATGGTTGGCGGCATTATCCGCCTAATCGATATCCATATCATCGTCAAACACTGATATTTGTGTGGTTATTCTCGCTTGAGAAGTTCCGTCTGTTCCCGCCTCGCGAAGCCCAGACCTCCCACTGGCCGGGGCGGGAGACAGAAGGGGCCACTCGTGAGACGAGTCGTCACCGCGGCTCTCGCCGCTCTCACCGCCGTTCTCCTCACCTCCACCCTCACCACCGGTACGGCATGGGCCGTCCCGCCCGGCATCCCCTCGCCGTCCACCGCCTCCGCCAGGCTCGACGCGCTCACCGTGGAGAGCGAGTCGCACCAGGACACCTACAGTCGCACCCTCTTCCCGCACTGGATCACCATCAGCGGCACGTGCAACACCAGAGAGACCGTGCTCAAGCGGGACGGCTCCGACGTGGTCGTCAACTCCAGCTGCGCGGCGACCTCGGGAAGCTGGTACTCCCCCTACGACGGCGCCACCTGGACCGCCGCGAGCGACATCGACATCGACCACATGGTCCCGCTCGCCGAGGCGTGGCGGTCGGGGGCCTGGGCGTGGACCACCACCCAGCGGCAGGCCTTCGCCAACGACCTGGACGGTCCCCAGCTGTGGGCGGTCACCGACAACGTCAACCAGCAGAAGAGCGACCAGGACCCCTCGACCTGGCAGCCCTCCCTGCCCGGCTTCCGCTGCGCCTACGCCTCGGCCTGGATCCAGGTGAAGTGGACCTACGACCTGACCCTGCAGAGCTCGGAGAAGGCCGCCCTGCAGGACATGCTCTCCTCCTGCTGACCCCCTCCGGGTACGGCCGCCGCTCCGCAACGGGCGACGGCCGTACCGAGGGGGTCCCCGATCTCGACCGTGAAATCCGGACCTCCGGGGGCGTTTCTCGACCGCCGTTTCACTTTCGCCGGAAAAGCGGGCCTTGCTACCGTCCACCGCTTCGACAACCCTGTGAACGGATGCCCGTTCCAGATGCCGTGACAGCGAGGAACGCACGCGTGAAGTACATGCTGATGATCTACAACAATCCCGAAACCTGGGAAGTCCTGTCGAACGTGGAACAGGACGGTCTGATGGACGAGGCCAGGAAACTGGCGGCGGAACTGACCGCCTCGGGGGAGTGGGTCGGCGGGGACGCCCTGGCCGACAGGTCACGGGGCAGGACCGTCCGGGTGCGCGACGGGGACCCGATGATCACCGACGGGCCGTTCATCGAGGCGAAGGAACACCTGGCGGGTTACTGCGTGATCGACTGCGCCACCGAGGAACGCGCCCTGGAGATCGCCGCCCGCTGGCCCGACGCCAGGATCTGCGCGGTGGAGATCCGGCCGATCGAGCCCCCGGAATGACGGCGCCCGCACCGCCGCGCGGACGAGCCGATCGGACCGTCGAAAATGACGGCGCCCCTCGGGCCGTGACGGCCTGAATCAGCCGAGAACGGCCCCGAGGGGCACAGCCGTGCGAACGGCCTGGATCAGGCCTCGCCCTTGGTCTCAAGGCGGAGCAGAGCCTTGGCCATCGGGTGGGCGGTCAGTCCGATCTGCCACTCCCGCGCGCCCAGCTCGCGCAGCCGGGTCGCGACGGTCTCGTCGTCGATGACGGCCGGCGGCTCCCAGGTCAGGCGGCGGACGGCGTCCGGCTGGACGAGGTTCTCCGTCGGCATGTGGTGCTCGTCGGCGAGCGCGGCCACCACGGTCCGCGCGGCGGCCAGGCGCCGCGCGGCGGCCGGGTCACGGTCCATCCACCGGTTGGCGGGCGGCGGCCCGTCACCCGGCGCGCTCGGCTGCGGGAGCTGGGCCTCGGGCAGCGCGCGCGCCCTGCCGATCGCGGCCAGCCAGTCACGCAGGTGCCTGCGGGCACTACGGCCGGTGAACGGGGGGATCTCGGTGAGCGCCTTGGTGGTGCGGGGCTGTTCCAGGGCCGCGGTGACGATCGCCGCGTCGGGCAGGACCCGGCCGGGCGCGAGGTCGGAGTCCCTGGCCAGCCGGTCGCGGAGCGTCCACAGCTCCCTGACCACGGCGAGCCCGCGCAGCGAGCGGACCTTGTGGATGCCCGAGGTGCGCCGCCACGGGTCGGAGCGGGGCGCGGGGGACTTGTGCGCCAGCACCGCGGAGAACTCCTCCTGGGCCCAGGACAGCTTCCCGCTGGCGTCGAGTTCCTGGTAGAGGACGTCACGCAACTCGACCAGGACCTCGACGTCGAGCGCCGCGTAACGCAGCCAGTCCTCGGGCAGCGGCCGGGTCGACCAGTCGGCGGCCGAGTGGCCCTTCTCCAGCCTCAGGCCGAGGACGTTCTCCACCATCATCCCCAGGCCGACCCGTTCGTAGCCGAGCAGCCGCCCGGCCAGCTCGGTGTCGAACAGCTCCCGGGGATGGAAGTTCAGCTCGGCCAGACACGGCAGGTCCTGGGAGGCGGCGTGCAGCACGATCTCGGCGTCGGCGAGCGCCTCGTCGAGCCCGGACAGGTCGGGGCAGTGGGTCGGGTCGATCAGCGCGCTGCCCGCACCGGCGCGGCGCAGCTGTACCAGATAGGCACGTCCGCTGTAGCGGTACCCCGAGGCGCGTTCGGCGTCGACGGCGACCGGCCCGGTGCCCTCGGCGAAGGCGCGCACGACACGTGCGAGGTCGGCTTCGTCCTCGATGACGGGTGGGATTCCCTCTCGCGGCTCCAGCAGCGGAACGATGGTTGTCTCGTCGGTCACGTTCGGAAGGACTCCGGATCTTCGCGACGGCGTGGCGGCAGGCTCGCCACGTCGGGTGGCAGGGGTGGTATACCGGCCGCGAGGCACATCAGATCGCACCAGGCGGCGACATGGCCGGAGAGGTCCTCCTCCAGCGGAGACCAGGAGGCGCGCAGCTCCAGTTCCGTGGTCACCGGATCTCCGTCCTTGTTGCCGAAGCCCTCGGAAACCGCCTTGGTGACGGTGCCTCCGGCGGCGGCGTAGGCGACGCCGTGCGCGTCGAGTGACTCGGTGAGCCAGCTCCACGCGACGGGGCCGAGCAACGGATCCTCGGTGATCTCGGGTTCCATGTCGGCCCGGACGTAGGCGACCAGCCGGAACTGGCCGTCCCAGCCGCGCTGGCCGTCCGGGTCGAAGAGCATGATGAGGCGGCCGACCGCGAGTTCGTCGTCGTCGCGGTAGACCGACGCGCCGATGGCGGCCGAGTAGGGGGCGAGGCGCTGTGGCGCCGGGATGTCCTCCAGCTCGATCTCCGGTCTGACCTCGGTGGGGCGCATGCTGGCTGCCGCGCGCGTGAAGGCGGCGGGAGCGGGCGGCGCGTCACCGGCGGTCATACCGGAAGCGTAGGTCGGAACTGAACGCATGGGGACCACTGGGGTGTGTGTAGGAGCCATCGGGACCGATCAAGCCACTGCCGCCGCCCGGTGGGGGGCGGGCGCGTCCGCATAGTGGGGGAAGGCATGGGGGGGCTGCCCGGACACCCGCTCGTCGGCACAGGAAGCGCAGTGCTCACCGCGGTGCTCAGGTGAACTCCACATCGTGGACATCGCACAGGCCTTTCGTCGGGTCGTGGTCCGACGTTGGCACGTCGCGCCGACATTTCCGCGCAACGTGCTCGGCGTGTCCCGAAAGTGGTGCCGGAATGATGCCGCGCGGTGACTTGGCGAACATTTGGCTCAGCCGAGGGCTGGGCCAGGTTCGTCAATGGGAGGAACTGTACCCGGAAACATGATCGCTTCGCGCGGCCCGGGGCCTCCCGGGGCGCTCCGCTCCAGGATTCCAGCCGACGGGGCTGCGGACGAAGCGCTCGAAACAGGTGGAACCCTATCGTCATCATGACTTGAAGCTGTCTAGGTGTTGTTAGGTGTGATCTCATTTAATAACCGGTGATTTCATACCCAGAACGACGCTCAGCAGCCGTGAAGAACGGACCACGTCACCGGCATGGCACCCTGGTGGGGTGACTCCCGAGCTCGCCGACTCTCCGTTCCTGCGCGCATGCCGCCGCCAGCCCGTCTCCCGCACTCCCGTGTGGTTCATGCGGCAGGCCGGCCGTTCGCTGCCCGAGTACCGGGCGGTGCGCGGTGAGGTGCCCATGCTCACCGCCTGCGCGACCCCGGATCTGATCGTGGAGATCACCATGCAACCCGTGCGCCGCTACGGCGTCGACGCGGCGATCTTCTTCAGTGACATCGTGGTGCCGCTCAGGGCGATCGGGATCGACCTCGACATCAAGCCAGGCGTCGGCCCGGTCGTCGCGGAGCCGATCAGGGACGCCGCGGGGATCGGCAGGCTCCGCCCGATCGAGCCCGGAGACGTCTCCTACGTCACCGAGGCCGTCGGCGCCCTGACCGCCGAGCTGGGCTCGACCCCCCTCATCGGCTTCGCGGGCGCGCCGTTCACCCTGGCCTCGTACCTCATCGAGGGCGGTCCCTCCAAGAACCACGACCACACCAAGGCCATGATGTACGGCAGGCCCGACCTGTGGCACGCCCTGATGGAGCGGCTGACCGGCATCACCGTCGGCTTCCTGCGCGTCCAGGCGGACGCCGGGGTCTCGGCCGTACAGCTCTTCGACTCCTGGGTCGGCGCCGTGGCGCCCGACGACTACCGCGAGTTCGTCATGCCCTACACCACCCGGATCTTCGAGGGACTGGCCGACCTGAACATCCCGCGCATCCACTTCGGCGTCGGCACCGGTGAGCTGCTCGGGCTGCTCGGCGAGGCAGGGGCGGACGTGGTCGGCGTCGACTGGCGGGTCCCGCTCGACGAGGCCGCCAGGCGCGTCGGACCGGGCAGGGCGCTGCAGGGCAACCTCGACCCGGCGATCCTGCTGGCCCCGTGGGAGGTCGTCGAGCGCAGGGCCGCCGACATCCTGGCGCGCGGCGCCAAGGCCGAGGGGCACGTCTTCAACCTCGGCCACGGCGTGCTGCCCTCGACCGATCCCGACCAGCTCGCCCGCCTGACGGACTTCGTCCACGAGGCCTCGGCCCGCTGAGGCCGTCAGGCCTCCTCGGCCTCGGCCCGCTCGGCGGGTTCGGAGGGCTCGACCGGCTCCCGATCCGGTACGGCGGGCGCGGACCCGCCCCTGAACAGGCGCCGCAGGAGGACCACGGCCAGCCCGATCAGGCCCAGTACGGCCAGCCAGGGCAGCAGCGCGCCCAGGACGACGAGACCGATCCCGACGGCCGCGACGAGGGACCGCCAGCCGGAGCGCAGGCCACCGAGGAAACCGGGGGACTCCTCCTCCGGCTCCTCGACGGTGACCTCGGGACCGATCAGGTTCAGCGTCAGCGTCGCCATGCTCGTCTGCGAGGCGAGCGTCTTCTGCCGGGCCTGGAGGGATTCGAGGTCGGCCTCGCGCGCCGAGACCTCCCGTTCGACGTCCAGCACCTCACCGATCGTCTTGGCCTTCTTCATCAGGGAGCGCAGCGAGTCGAGCGCGGCCTGCGAGGACCGTAGCCGGCTCTCCACGTCGGCGACCTGCTCGGTGACGTCCTCGGTGTTCTGCTGCAGCGACTCACGCCTGCCCAGCTCCCCGCCCAGGCGCTGCAGCACCCCCGGGTAGGCCGAGGGCGGGACCTTGAAGGTCAGGCTGGTCGAGGCGCGGTCACCGTAGCCGGTGTCCGACTTCTCCGTGGACAGGTGGCCGCCCGCCGCGGTGACGATCCGCCGCGCCGTGTCGGCCGCGGCGACGACGTCCTTGGCGCGGACGGTCAGCTCGGCCGTGTAGATGATCGCCCGATCCTGCGCGACCAGCTTCACCTGTTCGTCCCGCTTGGGTGCGGCCTCCTTCCTCGGCCGGGGGGACGACTCGGCCATCGCCGGTGCGGCCTGGTTCTCGGCGGAGCCGCCCGAGTCCGGGATCGATCCCGTGCTCTGTCCGGCGCAGGAGGACAGGGACAGCGCGATGGCCGTCACGCACACGCCGTACGCGAGTTTTCTCATGCCCCTGGAGACGGTTCCGGCGGTGGCGCGGTTTTGCCGGAGGGATCACGATGGCATCACGTTCCGGTACGGCCCGCCACGGGACGGGGGAAACACGCGGGCGGCCATGGCGGGAGGTACGGTCAGGAGTCATGGAAGGCAACCGGTGCCATGTGGTGGTCGTCGGCGGGGGGATCGCGGGTCTGGCGGCCGCGTGGTACCTCAGGCAGGGCGGTGAGGGCGTCCGGGTGACCGTGCTCGACGGCGCCCGGCGGATCGGCGGCAAGCTGTTCGCCTCCGAGGTCGCGGGCGTCCAGGTGGACGCCGGGGCGGAGGCCATGCTCGCACGGCGCCCCGAGGGTAAGGCACTGGCCGAGGGCGTCGGCCTCGGAGGGGAGCTACGCGACCCCGCGACGACCCGGGCGGCCATCCTCAGCAGGGGCGCGCTGCGCGCCATGCCCGCGGGGCAGGTCATGGGTGTCCCCTCGGACCTGGCCGCGCTGGTCAGGTCGGGCGTGCTGAGCCCCGCCGGTCTCGCGCGTGTCCCGCTGGATCGCGTCCTGCCCGCCACCCTCGTCACGACCGACGTCTCCGTCGCCTCCTACATCCGGGCCAGGATGGGCGAGGAGGTGGTCGAGCGGCTGGTCGAGCCGATGCTCGGCGGCGTCTACGCGGGCCGGGCCGAGCGCCTGTCGCTTGAGGCGACGATGCCCGGGATCGCCGCGGCGGCCAGGTCGGAGCGGTCACTGCTCACCGCCGCCCGCGAGATCGTCACCGGGGCGCGGCAGGAGGGGCCGGTCTTCACCACGCTGCGCCGGGGCATGGGCTCCCTGCCCGCGGCCGTCGCCGAGGCCTCCGGCGCGGAGATCAGGACCGGTGTCACGGTCAGGGAGCTGCGCCGTACCGAGAGCGGCTGGCGTCTCGTCGCGGGGCCGGTGCCCGAGCCCGAGGTGATCGAGGCGGACGCCGTGGTCGTCGCGGTGCCCGCTCCGGCGGCCGGTCGCCTGCTCGCGGCCGAGGTGCCCGGGGCCGCGGCCGAGCTGGCCAGGATCGAGTACGCCAGCATGGCCGTCGTCACGCTCGCCTACCCCAGGGAGGCCTTCCCCGAGCCGCCGACCGGCAGCGGTTACCTGGTCCCGCCCGTCGAGCGGCGCGCGGTCAAGGCCGCCACGTTCAGCTCGGTCAAGTGGCCGCACCTGGCCGAGGCCGACCCCGATCTGATTATGCTGCGCTGCTCCGTCGGCCGCCTGGGCGAGGAGGCGCTGCTCCAGCGCGACGACGCCGAGCTGGTCGCCCTGGCGGTGGAGGAGATGGCCGAGGTCGCCGGGGCGCGCGGGCTGCCCCGCGACTCCAGGGTGACCCGCTGGGGCGGCTCCCTGCCGCAGTACGACGTCGGCCACCTCGACCGGGTGGCCCGCGTCCGCGCGGCCGTCGCCTCGCACCCCGGCCTGGCCGTGTGCGGCGCCGCCTACGACGGCCTCGGCGTCCCCGCCTGCGTGGCGACCGCCCGTACCGCGGCGGCCCGGATTCTGGACCACCTGGATCCGGCGGGACAATGGCATGGGAAAGCTGATTCGCTGACGAAGGGGTGAGGACGACGGACGGGAACCCGCGGCCGAAGGCACGCGACCTGAACCAGGTGATCCGCTACACCATGTGGTCGGTCTTCCGGCTGCGCGAGCGCTGCCCGGCCAACCGCGAGGGAATGGCCGACGAGGTCGAGGACCTGCTGGCCCAGGTGGCGGAGAAGGACGTGGTCACCCGGGGTCTGTACGACGTCGCCGGGTTCCGCGCGGACGCCGACTTCATGTTCTGGTGGCACGCGCCGTCCGCCGACGACCTGCAGGAGACCTACTCCAGGTTCCGCCGCACCGAGCTGGGGCGGCTGGCCGAGCCCGTCTGGTCGGTCATGGCGCTGCACCGGCCCGCCGAGTTCAACAAGTCGCACATCCCGGCCTTCCTCGCCGAGGAGGAGCCGCGCGGATACGTCTGCGTCTACCCGTTCGTCCGCTCCCTCGAGTGGTACCTCCTGGAGGACGCCGAGCGCCGCGCGATGCTGGCCGAGCACGGCAAGATGGCCCGGGAGTACCCCGACGTCAGGGCGAACACCGTCGCCTGCTTCGCGCTGAACGACTACGAGTGGATGCTCGCCTTCGAGGCCGACGAACTGCACCGCATCGTCGACCTCATGCGAACCCTGAGGGGAGCGCGGGCACGGCTGCACACCCGGGAGGAGATCCCCTTCTACACGGGCGTCCGCAAGCCGGCCGGAGAGCTGATCGCCGCGCTGCCGTAGTGGCGCCATGACACCGCCGCCGGGGGACGCCCGGGGAGAACGACGCCGTCTGTGAGGCCGAGGATGGAAACGGGCGGGAACCGCCGCAGGAGGAGCCGGAGCCGGTCCCGTCTCCCCGGGACGCTCCGGGCGCTGGTCGGGGCGGCCGCGCTGGTCGCGGCGCTGCTGGTGCTCGGCGGCTCGCTGCTGCGGCCGGGCGCGCGGACGCAGGAGCAGGAGATGGGGCGGGCGCTGGTGACCGCCCCCGTGGCGGCGCCCGCCGAGACGGGGGGTTCGGCGAAGGACCCTGGGAAGGCCGCTGAAAAGGCCGCGGCCGACAAGCCGGGTAAGGCGAAGAAGGGTCAGGAGGCCAAGGCCGGGGGGCTGTCCAAGCACACCGACAAACAGGCGCTGGCCTACTTCATCGAGCACAAGGCGACCAAGCGGCTGAAGGACATCCGGATCGTCGGCGGCTACCTGCGCATCTACACCGACCTTCCCGACTCCGCGAGCAACTCCAAGCAGGCCCTCAAGCTCTGCGAGACGGGTCGTGACTACCTCGTCGGAGAGGTCGGCGATCCGAACCCCGTGGTCTTCGTCCAGGCGAGGTTCGGCGAGAACGGCAACCCCGTCCTGGCGAACATCATCGGCTCCAAGGACCGTGACTGCCGCCTCACCTACCCCGAGCCGAAGTGACGACGGGTCATCTCACCCGGACCCTGGTCCTGCCGCAGACCCTGCAGCGCTGGGTGATCACCCGGCCAATGGTCTCGACGATCTCCCACCTGTGCCGGAGGTGCACGGTTGCTCCCTGAGCAAGAACACGTTGCGGAGGCGGTCGCGTACTTTGAGTTATGGTGCCGTGCCGTGCCGGGCGCCCGCGCTCTCCGTCGGGGATCACGTCGCGGGGCGCCGGGCGCCGGTTACTCGGCGGGTTCGAGCCGCAGGGACACGGAGTTGATGCAGTAACGGTCGTCGGTCGGGGTGCCGTAGCCCTCGCCGTGGAAGACGTGGCCGAGGTGGGAGTCGCAGGTCGCGCACCGGACCTCGACCCGGACCATGCCCAGTGAGCGGTCCTCGATCAGGGTCACCGCCTCCGACTGCGACGGCTCGTAGAAGCTGGGCCAGCCGCAGTGGCTGTCGAACTTGGTGTCCGAGCGGAACAGCTCGGCCCCGCAGGCCCGGCAGCTGTAGACGCCCTCGGTCTTGGTGTCGACGTACTCACCGGTGAAGGGGCGCTCGGTGCCCGCCTGGCGGAGCACGTGGAACTCCTCGGGAGAGAGCTGGACGCGCCATTCGGCGTCGCTCTTGACCACCTTTTCCATCCCTCAAGCCTATGCGCTCCCGGCGGTGTCCCCGGGTGGTTCCCGCCGTACACCCCTGGAGGAAAAATCTTGGGGGCGAAGCATCCATTTATGCCCGATTTGGCGTCTTTAGAGATGTGGGGGGTATTTCACCTTCCTGTTGAAGGGTGAGATCGTCCGCCCGGTCGTCCGAGGATCAACGGGACGGCCGAGAACGCCGCCGGCCGAGTGACGCGCCAGCGCTCGGACCGGAGAGCAGGCGGATGGTCACGTGGTCCGTCCCGTCGAGTACGCGGTCCCGCCGCCGCGGCGGCTCCGGGACGGACCCACCCCGCGACCCACTGCACGGAAGCGGGTCCCGGAAGGCCCACAAGGGGTACGGTCGGACGTATGCCGTCGCCGTACATCGAACTCACTGTCGAAGACAGGGTGATCAAGGTCACCAATCCCGACAAGGTCTACTTCCCCGAGATCGGGGTGACCAAGCGAGAGCTCGTCGAGTACTACGTGAGCGTGGGCGAGGGGGCGCTGCGCGCCCTCCGTGACCGCCCCACCCACCTCAGGCGCTACCCGGACGGGGTCGAGGGGGAGGAGATCTACCAGAAGCGGATGCCCGTCAAGCGGCCCGACTGGGTGCGCACGGCCACGGTCCGCTTCCCCAGCGGGCGCACCGCCGACGCGTTGTGCGTGACCGAGGTCGCCTCCCTGGCCTACTGCGCCAACCTGGGCACCATTGACTTCCACCCCTGGCAGGTGCGCTCCGGTGACACCGAGCACCCCGACGAACTGCGTGTCGACGTCGACCCGCAACCGGGAACGGGCTTCGCGGAGGCGCGGCAGGTGGCCTTCACGGTCCGCGACGTCCTCCAGGAGCTCGGCGTGACCGGCTTCGCCAAGACCTCGGGCGGCCGGGGCGTCCACGTGGCCGTGCGCATCGAGCCGCGCTGGGACTTCATCCAGGTGCGCCACGCCGGCATCGCCCTCGCCCGCGAGGTCGAGCGCCGGGTACCCCACCTGGCCACCACCGCCTGGTGGAAGGAGGAGCGGGGCGAGCGGATCTTCATCGACTACAACCAGAACGCCCGCGACCGGACCCTGGCCGCCGCCTACTCGGTGCGGGCCAGGCCCAACGCCCCGGTCTCGGCCCCGCTCACCTGGGAGGAACTGGCCGACGCGGACCCGCGCGACTTCGACATCCGTACGGTCCCGGCCCGCTTCGCCAAGCTGGGCGACGTGCACGCCGCGATCGACGACCAGGCCTTCTCGATCGAGCCACTGCTCGAATGGTACGAACGCGACGGCGCGCAGGACCTGCCCTATCCCCCCAACTATCCCAAGATGCCCGGCGAGCCGAAGCGGGTGCAGCCGAGCAAGGCGCGAGACTGATCCACCGGTCCCTCAGCGGGCCAGGATGTCGTCCAGGTCATAGGAGACGGGCTGTTCGAGCTGCTCGAACGTGCACGACTCCGGAGTCCGGTCGGGGCGCCAGCGGCGGAAGTGGGCGGTGTGCCGGAAACGCGTGCCCTCCATGTGGTCGTAGGCGACCTCGATCACCAGCTCGGGCCGCAGCGGCACGAACGACAGGTCCTTGGTCGCGCTCCACTTGGAGATCGCCCCGGGCAGGGACTCGGCGCTCCACGGGTGACCGTCCTGGCTCACGTACGGCGCCAGCTCCTCGACCAGCTCCGCCCTGCGCTTCATCGGGAAGGAGGCCGCGACGCCGACGTGCCTCAGGGCGCCCTCGGCGTCGTAGAGGCCGAGCAGCAGAGAGCCGACCACCGGCCCCGACTTGTGCTCGCGGTAGCCCGCGACCACGGCGTCCGCCGTGCGCTCGTGCCTGACCTTGAACATCACCCTCTTGTCCGGCTGGTACGGCAGGCCGCCGGGCTTGGCCACGATGCCGTCGAGCCCGGCGCCCTCGAACGTCTCGAACCACTCGGCCGCCCGCTCCTGCGAGGTGGTCACCGGCGTCAGCCGTATGCTCCGGCCCGCGTTGCCGAAGATCGACTCAAGGCGTGCCCTGCGCTCGGCGAAGGGGACCTCCATGAGGGACTCGTCGCCGAGGGCCAGCAGGTCGAAGGCGACGAACGAGGCGGGCGTCTGCTCGGCCAGAAGTCTCACCCGGGAGGCCGCGGGGTGGATGCGCTGCTGCAGGGCCTCGAAGTCGAGTGTCTGGCCGCCGCGGATGACGATCTCCCCGTCCACCACCACCCGCTCGGGCAGCTCCGCCCGCACCGCCTCCACCAGCTCGGGGAAGTAGCGGGTGAACGGCCGTTTGTTGCGGCTGCCGAGGTAGACCTCGTCGCCGTCGCGGAAGACGACGCACCGGTAGCCGTCCCACTTCGGCTCGTAGAGCATGGTGCCGTCCTGCGGCGGCAGGGACTTGACGGCCTTGGCCAGCATCGGCGCGACCGGGGGCCGCAGCGGCAGGTTCATGTCACTCCTCGTCGTCCGTTCGTCGGGCTAGCCTGACCTTTCTACCGGAGAGGACGGACATACCTGGTGAACAGGAAACCGTCCTCCTCCAGGACATGGGCCAGATCCAGCCGGACCGACGCCGGGGGACCGTTGAGGATGCGCGCCGCGGCGCCGCCGGTCAGCAGCGGGCTCACCGTCAGGCACAGCTCGTCGACCAGGTCGGCCTCGGCGAGCTGGGCGTTGACCTTGGGGCCGCCCTCGCACAGCACCCGCCCCAGGCCACGTGAGGCCAGCTCGGCCAGCGCCGCGGCCAGGTCGATCCGGTCGCCGCCGGCCACGATCACCTCGGCCACCTCGGCCGTCTCCTCACGCCGCTGCGCGGGAGCCGCCTCACAGGTGACCACGATCGTCCTGGCGTACGGCTCGGCCTCGGTGAACAGCGGGCTTCCGAGGTCCAGGTCGAGCAGCCGGGTGAGCACGGCCACCGGTGGCGCCGCGGGACGCCCCTCACGCAGGTGACGCCACGACTCCCGGGGCCTGGCGGGGCCGTACCCCTCGGCCCTGACCGTCGTGGCGCCTGCCAGGACGACGTCGGCCTGCCCGCGCAGCACCCCGAAGACCCGCCGGTCGCCACGGCCCGACAGCCCGCCGGACAGCCCGTCGAGCCAGGCGGCCCCGTCGGCGCTGGCCACCATGTTGAGCCGGACGCACCGTTCGCGGGGGTAGGCGTAGAGCCGGGCGAGATCGACCTCGTCGGAGGTGGCCGGGTGGATGAGACGCATCCCCCTACCTTCGCACAGGGGACCGTACGGCCCTCCCGCGAGAACGTTCGGTAACGGATTCGACACTTCCGGTGAAACCGGGGCGAGTGGCGTTACATGATGCGGCAAAAGAGACGGGGGAGGCAGTGTGGGGCTGGCCGCGATCGTGACGTGGTTGATCACCGCGATGTTCGGTATCCGCCTGTTGCGGCTGTGGCTGCTCCACGGCGGGCCGCGCAGCCAGGCGGCGAAGGTCACCCGTTTCCCCACCGCGCTGCTCTTCGCCCACCCGATGCTCGCCATGTCGGCCCTGAGCTGCTGGGGCGCCTACCTGGTCACCGACCGCCGGGCGCTGGCCTGGGTGGCGTTCGGGGCGCTCGCGCTGACGGCCCTGCTCGGCTTCACCATGTCCACCCGCTGGCTCGGCGGCGGCCGTCACGCCCGCGGCGCCGATCAGCGCCCGCCGGTCCTCACGATCCTGCTGCACCTTCTCGCGGGGCTGACCACCTTCGTCCTCATCCTGCTGTCCAGACCCTAGGGGCGGCGGCAGCGCAGGATCCTGATCGAGCGGGAGGTCACCGGGACGTGGGCGTCGGCGGGCCAGGGCCCCTCGTGGGAGGCCTCGTCGCCGCCCTCCCGCGCGGTGTCCAGCACGGACAGCCAGCGCGCGCCGTACCTGGCGTCGGGGACGGTGAAGGTCAGGTCCTCGTGGTGGCCGTTGATCAGCAGCAGGAACGAGTCGTCCACGATCGGCTCGCCACGCGGGCCGGGCTCGGTGATGGCCGAGCCGTTCAGGAAGACCGCCAGCGACTTGGCGTAGCCGGTGTGCCAGTCGGCGGCCGACATCTCCTCGCCCGAGGGGGTCAGCCAGACGATGTCGCGGGTGCCGTCCTCGGCCCTGCGACCGTGGAAGAACCGGCGCCGCCGGAAGACGGGGTGCTCGCGCCGCAGCTCGGAAAGGCCCCTGACGAAGTCCAGCAGCTCCTTGTCGGTCCCGGCCGGGGACCAGTCGATCCAGGAGATCTCGTTGTCCTGGCAGTAGGCGTTGTTGTTGCCGCCCTGGCTCCTGCCGAACTCGTCGCCGGCCAGCAGCATCGGCACGCCCTGCGAGACGAACAGGGTGGTCAGCAGGTTGCGGCGCTGGCGGCGGCGCAGGGAGGTGATCTCCGGGTCGTCGACCGGTCCCTCGGCGCCGCAGTTCCACGAGCGGTTGTCGTCGGTGCCGTCCCGGTTGTCCTCCCCGTTGGCCTCGTTGTGCTTGCGGTCGTAGGAGACCAGGTCGGTGAGGGGGAACCCGTCGTGGCAGGTGACGAAGTTGATGGAGGCGACGGGACGGCGCCCGGAGGTGGCGTACAGGTCGGCGGAACCGGTCAGCCGTGAGGCCAGCTCGGGCAGCGCCGAGCCGTTGCCGCGCCAGAAGTCGCGCACGCTGTCGCGGTACTTGCCGTTCCACTCGGTCCACAGCGGCGGGAAGTTACCGACCTGGTAGCCGCCGGGCCCCACGTCCCACGGCTCGGCGATCAGCTTCGCCTGGGAGATGACCGGATCCTGCTGGATCAGGTCGAAGAAGGCGCTCAGCCGGTCCACGTCGTGCAGCTCACGGGCCAGGGCGGAGGCCAGGTCGAACCGGAAGCCGTCCACGTGCATCTCCAGGACCCAGTAGCGCAGCGAGTCCATGATGAGCTGCAGCGCGTGCGGGGAGCGGACGTTGAGGGAGTTGCCGCAGCCGGTGTAGTCGAGGTAGTAGCGCCGGTCACCGTCGTGCAGCCGGTAGTAGGCCGCGTTGTCGATGCCGCGGAAACCCAGCGTCGGCCCCATGTGGTCGCCCTCGGCCGTGTGGTTGTAGACCACGTCCAGGATGACCTCGATCCCGGCGTCGTGCAGGGCTCGCACCATCGCCTTGAACTCCAGCACCTGCTCGCCGCGCTGCCCCGAGCTCGAGTAGTCGGCGTGCGGGGCCAGGTAGGCGATCGTGTTGTAGCCCCAGTAGTTCGTCAGTCCCCGGGCGACCATCGCGTGCTCGGGCACGAACTGGTGCACCGGCATCAGCTCGACCGCGGTGACGCCCAGGGTCAGCAGGTGGTCGATGACCGCCGGGTGCGCCAGGCCCGCGTAGGTGCCGCGCTGCTCGGGCGGCACCGCGGGGTGGCGCATGGTGAGCCCCCGCACATGCGCCTCGTAGATCACGGTCTGGTGGTACGGCGTGCGCGGCGGCCGGTCGTTTCCCCAGTCGAAGAACGGGTTGACCACCACGTTCTTCGGCATGAAGGGGGCGCTGTCGTCGTCGTTCCTGCTGGCCGGGTCGGTGAAGGGGTAGGAGAACAGCGACTCGTTCCACCTCAGTTCGCCCTCGACCGCCTTGGCGTAGGGGTCCAGCAGCAGCTTGGCGGGGTTACAGCGGTGGCCGCGCGAGGGGTCGTGGGGGCCGTGCACGCGGTAGCCGTACCGCTGGCCGGGGGCGACCCCGGGGAAGTAGCCGTGCCAGACGAAACCATCCACCTCGGGCAGGTCGACGCGCTCCTCACGGCCGTCGTCGTCGAACAGGCACAGCTCGACGCGCTCGGCGATCTCGGAGAACACCGAGAAGCCGGTGCCCGCGCCGTCCCACGTGCCGCCCAGGGGGTAAGGCTCTCCTGGCCAGATCTCGCGCATGCGGCCCTCAATCTCCCTCAGCTAGCCCTCGTGCGCACAGGTGCCGTCGCCTTCCTCACCCTGGTTCGGGGGGACACGAACGGTCGGACGCCCGGCCCCTCCTGAGGGGTGGCGGGGGCTCACAAGGTGTGCGGACTTTCCTCTGACGGTCTCGGCGGTCTCGGCCGGACGGTGGCCGTGAAAGAGGGACGGCCCGCCCGGCTGAATGGGGGTCGCCTGAGTGTACGCGCCCGGGGTCACCGGGTGGAACGCCTGGCCGCAAGGCTTTAACCTGCGCTTTTCCCGCCTCGCGGGGTGGGGACACAGGTCTTCCGGCCGTGCCGCTGAGGCGGGCACGGCCGGAAGACACGGTCGATCAGCCGACCAGTTCGGCGTTGAGGCTGATCGTGGTGCCGGAGAGGGCCTTGCTCACCGGGCAGTTCGCCTTGGCCGTCTCGGCGGCCTTCTGGAACTCCTCCGCCGACAGGCCCTCGACCTGACCGCGGACGGAGATGACGATCCCCGTGATGCCCTCGCCCGGCTGGAAGGTCACCTCGGCCTTGGTCTCCAGGGACTGCGGCGGGGTGCCCGCCTGGGCCAGGCCGTGGGACAGGGCCATCGAGAAGCAGGAGGAGTGCGCCGCAGCGATGAGCTCCTCAGGCGAGGTCTTGCCGTTGGCCTGCTCGGCCCTGGAGGGCCAGGACACGTCGAAGGTGCCCACCTTGGACGAGTCCAGCGAGACGGTGCCCGATCCGTCGAGGAGCGAGCCCTTCCACTGGGTCGTCGCGGTACGTGTCGTCGCCATGGCGATGTCCTTTCGATCACGAAGCGTTAACCAGGAACGACCCTACTCGCCGAGATCACGAGGCTTGTCCCCGGAGCCGTCCGTCGCCCCCGTTCCTGCGGCGATTCGATTACCCGGCGTTACTCTCCGGATGGAATCTGTAATCGATCCCTTGGTGGTGGACGTAAGAAACATGACGCCAGGTGGGGAAGGGGCGACCGTGCCGGAGGAGGACGAGGAGAAGTGGTTCGAGGAGATGTTCCGCGCCTTCTACGAGCCCGTCTGGGCCTACGCCGCGCGCCGGGTCGGCTTCACCGGGGCCGACGACGTCGCCTCGTGCACCTTCCAGACGGCCTGGCGCAAGAGGAACAGGATTCCCAGGGACGACGACCGCGCCGTCGTCGCCTGGCTGTACCGCGTCGCCTGGGGGCACGTGCGCAACGCCACCCGTGGCGAGGGGCGCAGACAGCGCCTCATGGCGCTGCTGAGACAGCTGCCACCGGAGCTGTCCGGTGACGGGACACACGACGAGGAAGAGGTCAGGACCGCGATGGAGACGGCCATGGCGCGCCTGCGCCCCAAGGACGGAGAGGTCCTCCGCCTGCACTACTGGGAGGACCTCGCGATCGATGAGATCGGCGGGGTTCTCGGTCTGACGCCGAACGCGGTCAGGGTACGGCTGTGCCGGGCCCGCATGAGGCTGGCGGACCTGCTGCGGGGCATGTGCCTGTGGTGCGAGGAGGCGGGCCGGTGAGGGCGCGGGGACGAGACCGGTTCCGCCAGCTCATGGTCCGCTGCAACCCCGTGCCCCCGCACGAGGCACGGCGGATGATGGGCGACGGGCAGGAGGAGGTCCTACGGAGGATCATGAGCGAGAGCGCCCCCCGGCGGGGGCGGGGCAGGGGATCGGTCCTGGTGGTGGCCCTGCTGGCGACGGCCGTCGCGGTGGCGGTCCTGCCGAGGGTCGTGCAGCGGGGCCAGCCGGGAGACCGGCAGGGGGCGGGGGAGGGCCCGCCGACGGGCGCCGCCGCCTCGCGCACCGGTCCGCCCATCACCGCGGACCTGGCGCGGATCGTCCACCTGTCGGCGGTCGAGCCGCTGCGCGGCCATCCGCTCCCGATGTCGTCCTTCCCCCGGGCCTCGGCCGGGCTGCTCGGCCTGGCCCGGCTCGCCGGTTCCCGCCCGGGCAGGCAGGAGGGGCCGTGGAGCTACGTCGAGACCGAGGAGTGGCTGCTGGCCACCAGCGTGACCCGGGACGGCACGACCTCGCGGATGACGCCGTGGGTCGTCAGCCGCTGGACGCCGCAGGACGATCGGGGCACCTACCACAGGACGCGCAGCCCCGGCAGGCCGTTCGGGGGCGGCTGGGCCGGCATCACGCCCACGGTCGACCAGTCGACGGCCGGCGAGGCCACCGGGGGCGGAGAGAACAGTGAGACCGGTGCCGCGGCGGACCTCGGCCCCAGGGCGGCCGCTCTGTCGCGCTCCGAGGAGGAACTGCGCGACCAGCTGCTCAGCGGTGAGCCGCGGGCGGGCATGACGCGCACGCACCGCCTGGTCAGGGCCGTCGAGGACCTGCACTCCCACGACGTGGTCGAGCCCGACCTCCGCGCGGCGCTGTGGCGGACGCTCGCCGCCCAGGACGACCTGCGGGACATCGGGCAGGTCAGGGACCGCAACGGCAGGCCGGGGCGGGCCTTCGGGTTCGAGGACGGGCCGCTGCTCGGGGTGTTCGTCGTCAGCTCGGCGACCGGGGGGCTGCTGGCGACCGAGCTGATCAGGCTCAGAGGCTCGGGGGAGCCGCGCCCGGCCGTCGAGGAGTACCGGACCTACCTCACCGCCCGGTGGGTCGCCGGTCCCGGCCGGACCTCATGACCGGCGGCGGCGCCGTACGGTGCGATCCCGCCCAAACCGTACGGCGCCGTCGCCCTCTCACCGGCCGGGGCACTCACGCAGGCTGGGATGGGCGTTGACCCAGTGCCGGTCGGCGACGCCCCGGAGATTGCCGTATCCCGACCCGCCGGGAAAACAGGCCCCCTCCTCGTCCCGGTTCCTCTTGACGAGGAAGACGAAGGGGCGGTCGTTCCTGAGGGACATGAAGAGGCCGATCCCGTCGACCCTCCTCGTACCCGGCACCTTGATGGCCTGCCGTGACCCCTCGTAGGCCCTGCGGTCGTAGAGGCAGACCGCGTTGCCGGGAACGCCGTCCTCGTCACAGTCGTGCTCGGCGCCGCGCCTGGCCGGGCCGCACGACGGAGGCCGGAAGGTGATCACCTCGGCGCCGTCGTCGTAGGAGACCGTGTCCGGCGGGACGAAACGCCCGCCTGGCGCCTTCGCGAGCTGTCCGGCCACCGCCTGTGCGACGTCGGCCTGACACGGGGAGGGACGTTCGACGGAGGGCGGTACCGGCGTGGCGGGCGGGCCGGTGAGCAGGCAGGAAAGCGCGCCGCACACCGCTCCCAGGGCTTTCAGGCTGGTCGTCATGTTCGATCCTTTTGGTGGGGGTGAAACCGGCCGTCTTCCGAGGGCGGGGACGGGCCGGAAACGACGCGTCCACCGGGGAGGGGCCGCTCTCGCGCCCTCGCGGATCAATGAATATCCGGCCGCCGCTCGTAATGAACTCCGCTGCGACGGACGTTTACCACCGGAGAGCAATTCTTTGTCAGGACGGAGCGCTTCGGATGAGGACCCCCGGATCGGCCCGCACGGGCCACCGCGATCCGCTGCCGCGGGACGGCAGCCGTGACTGCGGCGTGCTGGAACGGGTGATCCACCGGCGTTGGACGGGGACACCGCGCAGGGAACTCGTCGCCGCGATCGACGAACTGGCGAGCATGCCGGTCCACCTGGCGACCCGGCTGTCCGAGGACCTCGACGGGATCTGGCTCGGCGCCGACCTGCTGCCCGAGCCGCCGGAGCCGGACGACTCCTGCGACGCGCGGGTCGCCGCGGAGTCGGCGGGCATCCACATGGGACGCACGATCGTCGTCACCGGAGGGGCGCACTCGTCAGGCTCGCTGGTCCACCACATGATCGGTCACGCCCTGTGCCAGATGGACGAGATGGACCAAACCCCTGAGTGGCGCCGGATCATGCGCTTCTGCCGCCCCCTGCTGGTTCTCGATCGCTACCGCGACTGCCCGGCCGAGTGGTGGGCGGAGAGCTACGCGCTGTGCGCCGCCAACCGGCTCGACCGGCTGACCAGACTGCTCGCCGACGACGTCCAGAGCGCGGCGGCCGTCGCCGCCTACCACCAGAGACGCCAGGGATGGGTCAGATGACGGCCCGGCCGATGACGGCCTCCAGGTCGAGACCGGGTGGCAGGGTGCCGAGGGCACGGCCCCCCTCACCGGCCAGCCGGGAGGCGCAGAAGGCGTCGGCGACGGCCGCCGGCGCCAGCCGTACGAGCAGGGAACCCTGCAGGACCAGGGCCATGTCCTCGGCGAGGCGGCGGGCGCCCTCCTCGGCGGCGGAGGGGTCGCCGAGCGCGCCCAGCAGGCCGCGCAGCCGTACGACCGCCGCGTCGAGACGCCGGTCGGCCCCCTTGGCGAGCGCGACCTCCGTGAGGAACGCCTCGACGGCCTCCGGCTCACGCCCCAGGGCACGCAGCACGTCCAGTGCCGCGACGTTTCCCGAGCCCTCCCAGATGCCGTTGAGCGGTGACTCGCGCAGCAGCCTGGGCATCTGTGAGTCCTCGACGTAGCCGTTGCCGCCCAGGCACTCCATCGCCTCTGCCGCGTGGGCGGGGGCACGCTTGCACACCCAGTACTTTGCGACCGCCAGCGCGGTACGGCGCAGCGCCGCCTCCGCCCGGTCCCCGGCGACGGCCCGGTCGGTGGCCCCGGCGAGCCTGGTCATCAGCGTGGTCGCCGCCTCCGACTCCAGGACGAGGTCGGCCAGGACGTTGCGCATCAGCGGCTGGTCGGCCAGCCTCCTGCCGAAGGCGGCGCGGTGCGCGGCGTGGTGGACGGCCCTGACCGCGCCGTACCTCATCCCGGCGGCCGAGCCGATCACGCAGTCGAGCCGGGTCATGTTCACCATCTCCAGGATGGTCCGCACGCCCCGGCCCTCCTCGCCGACCGGCCAGGCGAACGCCCCCTCGTACTCCACCTCGGCGCTGGCGTTCGACCGGTTGCCCAGCTTGTCCTTCAACCGCACCAGACGCATGGCGTTACGGGTGCCGTCCGGCAGGACGCGGGGCAGCAGGAAGCACGACAGGCCTCCCGGCGCCTGGGCGAGCACCAGGAACGCGTCGCACATCGGGGCGGAGTTGAACCACTTGTGGCCGGTCAGCGCGTAGCCGCCGCCGGCGAGGGGCTCGGCCCTCGTGGTGCCCGCGCGGACGTCTGAGCCGCCCTGCTTCTCGGTCATCGCCATCCCGGCGAGCACCCCGCGCTTGCCCAGCGGCGGCCGGAGCCCGAAGTCGTAGCTCCTGGACGTCAGCAGCGGCTCCCACTCGGCGGCGAGGGAGGGGGCGTGGCGCAGCGCGGCGACCGAGGCGTAGGTCATCGAGATCGGGCAGCCGTGCCCCGCCTCGACCTGGCTCCAGAGGTAGAACCCGGCCGCGCGGGCCACGTGCGCGCCGGGCCTGGCGTCGGCCCAGGGCGCGGCGTGCAGGCCCTCTCCGACCGCGACGGCCATCAGTTCGTGCCAGGCGGGATGGAACTCGACCTCGTCGATCCGGTGGCCCCGGGCGTCGTGGGTGCGCAGGACCGGCGGATGCTCGTTGGCCAGCCGCCCCCACTCGGCGGCCCGCTCGGAGCCCGCGAGCACACCCAGAGCCCGCACCTCCCCCGTGGCCCAGCCCGCCCCCTCACGCTCGACGCCGGCCAGGAGGGCGGCGTCGTCGGACACGTCGTGCCCGACGAGCGGCGGAACCTGGTTGAAGACGTCGTGGGTCATCCAGTCAGGCCTCCTTGACCAGGTCACGCAGGTAGTCGTCGTCCTCGTCGCTCTCGGCGAGGACCCGCTCGACCCCCTGCTTGGCCCGCGGGTCGCCGCGCACCAGCAGGCCGCGCGTCGCCTCGGCCACCGTGCCCAGCTCCTCGTCGCCGAGTCGCGCAGCCAGCGCGTCGCGGATCGGCTCGCCGTCCTCGGACAGCCCGGCCAGGCCCATGGTCGCCCACTCGCGCACCTCCTCGTCGGGGTCCTCGCTCATCGAGATGAGCAGCGCGAGCCCCTCGGCGTGGCCGGGCGGCAGCACGGCGGCCAGCGCGGCCGGGTCGGCCTGGGTGCGGGTCCAGCCGGGGGCGGTGATGATCTCCAGCACCTCGGACAGGGAGCGGGGGTCGGCGTGGTGGCCGAGCGCGCCGAGCACCGAGCGCAGCACCCGTTCGTCGCCCTCGGTGGCCGCCATCCGCCGCAGGATCGGCAGGGTCCGGTCAAGGAAGGGCCGCTCGTCGTCGGTGAAGCCGAACTCGGCGAGCACGTCGACGCCGAACTCCCGCCTGCGCGGGTCCTCACTGACGCACAAGCGCGCCACGGCCTCGAACGTCTCCTCGTCCGCGCGCTTGCTCAGCGCGCCCGCGATCGTCCACCAGGTCTCCGCCTCCTCGTCGACGTCCCGGTACGGCAGCGCCCGCTCGACCAGCGCCTCGACGCCGGGAAGCTGACCGGTCGCCTCCTCCAGAAGGGTCGCGACGGCCGCGTGGCCGCGCTGGCAGCGCAGCTCGGCCAGCCGTTCCCCGTCCTGGCTCACGGCGGCGACGGTCACCAGATCGGTGCCGTCGGAGGCCCGGCTGCGGCCGACGACGAACTGGGAGTCCTCGGGGACCTGCTCGGTGAGCTGCTCGAGCAGTGCGCTCTCCAGCTGGGTGCCCAGCCAGTCGTAGGCGATGGCCAGCGGGGTGTCGCCCTCGCCGTCGGGCCTGTCGGCCTCTGCCCCGCGCTCCAGGAGCACCCGCGTCGCGCCGAGCGCCCCGCGCCTGGCGGCCAGGGTGAGCGCGGTCTCGCCGCTCTCGTTGGCCTCCTCCGGGTCGGCCCCGGCGTCCAGCAGCGCCGTGAGGGCCTCCTCCCGGCCGTTCGAGGCGGCCCAGAGCAGCGCGGTCCAGCCGTCCTCCTCCCTGGCCGAGGGGTCGGCTCCGGCGCGGAGCAGCGCCCCCACGGTCTCGACGCGGCCCAGGGCGGCGGCCGCGCACAGGGGCAGGCCCTCCTCCTCGCCGCCGCTGATCCTGCCGGGGTCGGCCCCGTGCGCCAGCAACGCCTCGACGATCGCCGTCCTACCGCTCGCGGCGGCGGCGTACAGCGCCGTGCTGTGCCCGGCCGCCTCAGGATCGGCGCCGAGGCCGTCCCGGAGCAGGTGCTCGACGCGCTCGACGTCACCGCGGGCGACCGCCTCAAGAAGTTCTTGGTACATGAGGGGACCCTAACCTGTTCCCGCCCTTCTCAGGGGCGGTCATGTCCTCCTCAGGGAGGAGTCGTTGACCGGACAACTCGCGATATGTTGTGAGTTATGAGCGATCCCGGTGCGATGCGAATCTCGGACGCCGAGCGGGAGGCCACCGTCGAGTGGCTACGTGTCGCCTCCGTCGAGGGGCGGCTGACGCTCGGGGAGCTGACCGAACGCACCGAGGCTGCCTACACCGCCGTCACCCAGGCCGAGCTGGCCGTCATCACCTCGGACCTGCCCGGCACGGGACGCTCGGCCCCGGCTCCCGCCCCCGCCTACGAGCCGCAGGGACGGCCCCCGGGAAGGGTGCGGAAGTGGTTCGTCGCGGTGATGAGCGAGTCGAAGCGCCGCGGCAAGTGGCGCATCGACCAGGGGCTCGGCGCCGTCGCCGTGATGGGCGGGGTCGTGCTCGACCTGCGCGAAGCCGAGGTCCGCACCGACGTGGTCGACATCGTCGTGACCGCGGTCATGGGCGAGGTGAAGATCATCGTGCCGGACGGCGTGGACGTCGAGCTGGACGGTATCGCGATCATGGGGGAGAAGAAGGTCAAGGTCAACGAGGCGCCGCCCGGCGTGAACGCGCCGCTGATCCGGGTCAAGGCGTACGTGCTCATGGGCGACCTCAAGGTGATCGGCGACTCCAGGACCAAACCCCTGAAGAAGCAGTGGGCCGCCTGGCGGGAGCAGTGGCGGGAGATGCGCGGAGAGCTCATGGGAGAGCAGCACGGGCCCCTGCCGCAGTCCTGGCAGCACGGTCCCGGCTCGCACGACCCGTACGGCCGGCACGGTTCGGACCGCCGCGACGACCGGCGCTAGCCTCCCTGCGCCGTTCCGTACGGCCGTGCAACGTTCCCGGGGGTCCGGACGGTAGTGATCGGTGAACATCACCGATCAGTGAGGACCATCGGATGCGAGACCGGGCCGACTTCGAAGGCTACGTCGCGCAACGCTCGGCCCGTCTGCTGCGCACCGCCTATCTGCTCTGCCGCGACTGGGGGCAGGCGGAGGACCTGACGCAGACGGCGCTGGCCAAGGCGTGGCTCGCCTGGCGCAGGGTGCGGGACGACCCCGACCCGTATGTGTACCGGATCCTGGCCAACACCCACGCGAGCTGGTGGCGCAGGAGATGGCGGTCGGAGGTCCCGACAGGGATCCTGCCGGAGAACGTCCTGGAGGACCCCTCGGACGGATTCGGCGTCCGCGAGGAACTCCGTACGGCGCTGGCCGCCCTGCCCGCCAAGCAGCGGGCGGTGCTGGTGCTGCGTTACTACGCGGACCTGCCGGACGGGCAGATCGCCGAGATCCTCGGCTGCTCGGCGGTCACCGTACGCAGCCAGGCCGCCAGGGCGCTGGCCAAGCTGCGCGTCGATCCCGCGGCCAGGGCCGCGGCCACCCTCGGGGAGCTGACATGACGAACATCGAATCCGAGCTGCGCGACCTGCTGCGACAGGACGCCGAGCGGTGGGAGGGCGCCGGGGGAGGCGTCACCGCCGCCCGGGTCCACGAGCGCGTCCGTAGGATCAGACGACGCAGGATCGGCCTGCTCGGCGGCGCCGCAGGGGCGGGGCTCGCCGTCGCCGCCACCCTGATCCCGCCGGCCACCGGGGCCCCCGGGACCACGGGCGGCACCTGGAACGGCGTCATGTCCGCGGCCTCCTCCTCACCCGGCTACGGGGTCGCCTTCAGGAGCAAGGTCGTCCTCGACAAGCGGTTCACCAGGATGGGCGAGCGCGTCGCCTTCGACATCCCCAGGAAGACGGACCGGGGCAACGCGACGGCGATGATCTCCTGCCCGCGCGGGAAGGAACTGCTCTACTGGGAGGACGGCGCCTACCGCAACGCCCTGCCATGCGCCGAATGGCTGCCCCACATCGACAAGAAGTACAGAAGCGGCGTCAACCTGACCGTGCGGCGGGGGTCGCGCTTCGAGGTCGCCGTGCTCCCGGCGGGTTCCGTCGCCAGGCTGGGCAGGACGCTCGTCACCGGGGAGGACGCGCGCCGGGTGCTCGACCTCGCGGACGGGGGGCGGGCCGACATGCGGTTCAGGGTCACCGACGCGTGGATCGAGCCCTGCGAGAGCGGGCCAGGCTGCACCTTCGCGGACGAGAGCACCCCTGAGCCCACGGTGACCGTGACCGTCACTCCCGGCCCCGTGAAGCCTTCGCCCACCGCCACCGTCACCGTCACTCCCGTCTATCCCGCCACGGGCGGAACGGGGTCAGGCGGTGGCTGAGCGCTCCAGCCCGCCCAGGGCCTGCTCGTAACGTTTGATTAACACGGTGGCCAGCTCGGGGGCGGCGCCGAGGACGTCCGCGACGACCTCGGCGCCAACGGCCAGCGTGTCACGGCGGATCTTGTCGGCGAAGTAGCCGGGAGCCAGCAGGTAGGGGGCCACGACCACCCGCGGGGCTCCCGCCCGCAGCAGCCGCACGACCTCCTCCTGCGGCGTCGGCTCCGCGGCCGTGGCGTAGGCGGCGGTCACCGACCACCAGCCCCGGCGCCGTCCCCACTGGGCGGCGACCCCGGCGACCGTCGCGTTGGCACTGCGGCTGCTCGACCCGGCCGAGACCAGCACGACCGCGGTCGAGGGGTCTCCGGCCTCGACACCCGCCTCGGCCAGACGCCGCTCAAGGGCGGTGACCAGCAGCGGGTGCGGGCCGAGCGTCGCGCCCCTGTGCACACGCAGCCTGGGGTTACGGGCCGTTGCCTCGGCCAGCGCGCCGGGGATGTCGACCCGGCTGTGGTAGGCCTCGGTGAGCAGCAGCGGCAGCACCGCCGCCTCGCCCAGCCCCGAGAGCGCCATGGCGAGCGTCGGCGGAGCGTGGTCGAGGTAGGCGGTGCGCACCGGGATCTCGGGGCGGGCGCGCCGTACGAGGTCAAGGAGTTCCTCGACCGTCGCGGCGGCGCGCGGGTCGCGGGACCCGTGCGCCACCGCGATCAGGGGCGGTGCCGACGTCACGCCACGCGGGCGCCACGTCACGGACGTCATAGATGCAGCCCGCATTCCGTCTTGCCCATCCCCGCCCAGCGGCCGCTGCGCGGGTCCTCGCCGGGCGCCACCTGACGGGTGCAGGGCGCGCAGCCGATCGAGGGGTAGTTGTCGTAGTGCAGCGGGTTGATCAGCACGCCGTTGTCGGCCATGTAGTTGTCGACGTCCTCCTGCGTCCAGCGGGCGATCGGATTGATCTTCACCATCTGGCGCTTGGCGTCCCACTCGACGACCTTGACCCCGGCGCGGGTGCTGGCCTCGTCACGGCGGATGCCGGAGATCCAGGAGAGGTACGGCTCGAGGGCGCGGTTGAGCGGCTCGACCTTGCGCAGGTAGCAGCACAGGTCGGGATTGCGCCCGAACAGGCGGGGACCGAGGTCGCGCTCCTGCTCGGCCACCGTCCTGGACGGCTTGACGTCGATCACGTTCACGTCGTAGACCTGCCGCACCGCGTCACGGGTGCCGATCGTCTCGGCGAAGTGGTAACCGGTGTCGATGAACAACACGTCGATCCCGGGCTTGACCCGGCTCACCAGGTCGATCAGCAGGGCGTCACTCATGGAGGAGGTGAGGCACAGCCGGTCGCCGAACGTGGCCGCCGCCCAGCGGATGATCTCAAGCGCGGAGGCGTCCTCAAGGAAACGGGCCGCCGACTCGACGATGTCCTGCAGGTCAAGCGTGCCGCGCTGCTGCCGTAATCCGACTTCGATGTCCACCAGGCTCATGACCGCACTCCGATTCCGAGAAACTTCAGCTTGAAGGCGCGGGCGCACGAACGGCAGTACCAGCCGCCGTCGCCCTCGTAGGGTTCGAGATCCTCTTCGCCGCAGTAGGGGCAGTGGAAGGGGACGGCCCGCTCACTCATCTCCGGCCCTCCCCGTACGGCAGGCCGGTCACTTGAGGTCCGCCTCGTCGGCCCGCTGGACCCACTCGGAGAAGGTCTCGCCCTCGTTTCGCTGCTTGTCGAAGTTGCGCACCACGCGCTCGACGTAGTCGGGAAGCTCCGTGGCCGTCGTCTTCAGGCCGCGGACCTTGCGGCCGAAGCCCGAGCTGACGCCCAGCGAGCCGCCCAGGTGGATCTGGTAGCCCTCGACCTGCTCGCCCTCGTCGTTGACGATGAGCTGGCCCTTGAGGCCGATGTCGGCGACCTGGACGCGCGCGCAGGAGTTCGGGCAGCCGTTGAGGTTGATCGTCAGCGGCTGCTTGAAGTCGGGAAGGCGCCTTTCGAGCTCGTCGATCAGGTTGGCGCCCGCCCCCTTGGTCTCGACGATCGCCAGCTTGCAGAACTCGATGCCCGTGCAGGCCATGGTCTGGCGGCGGAAGGTGGAGGGGTTGACCCGCAGGTCGTTCGCCTCCAGTTCGGCCACGATGCTGTCGACCTGGTCGGGGGCGACGTCGAGGATGACCATCTTCTGCTCGGCGGTGGTGTGCACCCGGCCCGAGCCGTGCCGCTCGGCGATGTCGGCGATCAGGTGCAGCATGTCCCCGCTGAGACGGCCGACCTTGGGGGCGAAGCCGACGTAGAAGTTGCCGTCCTTCTGCGGGAAGACACCCACGTGGTCTCTGCGCCCGTTGCGGGGCGGCTCGGGCGCGGGGCCGTCGGGAAGCGCGTGGCCGAGGTACTCGGTCTCCAGGATCTGCCTGAACTTCTCCGTGCCCCAGTCGCTGACCAGGAACTTCAACCGGGCCCTGTGCCGCAGGCGGCGGTAGCCGTAGTCACGGAAAATGCCGATCACACCGGCCCAGACCTCGCTGGCCTGCTCGGGGGTGACGAAGACGCCCAGGCGCTTGGCCAGCATCGGGTTGGTCGACAGGCCACCGCCGACCCACAGGTCGTAGCCCGCCTCACCCTTGTCGTTGACCACGCCGACGAAGGCCACGTCGTTGATCTCGTGCACCGTGCAGTGCGCCGGGCAGCCGCTCACCGCGGTCTTGAACTTGCGGGGCAGGTTGGAGTAGGCCGGGTCGCCGATGTACTTGTCGCGGATGTCCAGGACCGTCGGGGTGCCGTCCAGGACCTCCTCGGTGTCGATCCCGGCCAGCGGGCAGCCGAGGAAGGCGCGCGGGGTGTCGCCACAGGCCTCGGTCGTGGACAGGCCGACGGCTTCCAGGCGCTCCCAGATGTCGGGGACGGACTCGATCTCGATCCAGTGGAGCTGGATGTTCTGCCGGTCGGTGACGTCCGCGGTGCCCCGGCCGTAGAGGTTGGCGATGTCGGCGATGGTGCGCAGCTGCGCCAGGCTGAGCCTGCCGCCGTCGATCCGGACCCGCATCATGAAGTAGCGGTCGTCGAGCTCCTCCGGCTCCAGGATCGCGGTCTTGCCGCCGTCGATCCCGGGCCTGCGCTGGGTGTAGATCCCGTACCAGCGCATCCGGCCCCGCAGGTCGGCGGGGTCGATGGAGTCGAAGCCCTGCTTGGAGTAGACGTCGATGATGCGCTGGCGGACGTTGAGCCCGTCGTCGTTCTTCTTGAGCTCTTCGTTCTTGTTGAGCGGTTCGCGGTAACCGAGAGCCCACTGACCTTCGCCTCGCGGGCGCTTGTGGTGGCGGTTAGCCGGCCTGGCCGGGGTCGTCATGTGCGCGTCCTTTGTAAATCGGTGGAGTGATTTCCGGACACGCGCAGACGTTGCCTGCCGCCTCTTCATTGAGTGCGGGGGAGTGCCGCTCACAGAGCGATGACGTCTGTCACGCGCCCGAGCTGGATGAAATCAGCGGAGGGCGACGGTCAACGGACGTCACGACAGATGGCGCTGCGGACACGAAGCAGGTCGACGTGGCGTCGCACGACGAGCAATGGGTCCGCTGGCATGTCCATGACGATACCTTGGCGGCCCGAGATGTCCAATGCGGGGTCCGGAATCTGGACTTTCCGCACCCTGCTCTGGCGCCGTCCGCCCAGCCCTGGCGCGGCCGGGCCCACCGGGGTGGGAACAGCCGGAGATCACCCCTGTCTCAGCCAGTTCGTCGCGGGCTCCGCGGGAGGTTCCTCCTCCCGGTCCCGGCGGGTCTCCGGCTGGTGCTGGCAGTCGCACCACGAGCCGCCCCTGCACTCGCCGTGCCTGCGTTCCTTGCAGCTCGCGCAGATCACCTCTCCATTGTGCGGCGGCGCGGGGCGTAACCCGTGGAGCGGCACTCCGTCCGGATCAGGGGCTTTCCAGGGTTTCGCCAGGGCTGTGCCCGATGGAGCCGTCTGTCCGGTCATTGAGATGATCGGAACATGCGCACGTTGTTGAACGTCATCTGGCTGGTGTTCGCGGGGATCTGGCTGGCTCTCGGTTATGTCGTCGCGGGCGTCATCTGCTGTGTCCTGATCATCACGATCCCGTTCGGCATCGCCTCCTTCAGGATCGCCGCCTACGCGTTGTGGCCCTTCGGGCGGACCGTGGTGCGCGACCCCGAGGCGGGTTGCCTGTCGACCGTCGGGAACGTCATCTGGTGCGTCGTCGCCGGAATCTGGCTGGCCATCGGCCATGTGCTCACCTCGATCCCGCTGTTCCTGTCGATCGTCGGCATTCCGCTGGCCGTCGCGAACATCAAGCTGATTCCCGTCTCCCTGCTGCCGCTGGGCGCCCGGATCGTCGACGTGGACGACGCGGAGGCGTTCTACCGCAGGTGACGACGCGACCGCCCCGAGACTCGATCGTTGCCGCGTGAGCTCGTGATCAAGGGGCGCTGCGCATACCGTGGTGTGCCATGACCTCCACCGACGCGCCGGCGCGCAGGCGAGGGCCACGCAGGCGCGAGCCGGGCGCGGCCAGGGCACGGCTGCGCGCGGGCCTGTCCTGGGTGGGGGGAACGGACGCCTGGGCCCTGGCACGGGCGACCACCGGAGCGGGTGTCGCCTACCGCGTCACCGGGCTGGCGGGGGAGGCCGCCTTCTTCGCCCTGCTGTCGCTGCCGCCGTTCATGCTCGGCCTGATCGGCGTGCTCGGCCGCTTCACGCGGGTCTTCGGCCCCGAGACGGTCAAGGACGTCAGCGACTGGATCGAGACGCAGGCGCACCTGCTGTTCACCGACAACGCCGTCGACAAGGTCGTCTCCCCGCTCATCGACGACGTGCTGAAACCGGAGAACCAGGTCTCCCTCATCTCCCTGGGTTTCCTGCTGGCCCTGTGGTCGGGCTCACGGGCGCTGTTCGTCTACGTGGACCTGATCTCCCTGGCGTACGGCCTCGGGGAGGAACGCGGCATCATCCGCACCCGCCTGATGTCCTTCGGGCTCTACCTGGCGGGCCTGCTGATCGGGCTGCTGGTCATGCCGGTCCTCGTGCTCGGCCCGGTCGCGCTGCGCAGCGCCCTGCCCCCCGACTACGCGGGCCTGGTCACCGGCCTGTACTGGCCGGTCGTCGTCGCGGGCTCGGTGTTCTTCCTCACCCTCCTGTACCACGTGAGCGTCCCGGTGCGCACCCGCTGGTGGCGGGAGACGCCGGGGGCCGTGCTCGCGCTGATCATCTGGATCGCCTGCGCCGCCGTGCTGCGTGCGGTGCTGGCCGCCTGGTTCTCCCCCGTCTCCATCTACGGCTCCCTCGCCGCCCCCATCGCGGTCCTGCTGTGGCTGTACATCACCGCCCTGGCCGTGCTCATCGGCGCGACGCTCAACGCGGAGGTCGACAGGCTCTGGCCGGTCGACGGTGCGGGCCGCGCAGCGCGTGCGGGGTGAGCACGAAGGGTCCGCTATCGTCTAAAGCGCGACTGGCGCATTGGGTGGGAGCGACCACCGGGGAGCGAAAAGCGGAGGCCGTACGCCTGGGTCTTCGCAGGTTGTCAACGATGACAGGGGAGTGAAGGCGCCATGGGTTCTCTATCCGACGTCGATCCGCAGATCGCCGAGCTCATCAAGGCCGAGGAGCGCCGCCAGGCCGACACGGTGAAGCTGATCGCCTCGGAGAACTACGTCTCCAAGGCGGTCCTCGAGGCCACCGGCACCGTCCTCACCAACAAGTACTCCGAGGGGTACGCGGGCAAGCGCTACTACGAGGGCCAGCAGGTCATCGACCAGATCGAGACCCTCGCCGTCGACCGCGCCAAGTCCCTGTTCGGTGTGGAGCACGCCAACGTCCAGCCCTACTCGGGCTCGCCCGCCAACCTCGCCATCTACCTGGCCTTCCTGCAGCCCGGTGACACCGTCATGGGCATGGGCCTGCCGTTCGGCGGCCACCTGACCCACGGCTGGTCGGTCTCGGCGACCGGCAAGTGGTTCAACCCGGTCCGTTACGGCGTGCGCAAGGACACCGGCCGCGTGGACATGGACGAGGTCCGTGAGATCGCCCTCCGCGAGCGCCCCAAGCTGATCTTCTGCGGCGGCACCGCCATTCCGCGCACCATCGACTTCCCCGCCTTCGCGGAGATCGCCCGTGAGGTCGGCGCCGTGCTGGCCGCCGACATCGCCCACATCGCGGGCCTGGTCGCCGGTGGCGCCCACCCGTCGCCGGTCGGCCACGCCGACGTCATCTCGACCACGACCCACAAGACCCTGCGCGGTCCCCGTGGCGCGATGCTCATGGCCAGCTCCGACGAGCACGCCGTCGCGCTCAACAAGGCCGTCTTCCCCGGCCTGCAGGGCGGTCCGCACAACCACACCACCGCGGCCATCGCGGTCGCGCTGAAGGAGGCGGCGACCGACGACTTCAAGGACTACGCGCGTCAGGTCGTCCTGAACGCCCAGGCGCTGGCCGAGGAGCTCAAGAGCCGCGGCTTCGACCTGGTGTCCGGTGGCACGGACAACCACCTCATCCTGTTCGACCTGACCCCCAAGGGCATCGGCGGCAAGCCCGCCGCGCAGGCCCTGGACAAGGCCGGGCTTGAGACCAACTACAACACCGTGCCCTTCGACACGCGCAAGCCCTTCGACCCGTCCGGCATCCGCATCGGCACCGCGGGCGTGACCAGCCGCGGCATGGGCGTCACCGAGATGCGGCAGATCGGCGCCTGGATCGACCAGGTGGTCAGCGCCCTGGCCAAGGACGAGGACGAGGCCAAGCACGTCATCACCCGGGTGCACGGCGAGGTCCGTGAGCTGACGAGCCACTTCCCGGCCCCCGGCCTGTAGCCCGCACGAGAGAAAGCCCCGGAGCCCGTGGTTCCGGGGCTTTCGCACGCCGTACGGCCCTGCTTCTCCGGCTCGCCGGAAAAAGGTTTGCGCGTGATGGGGGAGATCGCGCTAATGTTCTGCGAGTGGGCGTTGTCGCGCCCGTGGGCGACGCCACCGCCGCAAGCGGTGGCCGAGAGATGAGGAGGTGAGGACATGCGGGTCTTCTTCTTCGGCATGCCTTCAGTCTTCCTCCGGGTGCCCGCCTAGCCGACTTCCTTCACCGGGCACCCGACCTTCCTCGAAAAGGGTGTACCCACGTTGTCAGCTTCACGTTTTCCCGTCTCGTCCGACCTTTCCGCGCTCGGCTGGGACGACTCCCACGCCGCCTCGCTGCCCGACGGGCTGATCCCCGCCAGGGTCGCGCGCGTCGACCGGGGGGCCGCCGAGATCCTGTGCCTCGAAGGCCACTTCCAGGCTCACTACGGCGCCTCCGTACGGCGGGCCGCCGCGGCCGACCCCGTCGCCCTGCCCTGCGTCGGGGACTGGGCCGGGCTCAGGAAACTCGCCGAGGGCCGTTACGAGCTCGAGGCACTGCTGCCCCGCCGTACGGCGTTCGTGCGCGGCGGCGTCGCCAGACTCTCGCGCGGCGGCCTGTCGGGCGACTCAAAGGGGCAGGTGCTCGCGGCCAACGTCGACGTCGTCTTCGTCGCCGAACCAGCCCTGCACGCCACGGACACCGCCGACCTCGGCCGGATCGAGCGGCTGCTCGCCCTGGCCTGGGAGAGCGGCGCCCATCCCGTCGTGCTCGTCACCAAGTCCGACCTCGCAGGGGCGAGCCTGTCCTTCCTGATGGAGGAGGTCGCCGCGGCGGCGCCCGGCGTCGAGGCGCACGCGATCTCCTCCATCACCGGCGAAGGGGTGGACATCGTGCGCGGGCACCTGGGCGGTACGCGCACCGCCGTCGTGCTCGGTGCCTCGGGCGCGGGCAAGTCCACCCTGGTCAACGCGCTGGCCGGCGCGGAGGTCATGGAGACCCAGCAGGTCAGGGCCGCCGACGGCCGGGGCCGTCACACCACGGTCCACCGCGAGCTCATCCCGTTGCGCGACGGCGGGCTCATCATCGACACCCCCGGTATCCGCCGTATAGGCCTGTACGACATGGGGGAGGGCGTCGACATGGTCTTCTCCGACATCGAGGAGCTGGCCGAGCGGTGCCGCTTCGCCGACTGCGGGCACGACAGCGAGCCGGGGTGCGCGGTGATCGCCGCCATCGAGGACGGCACGCTTCCCGAACGGCGGCTGGAGAGCTGGAACAAGCTCCAGCGCGAGGCCCTGTGGATGGCGTCGCGGACCGACGCGCGTCTTCGCAAGGAGATGCAGAGCCGGTGGAAGACCATCCACAAGGAGATGCGTAAGCCGGGGCGTAACCGTCCCTGATGCCCGGGTCGCCACAGGCCGTGACGAACGGGAAAGACCCGGGGCGGGAGGCCCCGCCCCGGGTCCGGCACGGCGCCGTGTGTTTCAGCGGACCGGAGACGGTCGCGTTCCTCCGGGCACCATGTCGGTCACCGTGGGTCGTGTTTCGTTGACCGAGAGTAGGCAAACCTTGTAGGTGTGATCGCCGGTTCGTATTCGGGAGCGCCCTCGCGGCGCCGCTGGACGATGCCGTGGGTCCTGCTCGCCGTCTGCCTCGGGCTCTGTCTCGGCTGGCAGCCGGGTGGCCTGGCGGGCCTGGTGGCCGAACGCCAGTGCGTCGAACGGGTGGAGGAGGCCCCGCACCCGGTCGACGACGCGCCCGTCTCGCCCCTGGCGCACGACACCGGGCGTGGACGTGAACCGCGCCTGCCCGCGCCTCGCCCCGCCGGGGACGCGCGGACGCCGCAGGGACGGGGGCCGGAGTGGAGCGGGAACCGGGAGGACCTTCCCGCCGCCCTGTCCGCCGGAGCCCGCAGGCTGATCATGATCGGTGTGTCTCGCATATAGGCCGACGTCCTGCCCACAGGCCAGTACGGAACCCATGCGAGAAGAGAGCACATGCGAGAGATCAACACTGTCGCCGAGGCCTGGGACTTCCAGTGCCTGCGTTGCCAGCACGTCTGGGGAGACCTCTACGAGACCTGCCACGCCGACGACGGGCGTCCGGTGGTGTGGCGCAGGAGGGGGATCATCACCACTCCGCCGTGGGTGGACCAGAGTTGCCCCGAATGCTCGGCGTCCCACGTCAAACCGCTGCCCTCGCGCGGGCACCGGGACACACCGAAGATTCCACCGCGGAACTGACCACCCGCGCGTATCCATCCCTTACACGACAACGTGTGATCTCGCAGGGGAATCAGCGAGATCACACGTCAGGGGGAAGCCGGGTGGAGGTACTTGCTCAGGCGACGGCGCTGATGCCGGCGCTGGCGGCGCGGCGCATGCGACGGCGACGCTCGGAGGCGCGCTCGTCCTCGTTCAGACCGCCCCAGGTGCCGTACTTCTCCGGACGGGACAGCGCGTAGTCCAGGCACTCCGCGCGGACCGGGCACTGGGCGCAGATCGCCTTGGCCTTCCGCTCGCGGATGTCACGCTCAGGCTGACGCTCCCCGTCAGGACCGAAGAAGAGCACGAGGTCCTCACCCCGGCACGCGGCGTCATCCTGCCAGCCCCAGCTGGGCCGGGGCCGGGCGGTCTGCCGACGTACCTGAGACATGAGAAAACCACCTTTTAGTGAGAGGTATTTCGGGTTGATGCCGCATTGGACGTTTCCGGCGTCCTTGGGTCCAACGCCTGGATAGGCCGTGATGTTCCCCAGGTCAGGTCAGGACGGGCGTGGCGTACCGCACAGGGGTGAGCCTGTCCAGCGCGACCAGCCGATAGGTAGTGATCTCCTCGGCGCAAGCCGTACCACATGGCGTCGTCAACGTCATGGGTTCAACCACTACCCGAAAACGAACGCCACTACCGCGCACAAATGCCTCGGTGGTGGCGCCGTCCGACCTGGAGGACTCCACGGCCACTCCGCCAACCGAGAGCTCGCCCGTGTGGGCGCGGACGAAATGCTCGGCGGCCTGCAGTGGCTCAGGGATGCCTGAACGTCCCCGGAAACGGTCGAGAGTGATCTCGCCGGACCGGTACGCATCGGCTGCCGCGATCGCAGCAGCCTGAGACATGCTGCCGTAGTAGAGGCCGTGTGGCAAGCACACAAGGTTGGCGGCGTAGCGATCGCCGCCAACATGTGATGTTTCCCATACTCTGTCCGGCAAAACCTTCGCCAGGGAACGAGCTAGGGGAAGTCCAATGCGGGCGCAGCACGCGTTGCGTTTGGCATGCGTGCAGACCAGAAAAACCGGCTCACTCACAAGTATGCAGGACTCCGGGACCACTCCGGCCATCAAGGCGTCCATGTCAAGATCGTCTGGACCTGCGATGACGCCCTCGGCGAGCCAGGGTTCGGCGGCGGTCGAGTCGGCGACCATGACGTGGATGCCGCCTTCCACGGGTCTGCGGCGTCCTGGGCGGCGGATGAGCTGGGGTCGGACACCGGCGGCGACGGCCCTGTCGACGAGGGCGCGCACCCCGGAGGGAAGGCGGCATTCCTCCAGGTGGGAGGCCCAGGGGCCGGGATGCTCGACCAGCAGCCAGAAGCGGGCCCCGACGGTGGCGCTCGCCAGAACGGGCAGGTCGCCGATATGGCAGCCCTCGGGATGCTCGCAACCCCTGAGTGTCATATCCGGAACGCTCCCCCCCGGCGACGTCTTCCCAATGCTTACTTAGGTAAGACTAACCTAAGGGTGTTGTGAGCGTGACGGAGGAGGAGCGGGGCGATCCCTGAGCGAATCGGACGTTCACTAAATCCTGCGGTGTCCCGCTGTCAATGGAAACCTCGAATAAAGCCGTTCCCCCGTGCGGGCGCCCACACCCCTGCTTCAATGGGCCCTGTCAACGGGCTCACACCGGCGGGCGGTCGTCCGCCGTCCCGAGCCGGCGGTCATGGGGTGGTGGTGGGCCACCGCTCCAGGTTCGCCGGGAGGGGCCCGTCGCCCCGAGTCTCCCCCAACCTCTTCTCCGTTCTTCTGTGATCTTTTCCGTGGTCTTTCCGTGATCCCAGGTGACCCCCGCGTGGGCGCACGGAAGTCGTCATACGGCGCCGCCGTTCAACGGTCGAGCGCCGCCCGCGCCGCGGGCAGGGCCACGGCCCTGTCCTCGGCGACCAGCCCGATACGGGTGCGGCGGTCGAGCAGGTCGTCGACGTCGAGGGCACCTTCGTGCCTGACGGCCCAGACCAGCTCGGCCCGGGTCACCCCGGTCGGCAGCGGTTCGGCCAGTGCCGGGTCCTCCCGTGTCAGTGCCTGTACCGCCGCCGCCTCACTCCCGTAACGCTCGGCCAGCCGTCCGGGTGTCCCGCTGTCCCCGGTCGCGCCGACCAGGGGCAGGCGGTCCGTACGGCTGCCGCCCGCCGGCAGGTCACGCAGCCGTACCGCCAGGTCGACCGCGTCCTGCGCCATCCGCCGGTAGGTGGTCAGCTTGCCCCCGGCGATCGTCACGACCCCGTCGCGGGAGACCGAGAGCGCGTGCCTCCTCGACAGGTCCGCGGTGCGTCCCTCGGCGTCGAGCAGCGGGCGCAGCCCGGCGTAGGCCCCGGCCACCTCCCGCCTGCCGATCGCCGTTCCGAGCACCGAGTTGAGCACGCCGAGCAGGAACGTCACGTCCTCCTCCGGGACCGAGGGCACGTCCGGCACCGGGCCTTCGACCGGCTCGTCGGTGAGCCCCACGTGAATCCTGCCGTCGGCCTGGGGAAGCACCAGGACGAACCGGTTGGCCTCGCCCGGGATGGGTACGTGCAGCCCGGCGGACAGGCCCGGCAGGGTCTCGGGACGCAGCACCAGATGGCTGCCGCGTGAGGGCCGCATCCGGACCTCGGGGACCAGTGTGCCCGCCCAGACGCCGGTCGCGTTGACGACCGCCCTGGCCCGGACCGTCAGGACCTGACCGGTCAGCTCGTCGCGGACCAGTGCTCCGTCCCCCGTCAGTTCGAGGGCCCGGCACCGGGTCAGGATCCTGGCCCCGTGCGCGGCGGCCGTCCTGGCCAGCGCGACGACGAGCCTGGCGTCGTCGGTCAGCCGCCCGTCCCAGGACAGCAGCGCGCCGCGCAGACCCCGGGACTCCAGGCCGGGCACCAGGCGCAGCGCCGTCCTCGCGGAGATCCTGGAGGGGCCGGGCAGCAGGCGCCTGGGCGTGCGCGCGGCGATCCGCAGCCCGTCGCCGAGCCGGTAGCCGGTCATCACCGTCGCCGCCCGGCCCCGGGAGACGGCCGGGGTGAGCGGCAGCAGGTACGGCTGCGCCCGTACCAGGTGGGGAGCGGTGCGGGTGAGCAGGACGCCGCGTTCGACGGCGCTCTCCCGCGCCACCCCGACCTGCCCCCTGGCCAGGTAGCGCAGGCCGCCGTGGACCATCTTCGAACTCCACCGCGAGGTGCCGGAGGCCAGGTCGCCCGCGTCGATCGCCGCGACGGACAGGCCCCGCGAGGCCGCGTCGAGCGCGGCGCCCGTCCCGGTGACGCCGAGTCCGACGACCAGCACGTCGACCACGAGGCCGGGTAGTCCGGCCAGTTCGCGGGCCCGCCGCGCCGCGTTGAGGGAGGAGTTCACGGCCGCAGATACCTTTCCAGGAGTTCGGTCAGCTCGGCGTCGAGGGCGTCCTCGGTGAGCGGGGCCAGCAGCACGGGGCCGGACAGCAGGAACGACTGGGCGGTGAGCACGACCGTCCCGGCCAGCCGCGCCGGGTCGCCGGGCCGTACGGTGCCCCGCTCCTGGCCCGTGGCGATGGCCGAGCCGACCAGCGAGAGCATCACCTCGTGGCTGGCGCCCCTGCGCCACAGCAGGTACGGCAGGAGCAGTTCGGGGTCCACCTCGACGATCTTGCGCCAGAGCGGGTGGCCGCGCAGCGCGCCGACGGTCGCGACCGCGGCGGTCACCGGGTCCTCGGTGGCGAAGCGGCCCGCGACGCGCAGCCACTCGCGGGTCATCAGGTCGGCGACCAGGGCGTGCACGTCGGGCCAGCGCCGGTAGATCGTCATGCGGGACAGCCCGGCCCTGCGGGCCACGTCGGTGAGCGTGGTCCGTCTGACGCCGACGGCGAGCACCACCTCCCTGGCCGCGTCGAGCACCGGGTCGGCGGATGTTCCGCCCTCTACGGGGTCATTGTGACGAATGGACGCCATATGTCACAGTGTAGAGGTGGACACTCCCAAGGAAACCGCCGAGCCCATGCTCTGGTCCGGATGGGGCGACCCCGCCGGGGCCGTCGAGCTGCCCGAGGCCGTACGGTCGCTGCTGCGCGACCTGCTGGGGGTGCGCGCGCCGAGCACCCCCGCCGTCGGGCTCGAAGAGGTGAGGCCGCCCGAGGCCGTGCTCGCGCCGTCCGTCCTCGACGAGCTGTGCGCGGCCGTCGGCGCCGAGCATGTCCGCTCCGACGACGAGAGCCGGATCCGGCACACCCGGGGCAAGTCGACCCCCGACCTGATCCGCCTGCGCGCCGGGGACGCCTCGCGGGCGCCGGACGCCGTGGTGCTGCCCGGCTCCCACGATGAGGTGCTCCGGGTGCTGCGGGTGTGCTCGGACCACCGGGTCGCGGTCGTCCCGTTCGGCGGGGGCACCTCGGTCGTCGGCGGTCTGAGCGCCGACGGGCACGGCTTCGCCGGGGTCGTCGCGCTGGACGTGGGCAGGCTCGACCGGCTCGTCTCCCTCGACACCGAGTCGATGGTCGCCGAGCTGGGGCCGGGGCTGCGGGGGGCCGAGGCCGAACGGCTTCTGGGCGAGCGCGGGCTCACCCTTGGGCACTTCCCCCAGTCGTTCGAGTACGCCACACTCGGCGGTTTCGCCGCGGCGAGGTCGAGCGGCCAGGCCTCCGCGGGCTACGGCGGGTTCGGCGACATGGTGGCCGGCATGACGGTCGCGACCCCGCGCGGCACCCTCGACCTCGGCCGCGCGCCCAGATCGGCGGCGGGCCCCGACCTGCGCCAGGTGATCCTCGGCTCGGAGGGCGTCTTCGGCGTGATCACCTCGCTCCGGCTCCGGGTACGGCGCGCGCCCACGGAACGCCACTACGAGGGATGGCGCTTCGCCTCCTTCTCCGAGGGCGCCGTGGCACTGCGGCGGCTGGCCCAGGACGGGCCGCTGCCGACCGTGCTCAGGCTCTCCGACGAGACCGAGACGATGATCGGGCTGGCCAAACCGGAGGAGATCGGCGAACCGGCGGCCGGGGCGGGCTGCCTGGTCGTCGCGGGCTACGAGGGCGGGCCGCCGGAGGCCGGGGAGACGCGGGAGCGGGCCGCCGCGGTGCTGTCCGAACTCGGCGGAACCTGCCTGGGAACCGAGCCGGGACAGGCGTGGGCGCGTGGCCGCTACGCGGCGCCGTACCTGCGGGACGCGTTGCTGGCGGAGGGGGCGACCGTGGAGACGCTGGAGACGGCGGGCTTCTGGGCCGTTCTGCCCGGGCTCTACGAGGCGGTGCGCACGGCGCTGACCGCCTCGCTCGGCGCGCCGCTGGTGATGTGCCACATCTCCCACGTGTACGCCACGGGCGCCTCGCTCTACTTCACGGTCGTCACGGCGCAGGAGGAGGACCCGGTGGCGCAGTGGGAGCGGGCCAAGCGCGTGGTGAGCGAGGTGATCGTGGCGGAGGGCGGCACGATCTCGCACCACCACGGGGTGGGACGCGACCACCGGGAGGCCTACGCGGTGGAGATCGGCGAGCTGGGCGGGGAGATCCTGCGCGGGATCAAGGAGCGGCTCGACCCGGAGGGGATTCTCAACCCCGGGGCGCTGATCCCCGACTCTTGATCTACAACGTAAAGGAGTCGGGTCGTCGTGATGGGCGGTTTCGCCACGAAACGGATGCGTCTCCGTAAGATCAACGCCAAGATATGACCATGGTCGATGTCGGGCGGGCCGCCAGGCGCGGGCGTGAGGTCTCCTCGCGGGTCTCCGAGGAGGGCGCGGGCTGGTCCTGCGCCCAGATGGGCACCTTCAGGGCCCTGGTGCCCGACAGGAAGACCTTCAGCTGGCTCAGCCCGCGCGTGCTGTGGAAGTCGAGGAACCAGGTGCTCGCCGGTCTGTTCGGCGACCCCTCGGGGCAGGCCAGGGCGCGCTGGGTCGCCGCGCAGCTCGAACGGGGGGTCGACCCCTCCCTCCGCGTCCCGATGGACGTCGGGCCCGAGTTCTCCTTCCTCCTCCTCGGGGACACCGGGGAGGGGGACCTGTCGCAGTACGCCGTCGTCCCCGGCATGCTCAAGATCGGGGCGGACACGGCCTTCGCGGTCATCGCCAGCGACGTGATCTATCCGGCGGGGGCGGGCGACGAGTACGAGGACAAGTTCTTCCGCCCCTACCAGGACTACCGGGCGCCGATCTACGCGGTCCCCGGCAACCACGACTGGTACGACGGGCTCGGCGGCTTCATGCGGGTGTTCTGTGAAGCGCCCGCGCTCGAACAGGAGCGGCGGCGCGGGTTCAGGATGTCGCCCTCGGGGGTGCGCGGCACGCTGTGGCGGGAGCCGGAGGCGATCGACGAGGTCCGCCTGACCGGCGCGCGCAAACTCAGGGCCCGCCCCGAGCAGCGTACGGCCCAGCCCGCGCAGCCGGGGCCGTACTGGGCGATGGAGACGCCGAGCCTGCTGATCGTCGGCGTCGACACCGGCATCCACGGCGACCTGGACCGGGAGCAGGGGCGCTGGCTGCGCGAGGTCTCCCGGGACCCGCGGCCCAAGGTCCTGATCACCGGCAAGCCGATCTACGTCCGCAACGACTACAAGCCGTCCAGGATCGAGGGCGGCGGGACGATCGACGACGTCGTCACCGACCCGGCCAACAACTACGTCGCGGCCATCGGCGGTGACGTGCACAACTACCAGCGCTTTCCGGTCAGGGTCGGCGACCGGACGATCCAGTACATCGTGGCGGGCGGTTCCGGGGCCTTCATGCACGCCACCCACACCACCCCCAGGATCACCGTCGGCGGGGTGAACGAGGACGACTACCGGTGCTACCCGCTGCGCGGCGACTCGCTGTCGTTCTACAGCAAGCTCTACAGCGAACGGCTGCGCATGCGCTGGCTCTACCTCACCCCGGAGGAGGGGCTGGCGCTGATGTCGCGGCAGATCGGCAACACCCCGCCGAGGGACATCGGGCCGGTCCCCATCACGCGCAGGATGCGCTGGGCGGCGCGGATCCTGGGCGGCTGGCCCATGCCGTTGCGGCTGCCCGTCGGCAAGACCTTCCACCGCTACCTGTCGGAGCTGTCCGACTGGGACACCCCGCCGTTCTTCAAAAGCTTCCTGCACGTGTCCGTGACCCCGGCCAGTCTGCGGATCCGCTGCTTCGCCGCGACCGGCTGCCTGCCGCAGGAGATGGAGCCGCCGCTTGAGGACGAGGTCGAGATCCCGCTCACCTGACGGGAAGCGCCTGGCCGGAAGTGTCGGTCCCGCGTGACAGGCTGGCCGGATGAACGTGGCAGTCGCCGCGGGGCCCGGCACCTCGGGGGTGCTGCGCCCCGACGGGCAGGGGTCCCGTACGGTCGCCGATCTGGCGGCGGCCGTACGGGAGCTTGAGACGGGGGCGGGGACGGCGACGCCCCGCTGGGTCTGGGCCGACACGCGGGAGGTCTACCCCGCGCTGTTGCGCGAGGGGGTGAGGCTGGGGCGCTGTCACGACCTGGCCCTCACCGAGGGGCTGCTGCTGGGCTACGAGGGGCGCCACGGCGAGCCTCGTTCGGCGCGGGCCGCGCACGCCAGGCTGCACGGCCTGCCGGTGCCCGAGGAGCACCCCGGGCCGCAGGCCAGGCAGGCGACGTTGTTCGACGAGGAGGCGCCCCCGCCGGACGCGGATCTGGTGGCCGAGGTCCACGCCGACCAGCTCAGGCGGATCGAGGCCCTTCCCGAGCCGGGACGGTTCCGGCTGCTGGTCGCCGCGGAGTCGGCGGGGGCGCTGGTCGCGGCCGAGATGGCCCACGAGGGCATGCCGTGGCGTCGTGACGCGCACGACGAGCTGCTGACCGGCCTGCTGGGGCCGCGTCCCGTGCACGGCATGCGCCCGGCCAGGCTCCAGGCTCTGGCCGACGAGGTCGCGCGGGCCTTCGGCGGCCCGTTCAACCCCGACTCCCCGCAGCAGATCGTCAAGGCGTTCAAGTCCGCCGGTCTGTCGGTGACCTCGACCAGGGCGCGGGAGATCAAGGAGGTCGACCATCCCGGGGTCGCGCCCCTGCTCGCCTACAAGGAACTGGCCAGAATCCACAGCTTCCACGGCTGGACCTGGGCCGACCAGTGGGTGCGCGAGAACCGCTTCAGGCCCGAGTACGTCGTGGCCGGGGTGGTCTCGGGGCGCTGGGCGACCAACGGCGGAGGGGCGTTGCAGATCCCCAAGGTGATGCGCAGGGTCGTGGTCGCCGACGAGGGCTGGACGCTGGTCGTCGCCGACGCCGCCCAGCTGGAGCCCCGGGTGCTGGCCGCGATGGCGGGCGACCGGGGCCTGGCGGCCGCGGCCGGGCAGATCGACCTCTACCAGGCGCTGGCCCGGGCGTTCGGCGGTGAACGCGACCACGCCAAGATCGCCCTGCTGTCGGCGATGTACGGCGGGACCAGCGGCGACGCGCCCAAGCTGCTGGCGGTGATGCGCCAGCGCTTCCCCAGGGCCTACCGGTTCGTCGAGGACGCCGCCAGGGCGGGGGAGGAGGGCAGGCTGGTCCGTTCCTGGCTGGGCCGTACCTCGCCGCCGCCCTCGGCGCGCTGGCGGGAGCTGGTCTCGGGGCCGGAGGGGGCCAGGGCGGCGCGTGACTGGGGACGTTTCACCCGCAACTTCGTGGTCCAGGCGACCGCGGCGGAGTGGGCGCTGGCGTTCATGGCCGTCCTGCGCGGCCTGCTGCCCCCTCCGGCGGCGCTGGTGTTCTTCCAGCACGACGAGGTGATGGTGCACTGTCCCGCCGAGCTGGGCCAGGAGGTGGTCGAGGCGGTCGGCAGGGCCGCGGAGGAGGCGACCGGGCTGCTGTTCGGGGACACGCCGGTGCGTTTCCCGATGCACGCCGTCGCCGTGCGCTGCTACGCCGACGCCAAGTGAACGGGCCGCAGGGCCAGCCAGGCGCCGGTGACGGTCACCATGACCGCGACGGCCGTACCGAGCACCCCGTAGGACAGGGTGCCGACGACCACTCCGGCGAGCGCCGCGCCCACCGCGCCGCAGACGTTCATCAGCAGGTCCGAAACGCCCTGTACGGCGGGGCGGTCTTCGAGCCGTACGGCCTCGCTGAGCATCGCGGAGCCGGAGATCAGCCCGCAGGACCAGCCGAGGCCGAGCAGCGTGAGCCCTGCCGCCACCCGGGCGACGTCGTGGGGTCCGGCCCCGCCCGCCAGGACCGCGGCGGCCAGCAGGAACCCCATGCCGAGCACGAGCACTCTGACCCGGCCGATCCGGTCGGCCAGCCAGCCGACCACCGGGGACAGGATGTACATGCCCGCGATGTGCAGGCTGAGCACGATGCCGATGACCGAGTAGTCCGCGCCGCCGTGGCCCAGGTGGACCGGCGTCATGGACATGATCGACACCATCGCCGTGTGGCTCACCGCGATCGCGGCCAGCGCCCGGGAGGCGCTTGGCTCCCGGCGAAGGGCCCGCCAGGCGGTGCGCGGTGTGCCGCCCCGCTTGGGGCCTCCCGTTTCCGGGGCCGCCGGGTTCTCCGCGGGGGCCAGGGAGCGGGCCAGGAGCAACGGGTCGGGGCGCAGACCGGCCAGGATGACGACCAGGGCGACGGCGAAGGCGATCAGGGAGAGCACGAAGGGGCCGGTGTCCGGTGCCAGGCCGAGGGAGCGGCCGAGGCGTTCCACGGGTTCGGCCAGGTTGGGGCCGGCGACGGAGCCGATCGTCGCGGCCCACACCACCCACGCCAGGTGCCGGGCGGTGTGCCCGGGCGGGGACAGGTCGGTCGCCGAGTAGCGGGAGGCCAGGCTGCCCGCGCTGGCGCTGCCGAACAGCACGAGGCCGCCGAGCAGCAGCGGCCACGACCGCACGGTGATGGCCGCGATGGTGATCACGCATCCCACCAGGGCGCAGCCGTAGGCGAGGGCCAGCCCGGCCCGCCGTCCGCCCCTGCCGGAGGTCCTGGCGGTCGGCAGCGCGAGCAGGGCGGCGCCGAGGACGGTCGCGGTCCCGGCGAGCCCGCTGATCGTCTCCGAGCCCGACAGCTGTGCGACGACCAGGGAGCTCAGGGAGAAGCCGACGGCGGTGCCGATCCCGCTGGCGATCTGCGCGGTGGACAGTACGACGAGCGTTCGCCGCTGCACCGTGGCTGTTTTCCGTGTTTCTTTATAGGAAATGGCGCTATTTGTGGGGGTTGCGGTCACAAATGGATTTTGTCATCACTTATAACGCTTTATCGGGCGGGATGGTGGGATCCGCTCAGGCGTTGGGCTGGAACGTCGAGAAGAAGACCCGCCGTGCCTGGGTGCCCCGGTCCCAGTCGAGATCCTGGGCGGTGAACGAGATCAGGTAGGCGTTCTGCCCGTCCACCGCGACATAGCGTGTCAAACCATGCATGGGGACGGCCCCGGGAGACTTGACGTAGGTGTACTCCCAGTCGGCCGCCCGCCATGAGCCGTACGGCACCGTCTCGACCCCGACCTCGGTGTACTCGTCCAGGTCGTCCTTGGTGATCCCGTCGAGCGCCGCGACCGGGTCGGTCACCGCGGTCTGGGAGACGACGACGCTCTGCCCGCTGTTCCTCGGCCCGTGGAAGGTCACGACCCCGTCGGCCTCACGCACCGTCCAGCCCCCGGGCAGAGCCGCCGAGACGCCCCCGGCGCCCAGCGTCCGGTAACCGCCGGGGATCTCGGCCCGGGACGGAGAAGGCGCGGCCGACGAGGGGGCCGAGGGAGCCGAGGCGGCCGGGGCGGGAGCCGCCTGCGGGGTGGCCGAACCGGGGAAGAACAGCAGGAACAGCACGGCGGCGACCGCGGCCAGCGCCGTGACCGCGCAGACCGCGATCAGCAGGGGAGCCGGACGGCCCCCGCGCATCCAGGGACCCTCGTTCACGGCCCTGCGCCGCGCGCTCCTGCGGCCGCCCGCCGCGGGAAGCCGTGTCCCGGCCAGGGTGTCCTCCTCGTCACGCCCGCGCGCCGAACGCCGCGCCGAGGCGGGAGGAGCCTCGGGAAGGTCGACGAAGGAACCACGCCCGAGACCGGAGGCCGGGCTGCGTAACGCGTCGTACCCGCGGCCGTGCCCCGTCTCCTGGCCGTCGGGGCGGGCGGTGGGGTGGCCGTCGGGGTGGACGGCCGGGACCCCGGAGGCGAGCCCGGGCGCGTCGTAGGGCACCCGGACGGGCCCGGAGGGGGTCTCGATGATCCGCGAAGGCAGTGGCCCCGTCGGCCCCGTCGGCCCCGTCGGCCCCGTCGGTCCCGGAGGCTGGGCGGGCGCGGACTGAGTGAACGAGGTCTGTGAGAACTGTGAGAACTGCGCGGGCTGCGGGGGCGCGGGCCGTACCGGGGTGAGGACCTCGGGCGCGGGCGGCACGGCGGGCAGCTGGTCGTGGGTCACGGAACCGTGGCTGCGCAGCACCCGGCCCAGCAGCTCGGAGACCTGCGTGGCGGTCATCCTGTCCGCCGGGTCCTTGCGGAGCAGACCCTCGATGACGGCGATCAGCGCCCCGGCCCGTTGCGGCCGGTTGGGCTCCTGGGTGAGGATCGCGCCGAGCACGGCCACCGCGTCCGGCCCCTCGTACGGCGGCCGCCCCTCGACCGCCGTGTACAGCGTCGCGCCGAAGGACCACAGGTCGGCGGCCTGGGTGATCGGCTTGCCGGACAGGCGCTCCGGCGGGATGTAGGCGGGCGAGCCCATCAGCAGGCCCGTCTGGGTGACCGAGACGTCGCCCTCTATCGCGGCGATGCCGAAGTCGGTGAGCACCACCCGGTCCGAGGTGAGCAGCACGTTGCCCGGCTTGATGTCGCGGTGCAGCACCCCGGCGCCGTGCGCGTGCCGCAGCGCGTCGAGCACCCGGACGGCGATCTCGGCGGCCTGCACGACCGGCAGCGGACCGTTGCGCCGTACGGCCTGCTCAAGGGACCAGGCGCGGACCAGCTCCATCACGATCCAGGGACGGCCGTCCTCCTCGACCACGTCGTGGACCGTGATGATCCCCGGGTGGCTGAGCCGGGCGGCCGAGCGCGCCTCGCGCAGCATGCGCCGGTGCGCGGCGTGCATGCCCTCCTCGTCCAGACCGGGCGGAAGGATCAACTCCTTGACCGCCACGTCACGGTCGAGCAGCACGTCGTGCGCGTGCCACACCACACCCATACCGCCCCGGCCGACCGGTGAGATCAGGCGGTAACGCCTGCCGACCAGCCTGCCCTGCGCCTCCGCCTCGGTCGTGCCGATGGTGTCGCCCTCCGAACCCATGGGGGGCACTCCCGGCAGACGATCGGTCGTCCTGCCTCGTCCCCGCAACCAACCCTATGCGCAAGGTTGGACACGATATCGGGATCGCGTCAGGCAACGGAAGTCGGCGGCCCGCCGGTGACGGCGACCTCGGCGACCTCGGCGAGCGCGGCCAGCGCGGAGGCGAAGGCCGAGACCGGTGGGGTCACCAGGCCCGCGCCGACCTGTCCCGTGCCCGCGACCCTGCCCGCGATGCCGGTGTTGACGACCGGCAGCAGGCCGGTCCTGGCGACCAGCGTCACGTCCACGCCGACCGGGGTGCCGCGGAAACCGAGCCCGGGGATCCGGTAGACCGGGTGTTCGGCGAGGGTGATCTCGTACATGGAGAGGGTCGCCTCCGTCGCGGCGGCCACCTCCCCGCCGACGAACCGGACGATCGCCGGGGCCGCCGCCATCGCGAAGCCGCCCAGGCCCGCCGTCTCGGTGATCGTGGAGTCACCGATGTCGGGGTTGGCGTCCCGCGGGCCGTACGCGCCGAGGTAGAGGCCGTCGGGTACGGCGGCGGGGCCGGTGAACCAGCGCTCGCCGAGTCCGGAGACCTGCACGCCGAAGTCGGTGCCGTTGCGGGCCATCGCCACGACGAGGCTGGAGCCGGGGACGTCCCTGGCGGCGTCCGCGCTCACCTTGCACGCCGCCATGGCCGCGTTGAGGAAGAAGTGGTCGTTGCCGCCGACGAAGCGCAGCACCTCGGCCGCGTGCAGGGGAGCCGTCTCGACCAGGCCGCAGGCCAGCTCCCGTACCAGCAGCGAGGTGGCGGCGCGGTTGCGGTTGTGCAGTTCATCGCCCATCTGCAGGGCCTGCGCCATCAGCGTTCCGAGGTCGAGCGGTCCGGCCGCCCGCAGCGTCTCGCGCAGCGCGGGGCCGAGCACCTCGCCCATCCAGCGCAGCCGCCGCAGCACCCCGTCGTCGTAGGCGCCGTAGCGCAGCACCCTGCCCAGGCCCTCGTTGAGCGAGCAGTAGGCGGTGCCGCCGTTCTCCGCGTCACGCACCTCGAACATCCACATGGACGGGCTGACCACGCCCGCCATCGGCCCGACCGCGCCCCGCCCGTGGCAGGGCTCAAGGCGGACATGTCCCTGTTCGAGCAGCCGCAGCGCCTCCTCGGCGTCCCCGGCCAGCCCTTCGAGCAGCACCGCCCCGGTGAGCGCGCCGCGCAGCGGTCCCGAGGCGCGTTCCCAGCAGATCGGCGGGCCCGCGTGCAGGAACGTGCCCGGAGGCAGGCCGAGGGCCTCACCCGCCCGCCGTACCCCGACGAGGTGAGGCCTGGCCGACGTCATGCGGCCGAGCGCCGTCTCGTTCGCGCGGGACCTGCGGGGGTCGGCCAGCACCCGTGCGACGTCGTCCCCGGTGCCCGGTAGCGGCGGGCGCCAGTCGACGGCCCTCCTCGGTACGGCCTGCGCGTCCAGCGCCTCTCCGAACACCTCGGCTCCGGCCGTGACCACCCTGGGTTCCCCGTAGAGGGCGGGCAGCAAAGCCGGAGTCGCCGGAGTCACCGCGCACCCGCCAGGAGGGCCGCCGCGTACCCGGCCGCGTGGGCGTTGGAGACGAAGACCGAGGCGCCAGCCGACCGCAGCGCCTCCGCCTGGGCGGTCAACCCCTGCGGGTCGTCGCGCGAGCCGACCAGCGCCACCACGACCGGCACGCCCCGGGCCACGGCCGAGGCGATCCCGGAGGCGAGCCCGGTGGCCGGATCGGGGTCGGCGGCGTGTCCGAGGACCACGTCGAGCAGCACGACGTCCCCTGGAGGCACCCGTGCGAGGGCCTCAAGGCGCAGGGAGGGATCGATCATCGGGTGCGCCCTGCCCCGGGTGTAGGCGTCGTCACCGAAGTCGGTGAACTCCCCGGTCCCGGCGACCGTCCTGGCCTCCGCGCACAGCGTGCCCCCCGAGTAGACGCCGCGCAGCGTCCCGGCGGGGCCCGCCCGCGGGCTCACGGGCGCGGGCCATGAGGGCCACACCGGGACCGGGACGCCCAGGGCCCGCAGTACGGCCTCCGCCGCCCGGGTCAGGTCGCCGGAGTCGCCGCCGGAACCGAGCAGTGCCGTCACCACCGGGGTGGACAGCGCCCTCGCGGCCCGCCGTACGGTCAGGCCGGTCTCGGGGGCGGGCGGTTTGGAGACCAGCACGATCAGCTCGGTGGCGGGATCGGCGTCGAGCGCCGCCAGGGCGCGCAGCGTGGACAGCCCGGCGACCTCGGCGGACAGGTCCCTGCCGCCGACGCCGAGCACGTGGCTGACCCCGACACCGGCCAGGTCCAGCAGGCAGGTCACCTGCTGGGCGCCCGTCCCCGAGGCGGCGACGACGCCGACGGGACCGGGCCGCAGCACGTTCGCGAAACCGAGACCCGCGCCGCAGATCACCGCGGTGCCGCAGTCAGGCCCCATGACCAGCGGGCCCAGCTCGGCCGCGCGCCTCTTGAGCAGCACCTCCTGCTCGACGGGGACGTTGTCGCTGAAGATCATCACCGAGAGGCCGGCCTCGATCGCGTCCATCGCCTCGGCGAACGCGTAGGGCCCCGGCACCGAGACCAGCGCCAGCGTGGCAGCACCCTCGCCGCCTCCACCGGCCCCGCGCAGCGCCGCCGAGCGCACGGTGCGCGCGGGCCGTTCCCCGCCGCCCTCCTGAACGGTTCGCGCGGTGAGGCCCGCGAGCAGCCGGTCCAGCTCGGCCCGCGCCGTCTCCAGGTCCTCTGGGCCCGCGCCGCGCAGCGCGACCAGCAGGTCGCCCTGTCCCGCCTCGGGCAGCGCGAAACCCAGCCCGGCGGCGAGGCCGAGGTTCAGTTCGGTGGCCATCGCCACCACCGCCACCTCGATCCCGGGCAGCGCCGACAGGGCCCCGCTGACCCGCATGAGGCTCACCGAGTCGTGGTAGACCCCGGGGCGCACCCGGACCAGGTCGGCGCTCAACGGCCCGCTCCCGCAAGCCCGGCCACCGCGGCGAGACCGGCGCGCACCCCCCACGCAAGGTCGGCTCCCGAGGTGTGGCCGATCTGGAACAGCCGGTGCAGCGCGGGTTCGAGCGCCTGCCGTCCGGCCAGGCCCCGCAGTACGGCCAGCACCTCCCCGCACGCCTCACCCCTGGCGGCGCAGTGCAGCAGCGCCGCGGAGATGGGCGTCGTCCGCTCACGGGCCTCGAAGGTGACCGCCGCGGCCAGCCAGTCGGCCAGCCACACGGCCCGGCCGACGCCCGAGGCGGTGCCGAGATGGCGCAGCGCGACCAGCAGCCCGGCGATCATGTCGTCTCCGCTCGGGGTGAGGCCGGGGCCGAGACCCACGAGCTGCTCGGCGGCCGTGACGCCGCGCAGCAGCGAACCCTCGGCGCACCCGAGCGCGAGCCGTACGGCGGCGTCGTTGCCCTGGAGGCCGGGGCGTCTCGGCGAACGCTCGCACAGTCCGGACAGCACCGGCAGCCAGGAGGCCAGCAGCGCGGGCTCGACGGGGCCGAGCGGCGGCGCCGCGTCCCACCAGCGGTGCGCCCGCAGGCCGAGGCCGCCGAGCTCGATGGAACCGTCACCGACCCACGCCTCCTCGCCCACGGAGACCCGGGGCATCGGGCCGTTGATCACCATCGCGTTGGGCAGCCGGACCGCGTCCCCGGAGAGCACCGCGACCACGTGGGGCTCCAGCTCCGTGCGGACCTCAAGGTAGATCCCGGCGGGGAAGGCCGCGAGCACCCGCGCGGGGCGGCGGGGCGACTCCAGCAGCGCGCGCAGGGCCGTGCTGGCCGCGCCCGTCGCGTGCGCCCGTACATGTCCTGGCTGGACGCCCCGGCCCCGCCGGGCCCTCGGACGCGCTCCGACGGTCATGAGCCCCCTCGCCTGCCTTTCACCGTGCCGTGCTGTGCCGTGCTGTGTCGCGGTCGTGCCGTCACCGTGCCGCGCGGCTGTGACCGGCCAGGACGCCCCCGTTCCACTGAGCCGACGGTAGAACGCCCGGCGAGCTCGCCGTACGGAGAAAGGTGCCAACAGAAACCCCAAAGGTTGGTTCTTCCTGACAGACGGCCTTATCGGTGACAATCACGTCATGGAACCTCCTGTACGGCTGGCGAGCACCGGAACCATCACCCACGGCGTGGCCGTAGGCGAGGTACTGGGCGTCTCGACACTCGCCGGGGCCAGGCTGCTGGCCGGAGGACGCGGCCTCGGCAGGATCGTGCAGCGGCTCAACGTCATGGAGGTTCCCGACATCCTCGCCTGGGTGAAGCCGAACGAGTTGCTGCTCACCACCGGCTACCCGCTGCGCAACACCCCGCAGTCACTCGACCGGCTGGTCAGCGACCTGGACGAACGCGGCCTGGCCGCGCTGGGCATCAAACTCGGCCGCTATCTGGACCGGCTGCCCGAGGAGATGGTCGAACAGGCCGACCGGCTCGGGTTCCCGCTCATCCAGCTTCCCGAGGACGTCGGCTTCGACGACATCCTCAACCAGGTCCTCACCGATATCCTCAACCGGCAGGCCGCGGCGCTGGCCAGGGCGGAGGAGGCGCATCGGGCGCTGGTCCAGGTCGTGCTCGCGGGCGGCGGGCTGGGCGAGGTGACCGAGGAGGTGGCCGGGCTGCTCGGCGCCGCAGTCGCCGTACTGGACGGGGCGGGGCAGATGCTGGCCGCGGCGGGCCCCGCCGAGCAGGTGGCGGGGCTGCGCGCGTCCGGAGCGCGGGACCGGGGGGAACACCTTTTCGTCCCCGTCGTCGCGGGCGGCCACCACCACGGGCGGATCGTCGCCTGCGCCCCGCCGAGGCCGGGGGAGAACGACATCGGCATCCTGGAGCGCGCGGCCACCGTGGCCGCGCTCGTGATCACCAGGCAGGAGGCGGTGAACGCCGTCGAGAGCAAGTACCGCGCCGACTTCCTGCGCGACGTGCTCACCGGCAGGGCGGGCAGCGCCGAACGGGTCGCCGCGCGGGCCAAGGCCTTCGGCTGGGATCTGCGGCGCCCGGTGACCGTCCTGGTCGCCGAACTCGACCCGGACGGCGACGAACGCGTCGCCCAGGACAGGCTGGTCACCTGCTGGACCAGCGCGATGCGCCGCCACGACGGGCACGGCGCGGTCGCGGGCTTCTCCCACGAGGTCGTCGCGGTCGTGGACGCCGCCGTGGACACCACCCGCCTGGCCAGGGACGCCGTCGCCGCGTTCGCCGAGTGCCTGCCCGCGACCTTCTCGACCGGCGCGAGCCGTACGGCCGCCGGGATCGAGGTCCTGCCGGAGGCGTACGGCCAGGCCGTGAAGGCCGCCAGGGTCGGCCGCCAGCTCCACGGCCCCGGCGCGGTCGCCCACTTCGACCAGCTGGGGGTCTACCGGCTGCTCTCCCTGGTCAGCGACACCGAGGAACTGCACGCCTTCGTCCGTGAGACCCTCGGCCCGCTCGCCTCCGACACCGACGCGGACAACGGCGATCTGCGCAGGACCCTGCAGGTGCTGCTGGAGACCAACCTCAACGTCGCGGAGACGGCCAGGCGGCTGCACTTCCACTACAACACCCTGCGCTACCGGATCGGCAAGCTGGAGCGGATGCTCGGCGACTTCACCGAGGACGCCCATCTGCGGCTGAACCTGACCCTGGCCCTGCATGTCCTGAGGATGCGCGGCATCTAGACTCACGGGCGTGGACGAGACCTTTGAGCTGGAAACCGACTACATCCCGTTGTGCGACCTGCTGAAGTACTGCGCCGTGACCGACACGGGCGGCCAGGCCAAGCACTTCATCGCCGAGGGCAACGTCACGGTCGACGGGCAGGTCGAGCTCCGCAAGACCTGCAAGATCCGCGCCGGACAGGTCGTCGCCGGGGACGGCTTCGAGATCCACGTGGTCGCCCCCGGCGGCTGACCGTCACGCCGGGCCGCTCCCCGAGGGGGACGGTACGGGGACCGGGGAGAGCCTGGCCGCGGACGTGCCGAGCCCGGAGGGCCTCCTGAACGCGGCGACCCCCGCCGGAGCCGGTGCCACCGGTGCCGCTGCCGGTGCGGCCGGAGCCGCCGAGGAGGGCACGTCGTGCGAGGCGGCGGCGGGGCGGAGGCGGAGCGCCGAGGTGCCCGGCCCCGAGGGCAGGAACCGGGAGATCACCGTCGCGGGCACCACCGCGGACACGGAGCCGTGGTGGTGGCGGCGCAGTTCGGCCTCGGTGTACCGCGCGCACCTGCGGTGCCACTCCAGGATTCCCGACATCCACTCCTTGAGGCCGTCGGCGTGCCGGGTGAGGACGCCGCGGACCTCGTCGCCGAGGTCGAACTCCTCGAACATCGCGGGCAGGTCCTCCTCGACGATGTGCTGGAACTGCCGCATCCGCGCCGTCATCAGGTCCGCCACGACGTCCCTGGCGGTCAGCCGGTCCACCTGGAGGAAGTTCTCCACGACCAGCACCATGTTGTGGACCTCACCCTCGAACTCGACCTCCTTCTGATAGGAGAACAGGTCGTTGGTGAAGGTCGCGTAGTCCTGGGCGGCGGTGTCCAGCTCACGCATGACCCTGGTGTGGTACAGCTCGGCGGGCACCAGGTCGTAGTGCGCGAGCTTGGCCAGGCTCATCGTCAGGCCGGAGCCGAACGTGTCGCGGCGCATCTCGACGTAGTCGACGGGGTCGGGGACCCGGTTGCCCGTCTGGTTGCCCAGCTCCCACAGCCAGCTGCTGGTCATCGCCTCGATCGCCGCGCGGAAGTCACGCCTGGCGGCCTCGTTCATCGGTGCGGCCGTACGGCGCCACAGGTCGGCCAGGCCCCGTTCGAGCGGGTTGAGCGGCTCGGGGACCGCGCCCAGGTCGATCGGCATGAACAGGCCGAGCCGTTCGTCGCAGAGCTTGGCCGCGACCAGGTCACGGGAGGAGCCGAAGACCACGGGGTAGTAGTCGTCGCCGTAGGTGCCCCAGGCCAGCCAGTCGGACGACAGGTTGAGCTGTTCGAGACTCGCGTCGGCGTGGATCATCGAGGCGCAGTGCGCCAGGTCGAAGAGCAGGAAACGCCGCTCGTCCCAGACGCAGCCCGCCTCGACTCCGGGGATCGCGTCGAACAGGCCGACCCGGCGCGCCCAGCCGACCGAGTCGCGGCGGGCGGCGTCCAGGTGGGGGCTGATGCGGACGGGATAGGGCATGTGGAAGTCGGGCAGCGGCAGGTGCCCGACCGGCTCGAAGGGCCGGTGGGACTGCTGGCGCGTCCTGCGGGCCAGACCCGGCGTCAGCGCCGCGGTCGGCAGCCGCGCGGCCGAGGTGCCCAGGCCGAGGGGTCCCCTGGAGACGCCGGGGGAGGTGACGGCCCCCTCGTTCATGTAGCGGCTCGACCTGGCGTGCCACTCGTGGCCGCCCGACTGCCAGTCCTGCAGGCCCTTGACGTACAGGCCGACCGCGACCTGCTCGTCCGGGGGCAGGGCGTGCTCGGCCAGCAGCGCCGGGATCTCGGCGAGCGCGGTGTCCTCGAACTGCAGCAGCCGTGAGGTCAGCAGTTCGTTGACCAGTTCGGCGGCCTCCTGGGTGGGGCAGTCGAGGAAGCGCTCGAAGACCAGGACCGCGTTGGAGTTCTCCCCCTCCTCACGGACCTCGCGCTGGTAGGAGAACAGGTCGTTGCGCAGGTGCACGGCGTCGGAGAAGGTGTCGCACAGCACGTGCAGCGGCCTGGTCCCGGCCAGGACGTCGGGGATCTCGGCGCCGACGGCGTACTCGACGAGGTTGGCCGACCAGGGCGCCCCGCCGACCCTGCGCCGCATCTGGATGTACTCGATGGGGTTGGCGATCCTGCCCTGGTCGATGTTGTTCAGCTCCCACATCGACTCGATCATCAGGTTGTGCGTGCTGGTGATGAACCGCCGCCGCCACCCGGACGACATCGAGGGGATCGTCCGCCTCCACAGGTCCTTCAGCCCGGCCTCCGCGGGGTTCTCCGGCTCGGGCGGCTCCTGGCCGTCCACGGTCATGAACAGTTCGAGCCGGTCGAGGTGCGCCTTGGCGCCGCGCAGGTCACGCGAGTGCTTGAAGTGCTCAAGGAAGTGGTCGTCGAAGAAGAACACCCAGACGTACCAGTCGGTGATCAGGTCCAGGGCGGGGCCGTCGCAGTCGGGGTGGGTGTAGGCGCACATCAGCGCGTAGTCCATCTTCGCCAGCGCCTGCTCGTCCCAGACAAGACCGCCACCGGGCTTGGGCGAGTCGAGCATGCCCATCTCGCGGGCCCAGGCGTTGCTGTGCGCGCGGGCACGTTCCAGATGCGGATTGAGCCTGGCGGGGTGCGGGATGTAGAAGCCGGGCAGCGTGAAAGCCTGCATGGGGGCGCGCCTACTCTTCTCTGGGGCCGATCAGGACGGTTCACTCAAAGTCGCGAAAGCGCCACTCACCGTACTGCATCACATGGTCGTACCGGGAGTTCTCTGACCAATCTCTCCAACCTCCCCATGATCACACAGCTGGGTTTCGCGCGTGGTGCCTACGGGAAACCCTCCGTAGACCCCCGCCCGTCCGTGGCGCGGGCCGCGACGACGGCATGGGAGTTCGCCGGAGGGAAGCCTGCGGGGCGGCCGCCGACCGACGGCCCGGTGAGAGGTGGGGCTTGATGGTTGCGAGGTGGACCAAACACGGGGACGGCAGGACCCTCGCGCCCGGTGAGGTCGTCAAACCGGACGAGCGGATGTCCTGGCCGCGCATGGTCGGCTTCGGCGCGCAGCACGTCGTGGCGATGTTCGGCGCGACGTTCGTCTTCCCGCTGGTCATGGGTCTCGACCCCAACATCGCCATCATGTTCTCCGGCGTCGCGACGATCATGTTCCTGCTCATCGTGAACGGCAGGATCCCCAGCTACCTCGGCACCAGCGCCTCCTTCGTCGGCGGGGTGCTCGCCATCAGGTCCCTGTACGGCGGGGACACGCCCGCGGCCGACGCGATCGTCACCGGCGCCGTCCTCGTCGTCGGGCTGGTGCTGGCCCTGGTCGGCCTCGCCGTACAGCGGCTGGGCGTGCGGGTCATCAACCAGGTCTTCCCGCCGGTCGTCACCGGCGCGGTCGTCATGCTGATCGGCTTCGGGCTGGCCTACGTGGTCGCCGACGTCTACTGGCCGCAGGACCAGTGGATCGCGCTGGTCACGATGACCGCGACCTTCCTTTTCCTCGTGGTCCTGCGGGGCTTCGCCGGCCGGATCGCCATCCTGCTCGGCCTGGTCCTCGGCTTCGCGCTGTCCTGGGCGGCCGACCGGGTCCTCGGGGACGTCACCGCCTACAACGCGGTGACCCAGCGGATCGACACCCACCCCAGGGTGAACCTCTCCGCGGTCGCCGACGCCGCCTGGGTGGGGTGGCCGGACACACACCTGCCGGACATCAGGGTCTCCGCCGTGCTGCTGGTGCTGCCCGCGGTGATCGCGCTCGTCGCGGAGAACGTCGGCCACGTCAAGGCCGTCGGCGAGATGACCCGCACCGACGTGGACCCCTACCTGGGCAGGGCCGTCGCGGCGGACGGCCTGGCCACCGCCGTCGCCAGCGCCTTCGGCGGCTCCCCGACGACCACCTACGCGGAGAACATCGGCGTCATGGCCGCGACCAGGGTCTACTCGACGGCCGCGTACTACATCGCGGCCCTCATCGCGATCCTGTTCGGCCTGTGCCCCAAGTTCGGCGCGCTGATCGCGGCGACCCCGGGCGGTGTGCTCGGCGGCATCACGGTGATCCTCTACGGCATGATCGGCCTGCTCGGCGCGAAGATCTGGGTGGAGAACCGCGTCGACTTCTCCGACCCGGTCAACATGGTGCCGATCGGGGCGGGGATCATCCTCGCCATCGGCCCGGTCAGGCACACCTTCGGCTCGGCCTTCACGCTTGAGGGCATCGCGCTGGGCACCGTGGTGGTCGTCGGCGGTTACCACCTGCTGCGGGTGCTGCGGCGCGGAGACCGGGCGGGCGGGGGAGCGACCGGCGGCCAGGACGGTGGAGGACAGGATGGCGGGGGAACGGGCGAGGGAAGGGCGGTCGGGTGAAGCCGCCCCCGTTCGACTACCACGCCCCCCGTTCCGTCGGCGAGGCGCTGGAGATCCTCGCCGCCGCAGGGCAGGAGGGCAAGGTCCTCGCCGGGGGGCAGAGCCTGATCCCGATGCTGAACATGCGCCTGACCCATCCCCGGCACGTCGTGGACGTCAACGGGCTCACCGAACTGGCCACCGTGGAGGCCGGGCCCGGCGGCGTCCTGGTCGGCGCGCTGGCCAGGCACGCGCAGGTCGAACACTCCGAGCCGGTCGCCGCAGTACAGCCCCTGCTGCGCAGGGCGCTCAGGCTGGTCGCCCACCCGGTGATCCGCAACCGGGGCACCGTGGTCGGCAGCCTGGCGCACGCCGACCCCGCCGCCGAACTGCCCGCCGTGCTGGCCCTGCTCGGCGGTTCGGTACGGCTGGCGAGCCCGGACGCGACCAGGGAGGTTCCCGCGGGCGCCTTCTTCACCGGTCCCCTCGAATCGGCGTTGCGGCCGGGAGAGCTGGCCGTCTCGGCGCTGTTCCCCGCCCTGGCGCCGCGTTCGGGCACGGCCTTCCACGAGGTGGCCAGGCGGCACGGCGACTACGCGGTGGCCGGGGTCGCCGCGCTGGTCGTCCTGGACGAGGACCTTCGGGTCGTCACGGCCAGGGCGGCGTGCGTGAGCGCCGGGCCGGTCCCGGTGGTCGTGGACGTCTCCGGGGCCTGCGGTCACCGCCCGTGGGGCTCGGCCGACTGGCGGGGCGCGGCGGCGGCCGTACGGGACGGGACGGAACCGGAGACCGACATCCACGCGAGCGCGGACTACCGGCGGCACCTGCTGGGGGTGCTGGCCGAACGGGCGCTGACAGAGGCGGCCCGGGAAGCGGCGCGGGAAGCGGGACGGAAGGCGGCGCGCGGGTGAGGGACATCGCGATCACCCTGACGGTCAACGGGGTCGTACGGCGGGTCACGGTGCCGGGGCGGCGGCTGCTGTCGGACTGCCTGCGGCACGACCTCGGGCTGACCGGCACGCACGTCGGATGCGAGCACGGCGTCTGCGGCTGCTGCACGGTGCTGTTCGACGGGCGGCCGGTGCGCTCGTGCCTGATGTTCGCGGCGAGCGCGGACGGGCACGAGGTGACGACCGTGGAGGGGCTCGCGGAGCCGGACGGCACGCTCTCCCCGGTGCAGCGGGCCTTCGCCGAGTGCCACGGCCTGCAGTGCGGGTTCTGCACGCCGGGGTTCCTGTGCACGGTCACCGCCCTGCTGCGTGACAACCCGGCACCGGGCGAGGAGGAGGTGATCGAGGGGCTCTCCGGCAACCTGTGCCGGTGCACCGGCTACCAGAACATCGTCAGAGCGGTCCACCGGGCCGCCGAGATCCTGGCGGAGGAGCGGTGACGACACGGCTGTTCGGGGAGCCGGTACAGCGCAGGGAGGACCCCAGGCTGCTGACCGGCCGGGGCCGCTACCTGGACGACATCGGCGAGGGCGCCTTCGAGGCGGCGTTCGTCAGGTCCCCGCACGCGCACGCCGTGATCCGCGACATAGACGTCTCGGCGGCGATCGACGTCGAGGGGCTGGTGGCGATCTACACCTGGGAGGACCTGCCCGCCCGGCTGGCCGAGCCGCTGCCGCTGCTGATCCCGCACCCGGCGCTGACCCACGGCCGCACCGCCCACCCGCTGGCGCGGGACGTCGTCAGGCACGTCGGCGAGCCCGTCGTGATGGTCGTCGCCCGCGACCGCTACCTCGCCGAGGACGTCTGCGCGCTGATCGAGGTCGACTACGAACCGCTCACGCCGGTCGTCGGCATCGAACGGGCGAGGCGCGCCGAGACGCTGGTCCACCGGGACGTGCCGGGCAACGTCGGCGCCCACCTGGTCCAGGAGGTGCGCTCGGCGACCGGCCTGGGCGCGCGGGAGGCGATCGAGGCGGCGCCGTACCGGCTGGAGTTCGGGCTGGACATCGAGCGCAGCGCCTCCACGCCCCTTGAGGGGCGCGGGGTGCACGCCCGCTGGGACGCCGGGGACCGGTCGCTGCGGGTGCATTCGAGCACCCAGACCTCCACCAGCGTCAGGATGGCGATCGCCGCCAAGCTCGACCTGCCGCTGCCCCAGGTCGAGGTGGTCGCCCCGGACGTGGGCGGCGGGTTCGGCGTCAAGATCGTGCACCCCTGGCCGGAGGAGGTGCTCGTCCCGTGGGCCGCCATGCTGCTCGGCCACGAGGTCAGATGGACCGAGGACAGGCGTGAGCACTTCGTCTCCTCGGCGCACGAGCGGGCCCAGACGCACCGTGTCCGGGTCGGCTTCGACGACCGGGGACGGGTGCTCGGGCTCGACGTGACGATCCTGCACGACCACGGCGCCTACACGCCGTACGGGATCATCGTGCCGATCATCACCTCGACCCAGCTTCCCGGCCCCTACAAGCTGGGCGCCTACCGGGTGGAGTTCTCCTCCCTCTACACCAACACCGTGCAGGTCACGCCGTACCGGGGGGCGGGGCGCCCACAGGCGGTCTTCTGCATGGAACGGACGATGGACCGCATCGCCCGGCACCTGGGCCTCGACCGTACGGCGGTGCGCGAGGCCAACTTCATCCAGCCGGAGGAGTTCCCCTACGACCAGGGCCTGACCTTCCAGGACGGCCGTCCGCTGATCTACGACAGCGGCGACTACCCGGCGTCGCTGCGCATGCTCAAGGAACTCGTCGGCTGGGACGACTTCCCCGCGCTGAGGGAACGGGCCGCGGGACAGGGACGCAGGCTCGGCATCGGCATCGGCTGCTACGTGGAGGGCACCGGGGTCGGGCCGTACGAGGGGGGTCACGTCCAGATCACCTCCGACGGCCGGGTGCACGTCTCGACCGGCCTCACCTCGCAGGGCCAGGGCCATGAGACGGTGTTCGCCCAGATCGCCGCCTCCGAGCTCGGTGTGCCGATCGAACGGGTCAGCGTGGTCACCGGCGACACCCGCAGGTTCGGTTACGCGGTCGGCACGTTCGCCTCGCGGGCGGCGGTGATGAGCGGCAACGCCATCGCCCTGGCCTGCGGGAAGGTCAGGGAGAAGGCGCTGCGGATCGCCTCGGACGCCCTGGAGGCCGACCCGGGCGACCTGGAGATCGTCGACGGCGTGGTGCGGGTCGTCGGCTCGCCGGGCACGGGTCTGCCACTGGCCACGGTCGCGGTGCTGTCCAACCCGCTGCGCTACGCCTTCGACGCGGAGGCGGGCCGGGCGACCCAGTTCGCGGGTACCCCGTCCCCGGACAGGCCGCCGGTCGCCGAGGGGGACGAACCGGGGCTTGAGGGCCGTGGCTACTACTCGCCGATCCGCTCGACCTTCGCCTCCGGCATGCACGCGGCGATCGTGGAGACCGACCCGCTGACCGCGGAGATCCGCATCCTGCGCTACGCCGTGGTCCACGACTGCGGCAACCTGATCAACCCGATGATCGTCGAGGGACAGATCCACGGCGGGGTCGCCCAGGGCGTCGGCGGCGCGCTGTACGAGCGGATGGTCTACGACGAGCACGGCCAGTTGCTGAACGCCTCGTTCATGGACTTCCTGATGCCGTACGCGACCGAGGTCCCCCATGTGGAGACCGCCCACCTGCGGACGCCGTCGCCGTTGAACCCGCTCGGCGTCAAGGGGGCGGGGGAGGCGGGGGTCATCCCGGTCTCCGCGGTGATCGCCTCCGCCGTCGAGGACGCGGAGGGCATCAGGATCGACAGGATGCCGATCTCCCCGTCGGAGCTGTTCGACCTGCGCCGCTCCACCGCCCCCGGTTTCTCCGGTCTCTCCGGCCGAGGGGCCGCTCAGACCGGCTCGGCGACCAGCCGCCTGCGGAACACCCAGTAGGACCAGGCCTGGTAGCCGAGCACGAAGGGCAGCGCGGCCAGGCCGATCCAGGTCAGCACGCCCAGCGTGTACGGCCCGGAGGCCGCCCCGGCGACGGTGAGGCCGGGCAGCGGGGCGGGCCACAGGGCGCCGAACAGGGCGACGCCGCCCAGCGCGAGCGAGGAGGCGGTCGCGGTGAACGCCCAGCCCTCCCTGCCCCGCCAGACCAGCGCGACCCCGGCGGCCAGGGCCGCCATCGCGGTCAGCGCGCAGACCCACAGCCACGGCGCGGCGGTCCAGTCGGCCACGGCCGTACGGGCCGCGGGGATGCCGGACAGGGCGACGACCGCGGCGGGCACCGCGACCGCGGAGACCGCCATCGCGGTACGGCGGGCCCTGGCCCGTACGGCTCCGGTCGTCTTGAGGGCGACGAAGACCGCGCCGTGCAGCGCGCAGACCGACAGCGAGAACACCCCGCCGACCAGCGCCGCCAGGGCGCTGCCGTGCAGCAGGTCGGCGAAGACGGCGCCCCACAGGAAGGCGGTCAGCCCGCTGCCGACCATGACGCCCAGGTCGCACCAGGCGCGGTCGGAGGCGTGCTGGACCTTGCCCCGCCACTCAAGGCCGACGCCGCGCACGATGAGCCCCGCCAGGATCAGCGTGAGCGGCAGGTAGAAGGTGCTGAGCATCCCGGCGTACCAGGCGGGGAAGGCGGCGAACATCGCGCCGACCGCGGTGATCAGCCAGACCTCGTTGCCGTCCCAGACGGGGCCGATCGTGCCGAGCACCTGCTTGCGCTCCGCCTCGTTCCTGGAGAGCACCGGGGCGAGCAGCCCGACTCCGAAGTCGAACCCCTCAAGGACGAAGTAGCCGGTCCACAGGAACGCGATGATCGCGAACCAGAAGGTGGTGAGTTCCATGATCTTGACGCCTCAGTACATCAGGGTCGGCTGGAGGTCGGCGGTCGCGTTCCCGCCCACGCCGGAGGGCACGTCCGGACGGCGCGCGGGAACGGGTTCTGGACCCGCCTTGACGTGCCGGACGATCAGTACGGCCTCGGCCAGCGCGAGCGCGCCGTACAGGGCGGTGAACAGGGCGAGGGAGACGGCGACCTGGCCGAGTCCGACGCCGGGGGAGACGCTGGCGGCGGTGAGCAGTTCGCCCTGGACGGTCCACGGCTGGCGGCCGATCTCGCTGAGCAGCCAGCCCGCGATGATCGCGAGGGTCGGCAGCGGCAGGGCCAGCAGGAACGCGCGGGCCAGCCACGAGGGCACCTCACGCGGCGGCCCCTCCCCGCGGCGTCCGCGGCGGCGCCCCCGGGTCAGCCACAGGCCGAGTACGGCCAGGCCGACCGTGGTCATCCCGAAGACGATCATCACGCGGAAGGACCAGAAGACCACCGGCAGGTTGGGGCGGTAGTCGGCCGGGCCGAACTGCTCGGTGAAGCGCTTCTGCAGGTCCTCGGTGCCCTGCACCACGGCCTGCGGGTCGTTGGTCGCCAGGAAGCTGAGCAGCATGGGCACCTCGACGCCCGGCACCGGGGAGAAGGGCGCTCCGGCGGTGTCGTGCCTGAGTCCCTCGGCGGCGGCGAGCTTCATCGGCTGCTGCTCGTACATCAGCTTGGCGGAGGTGTCGCCGCTGACCGCGACGACGGCTCCCGCGATCGCCGTCATGACCAGGGCCGCCCGTACGGGGGTCCGCCACATGTCCGCGCCACGCCGCACGGGCCTGGTGCGGTCGGGGTCGCGCCGTTCCCGCAGGACGCGGTATCCGCACACGGCCAGCACGAAACCGCCCGCCACCACGAACGACGCCGCCACCACGTGGGGCACCTGGGCGGTCGCGGTCGGGTTGGTCAGCACCGCCCACAGGTCCGTCATGCGGGCCTTGCCGTCCACGACCTCGTAGCCGACCGGGTGCTTCATCCAGGCGTTCGCGGCGAGGATGAAGTAGGCCGACAGGTTGGAGCCGATCACCGCGGCCCAGATGGTCGCCAGGTGGACCCGCTTGGGGAGCCGGTCCCAGCCGAAGATCCACAGGCCGAGGAAGGTCGACTCGAGGAAGAAGGCGAGCAGTGCCTCAAGGGCGAGCGGCGCGCCGAAGACGTCGCCGACGAAGACCGAGTACTCGCTCCAGTTCATCCCGAACTGGAACTCCTGCACGATGCCGGTGACCACGCCCATCGCGAAGTTGATCAGGAACAACTTCCCGAAGAACTTCGTCAACCTCAGGTAGTGCTCCTTGCCGGTACGGTGCCAGGCGGTCTGCAACCCGGCCACGAAGACACCGAGGCCGATCGTCAGAGGTACGAAAAGAAAGTGATAAACGGTGGTGACCCCGAACTGCCACCGTGCCAGGTCTAGTGCGTCCATCTTCCCCTCGCGGGCTGGAGCTCTACAACTCGTAGTTCTACTACTAGTAGTACTACAAGGCGTAGAGCATTGAGAGGGGTTGGCGCCGCGAGCACATGCGATCTCTGTCACATGGCCGGTGGGAGACCGCACATCTCCTCCGGACCAAGATCGTCCCCTCCGGCTCGCGGCGCCTGCTTTCCCCGTGCCACCGGGGCTCCGGGCCCCGGTCGTCCCGGCGGGCGAGGTGCGCGCCCCACCCGCCGGGGAGGGCTCGCGGGTCACCAGGTCCCGCGAGCACACGACCATCGTCGGTCACGTGACCCCCACGGGTCGTCAGCCGCCGGAATGACTCCGGCGTACGCCGGGCGGCGGACCCGCCTCCTCATCGAGACCGGGACGACCCTCCCCACACGGGTGACCGGGACCTGTTCCGCGGGTCGCCGGCCGGGTGGGCGTGACGGTCCCCGGAACAGGCCCTAACGCAGCGCGGCCTTCAGGTAGGCGTCCAGGTTGCCGAGCTCGAAGCCCCTGCGTTCGATCTTGTCGACCAGGATGCGGAAGTCCCGCGACAGGTTGGGCCTGAAGTGCATCAGCAGCACGTCTCCCGGGCGCAGCCTCTTGTCCGGCACCTGGTAGGCGATCTTCCCGCCGGGCTGCACGGTCGCGGTCCACAGCAGCAGGGCGTCGACGCCGCAGGACTTGGCGGCCTTGCGGGTCAGGGAGTTCTGGTTGCCGAACGGAGGGCGCAGGAGCGCCGGTTTTCCGCCCGTCTGCTTGCGGATCACCGTGGAGGCGCCGCAGATCTCGGCCCGCTGTCCCGCGTAGCCCAGCGTGGGCAGGTTCGGGTGGGTCAGGGTGTGGTTCTCGATCGGCACCCCCGCGTCGCGCAGGTCGCGCATGTAGCCCCACTTGCCCGCGCCGAGGAACCTGCCGCCCTGGGCGGTCGGGTCGGTCGCACCCCTGGCCTCGACGGCGTCGCGGGTGACGAAGGCCGTGATCGGGATCCGCCGGTCGCGGACCCGTGCGAGGAAGCCGGGGTCCTGCTCCCAGCCGTCGTCGATGGTGAGGAAGACCACCTTCCTGGTGGTCGGGATCGAACTGATCACCGGCGGCAGCCCGTCGGCGGGCCGGGGGATCCTGCCGACCTCCCCGGGCCTGGGCAGCGCGCCGGGCGGCCCCTGCGGGCGGGCCGGGGCCGTGGTGGGGGTCGTTCTCGCGGAGGGCTCCCCGGCGGCCCGCCCGGCCGTTCCCGGCCTCGTGTCGCCGCCGGTCCCCGCCGCGCATGCCGCGCTCGCCGCCAGGGCCGTGAACACGGCCGCCGTCCTGATCGCCCACGACGTCCCCGAAGTCATGGGGCACCATCCTGCCAGTAACAGAAGCCTCAACTGGCTGGTAAACCCCTGATCTCCCTGCGAAACCCCTCATAACCGGTGCACCAGGGGTGGGGTCAGCACTACCTTGATCCGGGGTGGCGGCGGGGGTCCGCGCCCCCGGCCACTGCCGCGATCCTGTGGCGGGTGCCACCCAGGCACTCCACAGATATAGGGGGAAGTGTGACCGAAACGACCACGCTCGGGAGCACCAGGGGCAGCGACTTCGCGCGCCTGTCGCGCCGCGTCACGGAGGCGGGGCTGATGAACCCACGGCCGGGTCACTACGTCCTGCGCCTGGGGATCGTCGGCGGTCTCTACGCCGTGGGCTGGGCGGCCTTCCTCACGGTCGGCGACTCCTGGTACCAGCTCCTCGTCGCGGTCTTCCTCGCCGTGGTGTTCGCCCAGGTCGCGCTGGTCGCCCACGACCTGGCCCACCGGCAGGTCCTGCGCGCCAGAAGCGCCGCGGAGGCCGCCGGCCTGGTCGCGGGCAACCTGGCGATCGGCATGAGTTACGGCTGGTGGATGGACAAGCACACCCGCCACCACGCCAACCCCAACCACGCCGACCACGATCCCGACGTCGCCCCGGACGCCCTGGTCTGGTCGAGGGAGCAGGCCGTCGAGAGCCGGGGCCTGGCCAGGCTGATCGGCGGATGGCAGGCCTACCTGTTCTTCCCGCTGCTCACCCTGGAGGGGTTCAACCTGCACGTCTCAAGCTTCAGGGCGCTGACCCGCCCCAGCCTGCGGCGCAGGGGGCTTGAGGCGGCACTGCTGGCCGTACACGTCGTGGCCTACCTCGGCGCGCTGTTCGCCGTGCTCTCCCCGGGCAGGGCGGTGGCCTTCCTGCTCGTGCACCAGGCGGTCTTCGGCGTCTACCTGGGCTGCACCTTCGCCCCCAACCACAAGGGGATGCCGATGCCGACCGACGAGGACGGGCTCGACTTCCTCAGGAAGCAGGTGCTGACCTCGCGCAACGTGCGCGGCGGTCGGGTGATCGACGTCCTGCTCGGCGGGCTGAACTACCAGATCGAGCACCACCTGTTCCCCGGCATGCCGGCCCCCAACCTGCGCCACGCCCAGCCGATCGTCAGGAGGTACTGCGCGGAACTGGGCATCCCCTACCTGGAGTGCGGCCTGATCGAGTCGTACGGCCAGGCCCTGCGGCACCTGCACGAGGCGGGTGAGCCGTTGCGGACGGGGAGGGCCTGACGGCCTATCGTGCTGGAGTGAAGGTCACAGGCAGTGCCGTACTCGGCATCGACAGAGAACGCGTGTGGTCCGCGCTGCAGAACCCGGCCGTGCTCGTACGGACGATCCCCGGCTGCGAGCGCCTTGAGGAGACGGGGCCCGGGGTCTACCGGATGACGGTCACCGCCGGGGTGGCCTCCGTCAAGGGGGTCTACCGGGGGGAGGTGGCCCTGCTCGACCCGCAGGCCCCGCACCGGTTCGTGCTCAGGGCCAGGGGCCAGGGCGCGCCGGGCACGGTGGAGGCGACCGTCGAGGTACGGCTCAGCGAGGTCGAGGACGGCACCCGGGTCGACTACGACGCAGAGGCCGTGGTGGGCGGCATGATCGGCGGCGTCGGCCAGCGGGTGCTCGGCTCGGTGGCGAAGAGGACGGCCGGTGACTTCTTCTCCGCCGTCGAGACCCACCTGTCCGGCACCCCCGTGCCCGCCCTTGGGGCCGTGCCCGAGGAGGTCCTTGAGGCCGCGACCGGGGAGCCCGCCCGGGTCTTCGAGCGGCCCGCCGTACGGCACCGCGAGAACGGTCCCGCCTGGCCGGTCCTGGCGGCGTTCGGCATGGGGGCGGGGGTCGCGCTCGGCAGCGCCGTGATCGGCTGGCTGCTCGGCCGGACCGGCAGAGGACGCTGACCCCGGGGGCGGACCGGGGATTGATCAGGGAGCGGTGAAGGCGGGGCGCTTTTCGGGTCAAGACGCCGGTGCGCCGGGCCAGGAAACATCCGGCTTCTGGGACTTTGGGCTGTGCCGACACGGTGCCGACGCTGTGCCGACCACGACGGTGCCCGGGGGAACATGGAGTCGCTGCTGATCCTGCACGCCGTCGCGGCGATGTGCGCCCCGGCGCTGGCCCGTTGTCTCGGGCGCGGCGCCTTCCCCGTGCTCGCCGTCGCACCCGCCTGCGGGTTCGCCTACACGCTGTGGATCGCCCTGACGGGCGTCCCCGCCGGGTCGAGCCACACCTGGGCGCCCGCCCTCGGACTCGACCTGGACTTCCGCGCCGACGCGCTCGGCGTGCTCATGATGGCGCTGGTCACCGGGGTCGGCGCGCTGGTGCTGGTCTACTGCTCGCGTTACTTCGACGCGGGCGAGGAGGGGCTCGGCCGGTTCGGCGGGGTCCTCGTCGCCTTCGCCGGGGCGATGCTCGGCCTGGTCGTCGCCGACAACCTGCTGCTGCTGTACGTGTTCTGGGAGCTGACCACGGTCTTCTCCTACCTGCTGATCGGCCAGGACCCGCGCAGCAGGCAGGCCCGCAGGGCGGCCACCCAGGCGCTGACCGTCACCGCCGCCGGAGGACTGGCCATGCTGGCCGGGATGGTCATCCTCGGCGAGAGCGCGGGCACCTACCGGATCTCGCGGATCGTCGCGGACCCGCCCTCCGGCGCGCTGGTCCCGGCGGCGGTCGTCCTGCTCCTGGCCGGGGCCCTGTCGAAGTCGGCGATCTTCCCGTTCAGCATGTGGCTGCCCGCCGCGATGGCGGCCCCGACCCCGGTCTCCGCCTACCTGCACGCCGCCGCGATGGTCAAGGCCGGGGTCTACCTGCTGGCCAGGTTCGGCCCCGCCTTCGGCACGCTGCCCGTCTGGCGGGCGGTCGCCGTACCCCTCGGTCTGCTCACCATGCTGCTGGCCGGATGGCGGGCGCTGCGCGAGTACGACATCAAACGGCTGCTCGCCTACGGCACGGTCAGCCAGCTCGGCTTCATGACGGCGCTGTTCGGCGCCGGGACCCGGGACACCGCGCTCGCGGGCGTGGCCATGCTGCTCGGGCACGCCCTGTTCAAGGCGTCGCTGTTCCTGGTCGTCGGCGTCGTCGACCACGCGACCGGCACCCGTGACCTGCGCGAGCTGAACGGCCTGTGGCGTTCGGCGCCGTGGCTGTGCGCGGTGGCCGCGGCCGCGACGGTCTCGATGGCCGGGATACCGCCGACGCTGGGGTTCGTCGGCAAGGAGGCGGCCTTCGAGTCGCTGCTGACCGGGCGGGCCGCCGACACCGTGGCGCTCGCGGTCGTCGTCGCCGGCTCCATGCTCACCGTCGCCTACAGCGCCAGGTTCCTGTGGGGGACCTTCGGCGGCGGACGCGGCCGCGCGCCGACCCCGGCGAGCCCCGCCGCCGCGGCGACCTTCACCCCGCCCGCGCTGCTGGCCGCACTGGGCGTGGTGCTCGCCCCCCTCGCCTCCCGGTACGACCGGGCGATGGAGGGCTACACCGGCACCTTCCCCGGCACCGGGCACGTCCACCTCGCGCTGTGGACCGGGGCGCTCACACCGCTGCTGCTGTCGGCCGCGGCCCTGTGCGGCGGGGCGCTGCTGTTCGCGGCGGGCGGGCTCGTCGAACGGGTGGGACGGGTACTGCGGCTCGTGGACTCGGGACGGGTCTACTGGGCGCTGATGCGGGGCCTGGAGCGCTTCTCCCTGCAGCTGACCGGGGTCACCCAGCGGGGCTCGCTGACCGACTACCTCATCATCGCGTTCGTCTCCGTCGCGGGCATCGGGGTCTTCGCCGCGCTGTACGGCCCCGCGCCGGACGTCCACCTCGACGTCGCCTCCTGGACCCGCCCGGAACAACCCCTGGTCGGGGCGCTGCTGGTGGCCACCGCCGTCCTCGCCCCGCGGATCCGCACGCACATCGTGCTCGCCCTGGTCGCGGGTCTGACCGGTTACGGCACGGCCCTGCTGTTCCTCGTCCACGGCTCACCCGACCTGGCGCTCACCCAGTTCCTCACCGAGACGCTGAGCCTGGTGGTCTTCGTGCTCGTGCTGCGCAGGCTCCCGCTCGGACCCAGGGAGGGCAGGCCCAGGGTGCCCCTCGGCGTACGGCTCGGCCTCGGCGCGGTCAGCGGTGTTGTCGTGACCGTCGCCGGGATGCTGGCCGTCTCCGCCCGCCAGGCGCCCCCCGTCGGGGCGCTGATCCCCGAGGCCGCCCGCAGAGCCGGGGCCTCGAACGCCGTCAGCGCGCTCCTGGTGGACATCCGGGCCTGGGACACCATGGGGGAGAGCTCCGTGCTCGTCGTCCTCACCCTCGGCGTCACCAGTCTGGTCTTCCTGCGCCGCCGCACCTACACGCTGGAACGCCCGTCGGGGGAACCCGGCCCCGAGCGGGGGCCGCACTGGCTGGCGGCCACGCTGCCGAAGGGGGAACGGGCCGCGGTCCTGGAGATCGTGGCCCGGCTGATCTTCCACACCGTGCTGCTCATCTCGGTCTTCCTGCTGTTCACCGGGCACAGCGCGGTCGGGGGCGGGTTCGCGGGAGGCATCGTGGCCGGGCTGGCGCTGGTGGTCCGCTACCTCGCGGGCGGACGTTACGAACTGGCCCTGGCCGTGCCCGCGCACGCCGGGGTGCTGATCGGCTTCGGCCTGCTGCTCTCGACGGTCACCGCCCTCGTCGGGCTGCTGTTCTCCGGGACCCCGCTGACCATGCTCGCGGCCGACGTGAAGGTCCCGCTGGTCGGCACGCTCCACCTGTCGACCGTGCTGCTGTTCGACGTCGGCGTCTACGCCGCGGTCGTCGGCATGGTCCAGGACTTCCTGCGCAGCCTGGGCGGCGAGCTCGACCGGCAGATCGAGGAGGAGGGCCGATGACCGTCTCGCTGGTGCCGTTCGTCGCCTCGGGCACGATGGTCGCGGCCGGGGTGGCGTTGCTGCTCGAACGCAGCCTGGTGCGCCTGCTCGTGGGTGTCATCCTGCTCGGCAACGGCGTCAACCTGCTGATCGTCCTGACGGGCGGCCCCGCGGGCGAGCCGCCGATCCTCGGCGTCTCCCCCGTCGAGCGGATGGCCGACCCGCTGCCGCAGGCCATGGTCCTCACCTCCCTGGTGATCACTCTGGGCGTCACCGCGTTCCTGCTGGCCATGGTCCACCGGTCCTGGCAGCTCACCGGCGGCGACGAGGTCCAGGACGACACCGAGGACCGCAGGGTACGGCTGCGCGCCCGCAGAGGGGAGCTGGCCAGGTCCGTGCTCGCCAGGCGAGAGGCCTACCGGCGCCTGGTCAGGCAGCAGCGGGCCGAGCTGGCCCGCCTCGACGAGGCCAGGCGCGAACGCGAACGCCGCGACGCGGAGGAGGCCTCGAAGGAGGGCGGCGGCGAGCGGGCCGCCAGGCTGCGCGCCGAGTTCGCCCGCAGGGAGCGGGAGCAGGCCGCGCGGGAGCGCAGGATCCGCAGGAGACTGCGCGAACGGCGCCGCCAGGCGCGCGCCGAGATGCGGGAGGCGATCAGGCAGGACAGGGAACGGCAGGCCAGGGCACAGGACCCGGAGCTGGAGGGGGACGACTGATGGCGCAGGCGGTGGAGGGGGTGGCACGCGAACTGGTCGCGGTGCCGGTACTGCTGCCGCTGTTCGCGGCCGGGCTCAAGCTCGCCATCGGCGGCAGGCCGCGCAGGCTCCAGGCGCTCATCAGCGTGGTCACGCTCACCGCGGTGCTCGTGGTCTCGGTGCTCCTGCTGGCCGCGGCCGACGGCGGCGGGCCGCTGGCCACGCACCTCGGCGGCTGGGCCGCCCCGGTCGGCATCGCCCTGGTCGCCGACCGCCTCTCCTCGCTGATGCTGGTGGTCTCCTCGGCGGTGACGCTGTGCGTGATGGTCTACTCGCTGGCGCAGGCCTACGCCGACCAGGAGTACGCCGCCCCGCTGGCGATCTTCCACCCGGCCTACCTGATCATGGTGGCGGGAGTCTCCGACGCCTTCCTCTCCGGTGACCTGTTCAACCTCTTCGTCGCCTTCGAGATGCTGCTCAGCGGCTCCTACGTGCTGCTCACCTTCGGCGGGACCGAGTCCCGCATCCGCGCGGGCGCCACCTACGTGGTGATCGGCCTGGCCTCCTCGCTGCTGTTCCTGGTCGGGATCGCGGTCTCCTACGGCGCGACGGGCACCGTGTCGATGGCCCAGCTCGCCGAACGGTTCCAGGTGCTGCCCGAGTACCTCAAGCTGCTGGTCGAGCTGACGCTCCTGCTGGTCTTCGTGGTCAAGGCCGCGATCTTCCCGATGTCGGCGTGGCTGCCCGACTCCTACCCGACCGCGCCCGCCCCCGCCACGGCCCTGTTCGCCGGGCTGCTCACCAAGGTCGGCATCTACTCCGTCATCAGGCTGGAGGCGCTGCTGTTCCCCGGCGGTCCGGTCAGCGTCCTGCTGATGTGGGCGGCGCTGCTGACGATGCTGGTCGGGATCTTCGGCGCCGTCGCCCAGACCGACATCAAACGGATGCTCTCCTTCACGCTGGTCAGCCACATCGGCTACATGGTCTTCGGGGTCGGGCTCTCGACCGCCGCGGGCATGTCGGGGGCGGTCTTCTACGTCGTCCACCACATCACCGTGCAGACCAGCCTGTTCCTGGTGACCGGGCTGATCGAGCGGCGCGCGGGCACCACCTCCCTGGACGACCTCGGCGGCCTGATGCGGCTGGCCCCGGTCATCGCGGTCCTCTTCTTCGTCCCCGCGATGAACCTGGCCGGCATCCCCCCGATGTCCGGCTTCCTGGGCAAGCTCAACCTCGTCCAGGCCGGGATCGCCGCCGGGGGAGCCCTGCCGCTCATCCTGGTGGCGGGCGGCCTGGTGACGAGCCTGCTCACCCTGTACGCCATGTCCACGGCCTGGAGCAAGGCGTTCTGGCGGGCTCCGGCCCCGGGTACGGCCGACCGGCCGGGAACCGTGCTGGAGAGTGAGGAGACCCCGCTCACCAGGGCGCCCGGCACCGAGGGGATCACCGGGCGGGAGATCGTCACCAGCGCCACCATGCCCGCGCCGATGCTGGGCGCGACCACGGCCCTGGTGGCGCTGGGCCTCTCCTACACCGTCCTCGCCGGGCCGCTGTCCGCCCTGACCGGCCGGACGGCCGAGGAACTGCTCGCCCGCGAGCCGTACATCTCGGCGGTCCTGGGGCGCGCGCGGTGAGGGCGGCGGGCGGGGGAGGACGGGTGCCGCGACTGCTGGGCAGACCGGTCCCGCCGGGCGAGGTGGTCTGGCTGACCGTGGTCTGGCTGCTGCTGTGGGGCGATCTGAGCGTGGGCAACGTGCTCGGCGGCCTGCTGGCCGCCACGGTCATCGTCTGGGCGCTGCCGCTGCCCATACTCGACTCCGGCGTCAGGATCCACCCGGTCGCGGCGGCCGTCTTCCTGGCCCGCTTCGCGGGCGACCTGGTGATGTCCAGCTTCAGGGTCGCCCTCTGGGCGCTGCGCCTGGGCGTCCAGCCGCCCGTCGAGGTGGTCACCGTACGGCTGCGCACCTCGTCGGAGGTGATGACCGTGCTGATCACGATCGCCCTGTCGGCGCTTCCCGGCAGCCTGGTCCTCGAGGCGCGCTTCGCGGACAGGCGACTGGTCCTGCACGTGCTCGGGGTCGAGGGGGACGTCCCCGCCACGGTCCAGGCCGACGTGACCCGTCTGGAGGGCGCCATCGTCGCGGCCTTCGGCACCTCACAGGACAGGGAGGAACTGCGGTGACGGCGGTGTACCTGACGGCGCTCGCGTTGCTCGGCTGCGCGGCGGCGCTGACGCTCACCAGGCTGGTGCGCGGCCCGTCCATGCTGGACAGGGCGGTCGCGCTCGACGTGCTCACCGCCGTGGTGATGTGCGGGATCGCGGCGGGGGCGACGGCCCTGGGCGCCTACTCCGCGCTGCCGGTGCTGCTGGTGCTGTCCCTCGTCGGGTTCGTCGGGTCGGTCTCGCTGGCCAGGTTCTTCTCCGGGCGGGCCCGGTGACCCCGCTCGAGGTGGCCGCGGCGGTGTGCGTGTTGCTCGGCGCCGCCTTCGCCCTGGCCGCCGGGGTGGGGATGTTCAGGTTCCACGGAACCCTGTCGCGCATGCACCCGGCGACCAAGCCCCAGGTGCTCGGTCTGCAACTGGTCCTGCTGGCCATGTGGCTGCGCCACCCCACCTGGACCGTCGCGGGGACGCTGCTGCTGACCGGGGTGTTCCAGGTGATCACCGCGACCGTCGCCGCCTACATGGTCGGCCGCGCGGCCCACAGGAACGCCTCCTCGGTCGGCGGTGACGGCGACGGCACAGCCATCCCGGGCGAGGACGCCGGTAGGTGAGCGACGGCGCGGAGCCCTCGCGCGGGGTTGGCTCCCGGCGTAATCTGACGCGTATGCGCGAGGAACGTGCGGAGGACGCCCGAACCGAGGCCAGAAGACTCGTTCGTGACCTTTTCGGAGCAGGGCAACCCGACGCCGTGACGCTGCTCGGCGAGGCGCGGGCCGTGCTCGGCGCCGAACGGGCCGCGCTCTGCGCGGACCTCGTCAGGGGGGTCGCGCTCACCCGCAGGTCGGCCGAGCTGGCGGCGCTCGCCGCGCTGCTGGTCGGCACCCGGGACCTCGGCGAGGAGTGGTGGTCGCGGTCCAGAGGGGAGAAACTGCCCTCCCCGGACGAGGTGCTGCGCACCGCGACCGCGATCGACCCGTGGACCGACCTGACCGTGCTGGAGATGCTCGCCGCCTGGATCGCCGACGACGCCGCGGACGAGCAGTGGGGGCGCCCCACGGCGGCGACCGACCTGAACTCCTGGCAGGCGGAGGACCGGATCGACCTGCCGGGGAACGTACGGCCCGGCGAACGGGTCCTGGTCTCCTTCGACGTCGGCGGCAGGCTCGACGCGGTCGTGGTCGCCCGTACGGACGACACCCTAGGCTCCAACCTGGACTTCCACTCGCTGCGCTACTCCCGTCCTGCGGAGGCGCAGTGGAGCTGGGGCGTCGCCGCGGGGCTCGGCCCGCACCGGCTCGCCGGTGAGGACCCCGACCCCTACGCGCAGCCGGTCGACCCCGCCGCCGCCGAGGTCCTGCGCGCCTGGGCGCTGCGCCACGGGGCGCACCCCGAGGACGTCGGCGAGGCCTGGCGGGACAGGGGCGACGTCGTCGCCGCGATCGAGCGGGCCGACTGGATGTGGCGCAGCGGCGAGTGGTTCGGCTGGTGGCGCGCCGCCGCCGCGCTGGCCGAGGGAGACAGGGACCGTCTCGCCGCCCGTCTTGAGGACATCGCCTCGGCCATCTGACCCTGTTCCCGGAATCAGTGGGGCTTCGCCCTGGTTGCAGCCTTCTGTGAAGGTTGAAATCTACTCGGACGTGGTCTGTCCCTGGTGCTACATCGGTCACACCCGCTTCGCCCGCGCCGTCGAGCGCTACCGGGCCACCGGCGGCGAGGTCGAGATCGGGCTACGGCCCTTCCAGCTCGCGCCGGACGCCGAGTCCACCGGGTCACCCCTGCTCACCTGGGCCGCGGCCAAGTTCGGCGGCCAGGAACGCGCGCGGCAGATGTTCGCCCACGTGACCCAGGTCGCCGCCCAGGACGGCCTTGAGATGCGCTTCGACCGCGCCGTCCACGCCAACACCCTCGACGCGCACCGGCTCATCCAGATCGCCGACGAGCAGGGCAGGGGGGAGGAGGCGCTGTACCGCCTGTTCGCCGCCCACTTCACCGACGGCCTCGACGTCGGCTCCCGCGAGGTCCTGGCCACGATCGCCGCGGACCTGGACGTCAAGGCCGACCTCGCCGGCCCCGGCGGGACGGAACAGGTGCGCCAGGAGCTGTCCAGGGCCCGCTCCCTGGGTGTCTCCTCAGTCCCGCTGTTCCTGTTCGAGGGCCAGTTCGCGGTCTCCGGCGCCCAGCCGGAGGACACGCTGTTCGCCGCTCTGGAGGAGGTCGCCGAACGGACCGGGCAGACCCCCGGGACGGAGAGGACCGGCGAGGCCTGCGACGACGGCCACTGCGCGATCTGACGTCCCGCCGGCGCCTGACGTCCCGCCGGATCCCGGCCGGACGTCAGGTGTCGCCGAGATCGCCCGCGCGGTAGTGGCGGCGGCAGAGCACCTGGTAGCGGATCGGCGCCTCACCCGTGTCGCCGATGACGACCTGCTCCCCGGTGCGCACCAGCCTGCCCCCGACCACGCGGGCGTTCAGCCGGCCGGGCCTGCCGCACCAGCACAACACCTCGACCTGCAGCCGGTTGATCTCGTCGGCCAGCTCGAACAGGCGCTGGGCGGCGGGGAACATCTGCGACCGGAAGTCCGAGGCCAGGCCGAAGGCGTAGACGTCGATGCCGAAGTCGTCGGTGAGGTCGGCCAGCTGCTCGATCTGCTCGACCGTGTAGAAGCACGCCTCGTCGCAGATCACGTAGTCGACGCGCCGCTGTCCGCGCACCAGCTCGACCAGGTCGAGACCGTCGACCACCTCGACGGCCTCGCTGCCCAGGCCGATCCTGCTGGTCACCCTGGCGTCGCCGGAACGGTCGTGCTTGGTCAGCACCAGACCGTGCCTGCCCTGACGCCGATGGTTGTAGTTCATCTGCAGGGCCAGTGTGGACTTGCCGCAGTCCATCGGGCCGAAGTAGAAGCGGAGCACCCCGTCCCTGGTTCCGGTGGGGACGGCGGAGAGCGCGGACGGTTCGGTCACAGGCGGCCAGCCTAGTGGTTCTTCGACGGGGGTTTGGGGGCGCGGTACACCGGTAAGGGAGTCAGGTCCCGCGCGACACCTTTCGATTGGCTTGTTCGTGTAAAGCGTGGGAGCCTCGTTGAGGCTCTAACGAGAAGTGGGAGAACCCGTGACGACCACCAAGAACTCCGCTCCGCCCGTCATCAAGTCACCCGCGGTGAGCACCTCCGCGGTTCCCCCGACGGCCCCGACCGGCGAGACCGTCGAGATCCCCGTCGCGCTCGCGGCGATGATGACCGAGGACGAGGCCGTGGCCGCCAAGGCCGAGGCGGCCCGCTGGCGCTACGGGTTCTACGTCGTGGTGACGGGCCTCGTCGTCATCCTGGTCGCCTTCGTGGTGATCGCCATGCGCGGCGGCGACTCGACCGCCCCGTTCGCCGGGCTCGTCGGCGTCTCCGGCGCGATCATCGGCGCCTACTTCGGCGTCCAGGTCGGCCAGTCGGGCAAGGACCGGGTCGAGGCCGAGCTGCGCCGTACGAGCGAGATGGCCATCCGGCTCGCGGCCAAGGTGCACGCCCACGACGCGGACTCGGTGATCGGCTCGACCATGGGCCCCCGCCGCCGCTGAGACCGGGTCCGTGCCCGGTGTCAGCTCTGGACGAGCGGCGGGCGCTCCGCCGGGGCGACCGCGTAGCCGGGCACGGACGGCCACCTGACCGTCAGCACGACCGACTCCTCCTCGGCGACCCAGGAGTGGTCGACGCCCCTGCCCCACACGACGTAGTCACCCTGGCGTTCGAGCAGGACGCTGCGGCCGGGCAGCTCCACACGGAAACGACCGCTGACGAGCACCAGGAGCGCCGTGCGCTCCTCGCCCCGCACCCACCGGGCCCGCCGGTCGCCGGGCGGGTGGACCCCCCACTTGATCTCCACGTCCTCGCTGTGCCGCGGGTCGCCGGCCTCCTTGAAGTGCCCCAGGATCCATCCCCGGTCCAGCGCCGCGTCCTCGCCCGCGTTGCCCGTGTAAACGCCGTCGTCCATGTGACCGGACGTTAGCAGCCGGGTCTTGCGCGGACGTTCACGGCGAGGTTGGCTGAGGGCATGCCCTCGATGATCACCGCGGTGCGTCACGGCCAGAGCGAGTCCAACGTGGCCTACGCCAGGGCGCAGGCGAGCGGGACGGCCGTCGTCCTGACCGGCGCCGACGAGGACGTCCCGCTCACCCCGCTCGGCAGACGGCAGGCGAGCGCCCTCGGCAGGCGCCTGGCGCGGGAGCGGGGGCCCGACGTGGTGTGGTGCTCGCCGTACCGGCGGGCCGTGCAGACCTGGGAGCTGGCCGCCGCCGAGCTGAGCGCCGTCCCCGAGGTGCGGTTCGACGCCAGGCTCGGCGACCGCCTGATGGGCGAGCTCGCGGGGATGAACCTGGCCGCCATCATGCGGCGCTTCCCCGAGGAGGCGCGGTCGCTGCTGCGGGCCGAGTACGGCTACCGCCCTCCCGGAGGCGAGTGTTTCTCCGACGTCGCGGACCGGGTGCGCGCGGTGGTCGGCGACATGCGCGCCGGGTACGCCGGGCGGCGGGTGCTGGTCGTCGCGCACGACGCGGTGGTGCTGATGCTCAAACACGTGATCGAGGGGGTCGCGCTGGAGTCGGTCGCCGCGTTCGCGCCGGTCACGAACGCCTCGGTCTCGGTCTGGCGCGGCTCGCGGGCCGAGATCTTCAACGACGACGGGCATCTGAGGGACATATCACTCTGAACCCATTCGGCGATCACCCATTGACGGACGGTCTTTCCTGCGGTCTGCTGCGCTAGTCACGGGTGTCCGGCACCGGCGAGGCTCAGGGAGGCACAGGCATGCGTCCGCGCGCGATGGTGGTGAGTCTCGTGCTGGCCGTGATCTCGGCGATGGGCCCCAGGCCCGTACTGCCCGTCCTGGCCCCCGCCCCGCCGTCCGACTCGGTCCCGGCCGCCTCCTCGACGTCCGCGCCGCCGGCCGCCGCTCCCGGTGCGGAGAACGCGGGCTGCGACCCGGTCGCGGGCCCCGAGTGCCTGCTGCCCTTCCCCAACGACTGGTTCACCGTGAACGCGCGCACCGCGACCGGCCTGCGGGTCGAGCTGTCCGCCGGCGCCATGCCCCGCAACAAGGAAGGCACCCCCGTCGACCCGGCGTCGTGGAACACCGCCGACGGCTTCTCCCCGGGGTCCATGCTGCTGGCCCACGCGCCGGGTCTCGACCTCGTCAGGACGGGGGCGGCGCCCGTCACCGACATCGGGTGGTCCCTGCGGCGCGACGCCCCCATCGTGATCGTGGACACCGTGACCGGGGAGCGCTGGCCGTACTGGGCGGAGCTCGACGCGGGGGCGACCGATCCGGCCCGGCGGGCGCTGATCGTCAGACCGGCGAGGAACCTCATCGAGGGCCACCGCTACGCCGTCGCGCTGCGCGGCCTGAAGGACGCCTCGGGCGTCCCCCTGCGGGCCCCGGAGACCTTCACCAGGCTCACCGGCGCGGTCCTTCCCCCGGGGGACCCGCTCGCCGTACGGCAGCGCGCGCTGCGCAGGACCCTCGCCGACCTCGCGACGGCCGGGGTCGACGGGCGGGGGCTCTACCTCGCCTGGGACTTCACCGTGGCCAGCGCGCGGGGCCTGGCCGGTCCCGTGCTGAGCATGCGCGACGAGGCACTGCGCGCGCTCAAGGGGGCCGCGCCGCGCTTCACCGTCGAGTCCGTGACCGACCTCACCGAGGCCCAGGACCCCGACATCGCCCGCGAGGTCACCGGGGAGATCCAGGTCCCGAACTACCTCGACAAGCCCGGAGCGCCGCCGGGGGCGCGCCTCAACCGGGACCAGGACGGCAGGCCGCGCGCGCTCGGCGACACGCTGCGGACGCGCTACCAGTGCGTGATCCCGCGCTCGGCCTTCACCAGGCCCGCGGCCCCCGCCCTGTACGGCCACGGCCTGCTCGGCAGGGCCGCCGAGGTGCGTTCCCGTGACGTGCGGGAGATGGCCGGGCAGCAGGGATTCGTCTTCTGCGCCACCGCGTGGATCGGCATGTCGGAGGAGGACGTCCAGCATGTGGCGGGCGTGTTCCGTGACCTGTCCGCGTTCGGCACGGTTCCCGACCGGCTGCAGCAGAGCCTGCTGAACTTCGTCCTCCTCGGCCGCGCCATGACCGGCAGGGACGGGTTCACCGGTCACCGGGCGTTCAGGGACGAACGGGGCAGGCCGCTGTTCGACCGGCGGACCGGGCTCGCCTACGACGGCAACAGCCAGGGCGGCATCTCGGGTGGCGCGCTGGTCGCGGTCTCCCCCGACGTGCGCAACGCCGTGCTCGGGGTGACGGGCATGAACTACAGCACCCTGCTCAACCGCAGCACCGCCTTCCAGCCGTTCCAGCGGATCATGGACGAGGCCTACCCCGACCGGCTGACCCAGCAGGTCTGCTTCGCGCTCATGCAGATGCTCTGGGACCGGGGGGAGACCGACGGCTACGCCCAGCACCTGACCGACGACCCGCTGCCCGGCTCACCCAGGCACCGGGTGCTGCTGCACGTCGCCTACGGCGACCACCAGGTCTCCACCGTGACCGCCCAGGTCGAGGCGCGGACGATCGGGGCCCGTGTCCACCAGCCCGCCGTCGCCGCGGGCCGCGACCCCGACGTCGCCCCCTACTGGGGGATCAGGGCGCTGCCGCCCCGCCCGTACGCCGGGTCGGCGCTCATCGTCTGGGACAGCGGGGCCGTCACCCCGCCGCGGACCAACACACCGCCGCTGGGCACCGCCTACGGCAGGGACCCGCACCACGACCCGCGCAACTCCCCGGAGGCCCGCGTGCAGAAGGCCCACTTCCTGCGGGAGGGCGTGGTCGTCGACGTCTGCGGCGGCGCCCCCTGCGCGGCGGAACCCGTCTCCGCGGTCCCGGACGCTCTCCCGATCACGGCTTCGGGGGAGACGCCGGGAACGGTTCACGCGAGGCCCTGACGGACCCGGTCACGGGGCACCCTGACGAACTCCCCGGGGATCCGGGCCCCGTCGACCAGCAGGTCCGCCCTGGCGCGGGTGTCGTCGGCGGCGAACCACGTCTCCTCGGCCCGCCACCAGCGCCGCCACTGCTCGGCCAGATGCGCGCCGTCCCTGGCCAGCACCCGGGCCCGGCGGACCTCGGCGGACGCGCACACCCACACCGCCAGGGCGGCCGGGGCCGTACGGCGGGCCGTGCTCACCCCTTCGAGGACCAGCGCGGGCGAGACGGGCACCTCGACCCGCTCCGCGTAACCGCCACCGGCCCAGTCGAAGCGCCGGTAACCCCCCGCCTCACCCGCGGCGAGCGGGCCGAGCACCTGCTCCTCGACCAGCCGGAACCACTCCCTGGGCACCTCGTCCCACGGCACGGGGAAGTCGTCGCTGGAGACGACCTGCGCCCCGAGCGCCGCGCCGAGACGCCGCGCGAAGGTCGTCTTGCCCGACCCGGCGGGACCGTCGACCGTGACGAGCCGGACGGGGCCGCACGACGGGGGAAGCCGCAGGATCGTGTCCGCCAGCCGCTCGAAGGAGACGATCTCGTCCATCCCTCCATGATGGCCCCCACGACGGCCCCAGGCCGGATGGAGGGGCCGGGCGGAGGGCTGGGAAGATCTTCGATGGGCGGGGCGGCCGGTGGCGGGGGACACCCCTTTCCCGTCCCGATTCGGCTAGGCTCGGCGACCACCAATGGAGGTTGATCTTGCACGGAGCCCTCGGCGACATCGTCGTACTCGACCTCTCCCGCGCTCTGGCGGGACCGCACGCCGCACAGATGCTCGGTGACCTCGGAGCCCGGGTGATCAAGGTGGAACAGCCGGGGGCGGGCGACGAGTCCCGGAGCTGGGGACCGCCCTTCGTCGGTCCCGGCCATGACATCTCCACCTACTTCCTCGCGGCCAACCGCAACAAACGCTCCATCACCGTGGACATGAAGTCCGCCGAGGGCAGGACCCTCATCGAACGCCTGGTACGGCAGAGCGACGTCCTGGTCGAGAACTTCCGCACCGGTGTCCTGGACCGTCTCGGGTTCGGCGTCGAGCGGCTGCACGAACTCAACCCCCGCCTCGTCGTGCTGTCGATCACCGGGTTCGGGCACGACGGCCCCGAGGGCGGCAGGCCCGGCTACGACCAGATCGCCCAGGGCGAGGCGGGGCTGATGAGCCTGACCGGCCCCTCGCCCGCGGAGCCGTACCGGGTGGGGGCCTCCATCGCCGACCTGCTCGGCGGCATCCACGGCGCCTACGGCGTGGTCGCCGCGCTCTACGAGCGGGAGCGGACCGGGCGGGGCAAGGTCGTGCGAACCTCGCTGCTGGCCGCGGTGACCGGCGTGCACTCCTACCACGGCACGGCCTGGACGGTCGGCGGGCAGGTGCCCGGCGCGGGCGGCAACCACCACGCCTCCATCGCCCCCTACGGCGCCTTCCGCTGCGCCGACGGCATGCTCCAGATCGCGGTGGCCAACGACGCCCAGTGGCGCAAGGTCGCCGATCTGCTCGGCATCGACCCGCTGACCCCGGAGTACGCGACGAACAGGGAGCGCTTCGCGCACCGCCCCCGCCTGATCTCCGACATCGAACGGGCCCTGGCCGGGCACGACCGCGCCCACTGGCTGGCGGCGTTCGCCGGGATCGGGGTGCCCGCCGGGGCGATCAGGACGATCGACGAGGTCTACGCCTGGGAGCAGACGCGCTCCCAGGGCCTGGTCGTCGAGGTCGACCACCCGGTCCTGGGCACGATCGAGCTTCCCGGGCCGCCGTTGCGCTTCGACGGCGACCCGCCCATGCGGCACACCGCCCCGCCCGCGCTCGGCGAGCACAACGACGAGGTCCTCGCGTGGCTGGAGGAACGTGAAGGATGACGACCTCTTCCTCGTACCCACCCTTCCGCGCGGGCCGGAGAGCCGGGGTATGAACCTCGTGCGTCCCGACGCCCGCGCGCTGATCGACGCCTTCCTCGACCCCGGGACGTGGCGGTCGTGGGACCGGACGCCCGCCGACCCCGCACCCGAGGGTTCCGGCTACGCGGAGGAGCTGGCCCAGACCCGCGCCAGGAGCGGCTACGACGAGTCGGTCGTCACCGGGGAGGGGCTGCTCGACGGCCGCAGAGTGGCCTTCGCCGCCTGCGAGTTCTCCTTTCTCGCCGGATCCATCGGGTTCGCCGCCGCCGAACGGCTCACCGCCGCGATCGAGCGGGCGACCGACGAACGGCTTCCGTTGCTGGCCGCCCCGGCCTCGGGCGGTACCCGGATGCAGGAGGGCGCCCCGGCCTTCGTGCAGATGGTGAAGATCACCGCCGCGGTCGCCGCCCACCGCGCCGCGGGCCTGCCGTACCTGGTGTATCTGCGGCACCCGACCACGGGAGGGGTCTTCGCCTCGTGGGGGTCGCTCGGGCACGTCACCATGGCCGAGCCCGGAGCCCTGATCGGGTTCCTGGGCCCCAGGATCTTCGAGTCGCTGCACGGCTACCCCTTTCCCGAGGGCGTCCAGGTCGCGGAGAACCTCCTGGCCCACGGCCTGCTCGACGCGGTCGTGCCCGCCCCCGAGGCCAGGCGGCTCGCCGTCCGGGCCCTGTCCGTACTGTGCGCCCCGCGTGAGGTACGGCCCGCCGGGCGGGAGCCGGACGAGCACGTCCCACCGGTCCAGGCGTGGGACGCCGTCACCCGTTCCCGCAGGGACGACCGCCCCGGCGTGCGCGAGCTGCTCGGGTACGGCGCCCGCGACGTGACCCCGCTCAACGGCAGCGGCGAGGGGGAGGCGGATCCCGGCCTGCTCATCGCCCTGGCCAGGTTCGGTGAGGCCCCGGCCGTCGTGCTCGGCCAGGACCGGGGCCGCAGAAGGGTCACGGCCCCCTTCGGTCCCGCCGGGCTCAGGGTCGCCCGGCGGGGGATGCGCCTGGCCGCGGAACTGGGTCTGCCGCTGGTCACGGTGGTCGACACCCCGGGGGCCGCGCTGTCCAAGGCGGCAGAGGAGGGCGGCCTGGCCGCGGAGATCGCCCGTTGCCTGGCCGACCTGGTCACGCTCGGGGCGCCCACGGTCTGCCTGCTGCTCGGTGAGGGCGCGGGCGGCGCCGCCCTGGCGCTGCTGCCCGCCGACCGGGTGCTGTGCGCCCAGCACGCCTGGCTGTCCCCGTTGCCGCCGGAGGGCGCCTCGGCGCTGCTGTACCGGAGCGTCGACTTCGCCCCGGAGACCGCCGCCGCGCAGCGGGTGAAGTCGACCGACCTGCGGCGCGACGGCATCGTCGACCGGATCGTCCCGGAGCTGCCCGACGCGGCCTACGAGCCGGAGGCCTTCTCCCGCCGGGTCGCGCACGCCTTGGAACACGAGATCGCCGGACTGCTGCGGACGGCCCCGGCCGACCGGCTCACCGCCCGCCTGGCGCGCTATCGGGCGCTCGGCGCGCGGGCGGAGCCGGCCTGAGGCAGGGCGTCACGACTCCGGCTCGGCCGGGGCCGGGGTGAGGGACAGGGGGACGCGCTCGACACGGATGGAGAAGACCTCGTCACGGGGGACGACGACCTCGTAGGCGCCGTGGTCGACCATCCAGTAGCCGAGCGCCTCGGCCTTCAGCCCGCTGTGACCGGTGTAGGCGATGTGCAGGCTCTCCTCGCCGTTCTCCTCGGAGACGTCGAGGACCAGGCACGGCTCGCCGCCGAACGCCCCGACCGTGCGGACCAGCACCAGCCACTCCAGCTCCTCGCGGGGCACCACGGCCCGCCAGTAGCCGGAGAGACGTTCGAAGCCCTGCCGGGCCTCCTTGGCGAACAGCACGACCTCGGAGTCGCCGGGGCCGAGTGCCGCGACGTGGGTCCGCTCGCCGTAACGCGCCAGGAAACCGGATGCCACCGGCTCGATCACGTCGCTCACGAGGCCCGCCGCCAGGTGAGGCCGTCGTAACGGCCGAACAGGCGCTCTTCGCCGGGTGTCACGTGGATGATCTCGGCTCCCGCTGGGATCGGCACGGGTGTGGTGTGGAACTGCGGCACGACGTGCTCGCGCGAGGTGGTGAAGCCGTTGCCCGCGAACGGGGGCACGTCGTTCCAGTCGCCCCCCATGTGCGGGCCGTAGGGGACGGCGTAGGCGTCGACGTCACGGGCGAACCAGCGCATGAGGTACAGCTCCGGGACGGCCGTGGTCAGCTCGGAGCCCTCGAAGCCCAGGTCGAGGCCCGCGAAGAGCTGGGCGGGCGTTGTCAGGCGGGCGCAGTCCTGCACACGGTAGACATATCCCGATATGACGCTGCGCCTGCCCGCGAGATAGGGCACGAGCAGTCGGGGCGGGATGACCTTCTGCATCTGCGTTCTACGCCCAGGTGGCTCACTCACGGTCGCATTTTACGATCTGCCGACCTGAAGCCGCCGGTGTTCCAAGCAGGGCAGGGCATTCCGGGTGGCAATCGTGACCTGGGGGTCGAGCACGCACGTCCGCACCGCGGGCGCGGGCCCCAGGTCGGTGTGGACGACGCCCATCGGGTCGACGAGCATGCTCCTGCCGATCCCGAAACCGTCGGCGGCCTCGGGGTTCGGCGCCTGCCCGACGGCCGCGACCCAGGTGGTGTTCTCGATCGCGCGGGCCCGCACCAGGGTCGCCCAGTGCTCCTCCTTCATCGGGCCCGACCCCCAGGCGGCGATCACCGCGAACAGGTCGGCCCCCCGGTCGGCCAGCGCCCTGCCCAGCTCGGGGAAGCGGACGTCGTAGCAGGTGACCAGGCCGACCCGCAGCCCGGCCAGCTCGACGACCACCGGCTCCTCACCGGGGACGACCAGCTCCGACTCCTTGGCGCCGAAGGAGTCGAACAGGTGGATCTTCCGGTAGGCGGCCAGGAGCGCGCCCGTCTCGTCGAGGGCGACGGCGGTGTTGTACACCCGGCCCCGCCCTGTCTCTCCGGACCCGGTCTCTCCGGTCTCGAACACCCCGGCGACGACCGCGAGGCCGGACTCCTTGGCGGCGTCGGCGAGCCCGGTGACGAACGGCCCGTCCAGGGGCTCGGCCAGGTCGGTGATCCGCCTGCCGTACCGGGTGAGGGTGGCCTCGGGGAGGATCGCCAGCTCGGCGCCGTCCTCGGCGGCGGAGCGCAGGGCCTCGCGGGCGCGGGACAGGTTGACGGCGGGGTCCTCGGAGACCGGGATCTGGCACAGTGCGATGCGCGTCACACCCTCGACCCTATCCGGCGGTTGGGCACCCGTTCCAGCCACGTCAGGCATCGCCACCCCCACTCCAGCGGGCCGTAGCGGTGCCCCCGCAGCCACGCCCTGCTGAGGAACGCCTGCGCGGCCAGTACGGTGACCGTCAGCGCGATCACCGTGATCCTGGTCGGGTCCGCGGCCAGCAACGGCAGCGCCGCCAGGATGACCAGGGTGCTCGTCAGATAGTTCGTCAGCGCCATCCGGCCGAGCGGGGCCAGGACCGCCAGCAGCGGCCCGCGCGCCCGGGTCCGCAGGAGAAGCAGCAGCCCCGTGCAGTAGGCCGCCGCGGCGGCGAGCCCGGCGGTGGGGTAGAGGCCGCGGAAGTAGAACGTGCGGTCCCCGGCCGTCGCCCTGACCCACAGGTAGCCGAGCACGACGGCCAGCACCGTACCGGCCACGAAGACGGGCCCCGCGAGCCACCGCGGCGGCTCGTACTCCATCGTCGCCATGCCCAGCAGGAACAGCCCGGGGATGAGGATGACGCCGCCGCCCTCGCGCACCCCCCACACCGTCACGACGATCCCGAGCAGCAGCACCCCCCGGCGTGGCAGGAACGAGGCGGGCAGCAGCACCAGCGCCCCGAAGATCGCGTACGGCAGGAGCACCTCGCCCGGGTTCACCGTCTGGTGGAGCAGGCCGAGCACCCCGAGCACGGCCAGGCGGCGCAGCAGCACGAGCCTGGGACGGCCGGTGCGTCCGGCGGCCGAATTGAGGAACAGCACAAGGCTCATCCCGAAAAGCACGGAGAAGATTGGATAGAACCGGCTCTGTCCAAGATTCTCCACGACCCAGTCGACGGCACCGCGCTGGGCGCCGGGCACGCGCTCACGAAGGTGCTGCCAGGTGTTGACCAGCATGATCCCGCACACCGCGAACCCGCGTAGCGCGTCCAGCTCGTGGAGCCTTCCGGATGCGGGAGCCGTATGGGTCACAGGAAACAGACGTATCACCGCGCAATCCATCTCGCCTAGACGACCTCTGTCATAAGACGACAAGCCCATACAAATCTAGGTCGTCGGGCTGGCACTCGATCTGTCACGCGCCCCGGTCTACTGTTGCCGTGTGAACGATCCTCTGGTGGCGCGGATGCGCGCGTTCGGCACGACGATCTTCTCCGAGATGTCGGCGCTCGCCGTACGGACCGGTTCGATCAATCTGGGACAGGGCTTCCCCGACACCGACGGGCCCGCCGCGATGCTGGAACGCGCGGCGGCGGCGATCAGGGAGGGGGCCAACCAGTACCCTCCCGGCCCCGGCGTCCCCGACCTGCGCCAGGCCGTCTCCGAGCACCGCAAGGCCTGCTACGGCCTCGACTACGACCCCGACGGCGAGATCCTGGTCACCGTCGGCGCGACCGAGGCGATCGCGGCCTCGATCCTGGCACTGTGCGAGCCGGGAGACGAGGTGATCGCCTTCGAGCCCTACTACGACTCCTACGCCGCCGCCATCGCCCTGGCCGGAGCCGTGCTGCGCCCGGTCACCCTGCGCCCGGTCGAGGGACGCTTCACCTTCGACCCGGCGGAACTGCGCGCCGCCGTCGGCCCGCGTACCAGGGCGATCCTGGTCAACTCACCGCACAACCCGACGGGGACCGTCCTCACCCGCGCCGAGCTTGAGGAGATCGCCCTGCTGTGCAGGGAGCATGACCTGGTGGCCGTCACCGACGAGGTCTACGAGCACCTCACCTTCGACGGCGTCGAGCACATCCCGCCGGCCACCCTGCCCGGCATGCGCGAGCGCACCGTGATGATCTCCTCGGCGGGCAAGACCTTCTCGGTCACCGGCTGGAAGACGGGCTGGGTGTGCGGGCCGCCCCCGCTCGTGCGCGCCGTGCAGACCGTCAAGCAGTTCCTCACCTTCACCGCCTCGGCCCCCTGGCAGCTGGCCACCGCCCACGCCCTGCGCCACGAGATGGAGTGGGTCTCCGGGCAGCGCGCGGCCCTGCAGGCCAAGCGCGACCGCCTGACGGCCGGGCTGTCCGCGGCGGGCTTCGAGGTCTACCGTCCCTCGGGCACCTACTTCGTCCAGACCGACATCCGCCCCCTCGGCTTCACCGACGGCCTCACCCTGGCCCGTGAGCTGCCGGACCTGGCGGGCGTGGTGGCCATCCCCACCCAGGTCTTCTACGCCGACCCCGGACGCGGCAGCCACTTCGTCCGCTTCGCCTTCTGCAAGAAGGAGGAGGTCATCGACGAGGCCGTCGCCCGTCTCGGCCGTCTGGCGGGCCGGTGACCCCGCCGTTCAGCCGACGATCCTGACCGGCAGGCGTCTGGCGCGCAGCGCCGAGCGGATGGCCCCGGCGAGCAGGCCGTACTCGGCGGACCTGGCCGAGCTGGCGCGGTAGGCCAGGCCGATGGTCCTGCCGGGGGCGGGGTCGGCGAAGCGGCGCAGCGCCAGCCGTACCCGCTTGCCCGTCTCGACCGGGACCGCAGACTCGGGCAGCAGTGTCACCCCGAGGCCGCCCGCGACGAGCTGGACCAGGGTCGGCAGGCTGGTGGCGTAGGTGGCCGCCGTCGCCCGCGCGCCGACCTCACGGCACACGTCGATGGCCTGTTCGCGCAGGCAGTGGCCCTGGTTGAGCAGCACGATGTCCAGCCCCTTGAGCGCCTCGCGGTCCAGCGGCGTGTCCGCCCCGGCCATGGGATGGTCCGGGGAGAAGGCGAGCAGGAACTCCTCCTCGTAGAGGGGCTCCTCGACCAGCCCGGTCACCTCGGTCGGCAGCGCGAGCAGCACCATGTCGAGACGGCCCTCACGCACCTCCTCCAGGATGGTCTCGGTCTTGGCCTCGTGCACGGTCAGCTTGAGCCTGGGGAAGCGCCGCGAGAACATCGGCAGCAACGCGGGCAGCACGTAGGGGGCGACCGTGGGGATCACCCCCAGGTGCGCGGGGCCGTTGAACGGCTCCCGGTTCTGGGCGACCTCGCCCATGAGGTCCTCGACCGCCTTGAGCACCCGCGCCGCGTGCACCGCGACCCGCTCGCCGGAGGGGGTCAGCAGGACCTTCCTGGTGGTCCGTTCGAGTAACCGGGTGTGCAGGGTCTCCTCAAGGGCGGAGACGGCGCTCGACAGCGCGGGCTGGCTCATCCGCAGCGCGGAGGCCGCCTCCCTGAAGTGCAGATGATCAGCGACTGCGAGGAATGCCCGCAGTTGAGCGAGGGTGGGGGTTGGCTCACTGATAAGGATCACCTGTCAGATTCGTTCGACTGCTCGATTTCTCGAATCAATGCTAAGTGCGGCAGTGTGGGCTCCGACAACGACGTCCCCTGTGAAGGAGAACCGGACTTGCTCACCATCGGTGACCGCTTCCCTGAGTTCGAGCTGACCGCCTGTGTCTCCCTGGACGCGGACAGCGCGTTCGCCCAGATCGACCACAAGTCCTACGAGGGCAAGTGGAAGGTCTACTTCGCGTGGCCCAAGGACTTCACCTTCGTCTGCCCGACCGAGATCGCCGAGTTCGGCCGTCTCGAGGGCGAGTTCGCCGACCGTGACGCCCAGGTCCTGGGCTTCTCGGTCGACTCCGAGTTCGTCCACCACGCCTGGCGCAAGGACCACCCCGACCTGCGTGACCTGCCCTTCCCCATGCTGTCCGACATCAAGCGGGAGCTGTCGTCGGCGCTGGGCATCCTCGGCTCCGACGGTGTCGCCCAGCGCGCCACCTTCATCGTCGACCAGAACAACGAGATCCAGTTCGTCATGGTGACCGCCGGTTCGGTCGGCCGCAACGTCAAGGAGGTCCTGCGGGTCCTCGACGCCCTCCAGTCCGACGAGCTGTGCCCCTGCAACTGGAACAAGGGAGAGGCCGGTCTGGACGCGAAGCAGCTGCTGGCCGGCGTCTGATGTCCGTCGACAACCTCAAGGGCGCCCTTCCTGACTACGCCAAGGACGTCAAGCTCAACCTGGGCTCGCTCGTCACGACCTCCTCGCTCGGCGAGCAGCAGCTCTGGGGGACGCTGCTCGCCTGCGCGGCGGCGACGAGGTCCCAGCGCGTGATCGCCGAGATCGCGGCCGAGGCGGCCGACGTCCTGTCCGCCGAGGCGTTCAGGGCGGCCAAGGGCGCCGCCGCGATCATGGCGATGAACAACGTCTATTACCGGTCGATGCACCTGATCGGTGACGAGACCTACGCGACCATGCCCGCCAAGCTCCGCATGACCATCATCGGGAACCCGGGCGTGGACAAGGTCGACTTCGAGCTCTGGTCGCTCGCGGTCTCCGCGATCGGCGGCTGCGGCCGCTGCCTGGAGTCCCACGAGCAGGTGCTGCGCAAGGCGGGGCTGCCCCGCGAGCAGATCCAGGAGGCCATCCGGATCGCCGCGGTCGTCAACGCCGTCGCGGCGGTGCTGGAGACCGAGGCCGCCCTGGCCACGGTCTGAGACGGCAGCGAAAAAGGGGCGGGTGCGTACCCGCCCCTTTTTTCGTGCCTGCCGTCAGCTCGCGTCGGCGAGGTCGCTCTGCGCCGCGGGCGCCGCGCTCCGTGCCGAGCGCAGCGGGAGCTCCTTGAGCATCAGCGCCGCCAGCGCGGCCAGTACGGCGATCGGCACGCCGACCAGGAAGACCGTGTGGATGGCCCGGGTGAAGGCCTCAAGGATCACTTCGAGCATCGGTGCCGGCAGACGGTGGATGGCGGCGGGGGAGCCGAGGCTGGGCGCCGCGCCACCGGTCAGGGGCAGGTGGGCGGCCTTGGCGAGGGAGACCAGCTCGGAGGTGAGCCGGTTGGACAGGATCGCGCCGAACGCGGCCACGCCGACCGCGCCGCCGAGGGAGCGGAAGAACGTCACGCCGGAGGTGGTCGAGGCCATGTCGGCGCGGGTGACGGCGTTCTGCGCGGCCAGGATCAGGATCTGCATGGAGGCGCCGAGCCCGACACCGAGCACCGTGATGTCGACGCCGACGCTCACCAGTGAGCTGTCGACGTGCAGCCGGGAGAGCAGGAACAGCCCGAGGCCGACCAGCAGCATGCCCACGACGGGGAAGGCCTTCCAGCGGCCGGTCCTGGTGACGAAGCGGCCGACGGCGATGGAGGAGGCGAGCAGGCCGAGCACCATGGGCAGCGTCATCAGGCCGGAGGCGGTCGGGCTCATGTTCTTGACGATCTGCAGGTACTGCGGCAGGAACATCAGCGCGCCGAACATCGCGGCGCCGACCAGCAGCGAGGCCAGGCAGGTGAGCACGAAGGTGTGGTTGCGGAACAGGTGCGGGGGCAGGATCGGGTCGGCCGCCCGGCGCTCGGCGACGACGGCCAGGCCGAACAGGACCAGGCTCAGCGCGCCGAGCCCGTAGGTCCAGCCGGAGCTCCAGGCGAACTCCTTGCCGCCGAGTGACAGCAGCAGCATCAGCGCGGTCGTGCCGCCGGTGATGAAGGTCGCGCCCCACCAGTCGACCTTGGCCGCGCGGCGGGACGGCGGCAGATCGAGCACCCGCTGGATGACGAAGAAGGCGACCACGGCCAGCGGTACACAGATCCAGAACGTCCAGCGCCAGGACATGTTGTCCACGACGAACCCGCCGAGGAGCGGTCCCGCGACGGTGGAGACGCCGAAGACCGCGCCGATGTAGCCGGAGTAGCGTCCCCGCTCCCTCGGCTCGACCACGTCGCCGAGGATGATCTGCGGCAGCGCCGCCAGGCCGCCCGCGCCGATCCCCTGTACGGCCCTGGCCGCGATGAGCTGGCCCATGTCCTGGGAGAAGCCCGCCGCGACCGAGGAGAGCGCGAAGACCAGCAGGGCGGCCTGGAACATGAACTTGCGACCGTACAGGTCCGACAGCTTGCCCCACAGCGGGGTCGAGGCGGTCATGGTCAGCAGCGTCGCGCTGGCGACCCAGGCGAGCTGGTCCTGGCCGCCGAGCGTGCCCACGATCGTCGGCAGCGCGGTTCCCACCACGGATGTCGAGATCATCGACGTCAGCATGGCGAGCATCAGGCCGGCCAGGATCTCCAGCACCTGTCTGTGGGTGAACCTCGGGGCCGCCTCGGCTTGGACCTGTTGTTCGGTCAGCATGGACCATCCCCCAATGTATGTACGATACACATGAAGTTAGTAGACGCTTGTTTACCCGTCAAATCTGGAAGGAATGGAAAAGTGGACGAGATACGGCGTCGTGACAGGGAGGGCACAAGGTGCCGCATCCTGGACACCGCCCGCCGTCTGTTCGCCGAACTCGGCTACGACCAGGTGACGATGCGGCTCATCTCCGCCGAGGCGGGGGTCAACATCGCCCTGATCAACCGCTACTTCGGCACGAAGCGGGAACTGTTCGCCGAGGTGCTGGCCGTACGGGGACGCTTTCCCGGGGTACTGGACGTCCCGCGTGAACAGCTGCCCCGGCGCCTGGCCGAGTACGTGGCCGACCTGCTCGGCTCGCGGGAGGAGGGGCCGGTGCTGGCGACGCTCAGCCGTTCGACGGTCTGCCCGGAGATCCACGAGATCGTCAGGGACCGGGTCCGCTCGGCGATCCTGGAGCCGCTGGCCGCGTGCCTGCCCGACCGGGACGCCCTCCTCGGGGCGACCGCCGCCACCGCGCTCGTGGCGGGCGCGGGCACGCTGCGCCAGCTCTTCGGGCCGGGCGCGTTCGACGAGGCGGGCAGGGAGGCCGTGGTCGCGCGGTTCACGAAGGTCTTCGAGGCCTGCCTCGTGGAGGCGTCAGGCTGACCTGTCGCGGCCCGCGGCGATCCGGCAGGCGGTGCCCGGGACGTGGTCGACCTGCAGCGTGCTGTGGTCGATGTGGAAGCGCTCGTGCAGCAGGTCGGCCAGCTCGCGGCGGACCCGGTGGCAGTCACCGCCGGGCGCGACGGTCACGTGCGCCGACAGCGCGGACAGCCCGCTGGTCACGGTCCACACGTGCAGGTCGTCGACCGCCGTGACCTCGGTGTGGGCGGTGATGGCCGCGCTCACCTCCGCCGGTGGCGCGCCGGGGGGCGCCGCCTCGAACAGGATGCGCCCGGCCTCACTCAGCAGGCCGTAGGCGGCCTTGCCCATCAGGGCCGCGACGACCAGGGCGGCGATCGCGTCCGCCCTGCCCCAGCCGGTGAGCCAGACGACCGCCCCCGCGACCGCGGTCGCCACGAAGGCGTACATGTCGTTGAGGATGTGCTGGAAGGCGCCCTCGACGTTGAGGCTGCCGCGATCGGCCCTGGCGATGAGCCAGGCCGCGGCGGCGTTGACCCCGATGCCGACCAGCGCCGTGCCGAGGACCAGCGCCCCCGTCACCTCCGGGGGCTGCAGGAGCCGCCGGACGCCCTCGTAGACGAAGTAGACGACGAGCGCCACGAACGTCAGCCCGTTGATCGCGGCCGAGAGGATCTCGGCGCGTTTCCAGCCGAAGGTGTAGGCGCCGCTGGCGGGGCGGGCCGCCATACCCATCGCCACCAGGGCCAGGGCGATGGAGGCCGCGTCGGTGAGCATGTGTCCCGCGTCCGAGACCAGCGCGATGGAGTTGGCGATGACGCCGACCACGACCTCGCCCGCCATGAAGACCGTCAGCAGAACGAGTGCCGCGACCAGGTAACGGCGGTCGGAGTTCGCCCCGTGCCCGTGCCCGTGGCCGTGCCCATGCCCATGTCCGTGGCCGTGACCCATCCCGAGACCCGCCTCATCAACACTTGAACAGTTGCTCAGACGTTAAGAAAGGTAAGCCTAACAGAACAAGATCTGAAGCGCGGAGGCACCGGCAGGACAGGAAATGCGCGACCCGCACAACACTGGTTCCCCACGCGTCACCCGGGAATCCCCGCATCCGGCGCTGTCCGGTGCCGGTCATCTCCGAAACGGCCCAAGTGGCCATCCCCCTCGCGCCGGCCGCACCCGGGGGGCGATCATGGAGGGACGGCCGCCGCGCCGCCCCCGTCCACAGCATGGAAGGAACCGACATGACCTGGCTGCGTACCCTCAAGCCCAGGCCGAGGGCCACCACGCGGCTGATCTGCTTCGCGCACGCGGGCGGCTCGGTCACCGCCTACCGCGACTGGCCCGACCTGCTCCCCGGATCGGTCGAGCCGTACGGCGTGCAGCTGCCGGGCAGGGCGGACCGGTTCGGCGACCCCATGCCCGCCGACATCCACGAGATCGTCGGCCCCGTCGTCGAGGAGATCCAGCCTCTGATGGACCGGGACGTCGTGCTGTTCGGGCACAGCATGGGCGCGGTCGTCGCCTACGAGACCACCAGGGCCCTCGAAGCCAGGGGAGACGGCCCCGTCCGGCTGTTCGTCTCGGGAAGCGCCGCCCCGCACGAGCCCAGACGCAGGCGGGCGATCTCCTCCTGCGACGACGAGACCTTCCTGGCCGAAATGACCAAACTCGGCGGCACCGAACTCGAGATCCTCTCCCACCCGGCGATGAGGGAGGTCGTCTTCCCCTACATCAGGGCCGACTTCCGCCTGGTCGAGGAGTACCGCCACACCCCCGGGCCCGCGCTGCGCACCCCCATCTCCGTCATCGTCGGCGACACCGACCCGGTGGTCACCCCGCTGCAGGCCAAGGAGTGGCAGGCTCGCACGGAGTCCGGCTTCTCCCTGACGATCCTGCCCGGCGGCCACTTCTACCTCCAGCCCCAACGCGCCGCCGTGGTGGCCGAGATCCTGCGGAGGATGGGGTAGGGCTGTGTTTCTTTGCTCCGCCTGCGGCGTCGCGGGCTTGGGCGCTTTCGGGTCGGTGTCTTCCCTCGTCACTCCGTCGCTTCGCTCCTGCGTTCCTCAGTCCAGACACCGACGCGCCCAAGCCGGACACTCTTCGCGCTTGGGGGTGTTCATGCCTTGGGGGCGGGTTTGGTCTTCACCGAGACGTAGTCGATGAGCATGGGGCGGCCGGGGGCGGTGGCGGGGGTGGGGCCGCCGCCGAAGGCGTTGGGGAGGCCGCCGCCAACGGCGACGTTCAGGATCAGGAAGAAGCCGTGCGCCGTCGCCCTGCCCCAGGTCTGCGGGTCCATCCGGGTCGCGGCGACGGTCAGGACCGGGGCGTCGTCGAGATACCAGCGGATCTCCCTCTCGTCGATCTCCACGGCGTAGCGGTGGAAGCTCCCGTGACAGGACGGGCAGGGACGCTCACCGGAGCCGATGCCCGACGGCTCGCCGCACGGCCCGCCGGGCATCACACCGCAGTGCATGGCGGCCATGACCGAGGGACGGCCGTTGACCGCCTCCATCACGTCGATCTCGCCGATGGCGGGCCAGCCGGTGTAACCGTCGCGCAGCGGGGCGCCCAGCATCCAGAACGCGGGCCAGTAACCCGCGCCGTCCGCCGGGGTCACCGCGGGAAGCCGGATCCTGGCCTCCACGCGCAACACGCCTCCCGGCGGGGGCCTGAAGTCGGAGCGGGCGGTCTCCACCCGTCCCGACGTCCAGGCCCCCTCGCGCAGCAGCGGGGTGATGGCCAGGTTCCCCTCACCGTCGAGGGAGACGTTCTCCGTCGAGTCGGTCATCGTCTCGATCTCCCCGGTGCCCCACCGGGGGGCGGGGCAGCCGGGATAACAGGTACCGAGGTCGTGCAGCCACCCCGGGGGCAGCGGGGATCCGGCGGCCCCGGAGAAGTCGTCACGGAAGATCTCGGCCCACCGTGCCTCCCGTGCCTCCCGGCCGGGCCCCGAGCACCCGGCCAGGAGGACGACAAGGGCGAGGACCACCCGGGTGGCGGGCCTCACAGCACCGTGGGGATCAGGTCGAGGTCCTCAAGGTCCTGCTCGATTCGGGGAGCGAGCCGTACCGCGAGGGTGTCGGTGATGTGCGCGTCGTCGCGGTAGAGCACGATGCCGTCGAGCGCCGCGGGGCAGGTGGCGGAATCCCCGGAACCCTCCGGGCACAGCAGCGGCGTCACGTCCAGCAGACGGACCCCCGGACGTTTCCCCGCGGTGATCTGCTCGGCCAGCGGGTCGGGGCGCAGGCCGGCGACGCGCGGGAACGCGCAGCCGGAGACGGGACCGCCGGAAAGACAGGCCGGCACGTCCTTGCCGGGCAACGGCGTGTCACGCAGGTAGACCAGCGAGGCGCCGAGCCGTGACAGCGGGGTGAGGGTCGAGTCCCAGGCGCGGGTCAGCGCGGCCCTGTCGGTGGTGTACGCGTTGAGCGAGGCCAGCAGGATCAGCCGGGGCGGAGCCTCGCTCGCCAGCCGTTTCATCGCGTACTCCCGCCAGGCGTCGCACTCGCGGTACTCCCTGCCCAACCGGGGGTCGACGACCGTGAGCCGGGGCAGCGGGCAGCCGGGCTTGGTGAGGACCTCAAGGGCCCACCCTCTCCGCGCGGCGATGCGCTCGGCCGCGGCGAACCACTGGCCCGCGTGGGAGTCACCGATGAGGACGACCCTGTCCTTGGAGGAGGTGTCGCCGAACAGGCACGGCGGGCTCGTCGTCGCGGTCAGCGCGATCTCGCAGCCCTGGGACTTGGGGAAGTCGGTCCTGGCCTGCGCGGGCGACGGGCGCAGCGCCGTACCGGGGGCGTCCGGTGTCTCGGCCGACTGCGCCACGGTGACCGTGGTGGTCGTGGCGCCCTGCACGATCCCGCCGTTGAGCAGGAGCGCGGCGGCGACGGGCACGGCCATCGCGCTGGTGCCCAGGGCCAGGCCGCGCCTGGGCAGCGCCGCCACGACCCGCGACGTCCGCAGCGGCTGTTCGACCAGCCTCAGCGTCAGGGCCGCGGGAAGCGCGCAGGCCAGCACCAGCGCCAGCCGTACCGGCCACGACTGCTCGCCGAGCGCGGCCTCGGTGAGGACCAGGACCGGCCAGTGCCACAGGTACCAGGAGAACGACAGCCGCCCCGCCAGACGGACCGGCGCCCAGGACAGCGCCGCGGAGACCGGCGAGCGGAACACGATGACCGCCGCCGTGCCGAGCGTGGGGACCAGCGCGGCCGTTCCCGGATACGGCGTCTGCGGGCCGAGCGCCACGATCGACCAGGCGACCGCGGCCGCTCCGGCCAGGCCGAGCACCCCGGAGACGACCCGCAGGGAGAAGCGCGGGACGTCCCGGTGGCCCTCGCCGCCTCCGGGACGCGCGCCGAGACGCCCGCCGTACGGCGTGAGCAGGGCGGCCAGGGCACCCACGCCGAACTGCCAGGCGCGGGAGGGGGAGGACAGGTAGGCGAGCGGGGCGCTGGTTCCCGTCCACCACAGCGCGAGCGCGAACGAGACACCGGTCAGCGCCACGACGGCCACCGTGATCGCGGGCAGGGGGCTGCGGCCGAGACGGCGCGCCACCAGCACGAGCACCAGCAGCAGCGGCGCCCACAGGAGGTAGAACTGCTCCTCGACGGCCAGCGACCAGTAGTGCAGCAGAGGACTCGGGTCCCGCGCGGCGGCCAGGTAGTCGGTCTGGCCCGCGACGAATCGCCAGTTGGCGAGATACAGGGCGGCGGAGACGACGTCACCGGCGACGTCGGTGCCGCGCAGCGGCGGCAGCAGCAACCAGGCCCCGGCCGTCGTGGCGAGCAGCACGACCCCGGCGGCGGGCAGGATGCGCCTGGCCCTCCTGGCGTAGAAGTCCGCCAGCGAGAAACGGCCCTCGGCCGAGATGTCGCGCAGCAGCAGACCGGTGATCAGGAACCCGGAGATGACGAAGAACACGTCCACCCCGGCGAACCCCCCGGCCATGCCGGGCACGGTCGCGTGGAAGGCGAGCACGGCCAGGACGGCGACCGCCCGGAGCCCCTCGATGTCCGGCCTGAAGCCGAGACGGTAGCGCGGCGTCACGGCAGCAGCGGAGGCAGTACGGCGAGGCCTGAGGCGAGCAGCACGCCGAGCAGCAACAGGACGGTGATGGCCAGGGCCTCTGGCCAGCGCAGACGGTGGTTCATCGGAGAATCCTCCACAGATCACGAATGAGGGGGAGGGCGATGTAGGTGGTGCCGACGGCGAACAGGGTCAGCGCCCAGTACTCACCCCACCCGTAGACGGACGCGCGCAGCGCGATGCCGATCCAGGTGGCGGCCGTGGTGACGGTCAGCCAGACGAAGGCCATGCGGGCGACGGTCGAGACGAGCGTGCTCTTGCCCGCGGCGGCGCCGCTGGGCACCCACGCCGCGGCCTGGTTGCGCACCGCGTGCACGATGGAGATCAGGTGACAGTAGGCGTACAGGGTCTGGGCGCGGGTCACCTCGAAGCGCCAGCGGCTCACCGAGACCGCGGGCAGCAGCACCAGCGCCACCCAGAGGGGCCCCACGAACGGGATCATGTGCCACGCCCTGACCTCGTCCGGATAGAAGGCGAGCATGACGAGCCCGGGCAGCGGGACGGCCGCGATGTTGGCGGCGGAGACGAAGTAGCTCAGGAAACCGCTGTAGTAGGACAGCCGTACCCGCCACGACATCGGCGTGCGGTGGAAGTCACGGTCGAACAGCAGGCTCATGCAGCCCATCGCCCACCGGTACTGCTGGGCGATGTAGGAGGCGACGTTGTCGGGGGACAGGCCCTTGGCCAGCAGCACCGGGACGTACTTGGTGCGGTAGCCGTGCTTCATCAGCTCGACACTGGTGTAGATGTCCTCGCTGTGGTCGATCTTGGGGAAGCCCCCGATCTCCTCAAGCGTCGCGCGCCGGTAGACCACGTTCGTGCCCACGCAGATGGCGCCGCCGTCGGCGTCCCGCGACGGTTGCAGCCACCGGTAGAACATCTCCTGTGCGGCCCCGGCCGTACGCTGCAGCCAGGGCATCTCCTCCGTGGTGTCGAAGTACTGCGGCGACTGGGCCACGGCGATCCTCGGGTCCTCCAGATAGGGGACCAGGTGGGACAGGAAGTCGGGCCTCGGGCAGAAGTCGGCGTCGAAGACCGCGACGACCTCGCCCGAGCTGATCGACAGGCCGTGGTTGAGGTTGCCCGCCTTCTTCAGGTACCCCTGGTCGGGCCGCGCGCTGTACCGGAAGCCGTGCCGTACGGCCAGCTCCTCCACCTCGTCGCGGGCGGCGTCGTCGAGCACCCAGACCGTGACTGGACCGTTCCACCGCAGTGCTCCCACGTGGCGGAAGGTGTTGCGCAGAATCTCCATGGGTTCGCCCCTGGTCGGCAGGAAGACGTCCACGGAGGGCAGGCGGGCGGGCCGCCAGGAGCGCACGAGCAGCTCGTGGGACTCCCAGGTGGTCAGCCGCTGACGCTGCCCGTCGACGAACGACATCGTCCATCCACTGAGGTTCAGCAGCAGGGCCACGAAAAACGGCCACAACGCGGGATGACGCATGGAGAATAGGAAAAGAGTCCCTGCGGTTAATGTCAGGGAAAGGGGCACGGACAGAAGCACCCAGCGCTTTTGTGGCCCGAAATACAGTTTCAGCTCGTCGTCGGACGGAGGCTGTGGAAGATATTGATCGGCCTTGTCAGGAGGCGCGTCAAGTAATGCAAGCATGCGGAGAACCCCGTTTTCTCAGCTGCGTGGAGCGGCTCGTTTTCCACCGCTGGATCAACTGTAAACAAAGTTATTGGTGTCGCGTGCGCGGGCAGATGATCTAGCGGGAAACGTGACGTTAACTGAACGTCATTCGGTGCTGTGAAATATCCGCCGATGTTGTGAGAAGTGGCGATATGTCCAAAATCATCGGATGTTTGGATGTGTCGCAGATCACAGGTTTGAAGCGCCCCGCGGGCGGGGCCGTGCCGTGCGGGGGGCCGGGGCGCGGACCGCCTCAGGAGAACGATTACCGATCAAGGAAGCCCTGGGCGCGCTCCTCACGCGTGTCCGCCCCCGGCCGGGGAAACCGCTCCCCGCGCCGGTGCCTGCCCCGCGCGGTGGGTATCGCAACGGGTGTCGCGACCCCGGGGCCGGTCCGGACCGGAGGTCGCGAGGCCACAGGGAAGTCACAGGACCGAGAGGTGACAGGGATGCCGGAACCGATTGAAGTGCGCAAGGTGGCGATCGAGAGCGTGACCGACGCCTCCGGGCTGTCCCGGCTCATCGACGACGGGGTGATCGAGGCGCACCGGGTCCTCGCCGTGATCGGCAAGACCGAGGGGAACGGCGGGGTGAACGACTACACCCGCATCCTGGCCGACCGCGCCTTCCGTGAGGTGCTCGCGGAGCGGGGGCATCCGGCGCCCCAGGACGTCCCGCTGGTCTGGTCCGGCGGCACCGACGGCGTGCTCAGCCCGCACGCGACGATCTTCGCGACCACGGCGGCCGCCGAACCGAGCCAGGAGCCGCGCCTGAGCGTCGGCGTCGCGATGAGCGAGGTCATCCTGCCCGAGGACATCGGCCGCCCCGCGATGGTCGAGAAGGTCGCCGCGGGCGTCAGGAAGGCCATGGAGGCCGCCGGGATCGACGACCCCGCCGACGTCCACTACGTCCAGACCAAGACACCCCTGCTCACCCTCGCCACCATCAACGACGCCAGGTCCCGGGGCCGGGACGTGGTCGTCGAGGACACCGGGCCCTCGATGGACATCTCCAACTCGACCACCGCCCTCGGCGTCGCGGTCGCGCTCGGCGAGATCGGGACGCCCACGGCCGGGCAGATCCACCGGGACCTGTCGCTGTACTCCTCCGTCGCCTCCTGCTCCTCGGGGGTCGAGCTGGACAGGGCGCAGATCGTCGTCGTCGGCAACGTCAGGGGCATCGGCGGGCGCTACCGGATCGGCCACTCCGTCATGCGGGACGCGCTGGACGCCGACGGCATCTGGGCGGCCATCCGGTCGAGCGGGATCGACCTGCCGGAGCGCCCGCACCCCTCCGACCTGGACGGCAGGCTGGTCAACGTGTTCATGAAGTGCGAGGCGGACCCCTCGGGCAGGGTCAGGGGCAGGCGCAACATCATGCTCGACGACTCCGACGTGCACTGGCACCGCCAGATCAAGGCGACCGTCGGCGGTGTCGCGGCCAGTGTCACCGGCGACCCCGCCGTCTTCGTCTCGGTCGCCGCCGTCCACCAGGGCCCCAGCGGGGGCGGCCCGGTCGCCGCCATCGCCGATCTGGGCTGAGCGCCGGGGCTTTTGTCCCCGGTGTCGGTGTTTGATCGTAGGGTGACTCCGGTGAACGTGATCGGCGGATACGTGCTCAGGCGTGAGCTTGGCCGGGGCGGCATGGGCGTGGTGCACCTCGCCACCACCCCGACCGGCGGCCTGGCCGCGGTGAAGGTGATCCATCCCCGGCTCACCCACGATCCGGCCTTCGTCCGGCGCTTCGACCGTGAGGTGGCCGCGGCGCGCAGGGTGGCCAGGTTCTGCACCGCCCCCGTCCTCGACGCCGGGATCGACGGGGACGTCGCCTACCTCGTCACCGAGTACGTCAAGGGCCCAAGCCTGGCGCAGGCCGTACGGGAGCAGGGGCCGCTGACCGGCGCCAACCTGGAGGCGCTCGCGGCCGGGATCGCCACCGCGCTCCACGCCATCCACGAGGCCGGGGTGATCCACCGCGACCTCAAGCCGTCGAACGTGCTGCTGTCCCCGCTCGGCCCGCGGGTGATCGACTTCGGCATCGCGCAGCTCGCCGACGAGGAGAGCCTGGCCAGCCAGGCGATCCTGGGCACACCCGCGTTCATGGCGCCCGAGCAGGTGCGCGGTGAGCCGCCGACCCCCGCCGCCGACGTCTACGCGTGGGGCGGGGTGATCGCGTTCGCGGGTACGGGCCGTCTGCCGTTCGGCGGAGGCTCCCCGCCCGAGGTCCTGTACCGGATCGTCAACGAGGGGCCGAACCTCGACGGCCTCGAAGACCGGATGCGCGCGGTCGTCGAACGGGCCATGGCCAAGGACCCCGCGCGCAGGCCGAGCGCCGGGCGGCTGCTGGGCGAGCTGATCGGCGGCAGCCCGACCCCGGCGACCGCCACCCAGGCCGTCGAACGCTCCTGGACGGTCACCGCCCCGGAGGAGACCGCCGTCCCTGACGGGCCCGTCGCCGTCGAGCCGGGGAAGAGGGCCCGGCGCCGGTGGCCGTGGGTTCTGGGCGCGGTCGCGCTCGCCGCGGCCGTCACCGCCGGCGTGGCCGTCCAGGCCGGTTTCGGCAAGGCGCCCGCCCTGCCCTACCGCGCGGACTTCGCCGACTCCTGGGAGGTCGGCGTGACCGAGGGCGGCCGGAGCGAGCGGGACGGCGCCGCCTACCTGCTGACCGCCAACCCCGGATGGCGGCTGTGGAAGTCCGCCCCCTTCCCCGGCGAGCGAGCGGAGGACGTCGTGGTCAGCTCCTCGGCCCGGATCGAGGCGGGGTCGGGGGAGTTCGGCGTGTGGTGCCGTGGCGACCTGGGCACCGGCGACCGGTACGAGTTCACGGTCGCGGGTTCCGGCGACGCCTCCATCGTCAAGCGGCACGCCGGGCGGGGCGTCGTCCTGGACGGGCCGGTCCGGGTACGGGGAACGGCGGACGGCCGCGTCGTGGCCCGGTGCGGGCGACGGGGTACGGGAACCACCCTGAGCATGTGGGTCGACGACGTCCTGGTCGCCGAGGCCGTCGACACACGCGATCCGTACGGCCCCGGCGCGGCCGGAGTGCACGCGGCGCCGGACACCGGCGCCCCGGTCCGGGTCAGGTTCCGCTCGTTCGAGCTCAGCGGGCCGAAGGGCTGAGACGGTGCGGTTCGGCGTGCTGGGGCCGCTGCTGGTCCTCGACGGTGATCACGACCTGACCCCGGGGCCCGCGAAACACCGCGCGCTGCTGGCCGCCCTGCTGCTGCGGCCCGCGCGGGCGGTGGCCGCCGACCGGCTGATCGACGAGGTGTGGGACGGACGGCCGCCGGCCTCGGCGGAGGCGGTGCTGCGGGTCTACGTCAGCGCCCTGCGCAAGGTGGTCGCGGGGATTCGCACCGTGCCCGGCGGATACCTCCTCGACGTCGACCCCGACCGGGTGGACGCGCACCGGTTCGAGCGGCTGGTGGCGGAGGCCACGCGAGCCGGGGAGGCAGGCGGGCGGGCCGAGGCGGCCGAGGGGCTGCGCGCGGCCCTCGCGCTCTGGCGGGGGCCCGCGCTGGCCGACGTCGAGTCGGACACGCTGCGGCGCGCGCACGCCGTACGGCTTGAGGAGCTGCGGCTGACCACGGTCGAGGAGCGGGTCGAACTGGACCTGACGCTCGGCCGGGGCGCGCGGGTGACCGGGGAACTGCGCGCGCTCGTGGCGGCCTACCCGCTGCGGGAAAGGGCGTGGGGGCAGCTCATCACGGCCCTCGGCCAGGCGGGACGCAGGTCGGAGGCACTGGGCGCCTACCAGGAGGCACGACGGCTGCTGGTCGGGGAACTCGGCCTTGAACCGGGGGAGGCGCTGCGCGAGGCGCACGAACGTGTGCTCGCGGGCGCCTCGACCCGGGCCGGACAGGTGCCGAACGAGACACCTCCGGACATCGCCGACTTCACCGGACGTGAACACGTGCTGGACTGGATTCGCCGGTCGGTGCCCGACGCCGCGGGCGCGCCCGTCCACCTGGTGCTGCACGGTCCGGCGGGGGTGGGCAAGTCCGCGGTCGCGGTCCACGCGGCCACCTCGCTCGACTTCCCCGGCGGGCGGCTGCACGCCTCGCTCGGCGGCAGGACGCCGGAGGCGGTGCTCGAGGACCTGCTGCGCTCGCTCGGCTGCCAGGAGACGGCGATCCCCGCCGGCCTCGACGGGCGCGTCCGTCTCTACCGCAGCACGGTGAGCGGTCGGCGCCTGCTGGTGGTGCTCGACGACGCGGAGCGGGAGGCCCAGGTACGCCCGCTGCTGCCCACCGGGCCCGGTTGCCTGACGCTGGTGACCAGCCGCTCGCCGCTGCACGGCCTGGAGGCGGCGCGTGCCCGCGAACTCGGCGTGTTCGACCGGGACGAGTCCGTGGCGATGCTGGCCGGGGTGGCCGGGCGGCGTCGTGTCGAGGCGGAGCCGCGGGCGGCGGCGCGGATCGCCGAGCTGTGCGGCGGGCTGCCGCTGGCGCTCAGGATCGCCGGGTCCAGGCTGGCCAGGCGCCCCGGCTGGACCCTGGAACACCTGGCGGGACGTCTTGAGGACGAACGCGGACGCCTGGACGAGCTCAGCGCGGGCGACCTGGCCGTGCGCGGCAGCCTGGCGCTGGGCTACCGCGCCCTCTCCGACGGGGAACGCCTGCTGCTGCGTCGTCTCGGCGCGCTGTCCGCCCCCGACTTCGCCCCCTGGGCGGCCTCGGCCGTCCTCGGCGCGCCCGCGGAGGAGACGCTTGAGGCACTGGCCGGGGCGGGCCTGTTGCAGGCGCGGGGTCTCGACCCCACGGGCCAGGAGAGGTACGGCTGGCACGACCTGACCAGGCTCTACGCGGCCGAGCGCCTGGCCGAGGAGGAGGGTCCGCCCGCCGGGGTCCTGGCCGTCGCGGTCCCGGAGATCCTCGACCGCGCCCGGCGGGCCAGGACGCTGCTCCTGCCCGCGGAGCCGGGCTCGGGCCTGACCCTGGCCCGTACGGCAGAGCAGGCCGCGGCCGCGGAGACCGCGCTCCTCAGGGAGTCGGCCCGCTGGCTGGCCGCGGAACGGAGGTTCCTGGTCGCGACCGTCGCCGACGCGCGGCGGGCGGGCCTGGACGAGGCGGCCTGGCGGCTGGCCTTCTACCTGACGCCCTTCTTCGAGCTGGGCGCGCACCGCGAGGACTGGCGCTCGGCCGTGGAGGAGGGGCTGCGGGCCGTACGGCGCGCGGGGCACCGCAACGGCGAGGCGCTGCTGCTGAGATCCCTGGCCGACCTGCACCGGGTGGAGGGCAGACTGCCCGAGGCGGCCGAGGCCCTGCGGCGGGCGCTCGGCCTCGCGGAGCCGGGGGAGGCGGCCCGCGTCCGGTACCGGCTCGGGCTGGTCCACCTCGCCGGGGAGCGGCCGTCCGAGGCGCAGGCGTGTTTCGTGGCGTGCCTGGCCGCCTTCTCCGCGGCGGGAGACCGGCGGGGCAGGGCCGACGCGCTGCGCGCCCTCGGCGGGCTGCGCCGGGACGGGGAACTGCTCTCAAGGAGCCTGGAGGCCTACCGCGAGCTGGGCGACCCACGGGGTGAGGCGGCGGTCTCGCTCGACCTCGCCGGGCTGTTCCTGGACACACGGCGGCTCAGGGAGGCGAACGAGCGGGCCGAACACGGCCTCGGCCTGGCCAGGCGGCTGGGGGACCGGCTGCCCGAGGCCGCGGCGCTGACGGTCCTGGCCGGGATCGCCCTGGCGGAGGGCAGGGCGGACGTCGCAGGGCAGAGCGCCCGGGAGGCGCTGGAGACCTTCCGCGAGCACGGGGACCGCGCCGGCGCCGCGCGGGCGACGCTCACCCTGGCGGAGGCGTCGCTCGGGCTAGATGAGATTGATGAGGCGTTTGATGGAGTAATGCGAGCTATGGGAGAGTTTGACGCTCTCGGTGACAGGCGAGGCCGCGCCGCGGCGGAAGAGCTCGCCGACGAGATACGACGCCGCCGTGGCCTGCGCGTATAGCGCGCTATACGCGTCCTGAAGGTGGCCCGCCTACGGTCGGGGCCGACGCGAACCACGACGGGCAAGAGGTGGAAGCACGATGGCAAGAGGGATCACACCGGCGCTGGCCGCCGCCGTACTGGCGGCGGTGCTGAGCGGGTGCGGGGCGCTCCCCGGGCAGCGGGGCGGCGGCGGTGAGGAGAGGCAGCCGCTCCCCGTCTCCGCGGCCTCGACCCCGGCCGGGAAATCCGCGGAACAACCGGCCGAGCAACCCGCGGAGCAGCCGGACGAACAGCCGGCGGAGCAGCAGGACCCGCCCATCGAGCAGGACAGGGTGATCGCCGCCAGGAAGGTCAGGACGGGCGGCGCCGAACTGGTCGTACGGATCACCGGCCTCAGACGGCAGGGCAGGCTGGCCACGCTGACCTGGACGGTCACCAACACGGGTGGCGCCAGGTGGCAGATGAACAGCGGCATGGGGGACACTCCGGGCGGCCTCGGGCTCACCGTCGCGGGGGTCAGCCTGATCGACCCGGTCAACGGCAAGCGCTACACCGTCGCGCGCACCGGCGCCTACCCCAAGGCCACATGTCTCTGCTCGAACTACGACGTGTTCACCGAGCCGGACGAGGTGCTGCCGCTGAACGCGACGTTCGCCGCCCCGCCGCCGGACATCACGAAGATCAACGTGGACCTCAAGGTGCTGGGCGTGTTCGCCGATGTCCCGATCTCCTGAACGCCTCACGGTCCTGGCGCTCACGCTCGCCCTGGTGGCGGGGCACCCGGGGACCGCGTGGGCCGACCCCGCCGATCCCGCCGACCCCGTGGAGGCCACGGCCGGGGTCGAGGACGTCGTCGCCCGCGTCGAGGACGTCATCGCCGAGGTCGAGTCGCTCGACGGCGCCGAGAGCGAGTCGAAACGCGGGGAGCAGATCACCGTCGCGCTCACCAGCGACGTGCTGTTCGCCCTCGACAAGGCCGTGCTGACCACCGGGGCGAAGCTGCGCCTGCGGCGGATCGCCGAGCGCGTCCGCGCCGAGTCCGCGGGCGGCGAGGTCAGGATCGAGGGGCACACCGACGACCAGGGGAGCGACGCCTACAACGACGCGCTCTCGCTCAGACGGGCGCGGGCCGTGGGGCAGGTCCTGCGGGCCGCCCTCGCGGGCACCGGGACGACCCTGCTGGCCAAGGGGTTCGGCGAGTCCAGGCCCAAGGTGCCCAACATCGTCGACGGCGCTCCCGTCGAGGCGAACCGCGCGAGGAACCGGCGGGTCGAGATCGTCTTCGACGCCGCCCGGTGACCCTCCCTCGGCCGAGGACCCGCCGGTCACCGAGGGTAGGCTTCGGGGTCGTGCCGAGCATTCCCCAGCCACTGGTCCCCGGCGACGACGGCTCAGCCGACGCCGCCGTCTCGTCCGCGCTCGCCGCCTTCTCCGCGGGCACGGCCGACGTGGGCGCGGTGATCGCCGCCCTCGGCGGGGCACGGCTGCTCGTCCCGGTCGTGGCCCTGCTGACGGAGTCCGAGGTCGGCGAGCACGGGCTGCGGCAGGAGAAGGAGAGCGAGATGGCCCTGCCGAAGCTCGTCGGCAAGGACGGCAGGCAGGCGGTGCTCGCCTTCACCGGGACCGGCCCGCTGAAGCTGTGGCGTCCCGACGCCCGCCCCATCCAGGCGACGACCCCGCAGGTCTGCCAGGCGGCGGCGCACGAGGACGCCGCCGCCGTGGTGATCGACGTCGCGGGCCCGGTGCCGTTCGTGATCGAGGGAGCCGTGCTGCAGGCGTTCGCCGCGGTCGGGGCGGGCACCCTCGACCGGCTCGGCTCCGAGACCCCCGGGATCACCGTGGCCCGAATGGAGGCCCGCACGGGAGCCCGCACGGAGGCCGGGCCCGAGACGGCCGCCCCCCGGCGCCGCCGCCTCGGCTGGCCGCTGACCGGCCGGTCGTCACGCGGCCGGGACTGACCTTCCCGCGTTAGGGTTCGGGCCGTGGACGAACACGGCCGACCTTCCCCGGGGGCGCGGTGAACCACCTCCTGCCCCTCGCCGCCGCACTGGCCGGGCTGCCGCTCGGCTTCTGGGCGAGAGACCTGGCCATCCGCCACTCGGTCGGGGAGGACACCCTCCTCGGGCACGCCTGCCCGCGCTGCGCCACGGCGGTCGGAGGCGGCCCGGCCGCGTCCCTGAGACTCGCGACCGGGCGCTGCCCGGGGTGCCGGGCACGGATCGGACCGCCGCCGCTGGTGGCCGAGGCCCTCACCGCGGTGACGCTGGCAGCCCTCGCGTCGCGGTACCCGTGGCCAGAACTGGCCGCCTACGGGTGGCTCACGGCCGTCACGGTCGCCCTGGTCGTCGTGGACGTCGCCGTCCACCGGCTGCCCGACCGGCTCACCGCCGCCGCCTTCCTGGGCACGGTGGCGCCGCTGGCGGTCACGGCCCTGACACGGGACGGCGTCCAGGACCTGGCCAGGGCACTGCTCGGCGGCCTGGTCCTGACCGGCCTGTACCTCCTGCTCTTCCTGGTCAACCCGGAGGGCATGGGGCTCGGCGACGTCAAGTTCGCGGCGGCGCTGGGTGTGGCGCTCGGCCGGCTCGGCTGGGACGCCCTGGTCACCGGCGCCTTCCTCGGCTTCCTCGCCGGAGGCCTGTACGGCGGCGCCCTGGTGGCCGCGCGCCGGGCGGGACGCGGCAGCGAGATCCCCTTCGGCCCCTTCATGGCCGCCGGCGCCTTCGCGGTCATCCTCACGGCCCAGGCGATCCGCTGACATGCGGGAGCGTCTCAACCAGTGAGCCTCGGCCATTCCAGTGGGCGGCACATGGAAGACTTGTCACCATGTTGCGCTGGTTGACCGCCGGAGAATCCCACGGCCCCGAGCTCGTCGCGATCCTTGAGGGCCTGCCCGCAGGGGTGGAGGTGACCACGGCCGACATCGACGGGGCACTGGCCAGACGCCGCCTCGGTTACGGCCGCGGCGCGCGGATGAAGTTCGAGCAGGACGTGGTGAACATCGTGGGCGGCGTACGGCACGGCCGCACGCTCGGCAGCCCGGTCGCCATCCGCGTCGGCAACACCGAATGGCCCAAGTGGGAGACCGTCATGGCGGCCGACCCGGTCGATCCCGCGCTGCTGGAGGGGCAGGCGCGCAACGCGCCGCGCTCACGCCCCCGGCCGGGCCACGCCGACCTGGCGGGCATGCAGAAGTACGGCTTCGACGACGCCCGCCCCGTGCTCGACCGGGCCAGCGCCCGCGAGACCGCCGCCAGGGTCGCCCTGGGCCAGGTCGCCCGCGCCTTCCTCAAGCAGGCCCTGGGCGTCGACATCGTCAGCCACGTCGTCTCCATCGGAGGGACGCAGGCGACGCCGGGCGTCCTGCCCGGCCCCGAGGACATGGCCGTCGTCGACGCCGACCCGGTGCGCTGCGCCGACCCCGAGGGCAGCGCCGCGATGGTCGCCGAGATCGACAAGGCCCACAAGGACGGCGACACCCTCGGCGGGGTCGTCGAGGTCGTCGCCTACGGCCTGCCGCCGGGCCTGGGCAGCTACACCCACTGGGACCGCCGTCTCGACGCCCGCCTGGCCGCCGCGCTGATGGGCATCCAGGCCATCAAGGGCGTCGCCGTCGGCGACGGCTTCGAGACCGCCCGCCGCCCCGGCTCCCGGGCCCACGACGAGATCGAGAACACCTCGGACGGCGTGCGCCGCATCACCAACCGCGCGGGCGGCGTCGAGGGCGGCATGACCAACGGCGAGCCGCTGCGGGTCAGCGCCGCCATGAAGCCGATCTCCACCGTGCCCAGGGCGCTGGCCACCATCGACGTGCTGACCGGCGAGGCCGCCAAGGCCCACCACGAGCGTTCCGACGTGTGCGCCGTGCCCGCCGCCGCGATCGTCGCGGAGGCGATGGTCGCGCTGGTCCTCGCCGACGCCGCGGTGGAGAAGTTCGGCGGTGACTCCGTCGAGGAGGTCGCCAGGAACCTGTCCGGCTACCTCTCCTCGATGGTGATCAAGTGAGCGTGCGAACCGAGGAGGAACGGTGAGTCCCCGCGTAGTCCTGGTCGGCGCCCCCGGCGCGGGCAAGTCGACCGTCGGCCACCTGCTCGCCGAACGGCTGGGGGTCGCCTTCCGCGACACCGACGCCGACGTCGAGGTCACGGCGGGCAAACCGGTCGGTGACATCTTCGTCGAGGACGGCGAGGAACACTTCAGGGAGCTTGAGGCGCGGGCCGTACGGCTGGCGCTCGACGAACACGACGGCGTGCTGTCCCTGGGCGGCGGCGCGGTGCTGGCCGAGGCGACACGGGAACTACTCGCCGGTCACCCCGTGGTCTACCTGGAGGTCGGCCTGGCGCAGGCGGTGCAGCGGGTCGGTCTGGCCTCGGCCCGGCCGCTGCTGGTGCTCAACCCGCGCAGCCAGCTCAAGAAGCTCATGGAGGCCCGCCGCCCGATCTACGAGGGTCTGGCCGTCCTCACCGTGGCCACCGACGAACGCGACCCGGAACAGGTCGTCGACGAGATCGTGAAGGGACTCGGATCATGACGACCTCCAGGATCAAGGTGTCCGGAGAGTCCCCCTACGACGTGGTGATCGGCGCCGGGGTGCTCGGGGAGCTTCCCGCCCTGCTCGGTCCCGCTGTCCGCACCGTCGCGGTGGTCCACCCGGCGAGCCTGCCGGAGATCGCCAGGCCCGTGTGCGGGGCGATCGAGGCGGCCGGTTACCAGGTCGTCGCGCTGCCGGTACCCGACGCCGAACAGGCCAAGACGGTCGAGGTGGCCGCCGGGCTCTGGTCGGCCTTCGGCGCGCACGGTGTCACGCGCTCCGACGCGGTCGTCGGCGTCGGCGGCGGGGCGACCACCGACCTGGCGGGCTTCGCCGCCGCCACCTGGCTGCGCGGCGTCAAGGTCGTGCAGGTGCCCACCACGCTGCTGGGCATGGTCGACGCGGCGGTCGGCGGCAAGACCGGGATCAACACCCCCGAGGGCAAGAACCTGGTCGGCTCCTTCCACCCTCCGGCGGGCGTGCTGTGCGACCTGGCCACGCTGGTCTCGGTGCCCCGTGACGACTACGTCGGCGGCCTGGCCGAGGTCATCAAGGGCGGCTTCATCGCCGACCCGGTGATCCTCGACCTCATCGAGGAGGCCCCGCAGGAGGCCAGGCACCCCGAGGGACGGCACACCCGCGAGCTCATCGAGCGCAAGGTGCAGATCAAGGCCGACGTGGTCGGCGCCGACCTGCGCGAGGGCGGCCTGCGGGAGATCCTCAACTACGGCCACACCCTGGCCCACGCCATCGAACGGGCCGAGGGATACCGGATCCGCCACGGAGAGGCCGTCGCCATCGGCATGGTCTACGCCGCCGAGCTGTCCCGCCTGGACGGCCGGATCGGCGCCGCCGTCGTCGAGCGCACCCGGTCCATCCTGACCTCCGTCGGGCTGCCCACGGCCTACCGCCGCGACGCCTGGCCCGGTCTGCGCGAGCACATGCGCCTTGACAAGAAGAGCCGCGGCGCCAGACTGCGCTTCGTCGTCCTCGACGACCTGGCGAAGGTGTCCCCGCTTGAGGACCCGCCGGAGGAGCTGCTCGAAGCCGCCTACGAGGAGATCGCCAGGTGATCGGATGAGACCTGTCTACGTGCTCAGCGGCCCCAACCTGTCGCGGCTCGGCACCAGGGAGCCCGACGTCTACGGCGCGGAGACCCTGGCCGACCTGGCGGCGCTGTGCCGGGAGACGGGCCGGGGGCTGGGCCTGTCCGTGGACGTCAGGCAGACCGACGACGAGGCCGAGATGATCTCCTGGCTGCACGAGGCGGCCGACGGCCGGATCCCGGTGGTGCTGAACCCCGCGGCGTTCACCCACTACTCCTACGCGCTGCGCGACGCCATCGCCCAGCGGACCGCGCCCCTGGTCGAGGTGCACATCTCCAACCCGGCCGCCCGTGAGGAGTTCCGGCACAACTCGGTGGTCGCGGGAGTGGCGACCGGCACGATCGCGGGCTTCGGGCTGAGGTCCTACGTGCTGGCGCTGCAGGCCGTGGCGGAGCTCGTGTAGTGGGCCGCCGCGCCTTCACCTCCTTCGCCGCGCTGGGCGACAGCTTCACCGAGGGGCTGAACGACCCCGGCCCCGACGGCGAGGGAGGACCCTTCAGAGGCTGGGCCGACCGGGTCGCCGAACGGCTGGCCGCGCTCGAACCGGAGTTCCGCTACGCCAACCTCGCCGTGCGGGGCAGGCTGCTCGGCCAGGTCGTCGAGCAGCAGGTCCCCAGGGCGGTCGAGATGCGGCCCGACCTGGTCAGCCTCTGCGCGGGGGGAAACGACCTGCTGCGCCCCGGCTGCGACCCGGACGCGATGGCCGGGCTGCTGGCGGGAGCCGTACGGGATCTGCGGGCGACCGGCGCGGAGGTGCTGCTGTTCACCGGCGTCGACCCGCGTGACACTCCGATCATGCGCCGCGCCCGCGGCACCTTCGCGATCTTCTACATGCACGTCAGGTCCATCGCCGACCTGTACGGCTGCCGCCTGGTCGACCAGTGGTCGATGCAGGGCCTGCGCGACTGGCGCGCCTGGAGCGAGGACCGGCTGCACATGAACGCCGAGGGGCACCGGCTGGTGGCCGCCAAGGTGTGCGACGTCCTGGGGGTCGAGTGCGCGGACGAGTGGCGCAAGCGGTGGCCGCCGCGTGAGCGGGTCACCCCCGGTGAGCGGCGGCGCGAGGACGTCCGGTGGGTCAGAGAGCACCTGGGCCCCTGGGTCGTCCGCAGGCTACGCGGACGCTCCTCAGGCGACGGCCTCGACCCCAAGCGCCCCGACCTGGGCCTTCTCGATCTCTAGAGCCTGTTCTGCGGACCCTCACCACGGTGAGGATCCGCGCGGAACAGGCTCTAGCCCTTCCCGAGGCGCCTGAGCGCGTCGCGGACCTTTCCCGGGTCGTTGGTCGGCCAGAAGGGCGGCAGCGAGTCGCGCAGGAAACCGGCGTAGCGGGCGGTGGCGAGGCGGGGGTCGAGGACCGCGACCACACCCTTGTCGTGCTGGCTGCGCAGCAGGCGGCCCGCCCCCTGGGCGAGCAGCAGGGCCGCGTGGGTCGCGGCGACCGACATGAAGCCGTTGCCGCCCCTGGCGGTCACGTGGCGCTGCCTGGCGGAGCTCAGCGGGTCGTCGGGACGCGGGAACGGGATGCGGTCGATGATGACCAGCCGCAGGGAGGGGCCGGGCACGTCCACGCCCTGCCACAGGGTCAGGGTGCCGAACAGGCAGGTCGGCTCGTCCTCGGCGAACTGCTTGACCAGCAGCATCGTTGAGTCGTCGCCCTGGCAGAGCAACGGCACGCTCAGCCGCTCCCGCAGCGCCTCCGTGGCGGCCTTGGCGGCCCGCATCGAGGAGAACAGGCCCAGGGTGCGGCCCCCCGCGGCCTCGATCAGCTCGGTGATCTCCTCGAGGTAGGCCTCGGGAAGACCGTCACGCCCCGGCTGGGGCAGGTGCTTGGCGACGTAGAGGATGCCGCTGCGCGCGTGGTCGAAGGGGGAGCCGACGTCCAGCCCCCGCCAGCCGTCCTTGGCGCCCTTGCCGTCCCCTGAGCCGAGACCCCACTGGCGGGCCAGGCCGTCGAAGGCGCCGCCGAGCGCCAGCGTCGCCGAGGTGAGGACCACCGTACGGTCGCCGAAGAGCTTGTCGCGGAGCATCCCGGCCACGGTGAGCGGGGCGATCCGCAGCAGAGGCGGGCGCCGGTCGGTCGCCGCCTCCAGCCAGACCACCTCGGCCCGGTCGACCTCCTCCGCGTGACCGAAGGCGTCAAGCATCCGCTGCGCGGTGTCGTGGATCTCGTCGAGGGCGGTGAAGGCCGCCTTGCGCAGGCCCGCGCCCTCCGGGTCGTCCTTGTCGCCGCCGGACCTGGGGCCGAGCGCGGTGATGCAGGCCCAGGCCGCGTCGCGCACCAGGGCCAGGGTCATCCCGAGCACCGGGGGCAGCTCGTCGAGGCGCCCGGCAGGGGCGGCGGCGAGCAGGTCCTTGAGCTGCTCGCCCGCCTCCATGAGCCGGTCGGAGATCGCCTGCTCGATCAGCCGCCCGACCCGGCGGACCGTCACCGAGACCATGGTCTCCGACAGCTCGCCGCTCACCACCGAGGTGACCCGGTCGACCAGCTCGTGCGCCTCGTCGACCACGACCACCTCGTGCTCGGGCAGCAGGGAGAAGTCCTCCATGGCGTCGATGGCCAGCAGCGCGTGGTTGGTGACGACGACGTCGGACTCGCCCGCGCGGGCCCTGGCCAGCTCGGCGAAGCACTCGGCGCCGCTGGGGCAGCGGGCGGCGCCCAGGCACTCGCGTGAGCTCACGGAGAACTGCCGCCAGGCCTGCTCGTTGACGCCAGGCACCAGCTCGTCGCGGTCGCCGGTCTCGGTCTCCTGGGCCCACTCCTGGATGCGCTGGACCATCCGGCCGGTCGCGTTGACCTCGCGCGGGTCGAAGAGCTGGTCCTGCTCCTCCTCGGGCCAGCCGGCCGCGGCCTTGTAGCGGCACAGGTAGTTGCGGCGGCCCTTGAGGATGGCGAAGGTCGGCTGGTGCGGCAGCTGGGGGGCGAGAGCCTCGGAGAGCCTGGGCAGGTCGCGGTCGACGAGCTGACGCTGCAGCGCGATGGTCGCCGTGGAGACGATCACCGCGCCTTTCGATGACATCGCGTGCCGGATGGAGGGGATCAGATAGGCCAGGGACTTGCCGGTGCCGGTGCCCGCCTGGACGGCGAGGTGGTCGCCGGAGGAGATCGCCCGCTGGACCGCCCGCACCATCTCGATCTGGCCGGGGCGCTCGACCCCGCCGACCGCCTCGACGGCGGCGCTCAGCAACTCCTCGACCTGGGGCAGGTCAGGCGCGGTCGCGGGGACCGCCGTGGGGGCGTCTTCGGCGGAGGTGATCGAGTCGGTCGGCACGACAGCCAACCGTACCGGCTTCCCCCGACAGACGCGGCTGGCTCCGGTGAGTGACCCCGTGTGCGCATCCCGGCATTCCGGGACGCGAGGCTCGCGGCGCGTGGCAGACTTGGCTGGATCAATCCGGATCACCGCCCTCGTATGGTCAAAGAAGATCGCCCGTTTCGGCTCACCGGGATGGAGGATGGGGGTGGAAAGACCGGTTCGGTAGGGTTTTCCGGGGTTGAGTGGACGAATAAAGGCTGGTTAAAGCACTATGTCCTCTATGTCGGAAGTTGTCCCCTTGCCGTCGTTCGGTGAGGTGTTCTTCGACGAGCGTGGCCAGGAGCGGGTGCTCCGGGTCACCTGGCACGAAGGCACCCTGGTGCTGAGCCTGTGGCGCGGCGAGATGTGCACCGCTAGTTTTCGCATGCCCATGAACGACGTCGGGCGCCTGGTCGACACCCTTGACGAGGGGTTCGTCGAGGCCGGGGGACAGTACCCCGACGAGGTCGGCGAGACGACGGGGCAGGGCGGCTACCAGGATCCCAACGGGTTCCCCGGGACCGGGCAGTACGCCAGGCCGGCGCCTGAGGACTACGCGAGCCCGCCGCAGCAGTACACCGACCCCGCGGCCACCCAGGTGGTCCCCGCCGCCGAGGAGCCGCGCCCCGCCGCGCTCAGCCCGACCGACGTGCTCGTCGCCAGAGGCGCCGTCCCGCCCGTCGAGCGCCCGCCCGCGGGATACGGTCCCGACGGCGTGGTGCCCCGCGAGAACATGATCGTCAACGACAGCCTGTCCTACGGTCAGCCCGCCGAGCAGACCGGGCACGGCCAGGCGGAGCCGGTCTACCAGATGCCGGGCGACCTCTACCCGCCTCAGCAGCCCGCCGCCCCCTACGGCGGAGCGGCCCCGCAGGGGTACGGCGCGCAGCCCCAGGACCCGTACGGCGCGGCCAGGCAGCCCGATCCCTACGCCACGGCCCCCGCCCAGCAGGCCGACCCCTACGGTGGCCCGGCTCAGCAGGCCGACCCCTACCCCGCCGCTCCCGTTCAGCAGCCCGACCCGTTCGCCCAGCAGCCAGACCCGTTCGCGCCGCAGCACCGCCCCGACCCGTACGGTGCCACGGCTCCCGCCCCGCTGCCCGCCGACCCCTATGCGTCCCAGGGCCCCGGACAACGCTCCGGACAGCGCCCCGCCGACCCCTACGTCCAGGCGGGCACGACCGACCCCTCGGGCTTCCCGGCCCACTCCTACCCTCAGGCGCAGCCCGACCCCTACGGCTATCCGGCCCCGGCGCAGCCCGACCCCTACGCCTTCGGCGCCAGGCAGGCGGGGCACCCGGCGGACCTGAGAGACCTGTACGGCCCGCAGGGCTACCAAGAGCAGCCGGGCTACCAGGAACAGCCGGTTTACCAGGAGCAGCAGACCTCCTACCAGGAGCCGCCCGCCTACCAGCAGGACGTCGACCCGTCCGACCCGCTGGGCATCTTCGGAGGCCAGCAGCAGGACAGGCGCTCGCGCTCACGCTCCCAGGAGTCGCCGCACTCGACCGGTGAGCGGCTGCGCCCGGAGCACGAGGAACGCCGCGACTGGTGACCTGACGGATCACCGAAGGGCCATCCCGTAGTCTGATCACCCGAACGGGTGAGGAGTGGGATGAACCAGGCGTCCGCCGTACAGCTTCTGGTCGTTCCGATCATCGCGATCGCGGTGGCGGCCGTGGCCAGGCGCCGGGGGTGGCCGTCGCCGCTGCTGCTGGTGTTCGCCGGGCTGGTGCTGTCGCCGTTCGTACCCGGTTACCAGCTGGACCCCGAGCTGGTCCTGCTGGTCTTCCTGCCGCCCCTGCTCTACTCCGCGGCCATCGACAGCTCCTACATGCGACTCAAGGCGGTACGGCGCCCGGTCGCGTTGCTGTCGATCGGGCTGGTGCTGTTCACCACGCTCGTCATCGGCTGGGTCGTCCACCTGCTCATGCCGTCGCTGCCGCTGGCCGCCGCCTTCGCGCTCGGCGCGATCGTGGCGCCGCCGGACGCGGTGGCCGCCGTCGCGGTCGCCCGCAGGCTCGGGCTGCCCCGCAAGGTGGTCACCATCCTGGTGGGGGAGAGCCTCTTCAACGACGCGACCGCGCTGACCGCCTACCGGGTGGCCGTGGCCGCCGCGCTCGGGGAGGGGATCAGCTGGCTGGACGCCGTGGGACGGTTCCTCTACGCGGCCGTCGGCGGCGTGGTCGTCGGGCTGGTGCTCGCCTGGTGCCTGGCCAGGATCCTGCTGGTGCTGCGGGACGCCCTGGTCGAGAACACCGTCATGCTGCTCATCCCGTTCGGCGTCTACCTCGCCGCGGAGGCCGTACACGTCTCGGGTGTGATCGCGGTGGTGATCGTCGGCCTCTACGTCGGCCACCGCATGCCCCGCGCGGGCTTCGGCACCCGCCTGCTGTCCGGTGCCGTCTGGCGGGTCGTCGACTTCTTCCTGGAGACGATCGTCTTCGCCCTGATCGGCCTGCAGCTGTGGCCGATCATGACGGAGCTGAGGGACGCCGACCCCTGGATGCTCGCGGGCATGGCGGTCGCGGTCTTCGCCGCCGCGGTGCTCTCCAGGGCCGTCTGGGTCGTGCCCAGCATCTACCTCCCCCGGGTGCTGTCGGCGGGGGTGCGCAGGAACGAGCCGAACGCGCCGTCGTGGCGCAACACGGTCGTCGTCAGCTGGGCGGGAATGCGCGGCGTCGTCTCACTCGCCGCCGCCTTCGCCATCCCGCCGGACTTCCCCGGGCGGCCGACGCTGCTCTTCCTCACCTTCGTCGTGGTGATCGGCACCCTGCTGATCCAGGGGTTGACGTTCCCCGCGCTGATCAGGCGGCTGCGGATCTCCAACGCGGAGGAGGTCTTCAACGACAACCTCACCGAGGCCGCGGCCCAGCAGGCGGCCGCCGCGGCCGAGCTGGCCCGCCTCGACGAGCTGGTCGCCGAGGGGATCGACGAGGTACACCGGGAGGTCGTCGACCAGCTCAGGTCGCGGGCCGAGCGCCGCGCCCTCACCGCCTGGGAGCGCCTCGGCGGCGGCACAGGGCCGAGGGGTGAGGAGACGCCGAGCACCGTCTACCGGCGGCTGCGCAGGGAGATGCTCGCCGCGGGCCGCGAGGTGTTCGTGCGGCTGCGCGACGAGGGGCGTCTCGACGACGAGGTGCTCAACAGGGTCATGCACGAACTCGACTTCGAGGAGGCGACCCTGGAGCGGGACTGAGGGGTTCCCCTCAGCCGAGGATGTCGTCGATGTAGCACCACCGCCAGCTCTCGCCGGGCTCGAAGGAGGCGACGACCGGGTGCCCCTCCTGGGCGAAGTGGGCGCTGGCGTGCTTGTTCGGCGAGGAGTCGCAGCAGCCGATGTGCCCACACGACAGGCATCTGCGCAGGTGGACCCAGCGGCTTCCGATCGCGAGGCACTCCTCGCACCCCTCGGGAGTGCGGGGAGCCGGGTTCTGGGCCTGGGTGAGGTGGTCGCAGGTGGACATGGTTCCTCTCGGTGGATCGTCGTGCCGGCCGTACGGCCGGAGCCGTCGCGCGGCCCGGCCCGCGAACCCGCCCCTGCGAGATCCACGGACGGCACCGTGGCGGGCCAGTCCACTCTACTTACCCCGAGGACACCCCCAAGGGCGCGGGGACCGGGCATGGGGAGTCTCCGGGGGGTGACAAGGCCGATACGGCGGCGCCTGCCTGGCCGGGCACTTGGGTAGGGTCGGGGCATGCGACCCCTTCCGCGACGAATCCCCGCCATCGCCGCCTCCGGGCTGGCCGCCGTCCTCCTCCTCTCCGGCTGCGCGGAGATCCAGCAGGTCTCGGACGGCGTCGACAAGGCCCAGCAGTGCGTGCAGGCAGCGGGCATCGTCACCGACACGGTGAAGAAGCTCGCCACCCTGGTCGACGACCCCGGTGCGGCGGAGAAGGCACTGAACGACGGGGCCGCGAAGCTGGGAGAGCTGGCGGACAAGGCGTCCAACACCACGCTCAAGCAGGCCGCGGACGACGTCTCAGAGAGCCTGAAGAATCTGAACGTCACCGACACGCAGAGCGCCGTCGACGCCGTGCAGAAGGCGGGCAGCGATTCGGTGGCCTGGATCAGGAAGTTGACCGAAGCCTGCAGCTGAGAGGCGATTTTCCCGGCGGAGAAAAGGGGAAAGCCTCCCGCATTCCCGGGTTCTCTATGGGAAATATGGCTGAACTAGCGTCGTCAATATGGACCTATCCAGGGACGAACCGGACCCCCGATTCACCCTCGCGAACGAACGCACGTTCCTCACCTGGCTCAGCACGTCGCTCGCCCTGAGCGCGGGCGGCGTCGCCATGGCCGCCGTCTCCGCCGACGTCTTCGTCCCGTGGATGAGGACCGTACTGGCGGTCACCCTGGTCTCGCTCTCGGCCCTGTGCGCCGCGATGGCCTACCCGCGCTGGCGCAGGGTGCAGCGCGCCCTGCGCCAGGCGGCGCCACTGCCCGAACCCGCCATCGCCCCCCTGCTGGGGTACGGCGTCGCGGCCGTGGCCGTGCTCGCCATGGTTCTCATCCTCCTGGGCCGATGATCCCCATCTGGGACGAGGGGCTGCAGAACGAGCGGACCCGGCTGGCCTGGGTCCGCACCGCCGCGGTGCAGGCGGTCGGCGGCCTGGGGGCGGGCGGTGTCGCGCTGCGCGCCGGGGTGCCCCCGGCGGCCGTCGCCCCCTTCGTCCTCTCCGCGGCCGCGGGCGCCCTCCTGCTGGCCCGCACCGGCGTCCGCTACCGGCGCGTCCAGCGCGCCCTGCACGAGGGCGGTCCCCTCGATGTCCGGGCGGACGCCCTCGTCGCCTGGCTCGGCACGATGGCCGCCGCTCTCGGGGCCGCCGTCTTCGTCATCGTCAGATAGCCACGGCGTTCGGCGCGAATATCCGGCCGGTCGGCTGTTTCCGCTGCCTAAGTACTCCTGCTTCAAGGAAAATACGGCAGGATAGCGCAGCATGTCACGGTTCGATGACCTGCCTGGCTACGCCGCGTCGATCGCCCCGCTGATCGACGCCGTCCACCTCGGTGTCCTCATCGCGGGCAGGCCGCTCGGCCGGGAGCTCGTCGAACGGTCAGGACTGCAGGCGGACCTGCTGGTCGACCTCCGGTACGTGCTCCCCGCCCGGCCGCTCACCCGGCGAGGGCTGGCCGCGCTCTACCGGTACAACCCGTTCGACGACAACGAGATCGGGGTCCAGCTCGCCCAGGGGACCCTCGTCACGGACCACGACGGCGCCCTGCGCGCCACTCCCAGGGCGCTGGCCTTCATCACGGAGCTGTACGGCCTGCACACGACGGTGACCGGGGAGATGTGGGCAGGACACGCCGAACGACTGCCCGAACTGGCCGGTCTCGCCGGGCGGCTCGTCGCGGCCTCGGCGGACAGCGGTGGTGAGGCCTTCGCCCAGGCGGCGCCGCCGTACGAACCGGAGGGCGTCTCCGAGGGGGTGCTGCTGTTCAACCGGCTGGCCGCGCTGCGCTACCACCGGGCCGACGCCCACGCCGCCGCGTGGGAGGAGGCCGGTCTCACCGCCACCCAGATCGTCGGCCTGTCCTCCGGCCCCTCCCGCGAGCGCATCGAGGAGGACACGAACCGCAGGGCCGCCGTGCCGTACGAGGTCCTGACCACCGGAGAACGGCAGTCACTCCTGCTGGGCCTGAGCGCCCTCGGCCACTAGGACCCGCCCTGACACCCGTTGGCCGCCGGATACGGCGATCACGGGCTCGTCGGCCCTGCCCGCCGGGCCGTACGGGGACGTGAACGGGGTGGCGTCCGGGACCTGTGGGCCCCGGACGCCGGGGGAGTGTTCCCTTCCCCTGGACACTCCCCAGGTCAGTACCAGTTTCTTGACCGGAAATGACCCCACGCGCCGCACGGTGACCCGTAGCGGCTCTTGATGTAGCGCAGACCCCAGTGGATCTGCGTGACCGGATTCGACCGCCAGTCCCCGCCGACGCCCCTCATCTTCGAACCAGGCAGGGCCTGGGGAATGCCGTAGGCACCCGAAGAGGGGTTGTGCGCCTGGTGGTTCCAGTTGCTCTCCCTGGTCCAGAGACTGTCCAGGCACTGGAACTGGTCGCGCGACCACGAACGGCGCGCGACGAGGCGGGACGCGATCGCCTTGTTCCTGCTTTTCGATGTTCTGGCGGCCGTTCTGACCTTGGGCACGGTCCTGGTGACCCAGACGGCCCGGTGGACCCTCCTGACCTGAGGGCTCACGGCCACGGCCGCGACCTTCCCGGTCTGGGTGGCCTCCTCGGAGGCCGCGGGGCCGCCGGCGGTGCCGGGCGCCTCGGCGGTGCCGGCGCTCGTGGTCGTCGCGATGTCGTCGGCCCGTCCGATGGACGCCGAACCGACCACGGTCGAGGCGGCGATCATGCTCAGAACGGTGTTGCGCAGAACACGGTTTCTGTCCACTTTCATCCTTGTCCGCTGGCCGCGTGCGGGAAGGCGCGTGGAACCGGAGTCCCCCGCGCGCTTGACGATCCGGCACCCGTGGCTCGGGCGGGGACGCCCGCGTGGTCTCGCCGGCCCGTTTCCGGCATGAGACACCGCGACGTGTTTCCTAGGCGGCTTTCTAGTACGCCGGAGGAGCGGCGACGGGCGCCTGGGACACGTGAGGGGAAGGTGTTTGCCCGATCTTCGCGGCATGCGGGTGGTTCGGCGGTGATCACCTGACCGGCGGTGATCTGCCTGGAGACCGGCGGGAGACGAAAATCACCCCGCCTTGGGGTTTGGATCTAGTACCAGCCGTGGGAGCGGAAGTGCGCCCATGCTCCGCACGGCGAGCCGTAGCGTTGCCGGATGTAACCGAGGCCCCATCTGATCTGTGTCCTGGGGTTGGTCCGCCAGTCCCGGCCCGCGTCGGCCATCTTCTTCCCGGGCAGTGCCTGGGGGATTCCGTACGCGCCGGAGGAGCGGTTGTGCGCCCTGTGGTTCCAGTTGCTCTCCCTTGTCCAGAGTCGCCGGAGGCAGTCGAAGTTGACGCGGCTCCAGCCCCTGGCGGCCACCATGGGCGCCGCGAGGGCCTGGTTGCCGCGCAACGCGGACGACGAGGCGGCCGCGGGGGAGACGTTGACGACCGTGGCGGTGGTGCTGACGGCGAGCGCCATGAGGCCCAGCGACAGGCTGGTACGGCGTGGCGTCGGCATAGGAAAGTGACCTTTCGCCGGTTTCGGGGGACGCCGTCACGATGCCCCAGTGATTTCCCGGTGGGCCAGCCGACAGGCTTTGTCAAGCCTTCTGTCAAAGATCGGTTAGAAAAGGATCAAGTGCCTGCTCAGGGGGCCGTCGAACCACCTGTGGCGTCCGTCACATTTCATTTCCCGGGTGTCATAACTCTTGGATGTGACAGCGGGTTTAGGGTGCAGATCATGAGCATTCGTGATATTCCTCTGCGCACTCTCGCCGACGCGCCGACGACCCTCGCCGAGCTGGCCGGGGACGGCGCCGCCCTCGTCGTGAACGTCGCCTCCCGCTGCGGCCTCACCCCGCAGTACTCCGGGCTCGTCGAACTCCAGCGGACCTACGGCGGGGCGGGTCTCACCGTCGTCGGGGTCCCCTGCAACCAGTTCATGGGGCAGGAGCCCGGCAGCCCCGAGGAGATCCAGGAGTTCTGCTCGACCACCTACGGCGTGGACTTCCCGCTGCTGGCCAAGACCGATGTCAACGGTGAGGAGCGGCACCCGCTGTACGCCTCGCTCACCGAGACTCCGGACGCCGAGGGGACGGCCGGGGACATCCAGTGGAACTTCGAGAAGTTCCTGGTCTCGCGTGAGGGGGAGGTGCTGGCCAGGTTCCGGCCGGGCGTCGAGCCCGGCGACCCCGCCGTCATCGCGGCGATCGAGAAGACCCTCTAGGTCCGCAGCTTCCCCTCACGATCAGCTCGGTCGGCAGAAGCACACCGCGCGGGCGCCTGCCGCCCGCGCGCAGCACCAGCTCGGCCGCCCGGTAGCCGATGTCCCGCGCGGGCTGGGCGATCACCGTCAGCGGGGGAGAGCACAGCTCGGCCCAGGGGACGTCGTCGAACATGATCAGCGACAGGTCCCTGGGCACCCGCACGTCCAGCTCCCTCGCGGCGAGCACGGCCGCCTCGCCCAGCAGGTTGCCCCCGGCGAGCACGGCGGTCAGGTCGGGCCGGTGCTGGAACAGCCCGGCCGCCGCGGCGTAGGCGGAGTCCCTGGTGCCGCGCGCCAGCACGATCAGCTCCTCGTCGACCAGGGGGCCCAGCGCCTGGCGGAAGGCGGTCAGGCGCTGGGACTGCCCGGGGCCGCCGAGATAGGCGATACGCCGATGGCCCAGGCCCGTCAGATAGTCGATCGCGGTCCGCACGCCCGCGCGGTCGTCGGCCAGCACCGAGGGCACCTCGTCGCGCCCGCCCGCGCTCCGGTGCGCGAACACCGTGGTGAGCCCGGCCCGTAGCGTCGGCGCCCAGATCTCACCCTCACCCGAGGGCACCGCGATCACCCGGTCGACGCCCTGTTCGACCAGCATGCCGATCAGCTCGCCCTCGCGCTCCTCGTCGTCGCCCGTGGCGCCCAGGATCACCGGCTCGCCCGCCGAACGGGCGCAGGCGAGCACGCCGTCGGCCAGCCGGCCGTAGAAGGTGTCGGTGATGTCGGGCAGCAGCAGCCCGATCCCACCCGAGCGCTGCTGGCGCAGGTTACGGCCGAGCGCGCTCGGCCGGTAGTCGAGCTGGGCCGCGACGGTCAGCACCCGCTCCCTGGTCTCGGGGCTGGCCGACCCCCCGGACAGAACCCGCGAGACCGTTGCCACCCCGACCCCCGCCGCCTCCGCGACGTCCTTGATGGTCGTACGACGCATGCTCATGGAAACGATTCCATCATGTTTTCAGTATTCGATCCAGCGCGGAGAGATAACGGAAGCGCCGTTGACAAGGTAGTACCGGCCGAGGGGTTGACAGGGATCTTCGTTTCCGGTGAGATGCATGAAAACGTATCCACATCGGGTGAACGCGGGTTTGGCCCGAGGCGCTAAGGATTTCCATGGCATCCATCGTTCTCAGCAAAGTCGACAAGATCTACGCAGGCGGTGTCAAAGCCGTGAACGGCCTTGACCTTGAGATCAAGGACGGCGAGTTCATGGTGCTGGTCGGCCCGTCCGGCTGCGGCAAGTCCACCGCTCTGCGCATGATCGCCGGCCTTGAGGACATCAGCGGCGGCGAGATCTCCATCGGGGGCCGGGTGGTCAACCACCTGCCGCCGAAGGACCGCGACATCGCCATGGTCTTCCAGAACTACGCGCTCTACCCGCACATGACGGTCGAGGAGAACCTCGCCTTCGGCCTCAAGCTCCGCAAGATGCCCAAGGCGGAGATCTCCAAGAGGGTCAACGAGGCCGCCAAGATGCTCGGCCTCGAGCAGTACCTCAAGCGCAAGCCCGCCGCCCTGTCCGGTGGTCAGCGCCAGCGTGTCGCGATGGGCCGCGCCATCGTGCGCGAGCCGCAGGCCTTCCTCATGGACGAGCCGCTGTCCAACCTGGACGCCAAGCTCCGTGTCTCCATGCGCGCCTCCCTCAACACGCTGCACGACCGCCTCGGCGTCACCACCGTCTACGTCACCCACGACCAGGTCGAGGCCATGACCCTCGGCGACCGGGTCTGCGTGCTTCGCGACGGTCTGCTCCAGCAGGTCGACACCCCGCAGAACCTCTTCGACAGCCCGGTCAACCTCTTCGTCGCGGGCTTCATGGGCTCACCGTCGATGAACCTCGTCAACGCCGAGCTCGTCCGCGGTGACGGCGGCGCCTTCGTCTCGTTCGCCGGCATCAAGCTCCCGGTGCCCAACCAGAGCTTCACCGACAAGCCCGGTCTCGACCAGTGGCTCGGCAAGAAGGTCATCCTGGGCGTCCGGCCCTCCGACTTCGACGACGCGGCCGCCGCCAGTGGCGCTCCGGGCCACTGGAGCCGCCTGCAGGTGCGCGCCGAGGTCACCGAGGAGCTCGGCTCCGAGATCAACGTCCTGTTCCTGATCGACGCCCCGCCGGTCCAGCACCAGGACACCGTCGCCGCCGCGGACGCCGGTGAGGACGAGGAGACGACGCTGCCGCTGGTCGGCGACAAGTCGCTGTGGACCGCCCGCGTCAACTCCCGCAGCCACGTCCGTCCCGGCCAGAACGTCGAGCTGGTCGTCGACACCCACAACCTGCACTTCTTCGACCCGGTCTCCGGTCTGTCGATCGGCCACCCGGCCAACCTGCACGTCTGACCGATCCGAGTACCGGAAGGGCCCGCGCCGCAACCCCCTCCTGCCGCGCGGGCCCTTCCTTCTGCGTTCTTCCGGGTAGTCTCCGGTCCTGCCGGCTACCTCCGGCCGAGACGCCGGGAGACACCGGCCGCGAGGCCGCGGGGCACCAGCCTGCTCACCCCGACGATGACCTTGTAGCGCAGGTCGGGCACGCTCACCCGCTTGCCGAGCGCCAGGTCGCGCATGGACTCGTTCACCACGTCGTCGGCCGACAGCCACAGGAAACCGGGGATGCCCGAGGTGTCCATCGAGGCGCGCTCGTGGAACTCGGTCCTGACGAACCCCGGGCACAGCGCCATCACCCGCACGCGCGTCCCCACCAGCTCGGCGGCCATCGACTCGCTGTAGTTGACGACCCAGGCCTTGGAGGCGCTGTAGGTGCCGCGGTTGAGGAAGGCCGCGACCGACGCCACGTTGATCACCGCGCCCCGGTTCCGCTTGCGCATGCCGGGCAGCGCGGCCATCGTCAGCCGCAGCACCGCCTCGCAGTGCACCTTCAGCATCCGCAGCTCGTCGGGGACCGGGACGTCGAGGAACGAGCCGGGATGGCCGAAGCCCGCGTTGTTCACCAGCAGGTCGACCCCCTGGCGCAGCCGCGCCTCGACTCGCTCAAGCCCCTCGTCGGTCGCCAGGTCGGCGGCGAGCACCTCGGCCTCGACCCCGTACCGCAGGCGCAGGGACTCGGCGGCGGCGGTCAGTCGTTCCTCGTCGCGGGCGACCAGGACGAGGGAGAACCCGTCGGCGGCGAGTCGTCGCGCGAAGGCGGCACCGATGCCGGCCGTCGCGCCCGTGATCAGTGCTGAAGGCATGCCCGCAGTCTAGTTCCTGTGATCGGAAACGCTCGCGGGCCCACGACGCATGATTGGGACATGAGGAATGTGTCGATCTCCCGTGGGACCGGGCCGGGAGCGGCCGCGTTATGCGCGGCCCTGTTGGTCTCCGTCTCGGCCTGCTCCACCCCCACCCCCACCGCGGCCCCGGCCGCCGCCTCGCCCGTACGGTTCACCGAGCTGGCGCGGCTCGACATGCCGGTGGCGATGGCCGTACGCAAGGGCGACCAGACGCTCTACGTCGCCGAGCAGACCGGGCGGCTGCGCGCGGTGAAGGACGGCAAGGTCGCGCCGGAGCCCGTGGTCGACCTCTCTTCCGAGGTGAGCGGGGGAAACGAGCAGGGCCTGCTGGGCGTCGCCTTCCATCCGGACGGTGGTCACCTCTACCTCGACTGGACCGACGCCGAGGGACACACCCACGTCACCGAGTGGGCCTTCGACGGCGTCAGGGCCACGAACCGCAGGGACGTGCTCTTCCAGCGGCAGCCGTACGCCAACCACAACGGGGGGCAACTCGCCTTCGGGCCGGACGGCTACCTCTACATCGCCCTCGGCGACGGGGGCAGCGGGGGAGACCCGCAGGGAAACGGCCAGAACACCGGGACCTGGCTGGGGAAGATCCTCAGGATCGACCCGCGTGGCACGCCGTACCGGGTGCCGGAGGACAACCCCTTCACGGCCACCCAAGGAGCGAAACCCGAAATATGGGCGTACGGCCTGCGGAATCCCTGGCGGTTCTCCTTCGACAGGAAGACGGGCGACATGTGGATCGGGGACGTCGGCCAGGACTCCTGGGAGGAGGTCGACTTCGCCCCGAAGGGCAAGGGCGGTGTGAACTACGGCTGGAACCGCAGGGAGGGCAAACACGACTTCCGAGGCGGCCAGGCCACGGGAACGGCCGAACCGGTCATCGAGTACCCCCTGCACGAGGGCGGGAACTGCTCGGTCATCGCCGGGCACGTCTACCGGGGAACGCGCGTCCCCGCCCTGTCCGGGCGCTTCCTCTACGGCGACTTCTGCGCGGGCTGGGTCAAGACGACCCCCGCCGACCGCCCCGGGGCGGGTGAGGAGGTGGGCAGGATCGAGCAGCTGTCCTCCTTCGGCGAGGACCACGACGGCGAGCTGTACGCCCTGAGCCTGTCCGGTCCCCTCTACCGGATCGAGGCGGCGACCGGCTGACCGGCGTCAACACCCGGAGAACAGTCCGCGATCCTTCGGCAAGCACCTCGCGGGTCGTACGGGCCGCCCCCGGCCGTGGCCGATACCACGGACTGCGGGGAGGCCCCACCCGGGTCTCCCCTGAAGTTCACCACCGGCGGGGGAGTTCGAGATGACCGCGAGACGTGTGACACCCATCCTTCTCGGCATGGCCCTGGTCACGGCCGGACCGATGTTCGCGGCGACCGGGGCGGGCGCGGAACCCGTCCCCGAGCCGACCGCGCACGTCCAGCCGTCGCCCCGGCTGGGCGACGACGGCCAGAATCTCGCGGAACGCGAGTTCACCGGCCGCCACTTCGCCGACCGCAAGCTCTCCAGGAGGTTCGCCGCCTACCTGAGGAAGCGCTCCGGCAGGCAGCACCCCGGCGGGTTCACCCTCTCCCCTCCGCGGAAGCCGTGACCCTTCCCAGGCGGCGGGCCCGGAGCGGGGCGACGGGATAGCGTCCCGGCATCCGTACCAGGAACGCCAGAAGCCCGGCACCGGCGCAGACGACGCCGGGGAGCGCGACGGCCCCCGGCACCCGGCCGAGCATCACGTACATGCCGAGCAGGCCCGTCGCCGTGGCCGCGGCGCTCATGACCAGGGCGACCTGCCGCGCGGTGAGGCCCGCGGCGACGCAGCGGTGCGCCAGGTGGTCCGGGCCCGCCAGCAGCCAGGGACGGCCGGCCCGCTGACGTGTGGCGACCGCCAGGCAGATGTCGAGCACCGGGACGAAGGCGAAGAGCAGCAGCGCAGGGACGACCGTGACCGGTCCCGCCTGGCCGGAGACCGCGACCGCGCTCGCCGCCAGGGTGAAGCCGATGAACAGCGGGCCCGCCTTGCCCATGCGAATGCGGGCGGGGCTCCAACCGTGGGCGGCGAAGCCCACGCAGCCGCAGGCCAGCGAGAACAGGAACAGGGCGAAGGCGGTCTGGCCCGAGGCGAGCGCGGTGACGGCCAGGATGCCCGCGCCCACGGCGCCGACGCCTCCGAGCACGCCGTCGGTGTTGTCGATCATGGCGAACGCGTTGGCGACGAACACGATCCACAGCAGCGTGCCCGCCATGTCGATCCAGGCGCCGAAGATCTCGACGCGCACCCCGGACGCCACGACCAGGGTCGCGGCGACGCTCTCGATGGCCAGCCGCCACGCGGGCCGCAGCCGCCTGCAGTCGTGGATCACCCCGAGCAGGGCGACGAGGACGCCGCTCATCATGATCATGATGAGCTGGAGGTTCCACTCACCGGCCAGCGCCGTCGTGGGCAGCAGCGTTCCCGCCGCGACGGCCGGTCCGCCGAGCCGGGGAGTCGGGCGCCGGTGCGGCCGATACGCCCCGGGACGATCGACGATCTTCAGTCGCAGGGCGAACCGCCGGGTGAACTCGGTGAACACGGCCACCAGGACGAACGCCGCCGCGCCCGCGGACGCGACGACGGTGAGGGACTCCCCGGAGACCACCGCGGAGATCACCGGGCGCTCCCGGCTCCCGGCACCCGGCGGACCGTTCCGCGGGGCACGTTCCTCACCGAGACGCCGGAACACCGCGGTCCCGCACAAGGCTTCGCACGGGCGGCCCCGGTTCCGCCGGTCGCAACGATCTTCACGGTCAGTCACCTCTCGCTAGCTCGGCGGCCGTGCGCACGACGGACACGTTCCCCCGGCTCCCTCGCGGGCGCCGTTCTCGTGCCGGTCCGGGTCGGTGACGTGGCCGGCCGTAAACCCACCCGGTGCCCCGCACCGGGTGCCTCTCACCGACGGGCCCGTCCGGTGCATCTCACCGACGGATCACGGACGTGCTGGAGAAGTTAGCCGGGAGTCCGGCCGCTTCTTCGCGGCTATGGCGATGGTGGGGAGATGTTTTCCCATCCCCTGCCGACGCATGGCCGGGGCATGGCGGGAGGTGCGGGGGAGGCCGTGTGACCGGGATGCCGCCGGGGGCTTTCCGGGGGAACCGGATGCCCGGTCCCCCCGAGGGTGAATCAGCCGAACTCGCCGTCCTTCACGCCGCCGACGAAGGCGTCCCACTCACCCTGAGTGAAGGCCAGCGCCGGGCCGCCGGGGTCCTTGGAGTCACGGACGAGGTAGAGCGCGTCGGCGTCGGCCTTGTGCGCCGCCAGGGCCGGGTCACCGGGGACGACCGCGACCTCCACGCAGTCTCCTCCGTTGGTGCTGCGGCTGCTCTTGCGCCATACGACGCTGGACAGATCCATCGATGGTCCTCGCACTCTCTTTCTATGGACTGGAACATCGCCTCGCCATCTGGGCGATGAAGGTGGCCGACGCCTCCGCGCCGAGAGCCAGTGCCGACAGGCTGCCGAACATGAGGGTGTAACGGCGCACCTCCTCCGGGTCCTCGGGCATGAGCCCGCTCGTGGCCTGCTCTAGGTAGACCAGATCGGGATCTTCGGGCGCGGGGAAGCTGAGCAGGCAGAACTTGCCGTCCATCGCGGCGTGCGCCCCTGAGGAGAAGGGGATGACCCTGATCTCCACGTTCGGCAGCCTGCCGAGCTCGACGAGGTGTTCAAGCTGCTCGCGCATCACCGCGCGCCCGCCGATCTGACGCCGGAGTACTGCCTCGTCGAGTAAAGCGACGAGCTGGATCGGGTCACCGGGGCCGTGCAGCAACTGCTGCCGCGAGATGCGCACGGAGACCTTCTCATCGACCTCGGAGGGGGCCTGGGTCATGGCGGTCGCCTCGATGACGGCGCGTGCGTACGGCTCGGTCTGCATCAGGCCGGGCACGACGAGCGGTTCGTAGGTGCGCACCACCGACGCCTCCGCCTCAAGCCCGATGTAGGAGTCGAAGCCGGGTTTCAGCGCCTGCCGGTGCCGGTGCCACCAGCCCCGCTGGCGGGCCTCCCTGGCCATCTGGATCAGGGAGTCGCGGGCCTCCCCGGTCACGCCGTACACCTCGGTGAGGACCGACACGTCTGAGGGTTTCGGACGGGTCAAACCCGTTTCGTATCTCCAGAGAGTGGTGTCGGTGGAGCCGATCCGTTCAGCCACCTCCACCCGCGTCAGTCCACTGTTCTCTCGCAGACGGCTCAGCTCAGCCATCAGACGGCGGTGCCGCGCCGTTGGACTACGCCGGGGAGCCATGGTGCATACCTCCGTTCCAATGACAACGAAACTGAGGAATCTCAATATGAGCTATTGAAGTCCCTGATAGAACAGTTCACCGTGAGTGAGTGTGCCATCTCAGAGCGCGACGCGCATGGGAATGTGTGTGTCGGGGAGCGAGGCCAATCATGGCGGTCGTGCAACGGATCCTGCCGCTGCGGTCAACGATGTTCCTGCGGGGTGTGCCGGAGGCCGTCTCCGAGGCGAGGGACCGGGTCAGGGGCTTTCTCGGTGAGGGACACCCCGTGTCGGAGGACGTCGTCCTCCTGGTCAGCGAGGTGGTGACGAACTCGGTGGTCCACTCCGCCTCCGGTGCGGGCGGGCGGGTCGCGATGACCGTCGAGCTCGGCGCGCGGAGCGTGCTGGTCGAGGTGTCCGACGCCGGATCGGGCGCGTCCGCGCCGCACGTGCGCAACGACCCGCAGGCCGAGAACGGCCGGGGGATGTTCCTCGTCGACCTGCTCGCGAACCGGTGGGGCGTCAAGGACGACCGCCGGGGCGGACGGCGGACGGTCTGGTTCGAGATCGGCTTCTGACCGGGGTGCTTTGCTCTGCGGAGTCGATGCCTGACTCTCGGTTGAGGCGCGTGGATTCCGAGACGCGCCGGGAGAGGAGATCAGGTGAGACACCGTTCGATCATGGTGCTCGTGGTCCTGGCGCTGTCGTGTCTGGGCGTCACCACCGCGGGCGCGTCCGGTGACCCGCCGCCGAGCGGCCGGTACCGCGTCCAGGGACCCAGTGATCCGCACCAGCGCAGCGCCGTCGCGGCCACCGGAGCGGTGATCGACCACGTCGAGGAGGCCTCGGTCGTGATCACCGCGGGAGACGCGGAGGTCGAGGCGATCAGAAGGCTGGGCTACACGGTCACGAGGATTCAGGGACCCCCCTCCCGTGAGGCGAGGCCGTTCGACTTTCCCGCCGCGGACTCCGGCTACCACAACTACGCCGAGATGACCGCCGAGATCGACCGGATCGTCGCCGCCCATCCCTCGATCGCGCGCAGAAGCAGCTACGGCACCTCCGTCCAGGGACGCGACCTGATCGCGGTGAAGATCAGCGACAACGCGGGAACGGACGAGAACGAGCCCGAGGTGCTGTTCACCCACCACCAGCACGCCAGGGAACACCTGACCGTGGAGATGGCGCTGTACATCCTCCACCTGCTCACCGACGGCTACGGCGCCGACTCCAGGATCACCTCACTGGTGAACTCACGGGAGATCTGGGTCATGCCGGACCTCAACCCGGACGGCGGCGAGTACGACATCTCCAGCGGCTCCTACCGGCTCTGGCGTAAGAACCGCCAGCCCACCGCGGGCTCGTCGTACGTGGGGACCGACCTGAACCGCAACTGGGCCTACCGGTGGGGCTGCTGCGGCGGCTCGTCGCGCTCACCGTCGAGCGAGTCCTACCGGGGCCCGGCGCCCGAGTCCGCGCCCGAGGTCAGGGCGGTCGCCAACTGGGTGCGCGGCAGGGTCGTCGGCGGCGTGCAGCAGATCAAGGCGAACATCGACTGGCACAGCTACAGCGAACTGGTCCTTTGGCCGTACGGCTTCACCTACGACGAGATCGCCCCCGGCATGACGCGGGACGAACACGACGCCCTCGCCAGGCTCGGCGCGAACATGGCCTCCACCAACGGCTACGAGGCCATGCAGTCCAGCGACCTCTACATCGTCGACGGAGCGATCGACGACTGGCTGTGGGGCACCTACAAGATCTTCAGCTACACCTTCGAGATGTATCCGGCCGACTCCCCGCCGGGCTTCTACCCGCCCGACGAGCAGATCCGCCCGCAGACGACCCGCAACAGGGAGGCCGTGCTCCGCCTGCTGGAGTACGCCGACTGCGTCTACCGGATCATCGGCAAACAGTCCCGGTACTGCGGCACCCGGCAGACCTGACGCGGGCCGTACGGCGGGGCGGGATCAGGGGCGGCAGATCAGCTCACCGTGGAGGATGGACAGCCAGCCGTCCCGCTCGGCGGCCCAGGCCAGCCAGCCACGGGAGATACGGCGCAGGTCCTCCTCGGTCGCGATGCCCGAGGCGAGGGCCTGACCGGCCATGTCGGACTTCAGGATGCGTTCGGCCCACATGCCGCCCCACCAGTCGCGGTCCTCGGGCGTCGCGAAGCACCAGGCGGAGGCGGAGGCGGTGACGTCGGAGAACCCGGCCTGGTGCGCCCAGGAGAGCAGCCGCCGTCCCGCGTCCGGCTCGCCGCCGTTGGCCCTGGCCACCCGCTGGTAGAGGCTCAGCCACTCGTCGAGCTCCGGGGGCCTGGGGAACCAGGTGAAGGCGGCGTAGTCGCTGTCGCGGACGGCGACGACCCCACCGGGCGCGCAGACCCGGCGCATCTCCCGCAGCGCCTGGACGGGGTCGCCCACGTGCTGCAGCACCTGGTGGGCGTGGACGACGTCGAAGGCGTCGTCGGGCAGGTCGAGGGCGTGCACGTCGGCGACGGCGAACTCGACGTTGGACAGCCCCCGGCGCTCGGCCTCGGCCCTGGCCAGGGCCAGCGCGTCCTCGGTGACCTCCACCGCGGTGACCGTTCCCGGCGCGACCAGGGCGGCCAGTTCCGCGGTGATGGTCCCCGGCCCGCATCCCACGTCCAGCAGGGACATCCCGGGGCGCAGGTGCGGCAGGAGGTAGGCCGCGGAGTTCTCCACCGTGCGCCAACGATGGGAGCGCAGCACCGACTCGTGGTGCCCGTGGGTGTAGACGGCGTTCTTGAACGTCATGGCGGATCACTCCTTCGGTCGATCTACCCGAACCGTAGCATCGATCTCATATTTCAAGAAATATCGTCTCATTATGTGGTCGTTACGGATTTCGCATCATTCGGACACTTGCTGTCACAGCGGGGCGCGCCCACACTCGGGTCCGGTACCGGCGTTCCGGTACCGGTGTCGCCGTGGGGGTGGTCCTCGTGACCGAGGAGTTCAGCACAAGTGAGACCTGGCCGATGGAGTGCCTGCGTTGCTGGCACGTCTGGCAGGAGAAGTACGTCGTCCGTCATCTGACCGACGCGCACGGCCACGACGTCGTCGTGTGGCTGCGCGGGGGAACGCCGGTCCAGCCGCCCTGGTCGGGAACGAGCTGTCCCGGCTGCGGGCACAGCCGCGTGGCGGCCTTCCCGCCGGGAAGCCGCCCGATCCCGGTGGCGGAACCCGCCGCCGTGGCCGTCCAGCCCGTCCCGGCTCCGCTTCCCGCCCCGGCGCACGACCGCACGGGCGGCCGACGGCGGAGAGGCATCGGAGAAAGGGCGGTCTACGGCCTGATCCGGCAGCCCGCCCTGCTGTGCGCCCTGCTGGGGATCGTGTTCCTGCTGGTCACAGGCTTCGAACTGGTGGAACGAGTGGTGATCCACCACTGATCCCCGCGACCGGTAACCCGACCGGCCGCGGCTTCGCGGGCCTGACACGGGACCCCGTTCCGAACCCCTCAACGTTCGGGAAGGTTTGGCCTTGTGCTTTCCCAGCCCAAGCGTGAAGGGGTTTGGTTCGGGCTTTCCCGGTGCCATGCGTGAGGAGTTTGACCCTGGCCCTACCGGCGCCGTGCGTGAGGAGTGTCGGCTTGGGCGCGTCGGTGCTTGGACTGAGGAACGCAGGAGCGAAGCGACGGAGTGACGAGGGAAAGCGCCGACTCGAAGGCGCCCAAGCCCCGCGACGCCGCCAGGCGGAGCAAGGAGACACAGTCCGCGACGCCGCCAGGCGGAGCAAAGGGACAGGGGGGGCCGCGCCGCAGCACGCGGCCCCTCGTGTGCCCCCGGCAGGGCTGCGGCCCTTCCAGGCGGGTGACGTCGCGCCCCGCCGTACCGGAGAGTTCCGGTACGGCGGGCACGCCGTCGCATGGGGACGGGCCGGCGCCGTCACCCGCGTGGCGGGGCCACGCGGGGAGGCCGCTCGCCTCTCGGGGCCCGCAGGCCGCCGGGGGCGTCCGCCCGTCTCACCGGAAGACATCCCGCGATCATGATGGGGAGAATCTCCCGGATGGGCAAAGTCAGAGCCTGAAGTCCAGATCGGGGATGATTTCGGCGACGTCCATCTGGGCCTTCTGCAGCCTGCCGGAGTAGTCCCAGTTCAGTGCCTGCCAGCGGGTGAACTGGTCGAGCACCCACACTCCCGACTGGCGGCTGCCGTTGCCGGACTTGCCGTTTCCGCCGAAGGGCAGGTGCGCCTCGGCGCCCGAGGTGGAGTTGTTGACGCTGACCATGCCCGCGCCGATGCCCGAGCGGAACCGGAAGGCGGCCTTCGGGTCGGTGGTGTAGATGGAGGAGGAGAGCCCGTAGCCGGGCCGGTTGGCGAGTCCGATCGCCTCCTCCAGGGTGGTGAAGCCGGTCACACCCACGATCGGGCCGAACGTCTCCTCAAGGAACAGCCGGTCGTCGGGCCGCACACCGTCCACGACGACGGGGTGGTAGTAGAGGCCGCCCTCGCCGGTGAAGTTCCTCCGGGGGTTGTCCGGGGTGATCCTGCCGACCGGCCCGGAGACGACGCTGTGGTGCGGCCCGATCCAGCCGAGATACTCCTCGAAGCGGGCGGCGAACCTCTCGTCGAGCAGCGGCCCGCACAGCACGTCTCCCGCGGGGTCGCCGATCACGGCGTCGGCGACGGCGCGTGTGTAACGGGCGAGGAACTCCTCGCGGACGCTCTCGTGGACGATCACGGTGCCGAGCGAGGTGCACCGCTGCCCGGCCGTACCGAATCCGGCGAACAGGGCTCCCTCGACCGCCAGGTCCAGGTCGGCGTCGGGCATGACCACCATCGGGTTCTTGCCGCCGAGTTCGAGGCAGGGCGACTGCAGGTGCCGTCCGCACAGCTCGCCGATCCTGCGGCCGACCTCGGTCGAGCCGGTGAAGCCGACCTTGTGCACGGTGCCCTCGCCCAGCGCGGTCTCCAGCCCCCGGTAGGCGGCGGCCCCGTCGGTGAGGACGAGGTTCAGCACGCCGTCGGGCAGCCCGGCCGCCGTGAACAGCCGGTGGAGCGCGTGCGCCGAGGCGGCGGCGTACTCGGCGGGCTTCCACACGACGGTGTTGCCCGCCAGCAGCGCCGGGACCAGGTACCACGAGGGCACCGCGACCGGGAAGTTGCCCGCCGTGATCACCGCGGCGACCCCGACCGGGACCCGGAAGGTGAACAGGCTCTTGTCGGACATCTCAGAGGGGACGGTCTGCCCGTAGAGCCGCCTTCCCTCGCCGAGGAAGAAGTCGCACGTGTCGACGATCTCGCGGACCTCGCCCAGCGCCTCCGCGTACGGCTTGCCGATCTCCCGGGTGACGAGCCGGGCGAGCGTCTCGGCGTTCGCCTCGACCAGCCGTCCGATCGAGGCGATCACCCTGCCCCTGACGGGCGCGGGGACCGCGGCCCACTCGGTCTGCGCGGCGGCGGCCGTACGGCAGGCGGAGGCGAACGTCTCCGCGTCCGCGAGCCCGACCCGTGCGACCACCTCGTCCAGGCGGGCGGGGTTGACCGACTCGTAGACGTCGCCGGGCGTTCCTGACGTCTGTTTCCCCCCGATGACAGAGATGATCTCATCGGTCACCGTTGACCTCCTCGTATCGTTGTGGTCGCATTCTTCCCCCGGGGAGCTGGGCCGTCACGCCCACGCGACCCGCGTCAGACCATACGGAAGTCGGCGAAGTCGAAGCCGGGGGAGACCACGCAGCTCACCAGCACGCCCTCCTCCCCCGTGGGCCGGGCGGCCTGCCAGGTTCCCGCGGGAACCAGCGCCTGCGGAACCTGGCCCTGCTCGACCAGTGGACCGAGCACGATCGTCTCTGCGGGCTGTCCCTCGTGGCCGCCGAGGGTCAGGGCCAGCGGGCCGCCCCTGTGCCAGAGCCACACCTCGTCCGAGCGGACCACGTGCGGACGCGACTCCTGCCCCGGTTCGAGCAGGAAGTAGATGCCGGTCGCCGTGGCGCGGGGGCCGTCGTAGCCGGCCGGGGTGAGAGCGACGGAGGTTCTCCAGGTCTCCCGGTACCAGCCTCCTTCGGGGTGAGGCAGCAGATCCAGGGTCTCGGCGAGCGCGGGACGCGTTGTCGTCATTGCACCGATCTTAGGCCGCTCTTTTTGTCGGCGACGTTGGTTAGCGTTCGGCGTGTGATCGAACGGTGGAACCGGGATCAGGTGCTCGCACTCGCGCCTGACGCCCCGTCGAGAAAGGCGGCCCAGGGGGTCTCCTCACCCGGCAAGTGGTCGGGTGCGGGCGCCACGGCCGAGGCGGTGTGGGGCGAGTGCGCGGGCAGCGGCTCCAAGCCGTACCGCGCGTGCGTCGACCTGTCGGAGCCCGCCTACCGGTGCAGTTGCCCCAGCAGGAAGTTTCCCTGCAAGCACGCCCTGGGCCTGTTGCTGCTGTGGTCGGCCGACGCCGTCCCCGCTGCGGAGGAGCCCGCCGACTGGGTGGGCGAGTGGCTCGACCAGCGCCGGACGCGGGCGGAGAAGGCCGCGACCGCCGCCACCTCGGCTGCCGAGGGCGGTAAGGGGAAGGCCGTCCCCGACCCCCGCAGGGCCGAGCAGCGTGAGCAGCGCGTGAGCGCGGGCCTGGCCGAGCTCGAACTCTGGCTCGCCGACCAGGTCAGGCAGGGCATCGCCGGGTCACGGCGGCACGACCACTGGGACGACCTCGTCAAACGTCTCGTCGACGCCCAGGCCCCCGGGGTCGCGGGCACCGTCTCCCGCCTCGGTGACGCGCTGGCGGGGGAGGACTGGCCCGCCCGGCTCCTCGGCGAGTACTCCCTGCTGCACCTGCTCTCGGTGGCGCACCGCCGTATGGCCGCCACACAGCCGTACGGCGCCGGCCACGGTGGCGGGGAGGGCGACGGTGGTCTGGTCCGTACGGTCCGTGACCGGATCGGCTTTCCCGTCGCGAAGGAGGAGGTGCTCGCCGAGCCCGCGGTCCGCGACGTGTGGGACGTGCTGGGGCGCCGCGACTCCGAGCAGGACAGGTTGATCACCCGCCGGGTCTGGCTGCGCGGCAGGAACACGGGCCGAGCCGCCCTCGTGCTCTCCCACGCCCCCGTGGGACAGGCGCTCGACGCCTCCCTGGTCACCGGTGTCTCCCTCGACGCCGAGCTGGCCTTCTACCCGGGCTCCACGCCGCTGCGCGCCCTGGTCGCGGCCCGTCACGACGGCGCCGTCCCCGTGCTCCCTCCCGCGGGACGCACCCCGGGGGAGGCGCTGGAGGAGGTGGCCCGCGCGCTGGCGGGAGATCCGTGGCTCGACTCATGGCCCGTCGTGCTGGGGGAGGTGACCCCCATGACGGCTCAGGAGAAGACCGGGTCCTGGCTGCTCGGCGGGCCGGACAGGGGCCCGGACGGTGGTCTGGACCGTGGCCTGCCGCTGCACCCGTCGGCGGGCACACCGTGGCGGCTCGTCGCGGTCTCCGGCGGGCGCCCGCTGACCGTCGCCGCGGAATGGACCCCGCGGGGGCTGCTTCCCCTGACGACCTGGGACGACCAGGGAAGGGTGATCGTGCTGTGAACTCCTCGTGGAACCCCGCGCACGGCTGGGAGGACCTCGTCTCGGCCGCGCTCGTCGGCACCGACCGCCGTCCCCTCCCCTCGGGGGCGGCCACCCCGGAGGCGGAGCTGCTCGACCACGCCGCGCTGCTGACCGTCAGGGCGCGCGCCGGTCAGACGCCGCGCGAGGGCCGTCCGCTTGAGGCCGCCCCGCAGGAACGGCAGCCGGAGGTCTCACGGGCGGCCGGTGACAGGCTCGCCCGCATTCTGGGCGGTGAACGGCCGAGACTGCTCACCGAGTGGCTGCAGGCCGCCGCCGCACGCGGTCACCGGCTCAGCCCGCACCTGCTGCCCGAACTGCTCGACCAGGCGGCCAGGGACCGGTCGATCCGCCCTCACCTGGGCGTCCTCGCGGGAGCCAGGGGCCGCTGGCTGGCCGGGCTCAACCCCGCCTGGGGCTTCCTGCTCGAAGAGGTCACCGCGCCGGGAGCCGCGCACGAGACGTGGGAGCTGGGCACCTCGGGTGACCGTAAGGCCCACCTCGGCGCGGTGCGGGCGGCCGACCCCGCACGGGCCAGGCTCCTGCTTGAGGAGACCTGGGAGAAGGAGACCCCGCAGGACCGCGCGGCCTTCCTCGAGATCCTGGCAGACCGGCTGTCCCTCGACGACGAGCCGTTCCTGGAGAGCGCGCTCGACGACCGTCGCCGGGAGGTCCGTCACGAGGCGGCCGACCTGCTCACCCGGTTGCCCGGCTCCCGCCTCGCGCTGCGCATGGCCGAGCGGGCCGCCGCCTGCCTGCACACGGAGAACGGTGAGCTCCACATCGCCCCGCCCCTGGCCTGCGACGCCGCGATGGAGCGTGACGGCGTCAGGGCCAAACCCCCCAGGGGGACCGGCGAGCGGAGCTGGTGGCTCCAGCAGATAGTGGCCAGGACACCCCTTGAGATCTGGTCCAGGCTGTTCGGCCGCCCGCCCGGAGAGCTGGTCCGGATGAAGATCCCCGACTGGGGACGCGAGGTCATGGCGGGCTGGGTCAGGGCGACCGTGCTGCAGGGCGACCCCGAGTGGGCCCGTGTCCTGTTCGCCTGGGACCCGCTCGCCGACCTGCTGGCCGTACTGCCCAGGGAGGACCGGGAGGACGTGGCGGCCGGGTTCGTCCGCAGACACGGCCTCGACGGACAATTGATCATGGTTCTCGGGGGCGCCGCGGCGCCCTGGGGGCCCGACCTCGCGCTGGCGGTGCTGGAGAAGATCCTCCAGGTCTCCGGCACCCAGCCGTGGAACCTCAGCGAGCTGAGCAGGCTCGCGGGCGAGCGCATCGACCCCGCCCTGTACGGCATGGCCGAACGCCTCTCACCCGAACCCCCCATCCAGGAGGTCGCCGCCCTCCTGCGTTTCCGTGACGACATGTTGAAGGAGCTTCAGTGACGACGGTCCTGCGGGCCCACGCCGAAGACCAGTACGCCGACGAACTGGCGATCCTGGCCAAGGACGACGACCGGCCCCGCCCTCCGGGCTGGAAGCTGTCCCCCTGGGCGGTGACCACCTACATCCTGGGCGACGGCGACCGGATCACCCCCAAGTACATCGGCCCGAGGCGCATCGTCGAGGTGGCCGTCGCGACCCTGGCCACCGACCGGGCGCTGCTGCTGCTCGGCGTCCCCGGCACCGCGAAGACCTGGCTGTCGGAGCACCTGGCGGCGGCGGTCAGCGGTGACTCGACCCTGCTCGTCCAGGGCACCGCCGGCACCGCGGAGGAGGCCGTCCGCTACGGCTGGAACTACGCCAGGCTGCTCGCCGAGGGGCCCTCACGGCAGGCCCTCACCCCGAGCCCGGTGATGCGCGCCATGTCCGAGGGGCGCGTCGCCAGGGTCGAGGAGCTGACCCGCATGCCCTCCGACGTCCAGGACGCGCTGATCACCGTGCTGTCGGAGAAGACCCTGCCCATCCCCGAGCTGAACGAGGAGGTGCAGGCCACCCGGGGTTTCAACGTCATCGCCACCGCCAACGACCGCGACCGGGGCGTCAACGAGCTGTCCAGCGCGCTGCGCCGCAGGTTCAACACGGTCGTGCTGCCGGTCCCGGCGACCGCGGAGGAGGAGGTGGACATCGTCTCCCGCCGCGTCGAGCAGCTCGGCCGCTCACTGGAGCTGCCGCCCGCGCTGACCGGCCTTGAGGAGATCCGCCGCGTCGTCACGGTCTTCCGTGAGCTGCGCTCGGGGGTCACCGAGGACGGCCGCGCCAAGGTCAAGTCCCCCAGCGGCACGCTCAGCACCGCCGAGGCCATCTCGGTCCTCACCAACGGCATCGCGCTGGCCGCCCACTTCGGCGACGGCGTGCTGCGCCCCGCCGACGTGGCCGCCGGGATCGTCGGCGCCGTGGTGCAGGACCCGGTCTCCGACCGGGTGGTCTGGCGCGAATACCTGGAGACCGTCGTCCGTGAACGCCAGGACTGGCGCGACTTCTACCGGGCCTGCCGTGACGCGGGCTGAGAGGGCCGTCGTGACGCGGACCGCCGGGGTGCGGGGCGCTGTGACGCGGACCGCCGGAGCGCGGGCCGGGACGGTTCGGGCCGGGGCGGGGCCCGCCGGAACGCGGGACCTGACCGTCGGGAGGCGCCGGTGAGCGTCTCCGTGCTGGGAGTCCGGCACCACGGTCCCGGCTCGGCGCGTTCCCTGCGGGAGGAGCTGACGCGCCTCAAGCCCGACATCGTGCTCATCGAGGGGCCGCCGGAGGCCGACGACCTGGTCGGGCTGGCCAAGGATCCCGAGCTTCGGCCCCCGGTCGCACTGCTGGCCCACGTCCCCGGTGAGTCGTCCAAGGCCGCGTTCTGGCCGTTCGCGGTGTTCTCCCCCGAGTGGCAGGCGATCCGGCACGCGGTCGAGGCGGACGTCCCCGTCCGTTTCTGCGACATGCCCGCCGCGCACAGCCTCGCCCCGGCCTCCGAGGAGCGGGACGAGGCAGAGAACGAGGAGGACGATCGGGCGCCCGCCGTACGGGCCGATCCGATCGGCGCGCTCGCCCACGCCGCCGGATACGACGACCCGGAACGCTGGTGGGAGGACGCGGTCGAGCACCGGGGGGACACACCGTTCCAGGTGATCGCCGAGGCGATGGCCGCGGTCCGGGAGGGGCACGTCCCCGGCGAGGAGGAGGCCAGGCGGGAGGCCTTCATGCGGCGTGCGATCCGTACGGCGATCAGGGACGGCCACGAGCGGATCGCCGTCGTCTGCGGCGCCTGGCACGTGCCCGCGCTGGCCGGGCCGCCGGACGCCGGGTCCCACGGCGGCGTCTGGGGGTCGGGGCTGCCGACGGCCAAGGCCGACGACGCGCTGCTGCGCGGCCTGCCGAAGGTCAAGGTCGAGACGACGTGGGTGCCGTGGACGTACGGGCGGCTGGCCGCCTGGAGCGGATACGGCGCCGGGGTGACCTCACCCGGCTGGTACCACCACCTGTTCACCGCGCCCGACCGCCCGGTCGAGCGCTGGTTGACCGAGGCGGCGGGCACACTGCGCGCCGAGGACCTGCCCGTCTCATCCGCCCACGTCATCGAGGCGGTACGGCTCGCCCGGAGCCTGGCCACGCTCAGGGGAAGACCGCTGGCCGGGCTCGCCGAGGCGACCGAGGCGGTCAGGGCGGTGCTCTGCGAGGGCGACGACCTGCCGGTCGAACTGGTCCAGCGGCGCATGGTCGTGGGAGAGCGACTGGGCGCGGTCCCCGACTCGACCCCGATGGTCCCGCTGCAGCGTCACCTGCGTCAGGAGCAGCGACGGGTACGGCTCAAGCCGGAGGCCCTGGACCGCGAGCACGACCTCGACCTGCGCAAACCCCTCGACCTGGAGCGCAGCAGGCTGCTGCACCGGCTGCGTCTGCTCGGCGTCGGCTGGGGGACGCCGAAGGAGAGCCGGGGCAAGGGCACCTTCCGTGAGTCGTGGACGCTCGCCTGGCGGCCCGAGTTCGACATCGACCTGATCGAGGCGGGCGTGTGGGGCACGACCGTCCCCGCGGCCGCCGTCGCCCGGGTCCGTGACCTGGCACACGGCGGCCAGGAGAAGCGGGAGGTCCCGCTGGCCGTCCTGACCGGCCTGGTCGAGCAGTGCCTGCTGGCCGACCTGCCGGACGCGTTGCCGTACGTGATCGAGGTGCTGTCCGAACAGGCCGCCCTGGACGGCGACGTCACGCACCTGATGGCCGCCTTCCCCGCGATGGTGCGCGCCCAGCGCTACGGTGATGTGCGCGCGACCCCCGCAGAGGGGCTGGCGGCCGTCGCCGACGCCATGCTCACCAGGATCTGCCTCGGGTTCGGCGGTGCCGCCGCCGGGCTCGACGAGGACGCCGCCCGTGACCTGCTGAAGCACGTCGACGCGGTGCACGCTGCCGTGACCCTGCTCCAGGACGCCCCGGTGCCCGAGGGGGAGGAGTCGCCGGCGGCGCGCTGGCTGGGTGCGCTGCGCGGAGTCTCGGGACGTTCGGGCCTGCCCGGGGTGATCGAGGGGCGCCTCACCAGGCTCCTGCTGGACGCAGGGGACCTCGAGGCGGGCCAGGTGGGAGCCGTCATGGCCAGGGCCATGTCCGCCGGGCATCCTCCGGCCCGCGCCGCCGCCTGGGTCGAGGGTTTCCTGTCCGGGGGCGGCCTGCTGCTGGTCCATGACTCCCGGCTGCTGGCGCTGATCGACGAGTGGCTGACCGGGCTGGCGCCGGAGACGTTCGTCGACGTGCTGCCGCTGCTGCGCCGTACGTTCGGCGCCTTCGCCGCGCCCGAGCGGCGCTCGATCGGCTCCCGGGTCAGGTCGCTCGGCACCGGGGGAGACCCCGCCACGGCCGGGGACGCCGAGGAGATCGACGAGGAACGCGCGGCGGCGGCCACGCGTACCGTGCTGGCACTTCTGGGAAGGACGGAGATCGCGTGACGGACGAGAGGCTGCGCCGCTGGCGGCTCGTGCTCGGCGGCGACGCGGACGGCACCGGATGCGCGCTCGGCGGGGCGGACGCGCAGATGGACGGCGCCTTGGCGGCGCTCTACGGCGGTGGGGAAGGCGGCAGGGAGGGCGGCGAGCGGAGCGCGGGTCTCGGCGGTTCCGCGCCCAGGGTGGCGCGCTGGCTGGGAGACATCCGCTCCTACTTCCCCTCGACCGTCGTGCAGGTCATGCAGAAGGACGCGGTCGAACGACTGAACCTCACCCGGCTGCTGCTCGAACCGGAGATGCTCGAGGCGGTGGAACCGGACGTCCATCTGGTCGGCACGCTGCTGTCCCTCAACCGGGTGATGCCGGAGAAGGCCCGCGAGTCGGCCAGGGCGCTGGTCGCGAAGGTGGTGGCCGACCTGGAGCGCCGTCTCAACCAGAAGACGAAGGCGGCGGTGACGGGGGCGCTCGACCGCGCCGCCAAGACCAACCGGCCCCGCCGGGTCGCCGACATCGACTGGAACCGCACCATCCGGGCCAACCTGCACAACTACCTGCCGGAACGCGGCACCGTCGTGCCCTCAAGGCTCGTCGGGTACGGCAGGCGCCAGCGCGCGGTCCAGCGGGAGGTCGTGCTCTGCATCGACCAGAGCGGGTCCATGGCGGCCTCGGTCGTCTATTCGAGCGTGTTCGGCGCGGTCCTCGCCTCGATGCGCTCGCTGAAGACCTCGCTGGTGGTCTTCGACACCTCGATCGTCGACCTGACCGAGCAGCTCCACGACCCGGTCGAGCTGCTGTTCGGCACACAACTCGGCGGCGGCACCGACATCAACCGGGCCATCGCCTACTGCCAGGGGCTCATCACCCGGCCCACCGACTCGATCTTCGTCCTGATCAGCGATCTCTACGAGGGAGGCGTCAGGCAGGAGATGCTCCGCAGGGTGGCCCAGATGACCGCGGCGGGTGTCCAGGTGATCGTGCTGCTGGCGCTGTCCGACGAGGGCGCGCCCTTCTACGACCACGAGAACGCCGCGGCCCTCGCCGCTCTCGGCGTGCCCGCCTTCGCCTGCACCCCCGACGCCTTCCCGGGACTCATGGCCGCGGCCATCGAGCGCCGTGACGTCGGGGTGTGGGCCGAGCGGGAGCTGGGGATCGCGGCCACCTGACCCGGTCCCGGCGGGGGCGGTACGGAGGCCCGGCCCCGCCGAAGGACAGCGGAAACGATCAGGGCGCGGGGCAGAGCAGGGGGCCGACGGCCTCGCGCAGGTCGGGGGAGATGGGGGAGGGGCGGAGGGTGGCCGGGTCGAGCTTCACCTGGACCCGGCGGCCCTCGGCGTGCACGACCGACATGTCGGCCGACAGCACACGGAAGCCGTACACGAGGCTGGTCGTGCCGAGGTGCTCGACCCAGAAGTGCACGGACGCCTCGCCCACTTTGGAGATGGGGGCGTGGTAGGTGACGGAGAACTCGCGCACCACGAAGAACAGGTCCGCGAAGTGCGGCTCCGAGGGGTCGAAGGCCCAGCCTCGTGCGGCCCAGTAGCCCGAGAGGGCCCGTTCGAGCAGCAGGACATACCGGGCGTTGTGCACCACGCCCATGGCGTCGAGGTCCTCGAAGTGGATTTGGACGGGGTGGACGTGCCCGGGTAGCAGGGCGGTCGTCATGTCAGGCCTCCGGGAGGATGCTGGGGTCGGTCGCCAGGGTGCGGAGCCGGTCGAGCACGGCCCGGCGGGCGTGCTCACGGCTCCGTTCGTGCTGGAGCAGGCGGGTGTGGACGACCACCACCGCGCCGAGTGCCTCGATCTCGAAGGCGAGCTGCCGGGGGTCGGTCCCGGGCCGGAGCTGGCCCAGGGCGACGGCCCGTTCGGCGAGCCCGGCCAGCAGGTCCATCCAGTCGTCGATCGCGGCGGCGACGGCGTCACGCACCGGCCCGGGCCGGTCGTCGAACTCACTGCCGACGGCCTGGAAGAAGCAGCCGCCGGGCAGCCGCTCCGAGGCGTAGAAGTCCAGGCGGAGCTCGTGCAGGGCCAGCAGCCTGGGCAGCCCCCGTGGCATGCTCAGGGCGGGCTCGACGATCTGCTCGATCCACTGCCGCCGGGCGTGCTCCACGATCGCGAGCTGCAGGGACCGCTTGTCCGGCCAGTGCGCGAAGAGCCCGGACTTGCTGACGCCGAGCGTCTGGGCGAGCCGGGCGAGAGAGAGGCCTTCGAGACCCTCGACCGAGGCCAGGCGGACGGCGGCGTCGAGCACCGTTCCGCGAGTTCGCTCGCCACGCAGAAGCCGTCCGTCGATCACGCGCCCACCCTAGCAAACAATATGACCGATCGGTCGTACACATTTTCTCGCCCGGCTCTACGGCGCACGGTTCCACGAGGCGTGGTTCTACGGCGCGGTCCTACGGCGCGTGGTCCTACGACCAAGGGCCGACCCGCGGGGCCGATGCCGGGGCGGGGCGGCGACCGTACCGTCCAGTGCATGACTTCCACGGTGGTCGAAGCCCCTCAGGAGGGGATGTTCGCCGAACGTTATCGCGCACTGACGGTCGGTATGGTCGCATTGATCGTTCTGGTCGCCTTCGAGGCGCTCGCGGTCGCCACCGCGATGCCGGTCGTGGGCCGCGAACTCGACGGGATCGCGCTCTACGCCCTGGCCTTCAGCGGGGCGCTGGCCGCCGGGATGGTCGCGACCGTGCTCGGCGGGCGCTGGGGAGACCTGCGCGGGCCGGTAGCCCCGCTCTGGACCGGAATCGCGGCCTTCGCCGCCGGACTGGTCGTGGCCGGGATCGCGCCGACCATGGACGTGTTCGTCCTCGGCCGGTTCATCCAGGGATTCGGCGGCGGAATCTTCCAGGTGGCGCTGTACGTGCTGGTCTCCCGGGTCTATCCGGCACCGATGCACCCCAGGGTGTTCTCGGCCCTGGCCGCGGGCTGGGTCGTGCCGTCCATGGCCGGGCCGCTGGTCGCGGGCGTCGTGGTCGAACATCTCGGCTGGCGCTGGGTCTTCCTCGGCGTGCCGATGTTCGTCCTGCCCGCCGCGCTGCTGCTCTGGCGGGGCCTGGCCGTCGTCCCCGCAGGGGAACGGGAAGAAGAGACGGGCAGGCGCACCCCCATCGCCAGGCGTCTCGGCTGGGCCGCGCTGACGGCCGTCGGCGCGGCCCTCATGCAGTACGGCGGAGCGGCCCGCGGCGTCGGGCTTGTCCTGCTGGCCGCCGGGCTGGCCGTACTGGCCCTGTCACTGCCCAGGCTGCTGCCGCCGGGCACCCTCAGGGCCGCGCGGGGCCTGCCGTCGGTGATCGCGCTGCGCGGCGTCGTCGCCGGCACCGCCCTCGGCGCTGAGGTCTTCCTGCCGCTCATGCTCACCGGGGAACGGGGACTGTCGCCGGCCGCGGCCGGGATGGTGCTCACCGCGGGCGCGCTGGCCTGGGCGTTCGCCTCGTGGGTCGTCGGACGCGGCTGGATCGGCAGGGTGCTGATCCTGCGTGCGGGACCCGTCATGATCGCCCTGGGCATCGCGCTGATGGCCCTGACGATCTTCCCCGAGGTCCCGGTCGTGCTGGCCGTCGCCGGGGAGACGATCGTGGGACTCGGCATCGGAAGCGTCTACCCCACGCTGTCCGTGCTCGTCCTGGAGCTGTCGAAGCCGGGGGAGGAGGGGGAGAACAGCGCCTCGATGGGCATCGGCGAGTCGGTCTTCACGGTGGTCGTGGTCGCGGTCGTCGGGGCGATCGTCGCGGCCTTCGGCGCGACCGGGCCGGTGTACCTGGCCTGCTTCGCGCTGACGGCCCTCGTGGCCGCCACGGGTACGTTCGCCGGGGGTCGCTTCAGGACCTGAGCGGGGCGGTTCGGGTCTGAGCGTGGACCACGGCCGGGGGCGGGTTGGAGGGTTGAGGGGACGCGGCCGGGACCGGGTCGCGGCAGGGCCGGGGTCCGGCCGGTTCGGGGCTGCGTGTGGGGCGGCTCGGGGTTTGAGCGAGGGACGCGGCCGGGGTTTCGGGAGCCGGGGACGGCCGGGGCCTGGGCGTGAGGCGCGGCCGGACGGGGAGGTCCGTGGCCGTGACACCATGGGAAGACGCCGAGCGCCTTTCGTGTTGGGAGAAGGAGTCCTGCCCCAGAGCGGGACTCATTGTGTTTCCGAGACGTCTCCCAAGGCGTTTTCCCGATCTGTACGGAATCGAGGGGGTCCATGCCGCGCGTACGTGAGCTTGAGGTGTTCCGGCTGGTGCTGCCCTATGGCAGGCGTCCCGAGGCGGTCCTCGTCCGGCTCACCGACTATGGGGGCATGACCGGGTGGGGAGAGATCGTCGACCCGGGCCCCAAGACCTGGAGGCTCCTGCAGGAAGAGCTGAGCGGCGCGCTGATCGGCCTCGACTGGGAGCACCCCGACGAACTGGGCGACGTTCCCGGCGGACCGGCCGCCGACATGGCCTGCTGGGACCTGTGGGCGAGGATGCGCGGGGTGCCGCTCTCCCACGCGCTCGGCGGTAGCCGTACCTCGCTGATGGCCACCGTCAGGATCGGCGCGGAACGCAACCTGGAAAGCCTGGTCGCACGGGTCAACCGGCACGTCTGCGCCGGATATGCCCACGTCACCCTGGACGTCCATCCCGGCTGGGACGTCGAGCCGCTGCGCGCGGTGCGTCAGGCCTACCCCGCCCTCGGCATCGGCGTCGACGCGCGTGGGGGTTACACCGACGCCAAGGCCCTCGAGGCGATGGACGCCTACACGCTCTCGTCCATCGAGCGCCCCTTCACCGGCCTCGCGGGCCACGCCGACCTGCAGGAACGCGTCGCCGCCCCGGTGCTGGTCGAGGTCTCCTCGGCCGCCGAGCTCGACGAGGCGGTGGTCACACGTGAGGGCCGGGCGCTGCTGCTGCGGCCCTCGGCCATCGGCTCCCTGCGTGAGGTACGGCGGATGCACGACATCGCCGCCGCGGCCGGATGGGAGATCGCCTGCTCTGGAGGCCAGGGCACCGGCCTGGCCAGGGCGGCGACGGTCGCCGCGGCCAGCCTGCCCGGCTGTGGGCTGCCCTGCGACGTGGCCGAACCCCCGCGCAGCGCGCAGATCGTCACACCGCCGGTGGGCGCCTCGGACGGCGTGATCGCCGTACCCTTCACCCAGCCGGGCCTGGGCCACACGGTCGACGTGAACCGCGTCCGCCGCCTGGCCAAGGAGACCTACGCCGTCTGAGCGGTGGCTCAGTTCATGATCACCGAGTCACGGCTCGGTCGGTCGGTCACGACTCATGAGCCGGGGCGGTCACCGTTCGCGTTCCCGTCGCAACCTCTGGATCTCGCGGTGCAGCTCACGCTCACGGTTCGCCCGCAGCCGCTCGTGCCACTGGGTCCCCCGTTCGGCGGCCTCCTGGTCCATACGCGCCTGGGCGTCCGCGACCTCGTTCAGGATGAGCCCGGCGCCGATGAGGGCGGCCAGCACGACGAGTGTGAACCACCCCACCGGGCCGGTGACGAATGTCAGGGCGAGAATCGCGAGGCTTCCGAAGAATACGATTTTTGCGGCGTTTTCTATCGCGTCGATGTTTCTGTCGAAGAACGACATTCGGTAACGCTCTCCTCGCGGGGGAGTGGCCTGTGTTCGGGTTCGCGGGTTCGCAGCGGGATGGGAACGGTTTTGACGGCTGATGGAGTTCCTGAGGATGGATTACGGTCTTTCTGTGCCGTTTCCGGGTGATGGGCGATTGCTTTCCGGCCACAGCCTGTGCGCGTACTCCATGAGGTCCTCGGTGACGACGCGACGGTGCCTGCCACCAGCCGGTAGGGGATCAAGCCTGCTCAGGTAGGGGCGCGACACGCGCAGCACGTTGGGGCCTCGTGTGACCTGCGTCGGAACGTGGGCGAGCAGGAGGAGGGCCTCGCGCGGGAGAACCAGCGGACTTTCGTCACCGGGCTCGGCGATGAACCGGACACCGCTCTCGCCGGGGTGTCGCCCGAGAATCTCTTCGAGCCGTTCGATGACGTCGGTCGCTTTTCGGGCGTCCATCGATCCGGAATCGACCGAGAACTTGACGTGAATGCCAGGCACGTCTATCTTCCCCTCGTAATCGCACTATCTGAAACAGGCGAATCAATCGAAATGACAACGGCGGCGGCGCGGCACTGACGGGGGCCGGCCTTGCTGCCGTAAATGTCCGGCGTTTAGTGTGATATCCAGCTTTTCCATCCACGGTGAGCTGGGGGAGACGGGGTGGTGTGACCGAGCGGATGGTGCCCAACCCTCGGCACGAACGGCTGAAACAACTTCTGAGAGAGGCCGAGTACGGTTCCCAGGAGGTTCGGCAGGCCTACCAGCGCGCCGTTGGAGCGATGCAGTCGGGAAAGGTCTGGACGGGGCCGACGGCGACCAAGTGGAGCGCTGAGTTGGAGACACGGCACCAGCGACTGGGACAGCTCGCCCGGCGGGTCGTGGAGGCGATCGAGGAGGAACTGCGCAGGCAGCCTCCGCTGGTGACCGAGTCCGAGGCGACCGGCGAGAGTCGACGCTGGGACTTTTCCGAGTACTCGTGACCGTTGCGACCGCGAAGGGGAGCGTCCTATGGCGTCCACCGGTGAGTTCTGCGGTATCGATCCTGATGAGATGGGGCGGCTGGCCGTCTCCCTGGACGGTGCCGCCGCGCGGCTGACCAGGTTCTGTCATGAGCTTGGGGTGAGGCTTCAGCAGGAGAAAGCCGATGTCCCCGCGTTGCGGGAGATAGCCACCATCGCTGAGTGGGGCAAGAGTCAGTGCTCCATGCTCTTGGGGCGGGCCGATCTGATCAGAAACCTGAGTACCGGCGCTCCCGAACTGGGAAGTGCCGTCGCGGTGACGGGCGGCCAGGGACTTGTTCACCTGCCCGACGACCTGGAGTCGATGGAACTCGCACAGGAACTGGCCAGGATGTACGAAAACGACATCCTCACCAGGAGCGACGGCGACGCTCTGGCCGGGCTCATCCACGAGCACGCGGACGAGGTCACCGCACTGGCCGACCACCCACAAGCCGCCGCCGCCTTCTTCGCCATGTTGCCCGCCAAGTCTCGTGACAAGCTGCCAAGCCTGCTTACGATCACCGGTAGCGAGACCGCCAAACAGGACCTGGCCGCCTTCAGCAAGGCTCTGGGGGCGGCCCTGAACGCGCCTCCGCTGGTCCCGGCGTTCGCCAAGGTCAGAGAGGATCTGACCAAACCAGCCGGAAGCAAGATCGTCGCGTGGAACCGTCTCACGCTGCTCAAGGGCACGAACGCCCCCGCCAGGGTGCGTAGCGCGGTGGCCCGCGCGCTGGTGCTGGACGACTTCATGAAAAATCCCAAACAGGACTGGCGGGCGAACTTCGACGAGGCCAAGAAGTACGACTTGCCCCCCGACCTGGTGGCGATGGCCCTCGAGGTGCTTGCAGGGGACGGCGCGGCGGTGCGTGAGGCGTTCGCGGGTATGGGCGGGCCGGACGTCAAACTCAGTCGGGTCGAGAAGATGAAGCTCTTCCTCGACTACGCCGATCAAGTGGGCGCCGGGGACGAGGTCGCTGACGCTTTCGGCCGGGTGCTGGAGTCCGGCGCCGAGGCCACAACCGAGAAGCCGGGACAACATAGCCAAGCTGCAGCCGCCTTCGCTCTGGACGCGATGCTGGTCACAGGGCCCTTCGGCGTGGCCTTGCCAGCGACCGCCAAGGATTCTATGGGCGTGATCGGCAGGTCGTACGTTCATGAGCTGGCCTCGGGGGCCCGTTTCGATAAGGCCGCGAACAGAGCGTCGGGAATGCACATCCCGGAGCATTGGGTTTCCCTTCCAGGGGTCACCCCCGCGTTCTATCTCAGCCCTGGTGACGCCTACCGGTTCATGAAAACCTTCGTCGAAGAAGAGAATTCTGTCGCCGATTTCAACTCGGCAATGGCCAGATTCCGACATGACACCCTGCTGGCCGCCGCCCGGCTGGACGCACAGAGTGACAACAACTATTTTCGTGACGTTTCCATGATGTTTGGGGACTTCAGTAGTGTCATGTTCAAGGCGACGAAGGATGCGCTTGGTGAAGAAGACGCCGCAGGTGAACATGCCCGCAATTTCATCAAGAACACCTCAGGCTTCCTGATGGGCGGATTCTCCTTCACGAATGAGTTCATTGACCTCGGCTGGGAGGTCTTTCAGGCATACGGATTCAGTGACCTGGGAGACAGGTGGGACGACAGCTTTGAGAAGCAGGTGGAAAAGGCCACGGGGCAGCGAGCCGACCTCGCGAGGCGTATGAAGTTCGACATGGCTTATCTTCTCTACAGCGGAGGCTACCCAACGAGTAGACCGCCCCAGGAGCTCGTCAACACCGCCACGGGTACCCTCAAAACATATGAAGAACTTGTGATCGATGCCAAGCGCGAAGCAGCCGGTGAAGGGAAGTGGGAGGAAGTGCTCCGAGTGAAACTGTCTGCCTATGAGAACTGGATGGACGAAAATGGCAAACTCGACGGCAAGGTCGAAGACGCAGCTCGATTTCAGACCAGTGATTTAGCTGAAAATTCATTGAGAGATTAGACCGATGAATGGCGTTGTATGGTTCTTCAGTATTTTAGGCAGGCGGTCTGTGCGTGCAGCCGCCAGGTTGGGGCTTCGGGAGAGACGTAAACGTTTACGGTAACACCTAACTTCTTGCTGCCTTGAACGAATCGCCCTTCGGGGGCGTCAACTTGACTGGGGTCGTATTCTATATCGTATCCTAAGGTCTTTGAGAGAGTGTTCTCTATGAGTCTCTCGGCTCCGTCCAGATGAGAGTCCAGGGCCTCTCCATTTCCGCGCTCATAGTCTGCTGTTGCCCGTAGAACGCGCCGAAACCCATCCTTGTCGCAGGGGATGTCCTTGTCCGGGCGCTGGATGATGTGCAGTTTCTTGAGGGGGTTTTTGAAGACGTCATCGGTTTCCAGGAGGCGGGTGTCCTTCTGGAGTTCTGCTGTGGCTTCCTTCAGGGAGGGTTCGGAGGTGGTGCATCCCGAGGTCGCGATTATCAGCGTCAAGCCGATGGCCAGTGATCGGGCGACGCGCATGCCTTACCTCCGAAAGTGCGGTTGACGCTGAGACATACCGATCTTCGCCTAGTCGGATCGCCTCCGCCACGTTCTTGACCGCATTCGGTGTCAGAAGCCGGAGATTCGGAACCAGACCGATCGGGTGGTCTCGCCGCGATGTGCGCCCCATGTGGTCGCGAGCAGATTCACCGGCCAAAGGCCGCGTCCGCCGTCCTCGTCGAGACCGGGCGTTCGGACGATTGGCGCACTGGCGGACGAGTCGTCGTCGGTCACCTGTACGTGGACGTCGCCGGGAGCGTACGTCATTCGTACGGTCACCTGCCCGCTCGGCGCGCGTCCCGAGTTCGAGTGGGTGACCACCTCACTCAGCAGGAGTAACACGTCGTCGAGAACCGGAACGGCGATTTGCCCGGTCAGTAGGTCGCGTGCCCATTTTCGGGCGATGAGAATGGATATCTCCTTTCCCGGGAAGTTCCGCTACCAGGTGTCGTGAGGCGCCTTCGGCCGGGTGTCGCCGTAATGGCCGATCGGATTGTTGCCTCTCATGCGCCCACCTCCGCCATGACGTTGTCGGCGTGGGCCGCCACCCATTTGTCTCCCGGCCACATTCGAGCTCACCACGGACGCCAGGTGAAGGCCCGGCCGGAACGCCATATGACGATGACGCGGGCCAGGGCGCCGGACGCCGACCGCACTTCCAGGACCGGTTCACCCGCTGTGGGGAGGACCAGGACGACGCAGGAGCCGAGGGCGTGCATCGCCCGGCCGAACCGGGCCGGGTGGTCGAAACTCTCGCGCTGCTCGCCAGGCGTCACGGCCGGGAGAATGAATTTCATCGGCGTATTCATTGGAGGACTTCTTCCTTCCCGGTGTGAAGGTGATTGATTGCTTTCTTATTCGCTCCTCCCGGCGATAGGGGAGTGTGTTTTACGGTGCTCCCCTGATGCCTGGTCCGGTATCCGTTCCGCAGTCCAGGGCAGGGCGGATGATGACAGCCGTTGGTCTGTCCGGGACTGAATTCGGTATCACCGGCCGGGTAATAGGTCCGTTTTTATAATTCGGGAGGGAACGCGATGGAAGTGGTGCCGGCGCTCGATCCCGCGTCTCCGCGTGTGCGGTTCGGTGCCGAACTGCGCCGTCTGCGGGAGGGCGCCAGCTCTCACGGCGGCCGTGGGGCTGCACCCGGACCCAGGTGAGTCGCCTGGAGAAGGCCACCCGGAGCCCGTCGAAGTCCGACGCCGAACGGCTGGACCGGCTCTTCGGCGCCGAGAGCGGCGTCTTCTTCGTCCGGCTCTACGAGCGCATCACCGCCCGACCCGGTGGCCCGGTCTGGTTCCGGAGCCGGGCCGAGGAGATCGAGTCCACCGCTCGCGTCCTACGATCCTGGGACCCTCTTCTGGTTCCGGGACTCCTCCAGACGGAGGCTTACGCCCGGCACCTTTTCGGTTTGGAGCTCAGGGCCACCGCCGAAGTGGTTCAGGATCAGGTCGAAGCGTGCATGAAGAAGGCTTCACCAATGCGCCGTTCCCCTTCGCCGAGGTCGGTCGCGAGCCCCACAGAGGACACCTGGGAGCCTCCCCTCCGGGGTCGTCCGCGCCCCATGATCCTCGCCGAGGTCATTCGCGAGCGCGATGACGCCGACCGGCGTGGAAGGGAGGGGCGAGGCGTGCGCCGTACATAGCCGCGTTCAAAGGTTGGGCGCCGATGATCCAGCGTGTGGAAGGGCATGCCTGGAAGGGGGCGGTACGCAGCCGTGCTTCGAGGTCAGGCGCAGCCTTCGTTGATCTCCTTGACCGGGGCCGGTTCCGTCGGCTTGGCCGTCTTGGAGGCGGTTCCGGTGTTCCGCGCGCGGCTCGGGCCGGCGGTGGCACTCGAAGAGGCGGTGGTACCCGAAGAGGCAGTGGCACTCGGAGAAGCGGTGGCTCCGGAAGAGACGGTGGCACCCGGAGAAGCGGTGCCCCTCGGCGTGGCGGTGGCGCTCGGGGAGACCGTGGCACCCGGTGTGGCGGCGAGCCGTTCCCGGGACGCCGAAGCGGTGGACGAGGTGTGGACGGCCTTGGCGGTGATGGCGCGGATCTTGGTCCAGTCGGGGTAGCCGGTGCTGATCAGCGGCGGGACGAACTGGACGCTGGTCACCTCGGCGCTCTTCACCTTCAGGGCCAGCGGCACCAGGTGCTCCAGCATCGGCCGTGGGATGTCGGTCCGGAGGAGTTCCCTGGTGGCCAGCGCGATGCGGTTGAACCGGGAGAGCACGGTCGCCGGGTCGGCCTGCTGGAGCAGGGCGCTCAGCACGCAGCGCTGGCGGCCCATCCGGGTGTAGTCGTCGCTGAAGGTGCGCGAGCGGGCGAACCACATGGTGTCCGCCCCGCCGAGCCTGCGGGTTCCGGCCTTGACCAGGCCCTCGTTGTACTTGCCGAAGACGATGTCCTGCGGCACGGTCAGCCGCAGGCCGCCGATGGCGTCGATCAGCCGGGCCAGGCCCCACATGTTCACCAGGGCGTACCAGTCGACCCGCAGGCCGAATGTGTATCCGACCGTCTCCATGAGGGTCCTGGCGCCCTGGTTCTTACGCCCCCCGAAGAGCTCCGGGTGGGAGTCGGCGTACTCCCAGACCGAGAACAGCAGGTCCTCGCGGGAGCCGTCCGGGTTGGCGGGCAGCCGGAAGCCGTTGGGAAAGCGCTTGGCCATCGGGGAGCCGGGGACGAACCGGATGTTCTCCAGGTTGCGCGGCAGGCCGAGCAGTACGGTGTTGCCGGTTTTGACGTCGATGCTGGCCAGGTTGACGCTGTCGGTCCGTACGCCGATCCGGTGGGTGTCGGCGTCGCCGCCGAGCAGCAGGATGTTCACCCGGGTCCTGCCCTCCCACGGATCGCTCTCCTGGGAGGAACTGGCCCGGGGAGCGGGGGTGGTCGGCGGGGCGCTGAAGATCCGGTCGAGCGCCGACTGCGAGACCGTGGCGTACTGCCCGGCCAGGCCGAACGGCAGCACGACCGTGATGGCGAGCAGGCCCGCGATCACCCCCGCGACCGCCTGTGCGGGGCCGCGGAGCATGCCGGGCCGAAGCACCGTGAAGGAGTGCACGACCAGGACGAACCAGGCCAGGCCGAGGACCGGGGCGCCGATCGTGATGGCGGACAGCCAGGTCGAGGTGACCAGCAGTCCGGCCAGGTCTCCGAGGTCGGTGGTGAGCAGTACCCACAGCACGCCGAGCAGCAGCAGGGCGTAGACCGACAGCAGGGTGATCCCGGTCCTGCGCCATCCCGCCCGTAGGTGCCCCACGCCGGGCAGTACCGCCGACAGGGCCGTCCAGCCGACGACCGCACCGAGCCTCCGCGGCCCCCGTGGTCTCGGTCGCCTTGATCCGTCCTGCACCCGCTTCCCCGATCTCCCCAAGCGCTTGAGCGCCGCAGGGGAGATGGTAAGACGGGCGCCGAGGCCGAGGGGCGACGTACGGATGAACACCTTGGAAAAGAAATCCGCCTTTATCCTGACATATTTCCTAAGGCTGTGACTTCCTTGGCCGAAACCCGGTCCGGAGGTGACCATGCGCTCCGGCGAACCAGACCTTTCCGGAGGGCCTCTACCAGGGGAACTCCTACCAGGGGAAGGAGAACAGGTCGTAGTAGGCCGCGGCGACCAGCAGCAGGCCGGTCCCGCCGAGCACCCCGGTGATCGCGGTCCACTGCGGACGGCTCGGCCGCCAGCCCTCCCGCAGTCCGGAGACGACCGCCGCTACGGCCGTGACCTCCTGCACCAGCATGAGTACGGCCAGCATCCTGATGACCAGCCACCCGGCGAGCACCGCGGGCCAGGCTCCCGCCTGGTTGACCGAGAACAGCACCAGCAGGGTGATGAGCGCGACCACCGAGACCAGCAGCCCGGCGCCGGTCCACGCCATCCGCCGGAACCTGCGCCTGACCGGTGGCCAGACCCTGGCGCCGGTCTCGCCGGACGGCCGCCCGCGCAGCCGTAGCACCATCTCGGTCACCGGTCCGACCACGTAGCCGACCGCGGCCAGGCACAGCGTCATCCCCAGGACCGCCCCGCCCGCGTACCACGGCGCCGCGGGGACCTCGCTGGCCTCATAGCGCTGTACGGGCGTCGCGCCCGCGATGTGCACGGCGGGCCTGGCGGTCCCCGGCAGTCCCGTGACCCAGTTGGCCAGCGTCTCCAGATAGCCGGGAGCGAAGGGACCGCCGTGCAGGCGCATGCCGTGGTCGGCGTCCTTCAGGTAGCGGATCGTGTAGTCGGGGTTGCCCCCCTCGGCGAGCGCGCCGGTCAGGGCCTTGCTGCTCTCGACGAACGGGATCGACGGGTCGCTCGTGCCGTACAGGGCCAGGACGGGGGCGCGCACCCTGCGCAGCGCGGGCATGCCGTCGTAGCGCAGGAAGTTCATGTGCACCGCGCTCATCGCCCTGACCAGCAACTCCCTGGTCCCCGCGGGAGCGTGCAGCCGGTCGAGCTGCTCACCGAGAGCCCAGGTGACCTGGCGTAACGGTGAGACGTTCGGCGCGGAGACCAGCACGGTGAACCCGACGTCCCGGCTCCTGGCCGCGGCGATCGGCGCCACCCAGCTGCCCTCGCTCACCCCCCACAGGCCGGTCCTGGCGGGATCGACGTCGGCGCGAAGCCGCAGCCTGGCCAGCAGGCGCAGGGCGTCGTCGGCCAGCAGCTCGAAGTCGCGGTTGCGGAAGTCGTAGCGGACGCTCCGTTTGTCGTAGACGAGCGTGACGATCCCCGCCCCGGCCAGCCACTCGGCCTGGTCGGTGAACTCGTCGCGTACCCCGGGACCCGCTCCCTGGACGAAGACCAGGGCGGGATGCCTGCCGGGGGACAGCGGCGCGCGGATCGTCGCGTCGAGCGTCGTGTCCCCGGCGTCGACGGTGACGTCCTCCACGGAGAAGCGCCCGTTCGCCGAGACCGGCCTGATCTCCGCGGCGGGCTGGGCGGGGAGGCTCTGGAAGATCGGGTCCACGTTCAGCGGCGGCGGATCGAAGGGAGGCGGCAGGGTGTAGCCGACCGTCGCCAGGGCCAGCAGGACCACGCCCGCGGCCACGCCCACCACGCCTCGGCCAGCTCGCATGCCGATCGCTCCCTGATCGTTGTTCGCCTCCGGGAGAAACGTACGATCTTCAGCGTACCCACGGCCGGTCACACCCGACAGGACGAATGGGAGCAGAGTGGTCACAGTGGTCTCGTGTGCGTTCGAGGCCTGTTAGCTTCACGTGACATGCGAGTGCTCCACACCTCTGACTGGCACCTGGGCCGCTCGTTCCACCGCGAGAGCCTGCTGAGCGCCCAGGGCGCCTTCGTCGACCACCTGATCGAGACGATCAGGAGCGAACGGATCGACGTGGTCGTCGTCTCCGGCGACGTCTACGACAGGGCGCTGCCCTCGGTCGACGCGGTCGACCTGTGCAACCAGGCCCTGCGGCGGCTGGTCGGCGAACGGGTGCGCACCGTGCTGATCAGCGGCAACCACGACTCCGCGCGCAGGCTCGGCTTCGGCGCGGACCTGATCGACGCGGCGGGCGTCCACCTGCGCACCGACCCCGCCCGGGCGGGCGAGCCGGTCCTCGTCGAGGACCCCTCGGGCGACGGGCAGGTGGCCTTCTACGGCATCCCCTACCTGGAGCCCGAGCTGGTGCGCGAACCGTGGGAACTGCCGGAACGCACCCACACCGCGGCGCTCGGGCACGCCATGTCCCTGGTCCGCGCGGACCTGGCCCGCAGGGGGACCCGCTCGGTCGTGCTCGCCCACGCCTTCGTCACCGGTGGGCAGGCCAGTGAGAGCGAGCGCGACATCAGCGTCGGCGGGGTCGAGCACGTCCCGCTCTCCGTCTTCGACGGCGTCGACTACGTGGCGCTCGGCCACCTGCACGGCCGCCAGCGGATGAGCGAGACCGTACGGTACTCCGGCTCCCCGATCGCCTACTCCTTCTCCGAGGAGCACCAGGTGAAGGGCTCGTGGCTGGTGGAGGTCGACGCGCGGGGGCGGGTGAGCGCGGAGTTCGCCGAGGCTCCCGTCCCCCGGCCGATCGCCAGGCTCAAGGGGCGTCTCGACGATCTGCTGACCTCCGTGGAGCACACCCGCCACGAGGACCACTGGCTCCAGGTCACGCTGACCGACCCGGTCAGGCCGAAGGAGGCCATGGAACGCCTCAGGACCCGCTTCCCGCACACCCTCAGCCTCTCCTTCGAGCCCGAGGGCGGCGCCCAGCAGAGCGCGGTACGGCCGAGGCTCGCCGGAAAACCGGAGATCGAGGTGGCGCTCGACTTCGTCCGTGAGGTCCGGGGCGAGGAGGCCGACCCCGAGGAGACCACGCTGCTCCGCGAGGCCATTGAGAACTGCCGAATCAGGGAGGCGATGGCGTAGATGCGCCCGCACCGTCTGTGGATCACCGCGTTCGGCTCCTTCCCGGGTGAGGAGGAGATCGACTTCGACGCCCTCGCCGAGGCGGGGCTGTTCCTGATCCACGGCCCGACCGGCGCGGGCAAGACCACCGTGCTGGACGCGCTCTGCTACGCCCTGTACGGCAGGGTGCCCGGCAGGCGCGACAACGCCAAGAGCCTGCGCTGCGATCACGCCCCACCCGGCAGGGGGCCCTCGGTCGCCCTGGAGGTCACCCTCAGGGGGCGGCGGCTGAAGATCACCCGTTCCCCGGCCTGGCAGCGCCCCAAGCTCAGGGGAGAGGGCATGACCGGGGAGAAGGAGAAGGCACTCGTCCAGGAGTTCACCCCCTCGGGCGAGTGGACCGGGCTGACCACGCGGGTCGACGAGGCGGGCGAGCTGATCGGCACCCTGCTGGGCATGAACGCCGACCAGTTCTTCCAGGTGGCGATGCTCCCGCAGGGGGACTTCGCCAGGTTCCTGCGCGCCGACGGCGAGGACCGCCGCAGGGTGCTCGAACGGCTGTTCTCCGTGAAGGTCTACGCCGGCGCCGAGGCGTGGCTCGCCGACAGGCGCACCGAGGCCTTCCGTGAGCAGCAGAGCCTGCGCACCGAGGTCGACTTCGCCGTCAAACGCATCGAGGAGGCGGCGGGCCCCGAACTGCTCGCCCTCCTGGCCGAGAACGCCGAGAACGCCGGGGGCCCCTCCAGCGAGGAGGACCCGCTCGCCTGGGCCGCCGCTGTCGAGGCGCTCGCCGCCGACGCCGAGGCCAGAGCGGGCCGCGACAACGACGGCGTCCTGGAGACCGTACGGCTGGCACGGGCCGCCCTTGAGCAGGGCACCGCGCTCGCCGACCGGCGCCGCCGCCACGCCGAGGCGGTGGCGCGCGAACGCGCCCTCGGGGAGACCGCGCAGGAACGGGCCGACCTGGAGGACGTGCTCGCCGAGGCCGCCAGGGCCGACCGGGTGCTGCCCATGGTCCGGGCCGCCGAGCAGCGGGATGAGGCGGCGACCAAGGCGCACCGGATGGCCGCCGACGCCGTCGCCCGAGCCCTGCCCCTGATCGGGACGGCAGCCGGGACGGCGGACGAGAACGCGGCCGGCACCGAACGGCTGACCGCGATGGTGCTCGACCGGCGGGAGGAGATCACCAGGCTGGAGGAACTGCGCACGCAGGAACCGCTGCTGTCGAAGGACCTCCTGGAGCGTGCGACGCTCGCCGGGGAGATCGCGGAACTGGAGCTTCGCCAGAAGGAGACCGACAGCCGCCTTGAGGTCCTGCCCGGCCTCAGGCGCGAGGCGGAGGCCGGCCTTTCCGCCGCCCGCCTGGACGCCGCGAGGATCCCGGCCGCCGAGTCGGCGCGCGACGCCGCGCTGGCCCGCCTGAAGGCCGTGGAGCGGCGGGACGGCCTGGCCGTCGCCCTGGAGGAGGCGCGAGGGCACCTGGCCACGGCGCTGGGCAGGCTGCCCGATCCGGCGGAGCACGACCCGGGGGACGAGGCGCGCGCCCGCGAGCTGCTGGCCGTACGGGAACGGGAGCACGGGCGGCTGCTCGCCGGGCTTGAGGGGTTGCGCGGCGACGAGGCCAGGCTCGCCGAGCTGGCCGGGCTGCTGACCGCGCTCGACGCGGAACTCGCCGAGGCGCAGGAGCGGGAGACGGCCCTCAGCGCGCGGTGCGCGGAACTCCCGGCCGGGCTCGCCGAGGTCACCGCGGAGCTCACCGAGGTCAGGGCCAGGGCGGCGGAGATCCCCGAGACGCGGGCACGCGCCGACGCCGCCGCGGCCGGACTCGACGCGGCCAGGCGTCGCGACGGCCTGCGCGCCGAACTCGACGCAGCCAGGACGCTCCAGGCCGAGGCCGTCGACCTCGCCCAGCGGCTTCGCGACCGCCTCCAGGACCTTCGGCAGGCCAGGATCGACGGCATGGCCGCGGAACTGGCGGCCGAGCTCGTTCCCGGCGAACCCTGCGCCGTCTGCGGCTCCCCAGAACACCCTCGCCCGGCGGCCAGGTCGGGGCGGGCCCCGACCCCCGAGGACGAACGCGCCGCCCAGGCCGACCACGACGCCGCCGCGGAACGGCGCAGGAGCGCCGAGGCCGCGGTCGCCGCCCTCACCTCACGCCTCGAAGAGGCCCTCGCCGTGGCCGGGGACACGCCCGTGGAACAGGCGCGGGAGACCCTCGACGAGGTACGGCGCGCACTGGCGGGCCTGACGGCGGTCGCGGAGACGGAGAGCGCCCTCGCCGAGAAGGCGGAGCGTCTGACGGCCGAAATCGACGAGGCGCGGGCCGGGGCGGCCGACGCCGCGCGGCTGCTCGCACGGGGCCGCGCCCGCCAGGAGGAGTGGCGGGCGGAACGGGACAGGCTGACCGGCCGGCTCGACGAGGCACGCGGCACCGACCCGACCGTCCAGGCCCGCAGGGAGCGCCTGACACGGGAGGCGGCCCTGTTCGCCGCGGCGGCGGAGGCGGCCGGTCGCGCCGCGGAGCTGGCGGCGGCGCACCGGGAGGCGTCCGGGGAGACGGACGTTCCGGCCGAGCAGGCCGCGCGGGAACTCGCGCGGGCGCAGGAGGCGCTGGCCGGTCTCACCGAGTCGGCGCGGGCCGAACGCGCGCTGGCGGAGAAGGCCGCGCGGGCCGCGGCCGAACAGGCCGGGCTTGAGGAGCTCTCGCGTGAGCTCGCGGTCACGCTGGCCGCCCGCCGTACGCGGCAGGAGAGGCTGGCCGCGGACATCGAGCGGCTGACCGCGCGCCTGGACGAGGCACGGGGCGACGACCCGACGCTGGCCGCCAGGCTGGACCGGCTGGCGGACGAGGCGGGGCTGATCACGGAGGCCGTCGAGGCGACCCGGCTGGAGCGGACGGCCACGGCGGAGCTGGCGGCGGCCCGTGCCACGGCCACGGCCGCGGCCGTCGAGGCGGGCTTCTCCGGTGTCGAGGACGCGCTCGCGGCCTTCCGCCCGCCGGCCGAGCAGGAGGAGAAGGCCGAACGGCTGCGCGGGCTCGAAAGGGAACGCGTCGCGGTCACCGCCCTGCTGGCCGATCCCGAACTGGTCGCCGCCGCCGCGGAGCCCGAACCCGACCTCGACGGGCTGCGGGCCGCGCGTGACGCCGCGGAAGCCGCCCAGGCGGGGCTGCTGTCCGCGGCGAACCAGGCGCGGGCCCGGCTCGCCAGGCTCGTCACGCTCGGCGCCGAGCTGGCGGGATGTCTGGACCGCTGGGGTCCCGCGCGGCGGCGCCACCACGTCGCCGAGGGGCTGGCGGCCCTGACCGGCGGGACCTCGGGCGACAACCGCTGGAAGATGCGCCTTTCCGCCTTCGTGCTCGGCGAACGTCTGCGGCAGGTGGTCGACTCGGCCAACGAGCGGCTCGACCGCATGTCGGGCGGCCGCTATCTCCTCGAACACGGCCTCGGCCGTACGGCGGGCGACCGCAGCAGGTCGGGAGGCGGGCTCGGCCTGCGGATCGTGGACGGCTGGACCGGCAGCGACCGCGACCCGGCGACCCTGTCCGGCGGCGAGAGCTTCATCACCTCGCTGGCGCTCGCACTCGGCCTGGCCGACGTGGTCAGCGCCGAGGCCGGGGGAGTCGAGATCGGGGCGCTGTTCATCGACGAGGGGTTCGGCACCCTCGACGAGGAGACCCTCGACGGGGTGCTGGACATCCTCGACGGCCTGCGCGACGGCGGCAGGGCCGTCGGCATCGTCAGCCACGTCACCGAACTGCGCTCCCGCGTCCCGGCGCAGCTACGCGTCAGCAAGGGCCGCAAGGGCTCGACCGTCGAGGTCGCCGTGCCTTGACGGGCCCTGACGAGCCCTGACCGGCGGCGCGGGCCGGGCGGTAGGGTATGCGGAGGCGGTCTCCGAGTAGATGTGCGGGGAACGCCGGGAAAGTGAGGAGTCAAGGTGGCGACCACCCAGCGCCCCATGCGGGCCGACGCGCGGCGCAACTACGAGCGACTGCTGGCCGCCGCGCGGGTGGCCTTCGCCGAGCAGGGCACCGAGGCGTCCCTGGAGGAGATCGCGAGGGCCGCCGGGGTCGGCATCGGCACCCTCTACCGGCACTTCCCCACCCGCAGGGCGCTGCTGGAGGCCGTGCTCCACGACGGCCTGGTCACCCTCGACACGCAGGCCCGCGAACTGCTCGGCGCGGACTCCCCGCAGGAGGCGCTCCTTGAGTGGACGCGCCACCTGATGGCCCACGCCACCGTCTACCGGGGACTGGCCGCGACACTGATGAGCAGCCTCAACGACCCGGCCTCAGAGCTGTACGGCGCCTGCCAGCAGACCCGCGCGGGCGGGTCCGCGCTGCTGGCCGCCGCCCAGCGGACCGGCACCGTACGCGACGACGTCACCGGGACCGACCTGATGAGACTCGTCAACGCGGTCGCCTGGATCGGCGAGCACTGCGGCGACGACACCGCCGAACGCCTCCTCGGCCTGGTGATGGACGGCCTTCGGGCTCAGTAGCCCCGGGTACGGCGGGCGGCGGGACGGCTGATGAACGCCCGGGTGCGGCCACCCCGTCGCCTGACCCTCCTGGTCAGGTCGGAACCGGTGACCGCGCGCACGACCTCCCCGCCGAGGATGACGCCCGCGCCCAGGGCGAGCGCGGTCGACAGGGCCTGGAGCAGGCTCTCCTGTCCCGCGCCCCCGTGGCCCAGGTTGACCTCGAGCATGCCCCGGTAGAGCGCGGTCCCCGGCAGCAGCGAGCCGATGGCCGGGATCGTGATCACCATCGAGGGGACCCGGGCCCGCAGGGCGTAGGCGCCGCCGAACAGCCCGACGACCGCCGCGGCGACGGCGGTGGCCAGGACGACCGGCACCTGCCAGACGTGCAGCTGTACGAAGACCACCCAGACCATCGCGCCGCCGAGCGCCGCCGCGAACAGATGGCGGGGCGGCACGAGCAGCGCCACCGCGAACGACAGCGTCACCCCCACGGCCCCGAGCAGCTGCTCAGGCCTGATCAGCAGCGGCGCGGACGGCACGTTCTCCACGGTCAGCGGCACCCCGAGACGGACGGCGGCGTACAGCGTGATGCCGATGCCCGACACGATCGCGGTCAGGATGAAGAAGATCTCGAACAGCCGCCCGGTCGCCGTGACGTACTCGCCCGCGATGCCGTCCTGCACGCAGGCGACCATCGGCCGTCCGGGCAGCAGCGCGACGACCGCGCCGACCACGACGGCCTCCGCCCGCACCGGCGCGCCGATCGCGAGCATCAGCACCGCGACCAGCGAGCCGAGCATCGCCGCGACCGTGAGCTGGAAGAACTCCGCGACTCCGCGTCTGGCCAGCCAGGCGCTCGCCCGGTCGCCGAGCACGGTCGCCGCGAACGCCGCCGTCGCGACCAGCGCGCCGCCGCCGACCAGGATGCTCGCCGAGGCCGCGATCAGCGCGAGCGCCGTGACCAGGAACCAGTCGGGATAGACCCTGACCCGGCGGGTGACCTTCCGCAGCCGGGACTCGGCCTCCTCAAGCGGCATGGACCCGCCCGCGGTCTCCCTGATCATCTCGTGGACCGCGATCAGCCGGTCGTAGTCGGGCAGGCGGCGCCGTACCCGGCGCTCCGCGGTGACCGGGACGCTTCCGTCGGAGGGGACGTGCGAGAGCGTGATGGCCGACAGGTTGACGTCCGCCTCGCAGTGCGGCACGCCGTAGGCGTTGGTGATCCTGCGCATGGCGCCGGAGACCGTCTCGGTGCTCTCACCGCTGCCGAGCAGCAGCTCACCGACCCGTAGCGCCAGCGCCATCGCCCGGTAGAGGTCGTGTTTCGGGGGTGTCCGATCCAGCGGCGACGCCGACACCGATCCTCCCTGACCCTCCCGGCCGTCACCGGCCGCACCTCATGCGAGATTATCTGGTTCGCCGCCCGTCTCTCACCGTTCGTCCCTCATCACCTGTTCCGCACCGTCCGTCTCCGGTGTCCGCCTGCCCACCGCGGCGGCCAGCGCCCGGACCCGCTCCGCGTGGGCGTCATGACCGACGATCACCGGCGGCTCGTTGTACGGCATGGCGTCGGAGGAGCGGCGCAGCTTGATGTACTGCCCGCAGGCGTCGACCGCGTAGGGCTCCATGTCGTCCTGGAGCGCGCCGATCACGGTGATGCCGTAGGTCTCGCCGATCTTGCGGAACAGCGCCACGGCCTCCCTGCGGTGCTCCTTGCCCAGGTTGCGGCCCAGCTCGTCGAGGACGAGGCACAGGTGGCCGCCGCCGGAGGAGGCGATCGCCGCCGCGCAGACCAGCTTGACCGCCTTCTCGTCCATCAACGCCGTGTTGGCCCGCCGGTTGTACGGCACGAAGCCCTGACCCTCGCCCCTGCGCCACCTGGGGGTGACCCGCCACGCCCAGCGCTGCTCGGGGTCGGCGGGCGCGGGCGGCACGGGAAACTCCAGCGTCGCGCCGTAGCCGCCGTAGGAGGTGTCCAGCCGGTCGAACTCCTCGGCGACCCGGGTGAGGCGCGCCTTGATCGCCGCGCTCAACGCCGCCCGGTGCACGGCGGTCGACTGCGCGGCCTCCTCGGCGCCCTTCGCCGCGGCGGCGAGGTCACGCTGCCTGGTGGCGAGCTGGGACTCGATCTGACGGCGCTGGTGACGTTCGTACTCCTCCTGGCCGCGCAGGTAGGACGCCAGGGCGGCGCAGACGCCGGGGAAGGTCGTCTGTTCACGCGCGGTGCGCCCGGCGCCGGGCTCGGTGCGCCGCCGTACCAGGAAGGCGAGCTCCTCGGGCATCTCGTCGTCCTCGCCGGGGAAGGTGTCGCGCAGCGCCTCGTCGAGGCGGCGTTCCGCGGCCCGCCACCACTCCTCGGCCGTCAGCGGGGACTCCTGCTCGCCCAGTGCCTCCAGCCACTCGCGGGCGCTCTGCGCGGTGCCGCCCCACTCGGCGGCCAGCGCCTCGATGCCGAGCGCCTGCCGCTCCGCCGTGATCGCGGCCGCCCGCTCGGCCGCCCGGTCGCGCTCCGCCTCGTGCCCGGCCCTGCGTCCCTCGAGGCGCTCGATCTCCATGTTCCTGGTCCTGGCGCGGAAGTCGAGGGCGCCTGCCCGTCGCTCCGCCTCACCCACCTTCGGCCCGGCCTCGGCCAGCGCCTCGGTGAGGCCGGTGAGAGCGGCCCGCCGTTCGGCCAGCCGCCGCTCGACGTCGGCCAGCCGTACGGCGGCCCTGGCCCCCTCCAGCCGCCGCCCGGCCTCCGCGACGCCGTCCTCCGCGGCGCGCACCGTCTCCGCGGCCACCTCCTGCGCGTCACGCGCCCGGTGCAGCCGCAGCTCGGCGGCCTTGATGCGGGCCTCCCTGCCGGTCGTGACCGCCTCGAACGCCCCGACGACGGTGACGCCCGCCGCGCTGACCAGCACGGAGCCGGGCAGAGCGGCCAGCGCCCGCGCCGCGGACGCCAGGTCGGCGGCGTCCACGACCACGGCGTGCTCCCTCGGCCAGCCACGGGCACCGAGGGCCGCGGCGACCGCCCGCCCCGCGAGGCCGTCCGTGTCGTCCCTGGCGTGCTCGGCGACGTCGAGCGCGTCGAGCAGGCCGCTCGCCTCGACCCCCGCAGCGGCGAGCGCGTTGAGCTGCGCCGCGGCCGGGCCGCCCTCGGCGTCGTCGAGCGCGGCCTTGGCCCCCTCAGCCTCACGGTCGGCGACGCCCAGGGCCTTCAGCGCCTCGTTGAGCCTGAGCCTGGCCTGCCCGAGTTCGTCCTCGGCGGTCCGCACGTCACGGCCGTCGGCCAGCCGCCGCTGTTCCTCAAGGCCGGGGATCTGCCCGCGCAGCTCGTCGACCGCGTTCTCCGTGACCGCGCGGTCGGCGTCCAGCTTGGCCGCCCGCGCCTGGAGGGCGGTCAGCTCCCTGCGGGCCTCGGCCAGGCCCCGGTCGAGCGTGTCGTCCTTCAGGGTCGCGATCTCCGCCCGAACCTCGGCGACGGCCTCGGCCGCCCGCTCGCCCTCCGCCGCAGCCCGCTCCAGGTCGGCGGCGAGAGCCTCGTCCCGCCGCGCGGTGTCGGCCAGCCTGCGCGCCAGCCGTCCACGCCAGCCGCGCATCCCCTCGGCCAGTCGTATCCTGGCCCGGTCGCGCCGGTCGAAGGTCTCAAGCAGCGCCCGCGACTCGTCCTCGAACTCCCTGAGCAGCTCGGCGGCCCGTGCCGCCCGCACCCGTTTGGCGTGCTCGTCGCGCCGGGCGTCGCGTTCCTGGTCCAGCTCGGTGTCCAGGCCGGTCAGCGCGGCGATGGCCTCGAAGACCCGCTCGGGGGAGATCTCGTTGAGCGGCTGGGACAGCAGGTTCGTCGCGACCTTGCTGCGCACCGAGGTGGACAGGAACGACACGCACCTGACCCGGTCGCCGTACAGGAACCTGGTCAGGTCACGGGCGACGACGTCCCTGCGGCCCGCCGAGCGGGGCAGCGTCGCCCACAGGTGGTCGGCCCGCGTCACCCGTTCGGCCTCCGAGGAGGCCGAGGCCACGCACACCCCGGGGGTCCAGCGGATCTCCAGGTGCGGGGCCTCCTGGTTGACCCGCAGCCACACGGTCAGCGCGTCGTCCAGCCCGCCGGCGCCCGTCTGCCCGGCGCCGGCGTTCGCGAAGACGCCCACGATGTAGCCGTGGTCGGCGCTCGCCCACGTTCTGCCGCCCCCGCCCGCGGCGAGTTCGGCGTTGAACAGCAGCTCGGAGACCGCCTTCGCCCCGGAGGCGAAGCGCCACTGCTCGTCGCCGAGCAACGCGGTGATCATCGCGATGAACGAGGACTTGCCCGCGCCGTTGGAGTCCTTCGGGCCCGCCCCGGCGACCACGATCAGCGTCCCCGGCACCGTCGGCACCGGGTGGGTGGACAGCCGGGAGATGTTGACCGCCTGCACGGCGATCAACACCCGGTCACCGACCACGTTCTCACCCGGCGCCGCCACCCTGGCCTCGACGGGCACCAGACTGGCCTGCCCCGCTCGCCCGCCTGCGTTGTCCGGTGAGTCCCCGACTGACGGGTCCGGCTGCTCGGTCACCCCTGTCGTTCCCTTCTTCTGTCTCATCGGCGGTTGGCCCTCACGGCCGCGGCCAGCGGGGTGTGCGGCCCCGCGGCGAGGATCAGCTCCTCCTGCAGACGGCGCCTGGCCTGCGGGGTCAGCCGGTGGAACTGCGGCCCGGGGACGTATCCTCCGGCCTCCTCTCCCGCCTTGACCTGCGTGACCAGGCCCGCGTGACGCAACGTCCGCAGCGCCGCGTCCAGCTCGCCGACCGGCAGCCTGGTGTGCCTGCGCAGTTCGTCGGCCTGGGCGGGGAACGGAGACAGCCAGCTGTCGGCGGGCAGCAGCCCGTCGGCGCGGGGGATGGCCACCGAGTGGACCAGCACCAGCACCAGCACCGCGCGCTCGGCCTCCCCGAGGGAGGACCCGGCCAGCGCGGCCGTGCCGTCCTCGTAGCCGGAGGTCCACCGCTCACGGTCCTGGACCAGGACGCGGCCCCGCCGCCGCAGCATCTCCGCGACCGTACGGCGCGGCGCCGGATCGCGCAGCGCGGGGAAACGCGCCTCGCCGACCGGTTCGGCCGCGTGCTCGACCGCCATGAAGGCGGCCACGATCTCGGCCCTGCGCCGCTCGTCGAAGGGGGCGAGCAGGTCCTCGTCGACCCCGTCGGGCTCGGAGACGCTCGCGGTCGCGCCCGCCCCGGCCTCCTCCCCGGCGGCCTGCCGTCCGGTCCTGTCCTGTGCCCCGTCCGGGGCGGGCAGGACGTCGAGTCCGGCGGAGCCGTCCTCTCCCGAGGGGAGACGCCGCAGCAACTCCCTGAGCTGGGCGTGGGAGGCGGCGGGCCAGCAGGCGCAGCGGGGGCCGAGCCGTACGAGACCGGCGTCGACCTCAAGCCAGGCCGAGTCGTGCAGGCGGCGCAGCGCGCCGATCGCCCAGTTGCGCATGAGGTCGTCACCGCGGCCGATCAGCGCCCGGTAGGCGGACAGCACGTCCTCGACCGGCGCGGCGGAGCCGGGCCACGGATCCGCGGACAGGTCGTTCCAGCAGCACTTCAGCGCCGCGGCCAGCACCCGCCTCGTCTCCCCGGCCCGTTCCACGTTCACCGGTGCGACCTGGTACTCGTCGAGGAGGGACGGCGTCGCCCCGTCGGGCCAGGCGGGCAGCGCCGTACCGGTCCCGTCGGGGTTGCCGAGCCGGATCATCCCCGGGGGAGCGGGTTCACCCGCGCCGAGTGCGAGGGGGCCGGTCGCCCTGGCCCGCGCGTGCGCCAGCTCAGATGTCATGGCCCGTCCTCTCCAGGAGCCCGTGCGAGAGCCATGACGGCTCCCCGTCAGGGTCCGCGGTGAGGGCGTCCGACCAGCGCAGCCGGTAGGGGGACTCGGGACGGAGGTCGGCCGAGACGAGGTCGGCCAGCAGCCTGCGCGCGGAGACCCACTCGCCGTCCGCGGTGAGCAGCTCCTCAAGCCGGGCGCTCGGCCGCCCGGCGAGGGCCGCCTCGGCGACGGCGGTGAGGTGGTCGAGCCCGCCGCCACCGGGCTCGTGGGAGTCGGCGGGACCGGGATCGGGCAGCGCGGAACGCGGCGGCGTCGGCTGCGCGGGGGCGGGACGGGGGCTCTCGTCAACGGCCCTGACGATCGCCGCCGGATCGTGCCACGGCGCGGGGACGTCGAAGACGAACCCGTCGAGCACGGCGGCGAGCCGCTCTCTGGACGCGGTCTGGGCGAACGTCCGCCAGGTCTCGGCGGGCAGCAGGGTGAGGTTCCTGGTCGTGCCCGCGGAGTCGGCCAGACGGCCCGCGGCCCGGCGGGAGGCGTCGCTGTAGGAGTAGATCGAGGCGCGCAGCTCGGTGCAGGTGCGGTCCAGGTCGGGCCAGCGGGTGAGGATCGTGGCGTGCAGGCTCTGTGCCCTGCGGGCGATCTCCTCGGTGCCCCAGAGCTTGGGCGCCTGCTCACGCAGCTCCTCGATGGTGCCGCCGGTCAGCGTGATCAGCTCAAGCGCCCACAGCCTGAAGGCCCGTGACAGGTTCTGCGCGCTGAGCCGCGCCTCCTCCATGGTCGTGCGGGGGTCGGCGACGTTGAGGTCCTCCAGGGCGAGCAGCCGGTGCATCTCCGACTGGCCGCCGTCGTCCATCATCCGCCGGACGAACATCAGCCCGACCACGCTGGTGAACGACGCCCGGTAGCGGAGCTGGTTCGGTTTGGGGAAGACCTCACGGATCGCGCCGAGACCCCTGAGCACCCGCAGGCGGTTCTCGAACAGCTCAAGGGGGTAGGCCCGGCAGACGTGCCGCATCTGCTCGTGGGTCAGCCACTCCTCGCCCGCCTCGGCGAACGCCGCGAACAGCGTCTCGGCGATGTCGACCAGCACGGGGTCGTCCACCACGGCGCCGCTGTCGCGCGCGAGCGCGGCGAACATGCGGCGGTAGGTGGCGAGCACGGCCTCCTCGGAGAGGGCCGAGTCGAGCGTGATCTCGTGGTTCGTCTCTGGCACGCGCCCTACCGTAAGGCTTGGGCCCGACAATCACGGCCCTGACGCCGTACGGCACCGGGCCCGCGGTGGGGCCGTACGGCACGTGAGACGCACGAAGATGATCGACGGGAAAGGGGACGGGGGTTCCGGCTGGTTCACAAAGGATAATGGATCAGGGTGAATTCCCGATCATGCGTGATATTTCCTGATATCTGCCGTGCTTAACGGATTGTTGCAGTCGTTGAACGTTTGCGTTTGAGGTCCATTTTGTGATCGTGGACGGGGCGGAGGCGGCCGTGGACTGGACCGTGGGCGCAGGCCGGGGCAGGATGGATTTCACCTGGTCTGGGGGTGGGAGGGCCGTTCCGGCTATCCGATTGTTTGGATTCGCGCCCCCGGGGAGGCGTAATTCGTGGGGGGTGGGTACTCGTCTGGCCTATCCGGGTGGCGAACGGTTCCGGCGGGTAGCACAATGATTTCCGCGGGTGACATCCGGAGCAATTAACACATAAGCTTCCCGCCGAAAAGGGGACACGACCCGTGATAAGCGTCCTGATCGCCGAGGACATGCACCTCGTTCGCGGAGCGATGGCCGCGTTGCTCTCCGTCGAGCATGACATCAAGGTGGTCGAGGAGGTCGGTCACGGCGACGACGTGGTGCCCTCCTGCCTGCGGGCCAGGCCGGACGTCGCCCTCCTCGACATCGGACTGCCCGGCACCGACGGCCTGTCGGCGGCCTGCGAACTGGGCAGGGTGCTGCCCTCCTGCAAGGCCGTCATGCTGACGGGCCTGGCCACCCCCGCCGCGTTACGGCGCGCGCTCGACGCCGGGGCGCGCGGCTTCGTCGTCAAGGACGCCCCGGCGGGAGAGCTCGCCGAGTGCGTGCGCAGGGTCGCCGCGGGCGAGCGGGTCATCGACGCGGAGCTGGCCGTCGCCGCCCTCCACGCGCGGGAGAACCCGCTCACCGCCCGCGAGCTCGAGGTGCTCAAGGTCGCGGCAGAGGGGGAGCCGGTCAACGAGATCGCCAAACGGCTCTTCCTCTCCGGCGGAACGGTCCGAAACTACCTGTCGCGGATCCTCGCCAAGATGGGGGCCAGAACCAGGGTCGAGGCGGTCACCATCGCCCAGGAGTCGGGCTGGCTGTGGCCCGAGGACGTCAGGCGGATCGGCCTGATCCGCTACCGCTCACGGGCCTGATCCAGGCGACCTCCCGGTTCGAGACCGGTGTGCCGGGCGAGGAAGGCCAGCATGTCCGCGGCCAGGCCGACCGACCGGCTGACCGACCTGGCCCCGTGTCCCACGCCGTCCTCGTGGCGCAGCACGACAGGCCTGTTCCCCGAGGTCGCCCACTGCAGGGCCGCGCACATCTTGCGGGCGTGGAGGGGGTCCACCCGGGAGTCTCCGCCGAAGGTGGTCAGCAGCGTCGCCGGATAGTCCGTCCCCTTCTCGACCCGGTGGTAGGGGGAGTAGCCGAGCAGCCAGCCCAACTGCTCGGGGTCGTCTGCCGAGCCGTACTCACCCCGCCAGGAGGGACCGAGGCCGGAACGCTCGTAGCGGACCATGTCGAGCAGCGGGGCCGAGCAGACCACGGCGGCGAACAGGCCGGGACGCTGCGTCAGCACCGCGCCCGCCAGCAGGCCGCCGTTCGACTCGCCGCACACGCCCAGCTGGGCGGGGGTGGTCCAGCCCTCCGCGACGAGATGTTCGGCCACGGCGACGAAGTCGTCGAAGGTGTTCTGCTTGCGGCCGAGCGTGCCCGCCCTGTGCCAGTCGGCTCCTTCCTCGCCGCCGCCCCGCACCTGGGCGAACGCGAAGATCCCGCCCGCCTCCACCCAGGGCAGCACGTAGCCGGAGTACGACGGCGCCAGCGGGCGCCCGAATCCGCCGTAGCCGTACAGGACGGCAGGCCGGGGACCCACGCCAGGGCGGGCGAGGACGACCACCCGCACCGGGGTGCCGTCGGCCGAGACGCAGACGAACCGGTGGGACTCGACCTCGGGCACCTCGACGGCGCCGGGTGCCGCCTCCCAGAGCGTGGTCCGCCCGGTGCGCGCGTCGTAGCGGTGGACGCCGACCGGGGTGACGCCGTCGGTGTAGGTGAACCAGACCTCGTGTCCCCCCTCAGGACGGGTGGACATGTGCCCGACGGAGCCGAGGCCGGGCAGGGGGACCAGGCCGAGCCGTTCCCCGGTCACCGGGTCGTGGACGCCGATCTCGCCGGTCGCGTGCCGGGTCCGGCCGACCAGCAGCACCGGCCCCCCGGCTCCCTCCGCGATCGCGAAGTCCCCGATCACCGCCTCCGGGTCGGGGCCGACCAGTTCGCTCCAGCCCTCGGGTGAGGGGCGCTCCGGGTCGGCGACGCACAGTCGGCCACGGGGCGCGTCCCGGGTGGTCAGCAGGTACAGGCGGCCGTCGGGACCGACGGCGGCGACCGTCACCGCGTCCGTCCCCTCCTGGACCGTCCGCAGCGCGGGCCGTTCGGGGGACGAGGCGACCAGGTCGGCCAGCCACAGGTCGTTGCCGCCGGGACGGCCCGCGGAGACCGTGAGCCAGCGCCCGTCCCCGCTGATCCCCAGGCCGTAGGAGCGTTCCTCGGCACGGACCACGATGTCGTCGTCGGCGGGGGTGCCGAGCCGGTGCAGGCAGACCCTGCGCCCGCGCACGTAGAAGAAGGCCTTCCCGCCGGGCAGCCACGCGACCGGCGAGTAGCGGCAACGGTCGATCGGCCCGTCCACGACCTCGCCGGTCACGACGTCCGCGACGTACAGGCGCGAGTGCTCGTCCCCGCTCCTGGACAGCTGGAAGGCCAGCAGACGGCCCTCCGCGTCCGGCTGCCAGTGGTCGAGCGTGACCAGGCCGCCGGGGTCGAGCACCCCCGGGTCGACGAGCGCCCTGACGTTCTCCCCCGCGGCGGCGGTGTACAGCACGGCGTGCTCCTGCCCGGCCGTGCGGCGCAGGAAGAAGCGGCGCCCGCCCCGCCACATCGGCGTCCCCGCGGTTCCCGCCTCGGTGAGCGAGGCCACCCTGGCGTGCCACCCGTCGCGGTCGGGCAGCGTGGCGGCGTGGGCACGCCACAGCTCGTCCTGGGCGGCGAGCCAGTCGCGTGTCCTCGGGTCGTCCCCGTCCTCGAGCCACCGGTACGGATCGGGTACGGCCCGCCCGCACAGAAGGTCGACGACCGGTTCCCGCTCGGCGGGCGGATAGATCATGGGACGAGCTCCTGGTTCTCGGCGGGGTTCCAGTGCCCGGCCAGTTCCGCGTACGGCGGGCACGAGGCGAGCAGTTCGTCGTGGGTTCCCATCCGGACGTCGACGCCGTCCATGACCAGGATCCGCCGGGCCCTTCTCGCGGAGGTCAGCCGGTGGGCGACGACCAGCAGCGTGCCGCCCCTGCGGGCGAAGGCCTCCTCCGCGACGGCCTCGGCGACCGGGTCCAGATGGCAGGTCGCCTCGTCGAGGACCACCAGGCGGGCGGGGCTCAGATAGGCGCGGGCCAGGGCGACGAGCTGGCGTTCGGCGGGGGAGAGCAGGCCCGGATCGACCTCGGCCGAGTGGCCGCCGAGCCTGGCGACCAGGGCGGTCAGCCCGACCGCGTCCACCGCCTCCTCGACGGCCTCGACCGGCGTTCCCGCAGCGGCCAGGTAGGTCAGGTTCTCCAGCAGCGTTCCCCGGAAGACGTAGGCCTCCTGGGGGATCAGCACCCGGCTCGCCGGATCGAGCAGGCCCGCGGGGACGCCGCCGACGAGGACCTCGCCCGCGTCCGGCGGCAGCACCCCGGTGACGAGCGCGGCCAGCGTCGACTTGCCGATGCCGCTGGGGCCGACGACCGCGACGTGGTCGCCGTCCGGGATCGACAGGCCGAGGCCGGCGATCACCGGCTCGGCGTGCGGGCCGTAGGCGAACCGCACGTCGCGCAGCCGTACCCCGGCGTCCCCGGGGGTGCGCCGTTCCACCTCGGGGAGGGGAGGGGCGCCGTGGCGCAGGACGCGTTCGAGCGAGACCCGCAGCCGGACGCCGCTCATCCCGAGCCCCTGCACGAGGTTGCCCAGCGCGGGAGCGAGCGACTGGGTGACGTAGACCAGGGCGCCGAGGATCACCCCGGCGCCGGCCCCGCCGCGTACCAGCCAGGGGGTGCCGGCCAGGATCAGCAGCACCGGCAGCCAGCCTCCGACGGCGAGCGAGGCGGTACGCAGCGCGGTCACCCCGGCCAGGGCGCGCCCGGCCCGTTCCTGCAGCCGCACCTGACGGCCGAGGCCGTCGGCCACCCGCGACCCGGCGCGGCAGGCGGTGATGTCACGCAGCGCGCCCGCCATGTCGGCGAGCGACTCGGCGGTGCGCTCGTCGGCGAGGATGAACTCCCGCTGTCGCCGGGCGAGCGCGGGCAGCGAGAGCAGGAACAGGCACAGGCCCGCGGCGAACGGAGGCAGGACCAGCACGAGCACTCCGGGGGCGAGGGCGCCCAGACCGAGCACGACGCTCACCACGGTGAAGGCGAAGGACCTGACGACCGTGATGACCGAGGCCAGGGCGTCCCTGGCCAGCTCGACCTGGAGGTTGGCCCGGGCGACGGAGGCGGTGCCGGGGCCGTTCCCCGCCGTGGCCGAACGGCGCAGCGCGCCGCCGACGACGTGGTCGAGCAGCTCCTCGCGGAAGGGTTCGACGACGGCGCCGACGGCCAGCACGACCTGGCGCGCGCCCACCGCCGCCACCAGCCAGGCGCCGCCCAGCACGGCGAGCCAGGCGAAGCCGATCCCGGCCCGGCCCGCGGCGAAACCGTCGTCGATGGCCCTGGCCACGGCCAGGCCGACCACGAGGGCGGGCGCGGTCTCGGCGACCGACCAGGCGCCCAGCCTCAGCAGCAGGCGGGGGTCGCGCAGCAACGCCCGGCGGACGGGGCCGCCCGGTACGGCCCTCACGACGCACCGACCCCGGCGCCTGGAGCGCTCAGCGAGGGGTCCCGCGGGCCCTGTGAAGGGTTCTGCGCAGGCTGGAAGACGGCCCGGTAGGCGGGGTCCCGCCACAGCCTGGCGTGCGTGTCGCAGGCGCGCACCCGCCCCTCCTCCAGCCAGACCACCAGGTCGGCGGAGGCGGCGGTCGCGGCCCGGTGCGCCACGATCATCCGGGTACGGCCTCCCAGCTCGCCCGCCAGTGCCCGGCTGACCTGATGCTCGGTGACGGTGTCCAGGCTGGAGGTGGCGTCGTCGAGGACGAGCAGGCGACGACCGTGCGCGAAGGCCCTGGCCAGGCCGAGCCGCTGCCGTTCCCCGCCGGACATGGGGGCCTCGCGCAGCGGCGTGCCGTACCCGAGGGGGAGCCTGCGCACGAAGCCGTCGGCGCACGCGGCACGGGCGGCGGCGTGTACGGCCGTCTCACGACCGTCCGTCTCGGCGACGCCGAGGCCGACGGCGTCGGAGATCGTCTCACCGGCCAGGACCGGGCGCTCGAAGGCGTAGCCGACGGCCGCGCCGAGCGCCTCGGCGGACAGGTCGGGCAGCGGCACGCCGTCCAGGCGGACCTGCCCGGTCTCCGGGTCGGTCAGCCGTCCCGAGAGGGCGGCGAGGTGGGACTTGCCCGAGCCGGACCTGCCGACGACGGCGACCGAGGAGCCGCCGGGGACGACCAGGTCGATCCCGCTGAGCACACCCGCGCCGACACCGCGCAGCTCCAGGGTGCCGGGGCCCTCCGGCAGGGACAGGCCGCCGTAGGCGATCACGGGCTCCTCGGTCAGCTCCGCCAGGCGTCCCGCGGCGGCGCGTGCCCTGGCCAGGCGGCCGACGTGGCCGAGCGCCGCGCCGAGCCCGGCGCCGAGCACGACGTAGCGGGCGGCGGCGTACAGCTCCCCGGCGGTGAGGTCGCCCGCGGCCAGCCGTAGCCCGCCGACGCCGAGCACGGCCACTTCGAGCAGCGGTATCACGGCTCCCGCCCGCACCCCCGCCTGGGCGTTGGCCCGCCACATGTCCATGGCGTGCGCGCGCAGCCGGGGCAGGGGGGCGAGCACCCGGGCCCGCTCCCGCTCCTCGGTGCCCGCCGCGGCGATCGTGCGCGCCCCGGAGAGGGCGTCGACCAGGCGCGCGGCGATGTCGGCCTGCGTCCGCTGGTAGTCACCGGCGAGGGAGGTGGTCGTGCTGAGGAAGGCCCGCAGGACGAGCGCTATGAGCACCAGACCCGCGACCAGGGTCAGGGCGAGCCAGACGTCGATGAGGACGAGAGCGACCAGGCCGCCCGCGGTGGGGACGAGCAGCGCGGCCCCGGTGACGATCGACTCGGGTGCCCGCCCGGTCTCGTCGGCGTTGACGCCCATCCGGGTGACCAGGTCCCCCTCGGGGAAACGGCGGGTCATCGCGGGACCTGCCCCGAGCACGTGCCGCAGGATTCGCAGCCGCAGCCACCGGGTGGCCCGCGCGCCGCCGCCCCCGGCCGCCCAGACGCCCAGCACGTCGCAGGCCGCGATCAGAACCACCACGGACCCGCAGACCATCAGCCAGGTACGGCTCGCGGGCCCGGCCGCCACCAGCGTGTCGACGGTCCTGCCCAGGACGTAGGGGAGCGCGAGCTCGCCGAGCGCGCCCGCCAGGGAGGTGAACGCCAGCACGTACAGCCAGGGACCGCTGTGCCTCAGCGTCCGCGTGACCAGCCGATCCGCCGTCCGCACCGTTCCTCCTTCGCCGCGGGTTCTCGTGGAGGGCTTCCTTGTATTTCCTGCTATTTCCTGAGATTTCTTGGTATTTCCTGGAAAGGGCGATGCCCGGGACGGCTGCCGTCGCCGGCCGTCCCGGGCATCCGCTTGACTAGTGGCAGAGCAGGAGGCTGAGATTGCTCGGCGTGTGGGACTCGCAGCCGAGAACGGTCAGCGTGCTGCCGCCGCCGCCACCGTGGCCGCCGCCGGGGGTCTCCAGGGTCTGCAGGTCGAGAAGAACCATGGTGTAACTCCACTTCTGGGGGAAAAGCGCTTACCGGGGGATACGCGAAGAACCTCGGGGGAGGCTCAGTGGCAGAGCAGGAGGCTGAGGTTGCTCGGGGTGTGGGACTCGCAGCCGAGAACGGTCAGCGTGCTGCCGCCGCCGCCACCGCCGCTGCCGCCGCCGGGGGTCTCCAGGGTCTGCAGGTCGAGAAGAACCATGGTGTAACTCCACTTCTGGTGAGCTGGAAGGGTGAGGGGGTCAGTGGCAGAGCAACAGGCTGAGGTTGCTCGGCGTGTGGGACTCGCAGCCGAGAACGGTCAGCGTGCTGCCGCCACCGCCGCCGTGGCCGCCCCCGGGGGCTTCCAGGCTCTGCAGGTCGAGAAGTACCATGTGATCTACACCTCCTTCGATCTTGGTGTTCGTGGGAGTCGAGGTCGCTCGGCGGTTCACACAGGCGTTGCCTTGGTCAGGGAGCCTGCGCCGCCGGGCGGCCCGGTAAAGGGGAGGAACACCGGCTCGTCGCGCAGCACGGTGCTCATCGCGAAGAGGACTCCGGCCGTGCCGGTCGCGAAGTCCATGGAGAGCCGCATCAGCTGGTCACCGGGGAAGGCCAGGCCGCCCGCGTACGGCAGGGCGTGCCAGCCGAGCCCGCTCAGCTGCGCGGACACGAGGTCGTTCAGGGCCGTCGAACCTCCGGCCCTGGCCCGTCCGGCGCCCAGGGCCACGATCATGCCGGCGCGGCCGGTGAACAGGCCCGGCTGGACGTAGAAGCCGGCCCCGGTGACACGCTCGCAGCCGTCGAGGGCGGTCCTGAGGTCCGCGTCGTCGCGGTGGGCCAGATAGCGGCCCAGCGCCAGGGCGATGCCCACGGACCCCTCGTCGAGATAGGGCAGGACGCGCCAGCCCTGGGTGACCTGGAGGGAACCGTCCTCGCTCGTGGTGCACCGCCGCAGGTCCTGGCGGAGCGCGACGGCCGCGCCGTCGAGCATCGAGGGGTCGCCGCCTCGCTCGTAGGCGTGGGTGAGGAGCAGCGCCGGTCCGCTTGAGCCGTACATCAGTCCCGCGCGGGGGTTGCTCCCGCCGCTGATCTCGGGCACGTCGCCGGGGCCGCCGAGCCGGTCCGCGCAGACACGGGCGATCCGGTGGGCCAGCTCGGTCAGGCCCGTCTCGCCGGTCGTCTCGCCCAGGTGGAAGAGGGTGAGCCCGATGCCGGACAGGCCGCCGAACAGGCCCAGGTCCAGGGCCTCCCACTTCTCCCGCATGCACCGTTCGACGATGTCGAGCGCGTCCTGACGGTGCCCGAGCAGGTCGAGCACGTACGCCACCCCGTGCAGGCCGTCGTAGAAGCCGAGGCCGGTGCCCGGCTCGGGGTCGAGCGCCCCGCGCCGCAGCCACTCCTCGTACTCGGGGAAACGACCGCAACCCGCCCGTTCCAGGGCGTAGAGCACGCCGGCGGCGCCGTGGGCGACGCCGAGACCGCCGCCGGGACGGAACTGGGCGATGTCGCCGGGGAAGAGACGGTCCTTCCGCTCGGGGGTCGCGCTGGCCAGGATGGCCCTGGCCAGCGACTCCCTGACCTCCGGCCAGCCGTCGCTCTCCGGCCGGGGGATCGGGGCGGGGGTCGTCTCCGTCGTGCCGAGGATGGTCGTGACGGCCTCCTCGACCACCTCGGGAGGCACCGGGAAGGTCCGGGTGACGAGCTCGCCCAGGTGCAGGACCTTGGCCCGGTCGAGCGGGAGCATGATGGTCAGCTGTGGCGCGAACAGCCCGAGGCACAGACAGGCCAGGGCGTATTCGTCGATCTCGACGCCGTTGCGGTCGCGCGGAGCCCCGAAGGCCGGGTGGCCGAGACTGGCGCGGGCGTTGTCCTCGGCGAGCGTCGCCACCTCGTAGTCGATCAGGACGAGGCGTCCCTCCTCGGTGACGAGGATGTTGTTCGGGTGCAGGTCGCCGAAGACGACGCCGCGCTCGTGCAGCGCCCGGACCGCCTGCCTGACCTTGGGAAGCATCTCCAGCGCCCAGGCGGTGTAGTCGGCGACGGCCTCCTCGTCGCGGACCGCCCTGGTCAGGGGGTAGCGCTTCACCAGGTGCCGCTGCAGGGGGTTGCCGTCGACGAACTCCTGCACCAGGAAGTGGTGCTCGCCCAGCGTGAAGTAGTCGACCAGCTTGGGCACCGCGTCGAGACCGGCCAGCCTGCGCAGCATGTCGCGTTCGTGTGCCAGCCGTGCGACCGCGTCCCGCCCCGCGGCGTCGAGCCCGGCGTGCGGGCGCCCCTCCTTCAGCACGACCCGCCGCCCGGTGTCCCGGTCCCGTCCCAGGTAGACGCCCCCGCCGTTGGAGAACTGCAGCACACTCTCGATCTCGTACGGCAGGCCGCCGGTGGTGACCGCGTTGCGGGCGGCGAGGTGGGATTCGAGGAAGGCGGGCAGCCGTACCCAGGAGGGGAGGCTGAAGGCGGGGCCGCGGACGTCGGGCACGAGACGCCCCGCGTCGTCCTCGACGGCCAGCACCAGTTCGCCGTTGTCGGCCACGCAGTGCCTGGGCACGAAACCCCCGTAGCGCACGAACAGCGGGCCGTCGCCGTAGCGCAGGTCGCTGAGCACGTAGGGGCCCCTGACGCCGCGCAGCAGCTCGTCGAGCTCCTTCAGGACCAGTTCGAGCTGGGCCTCGTCGACGGGATAGATCGTCACGAGCTTGCCGCTCGACCCGCGGGCGGCGGCCTTGGAGTTCAGCATGGCCATGATCGGCAGGCTGCGCAGGAACTTGAACGCCACACCCCGGGGCACGCAGTAGTCCCACACGACCTCAAGGGCGCGCTCGGCGTCCTCGACGCACGCCGAGACGTGGATCTTCCACCCCTGGGCGGGCGTCCTGCCGTCGGCGGGCGCGTAGTGCATCCAGGTGTCTCCGGCCTGGTGCCTCCAGCCCGGCGGCACCTCCCGGGTCGCCTGGGGGAAGTCGGTGTGCTCTCCCCGGGAGCCGTCGAGGGTGTCGTAAAAGATCCGGTCAGCGAGACAGTAAACCTCATACTGGGCATTCACGGCATTCTCCCTGCTGTCTTCCAGAAGGAAGAATTCCGGATAACCAGAGAAATGACTAGTTACAAACTCCATGGGTCGCATATGTAAAATTCACAGGTTTAATCGTGAGATTGGGTGCTACCTGGGCATTTAGGGTATAAGTGAAAATTATTCAGAAAAACTTTTCCGGCACCTCGGCGACGAGCCGGAACCAGCCGTCCTCGCCGGCCGTCGCCCGCAGTGTGCCGCCGATCCCGGTGACCCGGTGCCGCAGGTTGCCCAGCCCGTTCCCCGCGGTCTCCTCGCCGCCCGGCCGCTCCTCGGGCGGTGTACCGTCCGGTGCCTTGCGCGGCGCTCCGTAAGGCGCTCCGTCGTTGGCCACGCTCAGCCGCAGCAGGCCGTCCCGTCCGGTCAGCTCGATCACGCATCTGCCCGGGTCGCTGTGCCTGAGCATGTTCGTGACCCCCTCACGGACCACGGTCCCCAGCACCGCGCTGACGTCCTCCGGCAGTCCCGGCCGCCCGAGGCTGACCGAGCAGTCGATGCCGAAGCCGGTCAGCAGGGCCTGTGCCCGGGTGCTCTCCCCCCGCAGCGACAGCCGCCGGCTCCCCCTGGAGACGTGACGTACGGCGTGCGCGGCGCGCCGTACCGCCTGGAGCGTCTCGGCCAGTTCCTCGCGCAGCCGTTCGTCGTCCGCCGCGTGCCGGTAGGCCAGCTCACTCTTGATCGAGGCCAGCCAGAGCCAGTGCCCGGCGAGATCGTGGATGTCGCGGGCCAGCTCCTCCTTGGCATGCCGTACGGCTCTGTCCCGCTCGGCGCGCAACCGTCTGACCCTGAGCGCCAGGGCGATCGTGACGCCCAGCGAGACCAGCAGGACCCCCACCGCGACCGCCGTGACGGCGTACGGCTGGTGCGGCATCAACGACCCTTGCGCGGCAGGTGCATATACGGCAATAAAGGCAAAAAACCGTTTAACTGTCAATGAATGAGAACATCATTCGGCGGTGAACGGCGTGAAACGGCGACGCAGGCCGTGCCCTTTTCCCCGCCTTCGTCCTCCTTCTCCGGTGGAACGCGAGGGTCAGCGCGACGGCCAGGCCGGCAGCGGGCTCAGCAGCCAGGCGCCGAAGGCCAGGCAGACGATCGCGACCAGCAGGAAGAGGAAGATCCAGAACCCGGCGGGCAGGACGGTCAGCCGGGCGAGCTGGTCGGCGTCGGAGTCGGGCGTACGGCTGTGGCGGCGCTTGCGGCGCAGCTCCAGGATCGGCCTGACCCCGCCGAACAGCAGGAACCACACGGCGAGCTGGGCCAGGACGGCGTCGACGGCGGGCGGGGAGTACCACGTGAGGGCGAAGATCGCCCCGCCGGTCGCCAGCAGGCTCACCACGCCGAAGAGGTTGCGGATCAGCAGCAGCATGCACAGCAGCAGGGCCAGCACGATCGTGATCAGCGCCGTCACGTGCCCCGCGGAGACCAGCCACGCCCCGCCGAGCCCGAGCAGGGAGGGGGTGACGTATCCGGCGGCGGCGGTCAGGATCATCCCCGGCCCCGTCGGCCTGCCCCGGGTCAGGGTCACACCCGAGGTGTCGGAGTGCAACCGGATGCCCTGCAGCTTGCGCCGGGTCAGCAGCGCCATCAACGCGTGCCCGCCCTCGTGCGCGATCGTGACCAGGCCACGGGACAGCTGCCACGAGGTGGGCCAGGTCACCACGGCCAGGGCCACCAGCGCGGACAACAGCACGGCCCATCCGGGCGGCTCCGTCTGGACCCTGGTCAGGGCCCTCCAGACCTCCGACAACGACCATCTCTCCTTTGAATCTTCCGAACCCTTCGAGTTCCCTGACTCCTTCAGGCCTTTCGCGGTGCCGGAGCAAAGCGTCCCACGACATCCGGTGTGCTGGCGATAAAGCCGTGACGGGACGGTCCCGGCCGGTTCGCCCGCCGTATTCCCGGGCGTTCCTCGACGGTCACCTTCACCCCTGAACCTGGAGTTCCCAATCTCGCTTTCAGGGCTGTCACCAGGCCCGGTCCCCGCTTAAACTCGGTCAGCGGAACATCCGTGATCGGGGGAAATCACGTGAACGATCAGAACGCCGGGCTCATCAAGAGCTTCTACGCGGCCTTCGCCCGCGCCGACCTCGACGCCATGGAACGGTGCTACCACCCGGAGGTCACCTTCGGCGACCCCGTCTTCCTGGAGCTCGAAGGCAGGGGCAGGGTGATGGGCATGTGGCGGATGCTGCTGAGCGGTGAGGGCGGCGTCGCCGTGTCCGTCAGGGACGTCACCGCCAGGCGCTACGACGGCGCGGCGCACTGGACCGCCCGCTACGTCTTCGGCAGGACCGGCAGGCCGGTGATCAACGAGATCGACGCCCTGTTCAGGTTCGAGGACGGCCTGATCGTCCGGCACCACGACGAGTTCGACTTCAGGCGCTGGTCCAGGATGGCGCTGGGCAAGCCGACCGGCCTGCCGTTCGGCTGGACGTCGGTGTTCCGGGACACGATCCGGGGCAGGGCGATGCGGTCACTGGAGGACTTCATGAGGGCCGGATGAGCCGGATGAGGAGACAGGCGTGGCCGATCGGCAGATGCGCAGCATACTGAGCCTGGTACGCGGGCGTTCCGGAGGAGAGCGTGACTCTCCCGAGCGCTCCATGGACCCCCGGGCGGACGATCAGCTACCCCCACCTCGCTCACACGTCATCGACAGCGCGATCTACGTGAACGGCCTCAGGGACGTGACCCCCGAGTCCCTGCCCGAGGCCTTCGCGTTCCTGAAGAAGACGCCGGGCAGCATGGCCTGGATCGGCTTCTACCGGCCGGAGGACTCGGTCATCGTCAACGTGGCCGAGGAGTTCGACCTGCACGAACTGGCCGTCGAGGACGCCATCGTCGCCCACCAGCGGCCCAAGGCCGACCGTTACGGCGACACGCTGTTCGTGGTGCTGCGCCCCGCGAGATACCTCGACGAGGACGAGGAGGTCGACTTCGGCGAACTGCACGTCTTCGTCGGCCAGAACTTCGTGATCACCGTACGGCACAGCGAGACCCCGGACCTGTCCCAGGTCCGCAGGAGGATGGAGAGCGACTCCGAACTGCTCGCCAAGGGGCCGCAGGCGGTGTTCTACGCCATCCTGGACGCGGTCGTCGACGGCTACGCGCCGGTGGTCGCGGGGCTGCAGAACGACATCGACGAGATCGAGGTCGAGGTCTTCAGCAACAAGCCCGGCGTCTCCCGCCGCATCTACGAGCTGTCCCGCGAGGTGATCGAGTTCCAGCGCGCCACCCAGCCGTTGCTCGGGATGGTCGAGGGGCTCATCGCCGGGGCGCCCAAGTACGGGATGGACGAGGAGGTGCAACGGCACCTGCGCGACGTCGCGGATCACGCGATCACCGTGGCCGAGCGGGTCAGCGGCTTCCGGCAGATGCTCCACGACATCCTCGTGGTCAACTCGACCATGGTCGCCCAGGCCCAGAACGAGCACATGACCAACCTCACCGAGGTCAGCAACGCCCAGAACGAGGAGGTCAAGAAGATCTCCGCCTGGGCCGCGATCCTCTTCGCCCCGACCCTCGTCGGCACCATCTACGGCATGAACTTCGAGGTCATGCCGGAGATCCACTGGTGGTTCGGCTACCCGTTCGCGGTGCTCCTGATGGCGGCCGTCTGCGTGACCCTCTACATCGTCTTCAAACGCCGCGACTGGCTGTGACCGAACCGGCCGCCCGCGGTTTCCGTGTTTTCCGCCCGCTGTGAAATGCCTTTCCCGTACGGCGCAGCCGCCGGGCGGACGGGGTTCTCACCGGGCCGGATAAATGAATTTGTCGACATTTCTGTGAAACCCGGCGTCATACCGGGGACACGACAGGGCCCCGGCACGCGGCCGGGGCCACAGGGGATTTGCGGAGCCGCTCAGCCGAGCTTGGCCAGGATCAGGTCGAGCTTGTCGTCCATGGAGTCCATCCGTTTCTCCATGGCGTCCATCCGGCCGCCCAGGGCTCTCACCTCGGTCTCCAGGCCGTCCACCTGCTCGTCGTCGCCACGTCGGTCATGCCATCTCCTGATCGGGGGGAGCCTCCGTCGAACGGCGGACCGGGCGACGGAGGCGTCACATTGCGTGGCCAATTGAACACCACCGACGACGGGGCGGGGATGGTTTCGCGAGGTCAGCCCAGCAGTTTGCGGGCGGCGTCCTCGATCTCGGCCTCGGAGAGCAGCACGTGCCTGGCGGCCTCCCCAAGCGGGACGAAGCTGTCGGAGGAGGTCACCCGGGCGATCCGGCCGGTGAACCCGGCGTCGAGCAGCTCGGCCACCACACTCTCCGAGACGCCGCCCGCGCGCCGGGTCTCGTCGGCGATCAGCACCCGGCCGGTCAGCTCCGCCGCGCGCAGCAGGTCCTCGACCGGCAGCGGGGACAGCCAGCGCAGGTCGAGGACGCGGCAGCCGTACCCCTCGGCGGTGAGCCTGACCGCGGCGCGCAGGCTCATCCGCAGGCCGTTGCCGAAGGTCACGATGGTCAGGTCGCGGCCGTCGCCGTAGCTGCGGGCCCTGCCGATCGGGACGTGCGTCTCGGCCCAGCGCGAGGGCGGCGCGTACGGCGAGAGCCAGCCGTTGTCGCCCTCCTCGAACAGGTCACGGGTGTTGTACAGGGCGATCGGCTCAAGGAAGACGCACACACTGCCGTCGGTCCTGGCGGCGGCCAGGCAGGTGCGCAGCATGGAGGCGGCGTCGTCGGGCCTGGCGGGGGAGGCGACCACGAGACCGGGGATGTCGCGGAGGGCGGCCACGGAGTTGTCGTTGTGGAAGTGACCGCCGAAGCCCTTCTGGTAGGCGTAGGCGGCCACCCGCACGACCATCGGGTTGCGGAAGGCCCCCCGGGAGAAGAACGACAGCGTCGCCGCCTCACCCCTGATCTGGTCGAGCGCGTTGTGCAGGTAGGCGAGGTACTGGATCTCGGGCACCGGCAGCAGGCCGGAGACGCCGGAGCCGAGCGCGAGGCCGAGCACGGCCTGCTCGTCGAGGAGCGTGTCGAAGACCCGCCCGGCGCCGAAGCGCTTCTGCAGCCCCCGGGTGACCCCGTAGACGCCGCCCTTGCGGGCCACGTCCTCACCGAAGACCAGCACGTCGGGGTGGGCGGCGAGCTGGTCGGCCAGCGTCCGGTTGATCGCCTGGGAGAGGGTGAGCGGGCCCTCCTGCTCGGGCAGCCTGCCCGCGAAGGCCTTCTCCCTGGAACCGGAGGAGACCGCGCTGGCCGGGGCGACGGTGCGCGGGGTCCGGGGGGCCAGCGGCTCCATGACGTCGGCGGCCGAGGTCAGACGCGGGCGGCGCGAGCTCTCCAGGGCCATCTTGAGCAGGTGCTCACGCGTCGTCTCGTAGTGCAGCAGCAGCTCCTCCGGCGTGGCCAGGCCCGCCTCGACGAGCAGCCCGGCCGTGGCGACGAGAGGATCGCGCTCCAGATCGGCGTTGATCTCCCGCTTCGTCCGGTAGGACAGCTCGACGTCCGAGCCCGCGTGCCCCATCAGCCGGACGGTCCGGACGTGCAGCAGGGCGGGGGAGCGGTGCTCGCGGACGTGCTGGGCGGCGGCGAGGGCCACGTCGTGGACGTCGGCCAGGTCGCAGCCGTCGGCGGCGAAGTAGGTCAGCCGCGGATGGCGTGCCGCCTCGACCCAGCCCTGCGGCGTCCGCACGCTGATGCCCAGGCCGTTGTCCTCGCAGACGAGCAGCAGGGGCAGCGCCACTCCCTGGTAGGAGACGTAGCCCGCGGTGTTGAGGGCCGACAGCGCGCTGGCGTGGTTGACCGACGCGTCGCCGAAGCTGCACACCGTGATCGCGTCGTCCGGCCAGGCCGAACGCAGGCCGAGTGCCCGGGCGCGCTCGACGGCGAAGGCGACCCCGACCGCGCGCGGCATGTGACTGGCGACCGTCGAGGTCTGCGGGATCACCGCCAGGTCGGGGTGGCCGAAGACCTTGTGGCGGCCGCCCGCGATGGGCTCCTCCGCCGAGGCTGTCAGGCCGAGCAGCACGTCGCGCAATCCCTGCTCGGGCAGCCGTCCGGCCATCGCGGACCTGGTCAGGTAGAAGGCCCCCGAACGGTAGTGCAGGAGCGCGGGGTCGGTGACGCGCAGCGCGGCGGCGACCGCGGCGTTGCCCTCGTGCCCCGAGGAGCCGATGGTGTAGAAGCCCTCCCCCTGGGCGCGCAGCCAGCGGGCGGCCACGTCCAGGAGCCTGCTGCCGAGCTGGAACTCGAACAACTCCCGGCAACGGGCCCCGGTCAGGCTCGTGCCCTCACGCACGGGAAGGCCGGGATCACGCGGGGCCCCCGGAGACAGGGCGGCCACCGCCTCGGTGAAATTGGTCTCAACTGCGTCGCGCGCCACAGCCCGATTATGTCCCCATCGGAGAGTGCCGCACCGGCACCTTGACGTCTTTGGCGTCACGCCCCGCCCGTTTTGCGGCGTCGTGCCTGATGGGAGGTGTCGTCGGTGAAAACTCACACCATCTGCCGGATTTATCAACCAATAGACCGAATTGTGTGTCTATTTGACCTAATGATGCTTAGGTTTCGGCTGGGCGTACCAATGGAAGAGTGAGGGGCCGAAAGGAGACGCATTCCTTCCCGGACGACCGGGACATGCGGTCCCGTTCGCCTCACTGTTAACGATCGCTAACTTTCGTCGTCGTTCAGCGTGGCGAGGGCCGTACGGGCCATGCCGAGCAGCAGGCGCGCCATCGCCTCTCCGGGCAGCTCGCCCGCGCTGTGCGGGGTCGAGTTGAGCAGGCCGAAGACGGCGTGCGTCGCGGCGCGCAGACGGGCGGGCGGGCACGCGGGGTGCAGTTCGCTCAGCACCGTGACCCACTCCTCGACGTAGAGGCGCTGGAGCCTGCGGATCTGGCGCCGGGCGGGCTCGGGGACGTTGCCCAGCTCGCGGTCGTGCACGGTGATCAGCGAGGGATGGCTGAGGGCGAACTCGATCTGGCCGCTGAGCAGGGCGTTCAGCGCGGCCTCAGGGCCGGGGGCGGTCGTCACCCGGTCCGCGGCCGAGGCGTGCAGGCGCTCGCTCACGTCGAGCAGCATCTCGGCGAGCAGTGCCTCCTTGCCGCTGAAGTGCCGGTAGAGGGCGGGGCCGGAGACGCCGACCGCGCCGCCGATGTCCTCGATGGAGACGCCGTGGAAGCCCCGTGCCGCGAACAGCTGTGCCGCGGCGTCCAGGATCTCCACGCGTCGCGTCCCTCGGTTGCGGGCAGGGGTCCGAGCGGCTGTCACATCTCGCATAGTAGACGCTGACGTTAATGGTGACTAACATCGGCGATGACGTTAGCGACCGTTAACCCGCGACGACGGAGTCGGGGACGGCCCGGACAAGGGGGCTCGCATGAGTGGCTGGCCGGTGCTGCGAAGCGCCTGCGATCCTGGCGGTGAGGGGTTCAAGGGCAACGCGGAGACCAACGAGCGGCTCGTCGCCGATCTGGCCGAGCGCGTCGCCGCCGCGGGGGAGGGCGGTCCCGAGCGTTCACGCGCCAGGCACGTCGCCCGGGGCAAGCTGCTGCCCCGCGACCGCGTCGGCACCCTGCTCGACCCGGGCTCGCGCTTCCTTGAGCTCTCCCAGCTCGCCGCGACCGGAATGTACGGTGACGAGGCCCCCGCGGCCGGGATCATCACCGGCGTCGGCCGGGTCTCCGGGCGCGAGTGCGTGGTCGTCGCCAACGACGCCACCGTCAAGGGCGGCACCTACTACCCCGTGACGGTCAAGAAGCACCTGCGGGCCCAGGAGGTCGCCCTCCACAACAACCTGCCGTGCCTGTACCTCGTCGACTCGGGAGGCGCGTTCCTCCCCAAGCAGGACGAGGTCTTCCCCGACCGAGAGCACTTCGGCCGCATCTTCTACAACCAGGCGACCATGTCGGCGCGCGGCATCCCGCAGATCGCCGCGGTCCTCGGCTCCTGTACGGCCGGCGGCGCCTACGTCCCGGCGATGAGCGACGAGGCGGTGATCGTCCGCAACCAGGGCACGATCTTCCTGGGCGGCCCGCCGCTGGTCAAGGCGGCCACGGGGGAGGAGGTCACCGCGGAGGAGCTAGGCGGCGGCGACCTGCACGCCAGGGTCAGCGGCGTCACCGACCACCTGGCCGAGGACGACGCGCACGCGCTGCGGATCGTCCGCGACATCGTGGCCACCCTGGGCCCACGGTCCCCCGCCCCCTGGGAACGCGTCCCCGTAGAGGAACCCGCGCACGACCCCCGCGACCTGTACGGCATCGTCCCGGCCGACACCCGTACGCCGTACGACGTGCGGGAGATCATCGCCCGCGTCGTGGACGGCAGCCGCTTCCTGGAGTTCAAGGCCGAGTACGGCTCCACGCTCGTCACCGGTTTCGCCCACATCCACGGTCACCCCGTCGGCATCGTCGCCAACAACGGGATCCTGTTCGCCGAGTCCGCGCTCAAGGGCGCCCACTTCATCGAGCTGTGCGACCGCAGGGGCGTCCCGCTGGTCTTCCTGCAGAACATCAGCGGCTTCATGGTCGGCAGGGCCTACGAGGCGGGCGGCATCGCCAAGCACGGCGCGAAGATGGTCACCGCCGTCGCCTGCGCCAGGGTGCCGAAGTTCACCGTGGTCGTCGGCGGCTCCTTCGGGGCGGGCAACTACGCGATGGCGGGCCGCGCCTACTCGCCCAGGTTCCTGTGGATGTGGCCGAACGCCCGCATCTCGGTCATGGGCGGTGAGCAGGCCGCCAACGTGCTCTCCACGGTCGGCGGCGCCGACCCCGAGGCCATCCGCAGGCAGTACGAGGAGCAGGGCAACCCCTACTACTCGACCGCCCGCCTGTGGGACGACGGCGTCATCGATCCCCTCGACACCAGAACGGTCCTCGGCCTGGCCCTGTCGGCCGCGGCCAACGCCCCCCTCGACCCCGTCGGCTACGGCGTCTTCCGGATGTGATCACCTCATGACACCTGTGACCCAGGCACCCACTCCGCGCGGCATGTTCGGCACCGTCCTGGTCGCCAACCGCGGTGAGATCGCCCTGCGCGTCATCCGCACCCTTGCCAGGCTCGGCGTCCGCTCCGTCGCGGTCTTCAGCGACGCCGACGCCGACGCCCGCCACGTCAGGGAGGCCGACGTCGCGGTACGGCTCGGCGGCGGCTACCTCGACATCGACGGGATCCTGGCCGCCGCGGCGGCGACCGGAGCCCAGGCCGTGCACCCCGGATACGGCTTCCTGGCCGAGAACCCCGTCTTCGCCCGCGAGTGCGCGCGGGCGGGCCTGGTGTTCGTCGGGCCGCCGCCGGAGGCCATCGAGGCCATGGGCGACAAGATCCGCGCCAAGGCGACCGTCTCCGCGGCGGGCGTGCCCGTCGTGCCCGGCGGCGCCGAACCGGACGACGACCTCGCCGAGGCCGCGGGCCGCGTCGGCTTCCCGGCGCTGATCAAGCCCTCGGCGGGCGGCGGCGGCAAGGGCATGGTGCTGGTGCGCTCGGCCGCCGAACTGCCCGAGGCCCTGGAGTCGGCCCGCCGTACGGCCGCGGCGGCGTTCGGGGACGCGACCCTGCTGATCGAACGGTTCGTCGAGGGACCACGGCACATCGAGATCCAGGTGATGGCCGACGCCCACGGCAACGTCGTCCACCTGGGCGAGCGCGAGTGCAGCCTCCAGCGCCGCCACCAGAAGATCATCGAGGAGGCGCCCTCCCCGCTGCTCGACGAGGAGTCCAGGGCGCGGATGGGCGCGGCGGCCGTCGAGGCGGCCAGGGCCGTCGGCTACACCGGCGCCGGGACGGTCGAGTTCATCGTGCAGGGCACGACCGGCGACTACTACTTCATGGAGATGAACACCAGGCTCCAGGTCGAGCACCCCGTCACCGAGCTGGTCACCGGCCTCGACCTGGTCGAACTGCAGCTCAGGGTGGCGGCGGGCGAGCCCCTGCCGCTCACCCAGGACCAGGTACGGCTGCGCGGCCACGCCGTCGAGGCCCGCGTCTACGCGGAGGACCCCGCCAGGGGCTTCCTGCCGACCGGAGGCCGGGTGCTGGCGTTGCGCGAGCCCGAGGGAGTCGTCGAGGGGGTCAGGGTCGACTCGGGCCTGGCCGAGGGCGGGGTCGTCGGCAGCGGCTACGACCCGATGCTGTCGAAGATCGTCGCCTGGGGGCCGGACAGGGACAGCGCGCTGCGGCGCCTCGACGGAGCGCTCGCCGCCACCGCCGTGCTCGGTGTCCCGACCAACATCGCGTTCCTGCGGGCGCTGGTCACCCACCCCGAGGTGGTCGCCGGAGACCTCGACACCGGCCTGGTCGAACGCAACCTGGACTACCTCCTGCCCGAGGGGGGCCTGCCCGAGGACGTGCCGGTCGCCGCGGCGCTGCTGCTGCACCACGGGCGGGTGCCCGCCGTAGCGGCGGTCGCCGACCCCTGGGAGGTGCCGGACGGCTGGCGTCTCGGCGAAGCCGCCTGGACCGTCTGGCGGCTGGAGAACCGGGGCGAGGTCGTCGAGGTCGGGGTGCGCGGGCTGCCCGCGCGCGGCGCCGAGGTCCGGCTGCCCGGCGGAAGCACCGCGCGGGCGAGCCTCTCCCTGGACGGGGGCGAACCGCTGGTCACACTGGACGGGGTCGGCAGGCGCTACAGCTGGGCCCAGGGGGCCGGGGACACGCTCTGGCTGGGGCGTGACGGGGACGCCTGGGCGCTGACCCGCCACCACCTGAGAGACCCGGGAGACCGGGCGGGAACCGGCTCGGGAGGCGACGGAGTCGTCCGCAGCCCGATGCCGGGAACGGTACTGCTGGTCAAGGCCGTGGTCGGGGAGCGGGTCGAACGGGACCAGCCGCTGCTCGTCGTCGAGGCCATGAAGATGGAGCACACCGTGACCGCCCCGGCCGCGGGAACGGTCACGGAGCTGCGGGTCAGGGCCGGGCAGGCGGTCGACATGGACGCCGTGCTCGCGGTCGTCGACGTCGCCGAGGTCTCCGGCGAGGGCGGGGAGGACCGGGCATGATGCGTGAGCCGTACAGGATCGAGGCACGGGGGCTGCCCGAGCGGGTCACCGTCTACGAGGTCGGCCCGCGTGACGGGCTGCAGAACGAGGCGGTCACGGTCCCGGTCGAGGTCAAGGCGGAGTTCGTCGCCAGGCTCGCCGCCGCGGGCCACCGGGTGATCGAGACGACCAGCTTCGTGCACCCGAAGTGGGTTCCCCAGCTCGCCGACGCCGCCGAGCTGCTGGAACGGGTGGAACGGGTGCCCGGTGTGCGCTACCCGGTGCTCGTGCCCAACGAGCGGGGCCTCGACCGGGCGCTCGAACACGGCGTCGAGGAGATCGCGATCTTCGCCAGCGCCACCGAGACGTTCGCGAACAGGAACCTGAACCGGACGCTTGAGTCGCAGTTCGAGATGTTCGAGCCGGTGGTCGCGCGGGCGCTCGGCAACGGCCTGCGCGTCAGGGCGTACGTCTCGATGTGCTTCGGCGACCCGTGGGAGGGGCCGACCCCCGTGGCCCAGGTGGTCTCCGTCGGGCGCAGGCTCCTGGAGCTCGGCTGCTACGAGCTCTCGCTGGGCGACACCGTGGGAGTGGGCACCCCCGGGCACGTGGCCGCCCTCATCGAGGCCCTCACCGGGGACCTCGGCGGGCCGGAGCGGCTCGCCGTGCACTTCCACGACACCTACGGCCAGGCCCTGGCCAACACCCTCACCGCCCTGCGCGAGGGCGTGACCGTGGTCGACGCCTCGACCGGCGGCATCGGGGGCTGCCCGTACGCCGAGAGCGCGACCGGCAACCTCGCGACCGAGGACCTGGTGTGGATGCTGCACGGTCTCGGCGTGGAGACCGGGCTCGACCTTCCCTCGCTGGTGGAGACCAGCACCTGGCTGGCGGAGCGGCTCGGCCGCCCCAGCCCCTCCCGGGTCGTGCAGGCCCTGGGAACGGCCCCGGACGTCAAGGAGTGACGATGCCCAAGCTCGCTGAGGAATACGAGGACCTTCGCAAGACCGTCGAGGAGTTCGCCCGCGACGTGGTGGCCCCGGTGATCGGGGACCTGTACGAACGTGAGGAGTTCCCCTACGACATCGTGCGGCAGATGGGCGCGATGGGCCTGTTCGGCCTGCCGATCCCGGAGGAGCACGGCGGCATGGGTGGCGACTACTTCGCGCTCTGCCTGGCCCTTGAGGAGCTGGCCCGGGTCGACTCCAGCGTCTCCATCACCCTTGAGGCCGCGGTCTCCCTGGGCGCCATGCCGATCTACCGCTTCGGCACGGACGAGCAGCGCGCCACGTGGCTTCCCCGCCTGGCCTCGGGCGAGACGCTGGGCGCCTTCGGCCTGACCGAGCCCGGCGGCGGTTCGGACGTGCCCGGCGGCATGCGGACCACCGCCGTGCTCGACGGGGACGAGTGGGTGATCAACGGCTCCAAGGCGTTCATCACCAACTCCGGCACCGACATCACCGGCGTCGTCGGCGTGGCCGCCATCACCGGGGAGCGGGAGAACGGCAAGAAGGAGATCTCGACCATCCTGGTGCCCTCGGGGACGCCCGGGTTCACGGTCTCGAAGAAGTACTCCAAGGTCGGCTGGAACTGCTCCGACACCCGTGAGCTGTCCTTCACCGACTGCCGGGTCCCGGCGGCCAACCTCCTCGGCCAGCGAGGGCGGGGCTACGCGCAGTTCCTGCAGACCCTCGACGAGGGCCGCATCGCGATCGCCGCCCTGTCCGTCGGCCTGGCCCAGGGCTGCGTGGACGAGTGCCTGCGCTACGTCCACGAGCGCCGGGCCTTCGGCCACCCGATCGGCCACTACCAGGCCATCCAGTTCAAGATCGCGGACATGGAGGTCCGCACTCACACCGCCCGCCTGGCCTACCACCACGCGGCGGAGCGGATGCTGGCGGGCGAGCCGTTCAAGAAGGAGGCGGCCATCGCCAAGCTCGTCTCCAGCAACGCGGCCATGGACAACGCCCGCGACGCCACCCAGATCTTCGGCGGCTACGGCTTCATGAACGAGTACCCCGTCGGCCGTTTCTACCGCGACGCCAAGATCCTGGAGATCGGCGAGGGCACCAGCGAGGTCCAGCGCATGCTGATCGCCCGCGAGCTGGGCCTGTCCAGCCTGTGATATCCCGGCCCCGGCGCCGCCTGGACGGCGGTGCCGGGGTTCGTGCGTGATCTCCATGTTTTCCACACGGAATCTGCATGTGTCCGTGCTTGGCTGGCCTCATGGAGGTCCCCGGGCGTCTTCGGCCGGTGCCGGTCAGGACGGACACGGCCCATGACAGGGCGGGGTGCGCCGTCCTGGTCGCGATCGCGGCGCTGCCGGTGATCGCCCTCGCCGACTGGACGCTGCTCGCCTGGCTCCTCGACCACGGCTCCTGCACCCGGGTGTACCAGGGGTCCATGGAGTGCGGGTACCCCGGCATGATGGAGGCCCTCCTTGTCGCGGCGCCGCTGACCCTGCCGCCACTGGCCGTGCAGATGCGGCTGATCGCCCTCGCCGTACGGCGTGCGACGCGGGGGTGAGGTCCCTCAGGCGGGGTCGACCTGTGACGGGCTCGGCCGGTCTCCGTTCGGGGAGCCGCCCTGCGACCCGCTCCGGAGGCCGTTCTGCGACTCGCTTCGGGACCCGTCCCAGGAGCCGGGTGGTGAGCCGTGCGAGCCGTTCGGGGACATCGCCGCGGCGGCCTTCGACATGATACGCGTCATGGTCGCCAGTTCCTCGGGGGTCAGCTGGTCGATCAGGAAGGCGCGGACGACGGCCACATGGCCGGGCGCGGTCTTCTCAAGGCAGCGCACTCCCTCGTCGGTGAGCACCGCGAGCACGCCCCGTTCGTCGGAGGGGCAGTCCATCCGCTCGACCAGCCCTCGTTTCTCGAGCTGCCCTATCTGGTAGGTCAGCCCGCTCTTCGAGACGACCAGCCTGCGGGCGAGGTCGCTCATGCGCAGCCGCCGCTGCGGCGCGATCGAGAGCTTGGCGAGAATCTCGTAGTGGGGATGGGTAAGTCCAGAGTCGGCCTTCAATTGCTCCTCGATGCGCCGCTCCAGCAGGTGCGTCGCCCTGAGGTAGGCCATCCAGGCATCCAGTTCACCTTCACTCAACCATCTCGTGTCCGCCACTTTTCCAGTGTATGGGTTGTTCGAATTTGAACCAGGGGGTTAAGGTGGTGGTTCAAATTCGAACGACCATGGGGAGTCCTCATGCTTTGGCTTGAGCGTGCGAGGCCGATCGCGCTGCTGCTGGCGCGGATCGGCGTCGGAGTGATCTTCGTCGTCCACGGCTGGCAGAAGTTCGCCACCATGGGCCTGAGCGGCACGACGGCCTTCTTCGAGCAGATCGGCGTACCGCTGCCGGGCCTGGCGGCACCGGCGGTCGCCGTGATCGAGCTGGTCGGCGGCATCGCGCTCATCCTCGGCGCCGCCCTGCCGATCGCCGCGATCCTGCTCGTCCTGGACATGCTCGGGGCGATCGTCTTCGTCCACGGCGCCAACGGCTTCGACGCCGCCAAGGGGGGCTACGAGTTCGTCCTGGCCCTGATCTGCGCCCTGCTCGCCATCGCCTTCAGCGGTGGCGGCGCGCTCGCCCTCGACGACCTCTGGCAGCGGCGCCGTACGGCCGGCGTCTCCTGACGGCCCGCCGAACCGGGATGTCACCTCCGGCTCCATGGATCGCCGGTCCGGTGCGGGCGACAATCGGCACCACGACCGGGGACGACCGAGGAGCCGGGGGGCGAAGTGGGATGGCTGCGGCGGGTCGCCGGCGACCTCAGGAAGCGGCGGAACATCGACGCCCACGCCCTGACCGTCGTCGCCGTCCTCTACGCCCTGGTTTCGCTCTTCAGCGACAGGCTGGACGACGACTTCAGGTGGGCGGTGCTGCTGTCGGGACTCGGCCTGCTGATCTACCGCTCGCTTCCCGATGAGACCCCCGAGATGGCCGAGGGCGTCCTGTACGACCGGTCGGTCTACGACACGGTCCCGGCGGCGTCGTTGTTCGCCGGGGTGCGCGACGTCCGGGTCTTCGCCCCCTCGGCCGTCAACCTGCTGTCGGCGCAGACCTGCGAGATCCTGCGCAACAGCGTGCTGCGGCGCGAGAACGGCAGGGTCAGGATCGTCGTCCTCGACCCCCGCGAGGAGGCGTCGGTCAGACAGGCGTCAAGGCAGCTCGACGAGTCGGTAGAGTTCCCCGTCCAGCGACTGCCCGCCGCGCTGGAGACCACGATGGAACGGCTGCGGCTGATGAGCCGCTGGAAGACCGCGGGGGCCTTCGACTACCGCCTGCTGTCCTACAGCCCCGGCTTCAGCCTCGTGCTCCTCGACCCGGACACCCCGGCGGGCCGGGTGATCGTGGAGATCCACGGCTTCCACAACCTCTCGACCTCCTCCCGCATGCACCTGGAACTGACCCGCGGGCGCGACGAGCGCTGGTACGGATACTGGGTCGAGCAGTTCGACCACATCTGGAACGCGGCCCGGCACGACGTCCTCCCGGTCCCCGTTCTCCCCGCCGAGACGGCGGAGGCCGGGGAGCGAGCCCTGCAGAACCCGGCGCCGGGCGTCAGGCGGACCTGAGCAGGAGCTGTCCTGCCTGCCCGCGCAGGTGCGGCGGAAGCCCGGGATCGCCCGCCTCCAGCGCGCGGACGGCCAGATCCGCCGCGACCCCCGTCCTGCCGAGCAGCGCGTTGACCCGCGCGGCCCGCAGCAGCACCGGCCCGTTGCGCGGTTCCGCGCCCGTGGCGTCCAGGATCTCCTGCTCGGCGGCGTCGAGCCGCTGCGCCTGGGCGAGGGCCAGAGCCCTGGCCGCGACCGTGCCGGCCCGCTGATGGTGCCGCACCCGGTTCAGGTCACGCAACGCCTCATCGGACCTGCCCAGATCGGCGAGGATCTCACCGCGCAACGCCAGCGCCTCGACCGGCGGCTCCCCGGCGAGGTTCACCGCTCCGTTGAGCATCGCGAGGGCGGCGAGCGGCTGCCCGAGCCACCACAGGGCCTGCCCCAGCGCCGACTGGACGAACATGTCGTTCGGGGCCCACGACAGGGCGGACTTGAGCACGTCGACGGCCTCGGCGTACTCACCCTGCGCCATGCTGAGCCGCCCGTCGGCGGTCAGCGCCCGCGCCACCCCGTCGAAGCGCTGGAGCACCGCGAACGTCTCAGCGGCCTCCCTGAGATGCGCGCGGGCGGTCTCCACCTCGCCCCGGGCGGCGGCGACCTCCCCCAGGATGGCCTTCACCTCGGCCCGCACCCACACCTCGTCGAACTCCGCGACACGGGCCGCCTCCTGGGCGAGCCTCCCCGCGCTCTCCCAGCTCTGCCTCGCCAGCAGCTCCCGCGCGTCCCTGAGGTAGGAGGCGGGGCGTTCCGGTCCGCGGACGGAGCTGATGAGACGATCGTGCTGCAGTTCGTACCAGCGGATTCCCAGCCGGTGCTCGGCCTTCAGGACATGACGGTCCTCCAGGGCCCTGGCGACGGCGTTGGGCATGCCCGCGGTCTCCTGAAGGCCCTCGTAGACCGTGTTGCGGGTGCCGTGCTCGGTGACGAAGGCGTTGCGCAGCCAGTATCCGAGCTCCGCGGGGGGCACGTCGTGCTCGGCGGCGACGGCGTCGAGAGCCGTCCTGCAGAACCCGGTGAGGAACCGGTCGACGTTCACGTGCAGGTTCACGTGCTCGGAGGTGATCTCGCGCAGGGAGGGGGGCAGGGACTCCCACAGCGCGGAGCAGACGACCTGGAGCTGGACCGGCTCTATGGACTTCAGGGTCAGCGTGGTCCGGTCCCCCTCGTCGTTGGCGATCACGGTCGTCTGGAGGTCGTTGACCAGCAGTTCGGCCGCGCCCCTGGCGAAGAACCGTCCTGTGCCCTCGATCGGCTTCGTCACGGCGTCCAGGGCCGCGGCGGGGGTGAAGGGCAGCAGGTGGAAACGCGCCCGCGATCCCCGGCCCAGCGGGCGTTCGTACGGAAGCACGGCGGCCAGGTGCTCCTCGCGCAGCGACAGCAGCAGGTGGAGTCCGGGATGTTCGTCCACGGCCTGGACCAGCTGGGCGAGCAGGGCGCCGCGGTCCTCCTCCCCGCGAAGCGGGCCGCCGAACAGCTCCTCGGCCTGGTCGACGGCCGCCAGGGTCGGTACGGGGTCACCGTACCGGTCGGTCCGCTCGGGGCGCCTGGCGAGGAACTCGGAGACCGTCAGCCCGGCGAGCACCGACAACGGTTCGTCCGGCGCCCACGCGGACAGCAGCGCCAGGACGTACGGGTTGGCCGTCCCCCTGGGGGAGAGCCCGCGCGGGGAGACCCGGGCGATGGGCAGCACGTCCGCCCGCTCGGTCTCGATGCGGGACAGCACCCCGGCGTGCAGCAGGGAGGTCTTGCCGACCCCCGACGCTCCGAACAGCACGGTCAGCCCGGCGGCCTGCCAGATGGTCGCGACCTCACGGGTCTCCCGTTCGCGTGCGAAGAAACGCGCGTGGTCGGCCCGCAGATAGGGACGCAGCCCCACGTAGGGCTGGACGGGTTCGCTTCTCACCTGCGCCGGGTCCGTCATGGCGCCCGTCCGTTCTTGTCTCCGCCGGGGCCGTTGGGGAGCTCCGGCGCGGTGGCCAGGAAGATCGAGCCGTACGGTCGTTCGGGATGGAGCGGCTTTTCGCACGATAAGGCGGACGAGAAGAACGGGCCAGTCGCCGGGGGGATCGGTTCCGGTCTCCTCCGTCGGCGGGAGAGGCGATCGCCGCCGGCCGGGTTCGGAAAGCCCGGCCTCACGGCCGCCGGGCGCATTTCCCGGCCGGATGGAACGGCGTTATATGGCCGACTGGAAACCGGCGACCGGACCGGTTTCCTCGGTGTCGAGCAGTCGCCGCAAGGCCTGGCTGAGGCGAGAGTCGTCGACCCGGTCGAGGTCGGCGAGGTTCAAAGAGGTGACGTCAATCAGGCCGTTGCTGAAATCTGTGGCCTTTTCGCTCATCTGGACTCCTGGCGCTTGGAGGCGAGGCCGGCGTCCGTGCCGTTTTCCGCCCGCTCGGCTTACCCGGTCATCCTTCCATGTCCGGCCGGGGGCTCCTAACATCGGGGGACCGGCGACCCGCGCTCACCAAAGAAGTCGGGCGATTTGCTCCCTAAAACATATTTAGCGGCATTGAAACGGGAGTCTGGCCTCTTTGTATGGGTGCGCGCCGTGTTCGGAAGTCTAAACTCATCTCGGATCGGGCGAGTGGAGGCGGTCGCGTGTCCGTTGCACAATCGTCGGAGGGTTCCCGGACACCGGGACGCCAGCCCCAGGTCTGGGGCAAGGTGCCGCAGCAGAACAAGAACTTCACCGGCCGGGAGAGCCTGCTCGAAAGACTGCACGAGTCGGTCACGTCCGACGTCACCGCGGTCGTCCCCCACGCCCTGCACGGCTTCGGCGGAGTGGGCAAGACACACGTGGCCATCGAGTACGCCTGGCGCTTCCGCCACGAGTACGACGTGGTCTGGTGGATTCCGGCGGACCAGCCCATACTGGTGCGCTCCTCGCTGGCCGGTCTCGCGCCGCACCTCGGGCTGCCGTCCCTGACCACGACCGGGATCGAGGACGCGTTCACCGCCGTGCTCGACGCTCTGCGCAGGGGCAGGCCGTACTCCAAGTGGCTGCTCATCTTCGACAACGCCGAGCAGCCGGAGGAGATCAACGAGATCGTGCCCCGAGGGCCGGGGCACGTGCTGATCACCTCGCGCAACCATTCGTGGGGGAGCGTGGTCGAGACCCTGCCCGTCGACGTGTTCAGCAGGCAGGAGAGCGTCGAGTTCCTCGGCAAGCGGCTGCCGGGGAAGGTCGGCGCCGAGGAGACGGAGCGGCTGGCCGAGGAACTGGGTGACCTGCCGCTGGCCCTCGAACAGGCGGGGGCGTTGCAGGCGGAGACCGGGATGTCGGTCGACGAGTACTTCCGGCTGCTCCGTGAGCAGACGACCCAGTTGCTCGACGCCAACAAACCCTCGGACTACCCGCTGTCCATGACGGCGGCGTGGTCGCTGTCGGTCTCGCAGCTCCAGGCGAAACTGCCCGAGGCGGTCGAACTGCTGCGATGCTGCGCCTTCTTCGGCCCCGAGCCCATCCCCAGGGACGTGTTCAAGGGACTGCCGGAGGACCTCGCCTCCGACTCCAAGCTCGGCGCGCTCCTGGCCAACCCGATCCTGCTGAGCAAGGCGATCAGGGAGCTCGGCCGCTACGCCCTGGCGCGCATCGACTCGGACGCGCGGACCATCCAGGTCCACCGGCTGGTCCAGGCGCTGCTGCGCGACGGCCTCGACCCCCGGGAGCACCCCGCCTACCGCGACGAGGCGCACCTGCTTCTGGCGGCGGCGGCGCCGGGCCTTCCCGACGACAACGCCCTGTGGCAGGGATACTCCCAGCTGCTGGGGCACGTGACGCCCGCCGACGTGGAGAGCAGCAGAAAGCCCGGCATCCGCGGTTTCGCCCTCGACATGGTGCGCTACCTCTACTCCTCGGGGAGCTACCAGTCGGCCAGCGACCTGGTCGGCCGCCTCATCGAGAGGTGGCGGGCCGACAGCGGTCCCGACGACCAGTACGTGCTCTCCGCACAGCGGCACTTCGGCATCGTCCTGCGCGAGCTCGGCGACTACCGCGCCTCCTACGAGCTCAACCGCAGGACCCTCGACCGCATGCGGACGATCCTCGGCGAGCAGCACGAGGAGACCCTCCTGCTCACCAACAGTCACGGCGGCGACCTGCGGACCCGGGGGGACTTCGCCGCCGCGCTCAGGCACGACGAGGAGTCCTGGCGCCAGCACGAGATCGTCTTCGGTCCTCGGCACCGCCGGACCCTGCGGGCGATGAACAACCTCTCCATCGACTATCTCCTGCTGGGCAACTACGTCGAGGCGCGCAAACTCCAGGAGAACGCCTACAGATTGCAGAGCCTGGCCAACTCGGACGCCAGCACCTCCAACGTGCTGTCCTCCTGGAACGGCCTCGCCCGTGTCGTCAGGCTCAGCGGGAACTACTCGGAGGCCTGCGACCTCGGTCAGGACGCCTACGAGTTCGGCGTCCAGGAACTGGGCGGCGACCACCCCTGGACCCTGCGGACGGCCAAGGACCTGTCCATCGCCAAACGCAGGGCGGGGCTCACCGACGAGGCCCTGGAGATCGCCCAGCGGACCTTCGAGCGCGAGGAGCGCACCTTCGGCAGGGACCATCCCGACACCCTCGCGGCGGCGCTGTGCCTGGCCAACGCGCAGCGCGCGACGGGGGAGGTCACCGCGGCGCTCGAACTGCTGCGGGACACCGCCGACCGCTACCCCCGCATCTACGGCGGCGACCATCCCTTCAAGTACGGCTGCGACATGAACCTCGCGCTGCTGATACGCGTCAACGGGGACGTCGACGAGGCCGCGGAACTCGACCGCAGATCACTGGCGGGCTTCGACGCGAGACTCGGCAGGGAGCACCACTACTCGCTCACCTGCGCCATCAACCTGGCCAGCGACCTGGCCGCCCAGGGCGACACGCACACCGCGAGAGAGCTGGGCGGACGGACGCTGGAGCAGCTGCGGGCGCTGCTGGGCACCGACCATCCGCTGACCCTGGCCTGCGCCATCAACCTGATCGCGGACCTGCGCGCCGAGGGCGAGCAGGAATGGGCCGACATCCTGGCGGTCGACACCTTCGAGCGCTACCAGCGTGTGCTGACCAACGAGCATCCCGACGTGAAGGTGGCGATGCGCGGTGAGCGGCTCGACTTCGACTTCGACCCGCCCGCGCTGTGACTCACGTGCCCGGGGGAGGGGGCACGGGGGAGATGTCCGCCCGCCCGTTGTTCCTGAGCCAGCGCGCGCGGTGGCGGCTCGCGCGCTCCTCACCGATCGCCCGCGCGCCCGCGGGGACCGGTTCGCCCGCCCAGTCGTCGAGCCGGTGCGCCATCTCGGTGACGAAGGTCCTGCCCGGGGCGGTCAGCCTTCCGCTGTCGATGAGGGTCCGCGCGACCATGGAGGCCGCCTCACGCCACCGGGAGAACTCGGCGTCCGCGTGCACCCGGGCCTGGCCCGTCTCCAGGTGCCGCTGACGCCGCCAGAAGTCGGTCACCCCCAGATAGGCGTAGGCGCCCTGGAGAAGACCGGGAACCGGGCGGGGGTCCTCACGCCAGGGGGCGTAGTAACGCGACCCGTCGTCGGGCATGGTCAGCGGGACGAGGTCGAGAAGGGCCGAGAGCTTGGCGTGCTGGGTCTCGTGCGCCAGGGTGACGGCCAGGGTCGAGGCGTCGGGCGGGGCCGACAGCGCGACGCAGCCGAAGGTCTCCCTGGAGGTCGAGCTCGACTGTCCCAGCGCCGGGGGCCGCAGAGGGGTCAGCACCGTTATGGCCGCGGCCACCTCCTCCGCGGTGGTCCGATGGTGACGGACCAGCAGGTCCCACGCCCTGTGCAGCGTCGACTGCCAGCGCCCCGCCTCGGCGTGGGTGAGGCGCTCGCCCATGTTCGTGGTCTCCGGCATGCGGTAGGGGTCGATGTCGTCGATGACGACGTTGATCGGGGTGCCGTCCGTCTCCGCGGACAACGCCCGCATCCCCCGCCAGCCGGGGGCGTCCTGCCGGGGGTCGGCGGGAATGCGGACGATCACCCCCTCCGCCGTGACCTCGGCGCACTCCGGATCGCACTGGACCGTCACGCAGGAGACGGTCGGCGACAGGACGGCCTGTCCCAGGGACGGCAGGGTGACCACCCCCTCGACCGCGGGGACGTCGATGTCGCAGGTCGTGCCGGAACGGATCGCGGCGACCGCGGCGAGCGCGGCGAGCCGGCCGGGCGCGGCCTCCGGAGCCCCGGCCTCAAGGGCCTTGATCGTACGCCGTGCCCAGGCGCCCACGGCCGGATGGCGGACGACGGCGTTGACGACGTCGGGGTGCGCGCGCTGGATCGTGGCCAGCAGGTCGTAGGCACGGCGGGTGGCGGCGGCCTCGGGATGACCGCACGCCCGCGCGGCCTCCAGCACCCCGCGCACGAGGAGGACGTGCTTGCTGTGCTGGGCCGCGGCCAGGCACGTGACAGCCGCGGTCCCGCCGCCGCCCCGGGCGAGCTCCGCGAACATCTCTCCCGGAATCCGGTGTTCACGCAGGTTCATCGTGCTCCTTCGTCTCGCGCTCTCTCGGCTGCGGCTCTCACCCGGGCCGCCAGGTCCTTCTCCACGGTCTTCCTGACGTGCCCGACGAGGTGGAGCAGGTCCGGGCAGTAGACCGACGGGTTGGCGAAGCCGCTGCCCGCGCGGTAGCGGTGCGCGTAGAGCCCGCCCCCGCACACCCCGCCCACCGGGCATTCACGGCATTCGGCGGCCAGCGCGAGGGCGCCGATCTGGCGGGCGGCGATCGCGGGCAGCGCGAGAGCGGCGTCGAAGGGGTCGCGGGTCACGTGCAGGCCCGTCTCGGGAGCACCCTGGTAGGCCGACTTGAGCAGGTCGGACTGTTCGACGCCGCCGTCGGTCTCCACGACCACCATCGCGACCGGGGACAGCCCCACCTGCTCGCTCGCGGAGGAGCCGCCGAGAAGCAGGTGGATGATCTCGCCGAACAGCCGGACGTCCGTGCGCCGGCGCGGCGTACCGTACCAGTGGTCGAACACCCGGATCAGCCAGTCGGCGTACGGTGTGCCGGGGGCGTCCGCCTCCCGGCCGGGCGGGGGCGCCGACCAGTTGCCGTGCGGAAGCAGGAAGTCGACGGCGGGCGGATCGAAGGCGGCGAGGGCCTCGTAGGCGCCGACCGGGTCGTTTCTGAGGTCGACGGTGCACAGCAGGCCGCCGAAGAGATGCCGGAAGTCCGGCGAGGTCAGCAGCCCGAGGGCCGTCATGACCGCCGCGTGGCTGCCCTGGCCGTTGGCGCGGCGGCGGCTGCGGTCGTGCATCGCCTCGTCGCCGTCGAGGCTCACCCCGACCCGGACCCCCAGCTCGTCGAAGAGCCTGAGATAGCGAAGGTCGAGCAGGGTGGCGTTGGACTGGAGGCTGACCTTCAGGCGGGTGCCGTGACCCGTCTCCGCGCGGACGCGGGTCACGATCTCGCGGATCGGCTCCGGACCGGCGAGCAGCGGTTCGCCGCCGTGCAGGACGAGTTCGACGGAGTCGAGGTCGTGGGCGCGGGCGTGCTCGCCGATTCTCGCCGCGGTGGCGGCGAGAATCTCGGCTGACATGACTTTGGGACGGTCACGCCAGCTTGAATCCGCCATTTCGTACACATAGCAGTACTTGCATGCCAAATCACAACGGCTGTGAATCTTGACTACGAACTGGCGGAACGGAGTCGGCTGCCAGCCTCCGGCCGTCAGACCCTCGACATCCAGATTCGAAGGCCACTCGCGCACCGCTGATCAGCCTCCGCTTCGAGACCAGGTCGTGTGACGCCTCAGGAGGATTACAGCATAGGGGAAAAGTGCCCGGGGGCATTGAGGAGGGCGGGCCGAACGCCTGTACGGAAATTCGCGGCGTCCCGATCGGGACGTGAGCCGCTGTTCGGGATGAAGTTTCCGGTGGGGGCGGAGTTGGCATCGGTAAGTATGTTGTACGGATATACAGGATATTTCGTAAAATAGAGTGATTTTCGGGCGCCGGGGCCCGTTCTCGGGAAGCGGGCCCCGCGTGCCGCAAGGCCACGGAGGCGGATCCCTCTCCCCGCGGTGAGGTGTCCTCCTCCCGGGGAAAGCGCCGTCGGCGCCGGAGGTTGATTTACGGGATGGGGTATTACAGAATCGCGTAAGCCACTAAAAGGTGCAGGCTCCCTTGAATAGCGTCATGGTGTTCTTTTGGTTGACCGAAATCTGAATGTGAGGCGCGATGGGGCGTGAAGATCATATATTCACGGCGTTGAGAAGAGGCCGATCGCTCCCCAGGTTCCGTGCCTCGTTGACCGAACACCGGGAAAACGCGAAAACGCCGGGGCCGCGATACGGGGAAGAGGCGTGAGGTGAACCCCTCCCTCGCCCCCGGACGTTCACGTCGGTCGAGAAGGCGGGCGCGGCCGCGTTCCGCCCCTCCCCTACGGCAAGGCGGCGCGCTCCACGGGTGGAGGGGCGCCGTACCCGCGGAAACGTGCCGCCGGGGAGCCGTTTCCGCGGGAATCCCGGTCTCCGAGGTGGTGCCCTAGGTGCACGACATGGGGGAGGCCGAGTGGGAACGCCTGCTCGACCAGCTGAAGCACGGGGACTGCACACCGTTTCTCGGGTCGGGCGCCTGCGCCGGTGTCCTTCCCACGGGGACGGCGCTCAGCCGGAACATGGCACGCCGGTGGGATTATCCATTCGACAACGACTACGACCTTCCCCGGGTCGCGCAGTTCGCGGCCATGCGTTACGGCGACCCCGTGTACGTCAAACGGCTGGTCTGCCAGGAACTGGACGCCGGGGCGGTACCCGATTTCCTCGATCCGCTGGAACCGCACAGCCTGCTGGCGAGTTTTCCGCTGCCGGTTTATCTGACGACCAACTACGACGACTTCATCTTCCGGTCGCTTGAGGCGGCGGGGAAAAGCCCCGACGTCGCGGTGTGCGCCTGGAACGACGGGCTCGCCTACGCCAAGGACCTCTTCGCAGGGGACGGGAGCGGTCCCCGGCCTGACAGGCCGCTCGTCTACCACCTGCACGGCAGGCTGGGGGACCCGGCCTCGATCGTGCTGGTGGAGGACGACTACCTGGAGTTCGTCGCCAACCTGGCGCTGGACAGCGCGGCCGACGGGCAGCGGATGCTGCCCACCTCGATCCTGGAGGCACTGACCAGGAGGCCCATCCTCTTCATGGGGTACAGCCTGCAGGACTGGACCTTCCGCTTCCTGTTCCACAGCCTGGTGAAGGCCGTGCCCGGCATCAACCGCCGCAGACACGTGAGCGTGCAGCTCGCGCCGTCCCCCGCCGGCGCGAGGGCGGACATCCTGCAGATCCAGCGGGACGTGGCCCGTTACTACGAGGACTGGCGGATATCCATCTTCTGGGGGACGGCCAGGGATTTCTGCCGCGAGCTGCGACGGCGGATGGGGCCGGTCCCGTGAACCCGGTGGGCGGCGACCGCCGCCCACCGTCCGCCTCCTCAGGACGGCAGCTGGGCGTCCAGGCGGTAGCCGTCGACCGTGACGTACACCTGGTCCCCGGGGCGCGCGTTCAGGCGCATCAGTACCGGCTGCAGGGAGTCGAAGACGGGGTGGTCCCGCCACACCAGCACCACCGCGTTGTCACCGGGGCCGGTGACCGAGAGCAGGGTGCCGGGACGCATGCCGAGCTGGGTGGCGTACCCCTCGGGCACCGCGACCGGGGCGCCGCGCAGGTGCTCGCTGGTCACCTCTATCCGCTGCCAGCGGCTCGGGTCGGTGGCAGGGCTGGTCGGCGGGTGGAGCGGGGCGCGCTGGCTGGTGATGAGGTGGGGCCTGGTGTTGCCGGACAGGGCCGACAGCGTGGCCAGGGCCGCGCGGGGGTCGATGGCGTTGGCGTTCACCTGCGGGATCGGCTGGCCGCCCCGGTGGTGGTGGTGTCCGTTGGCTCCGGGGGTACGGCGGGGCAACTGCCTGTTGCCGGGCTCGGCGGCGGCCTCGGGGACGGCCGCGCCCCGTTCCGCGCTGGCGGCCAGGGCGTCGAGCCAGGCCTGCGCGGAGTGGGTGCGGATGCCGAGCCGCTGCTCCATCAGAGAGACCGTCTCGGAGTCGGCCGGTTTGCCGCCCATGAGCTGCCGGGTGCGGTCCCGCAGACCGCCCAGGTCGCCGACGACGAGCCAGCCGTCCTGGAGCCGCCGGTCGGGCATGAGGGTGACCAGCACCCGCCACAGCGGGGTGCGCAGTGTGGGCACCTCGATGGGATGAGCCGGGTCGGCGCCGATGAGCTGCTCCTGGGTGGCGGCGGCGCCGAGCCACTCGGTGAGCCCGAACATGTGGCCGGTGAGCGGGGCCGACTCCGAGGAGCGCAGCCACAGCAGGATGCGTTCCTCGGCGGCGCGCTGGGCGACCGACAGCGCGCCGAGGTCGGCGTTGAGCTTGTGGGCGAGGGCACGCAGGCTGATCGGGTCGACGGCGAACAGGCGGTCGACGGCGACCGCGCGTTCGAGCGGGCCCCAGTCGCGGAACATGTTGTCCACCAGGCCGACCAGCGGGTAGTCGCTGAGCCTGACCTGAGGCTCGGGCGCGGGGGCCTGCTGGGGTACGGCGGGTGCCTGCGGCTCCTGCTGCTCGGCCTGTGCGGGCGCCCCTGCCGGTGCCGCTGCGGGGGCCGCCGTGGGTGCCTCCGCAGCGGGCCGTTCCGCCTGCGCGGGCGCCTCGGTGGCCGGGGGGACGGCGATCCCGGGGATCTGGCTGAGCACCTCACGGAAGACCGCGGTCATCACGATCTCCGGGGTGGTGGGCAGGGAGGAGCCGCCCAGGTCTCCGGCGGTCAGGCGGCGCAGCCTCGACCAGCCGCCGAGGCCGGTGATCGCCGCGCGGGCGGGTTCCGGCCAGCCGGGCAGCGTGGGATCGACGGTGTGCACGTGCAGGGCCGGCAGGACGTCGCTCAGGGGGAGGTGGTCCCATCTGGACATCGAGAGACGGGCCAGCCGGTCGCAGACCCAGTCGAGTCCGGCCGAGTTCAGGGCCTTGGGCAGGGTGACCGAGGACCACCATCCCGCGGGCAGGCGGGGATCGGCCAGGGCTTCGGCGACCTGCTGTGCTCTGCTCCAGCGCAGGGCCGGGACCAGATCGCTCAGGCAGATCGATGACTCGGCATCCATCGGCGGACCGCAACCTCCCCAAAGTGACACATGTGGCTAATGGTGCAGCCTACGCCGCAAGCTATCAATTAGCATGAGAGTGGGTAAAGCCGGTGGACGCCAAACCAGACGTGAGAATACGCGGCCGACCGCCGACCGCTGTCACGGCCTCGGCTCCGGCGCGGCGTCCCGCGTCCAGCGCGGCCTCGTCGTCGTCCCCTCTCAGGAGGGCGGTCAGCAGACCGGCGGCGAACGCGTCACCCGCTCCCGTCGAGTCAACCACTTCCGCGGTGAGTCCGGGAAGCCGTGCGGTCAACTTTCCTTTCCGCGCCAGCAACGCCCCGCCGGGGCCCAGCTTGACCGCCGCGGCGCCGTAGCGCAGGCTCAGCCGGCCCGCGGCGCTCTCCGGGTCGTCCGCGCCGGTCAGCAGCCGCGCCTCGTCCAGGTTCGGGATGACCAGCTGGGCGGCCGAGGTCTCCCTGACGAACCGCTCGGGACCGAAGGAGCGCAGGAACCCGGTGGAGGCCGGGTCCACGCTGATCGACACGCCGTTCCGCACGGCCTGCTCCAGGGCGAGCCTGGACAGCTGCAGGCCCGGTTCGGCGAACAGGGTGTAGCCGGACAGGTGCAGGTGACCGACCCCGTCGAGCAGGTCCTCCTCCCAGTCGTCGGCGCAGATGTGCCCGCCGGCGCCCCGGTTGGTGAGCATGGACCGCTCACCCGTCGGATCGACCATGGCGATGACCACGGCGGTCGGGCGCTCGGGGTCGACGCGCAGGTGCGTCCTGACCCCGCCGCGGCGCAGTTCCGCGGCGTGCCACTCCCCGGTGTCGTACCCGACCCTGGTCAGGATCCGCGCGTCCGCGCCCAGGTGGGCGGCCCAGGAGGCGGTGTTGGCCCCAGAGCCCCCCGGGCGCAGCACGATGTCGGCGGCGGTGTCCGTGCCGACGGCCAGTCCGGAGAGCGCCGGACCCTCGTGCAGCGCGACGACGTCGGTGACGACGTCACCTATGACCAGCAGACCCGATCCGGCCACGATCGCCTCAGTTTCCCCGGCTCCAGGCCGCCGCGATCCGTCCCGCGAGGCGGACGTTGCCGCGCACCGCGGCCAGGTTCGCCTCGAGCGAGGCGCCGTCCGTCCCCTTGACCAGGTACTCCAGCAGGAACGGGGTGATGGCCTGGCCGGTCACCCCGCGCTGCCGCGCCTCCGCGAGCGCCTCGGCCAGGACCCGGTCGTGCAGGGCCGGGTCGAGCTGCTCGTCCACCGGGACCGGGTTGGCCACGATCAGCGCGGACTCGGGCCCGTCGAGCGCGTCCTGGGCCCGCATGATCTCCGCGGCCTGCTCGGGCGTCTCGATGCGCCAGTCGACGGGCTGACCGGAGGTGTGCAGATAGAAGCCGGGGAACTCGCCGGTGCGGAAGCCCGCGACGCCGACGCCCCGGGTCTCCAGGCGCTGCAGGGTCGCCGGCACGTCCAGGATCGACTTCACGCCCGCGCAGACGACGGTGATCCGCGTACGGCTCAGCGTGTCGAGGTCGGCCGACTCGTCCTGGGTCTCGGTCCACTCACGGTGCACCCCGCCGAGCCCGCCGGTGGCGAAGACGCGGATGCCCGCCCTGGCGGCCAGGAAGGAGGTCGCCGAGACCGTCGTGGCGCCGCTTGAGCCGAGCGCGGCGGCGACCGCCAGGTCGCGGAAGCCGAGCTTGCGCAGGCCGGGCTCGGTGGCGATCCGCTTGAGGCCGTCCTCGTCCAGGCCGATCCGCGCCACGCCGTCGAGCACCGCGATCGTCGCGGGTACGGCCCCGGCCTCGCGGACGAGCCCCTCAAGTTCCCGCGCGACCTCCAGGTTGCGGGGCTGGGGCAGGCCGTGCGAGATGATCGTGGACTCCAGTGCCACGACCGGGGCGCCCTGCGCCAGTGCCTCGGCCACCTCGTCGGATGGGCGGAGCACGCTGTCGATGGGCTGCTCGGTGGTACGCATGAGCGGGTTCTGTCTCCTCGTCCTGCCTGGATGGCTGCTCGGTGGAACCGGGTAAAGAAGCTGCTTGTTCCAGAAAGAGCACGTTACGGGGGATATCGGATGGCGTCTACCGGGACATCAGCCGATGGCGAGGACGCCGATCAGTGAGATAGCGCCGATGACAGCGGTCGCCAGTCCGCCGAGGGCCAGGGAACGGCCACCGCGCGCCAGCGTCCTGAGATTCACCCCGGTCCCCAGCGCGAAGAGTGCCGCCGCCAGCGACAGCGCGGTCACCTGGGGGACGATCTCGACGACTCCGCCGGGTACGACTCCCAGGCTCCTGACCGCGGCCGCCGCCAGGAAACCCAGCACGAACAGCGGCACCGGCGGCGGGCGCCGTGTCCCGCTCCGGTCGCCGCTCCGATCACGGTCTCGGGCACGGTCCGGGCGGCGCAGGGTGAGGGAGGTGAGGGCGACGAGCGGGGCTAGCAGCGCGACCCTGGCCAGCTTGACCATGACCGCGCAGGCGAGCACCCCCGCCCCGGCGGTCGCGCCTATGGCCGCGACCTGGGCGACCTCGTGCACCGAGGCGCCCGCCCACAGGCCAAGCCGGTACGGCGAGAGCCCGGCGAGCCGCGCGAACACGGGCAGTACGACGAGGGCGGCGCTGCCGTACAGGACGACGACGCCGACCGCGCCGGCCACGTCGTCGTCGTCTCCGTCGGCCACCTCGCGCATGGCGGCGATCGCCGCGGCGCCGCAGACCGAGACGCCGGTGGCGATGAGCAGCGACCTGCGCGGGCTCACCCCCATTCGCGGGCCGATCCACCGGGTGAGGGCGAACGTGCAGACCGTCGAGACGGCGACCAGCGCCAGGGGCCGCCAGCCGAGCGCCAGTACCTCGGGCAGCGCGACCTGCAGCCCGAGCACCACGATCGCCAGGCGGAGCAGCCTGCGGGAGGCGAAGCGCAGTCCCGCGCCGAACACGGCGGGCGGTGTGGTGAGGTTGCCCAGCGCGACCCCGAGCACCACCGCGACCACGGCCGGGCTCACCCCGGGCAGCGCGCGGCCCGCCCACTGGGCGACGGCCACGGCGCACGCCGTCAGGGCCAGACCGGGCAGGAGACGCAGGATCGCCGTGACCTGGGGCGGGCCCGCGAGGAGTCCGGCCGGGGGCGGGCGGCGACGGGAGGCGGAGAGCGGGAGGAGGGACATGTTCCGAGTCTCAAACCGGACAGGGGTGGCCGGTAGCCGCGCTCTACCTGGAAGGTCATAGCCTAGGGCTATGAGTGACCTGCCCGATCTGGAGTCCCTGCGGCTGCTTGTCGACGTCGAACGCCTGGGCAGTCTCGGCCAGGCGGCGAGGGCGGTGGGCATCGCCCAGCCGTCGGCGAGCAAGCGGATCATGCTGCTTGAACGCCGCCTCGGGCTGCCCCTGCTCGAACGCACCCCGCGCGGCTCGACCCTCACCCCGCAGGGCGTGATGATCGCGGCCTGGGCGTCGCAGGTGCTGGCCGCCGCGGAGGAGCTCATGCGCGGCGCGCGGGCCGTACGGCACGGCAGGGAGGCCCACCTGCACATCGCGGCGAGCATGACCGTGGCCGAGTACCTCCTGCCGCGCTGGCTCGGGGAGCTGCAGACCCGCGAGCCCCAGGTGCAGGTCGGGCTGGACGTGCAGAACTCGGCCGAGGTGGCCAGGCTGATCGGCGCGGGCATCGAGCTGGGCTTCGTCGAGGGTCCCTCGGTTCCGCAGGGACTGGCCTTCAGGGTGGTCGCGACCGACCGGCTCGTCGTCGTGGTCGCGCCCGGTCACCCGTGGGCGCGCCGCCGTACGGCGCTGCTGGCGGCTGAGCTCGCGGCGACGCCGCTGGTCGTCCGCGAGCGGGGCTCGGGGACCAGGGAGACCCTGGATCGCGCGCTGGCCGGGCACGAGGTGGCCGCGCCCCGGCTCGAACTCGGCTCCAACGCCGCGGTCAAGGGGGCGGCCGGTGAGGGGGCCGCCCCGGCGGTGCTCAGCGGCTACGCCGTCGAGGGCGAGCTGGCCACCGGACGCCTGATCGAGGTCGTGACGAAGGGCATCGACCTCGAACGCCGGTTGCGCGCGATCTGGCGGCGGGGCCGTACGCCGACGGGGCCGGCGGCGACGCTGCTGAGGATCAGCCTGGCGACCGCACGGGAGTGAGCCTCGGGAGGGCGGCGTTCCCTTCGCCGTGGGACTCCGGGGGAGGGCGCCCCACCTTGGCATGGGAGCCGGAGCGCCGCGGGTGAACCGGCCGTCCCGCTCGGCGAACAAAACCATCTACCTGCTGAATTGGTTCCCTTATATAAATTCGCCGGACATTTATTGCCATTATGCACTTTCTGGTTTATGTCATACCTTGACGGCCATTGCCCCCGTCCCTACTTTCATGTGGTAAGTGGAGTGGCTCGGTCCGTGAGGAGTAAGCCTTATGACCCAGAGTTTTCCCATCCCCCGTACCTGTCCGTACGCGCCGCCGCTCGAGTACGCGCGCCTCCGGGAGGAGGGTCCGCTGGTCAGGGCGGAACTTCCCGGCGGTCGGGTCTGGCTCGTGACCCGGCACAGCGAGGCGCAGCAGGTTCTCATTGACCCCCGAATCAGCACTAATCCGACCAATCCGGGACATCCGATGGCCGCCCTGGTGATCGAATCCCCTTCCGAGGAGGAACTGCGCTTTCGGGAAAAGTATCAGCAGGGACATTTCGGTGATATGGATCCGCCCGGGCACACTGTCTACCGGCGGCTGCTGATCCCCGAGTTCACCGTCCGGCAGGTCAAGGAGATGCGCCCCGGCATTCAGGAGGACGTCGACCGGCTCATCGACGACATGCTCAAGCAGGGCTCCTCCGCCGACCTCGTCGAGGCGTTCGCGCTGGCCGTGCCGTCGCTGACGATCTGCAGGATGCTCGGGCTGCCCGAAGCGGGCGGCGACTTCTTCCGCGACCGGATGAACACGATGATCGCCGTCGGCAGCAGTTCGACGCAGGAGGCCGTCACGGCGGCCGCGGAGGTCTGGGAGTATCTCGACGTCCTGGTCACCAAGGCCGAGCGCGAGCCGGGGGACAACCTCGTCGGACGGCTCGTGACGGCCGCCCAGGAGAGTGAGGAGATCTCCCACGACGCCCTGGTCGGCATGACGATCCAGCTGCTCGTGGCGGGGCACGAGACCACGGCCAACATGATCTCGCTCGGTGTTCTGACGCTGCTGCGCAACCCCGGCCACCTCGCCGCGCTGCGCGACGACCCGGCGGGCTGGCCGACGGCGGTGGAGGAACTGCTGCGCTATCTCTCGATCGTGGACTGGGTGGGCTTCGACCGGGTCGCGACCGAGGACGTGGAGATCGGCGGCCAGGTCGTCAGGGCGGGTGAGGGCCTGTTCGTCCTGGGAGCCTCGGCCAACCGGGACGCCCGCGTCTTCGACCGGCCCGACGACCTCGACCTCCGGCGCGGCGCGCGCAACCACATGGCGTTCGGGTACGGCGTGCACCAGTGTCTCGGGCAGAACCTCGTCCGCGCCGAGCTGGAGATCGCCTACCGCACCCTCTTCGAACGGATCCCCGGCCTGCGCGTGGTGGGCGCCGACGACGATCTGCCGTTCAAGTACGCCGGTGCGATCTTCGGCGTCCGTGAGCTGCCGGTGGCGTGGTGAACGCGAGGATCGTCGTCGACAGGGAGCGCTGCGTCGGCGCGGGGCAGTGCGTGCTCGCCGCGCCGGAGGTCTTCGACTCCGGCGACGACGGTCTGGTCAGGCTGGTGGGCGACACCGAGACCGAGACCGGCACCGCCGTCGCCGACGGCATCCGCCACGCGGTGCGGCTCTGCCCGGCCAGGGCCCTCAGCCTGCGTGAGGACGGCTGAGGTCCTCATCCGTCTCTCATGAGAGCGGTCTACCGTTGGGGGCATGGGCGACGGTGAGACGGCGCGGGTGCTGGTCGTTGACGACGAGCCCGCGCTGAGGGAGGCGCTGCAGAGCAGCCTGGAGTTCGAGGGTTACCGGGTCGGCCTGGCCCAGGACGGTCAGGCCGCACTCGACGTCCTGCGGCGGGAGCCGTACGAGCTGGTCCTGCTCGACGTGATGATGCCGAGGCTGGACGGGCTGACCGCCTGCCGCAGGCTCAGGGCGGCGGGCAACCACGTGCCGGTGCTCATGCTCACCGCCCGCGACGCCGTCGGGGACCGGGTCTCCGGGCTGGACGCGGGGGCCGACGACTACCTGGTCAAGCCGTTCGAACTGGACGAGCTGCTGGCCAGGGTCAGGGCGCTGCTGCGGCGCGGGGCGCTGGCCGCCTCCGCCGCGCACGACGACGGTGACGACGCCGTGCTCGGCTACGGCGACCTGCGGATGGACACCGCCAGCCGGGAGGTGACCAGGGCGGGCGAACCGCTCGAACTGACCAGGACCGAGTACCTCCTGCTCGAACTGTTCATGCTCCACCCCCGCCAGGTGCTCACCCGCGACCAGATCCTCAGCCAGGTCTGGGGCTTCGACTTCGAACCCTCCTCCAACTCCCTCGACGTCTACGTCATGTACCTGCGCCGCAAGACCGAGAGCGCCGGGCTGCCCCGCGTGATCCACACCGTCCGCGGCGTCGGCTACGTGCTGCGGGCCTCCTGAGCCGCCGGTGGGAACATGAGAGGGAAACGCCGCTCCCTGCGCTCCAGGCTCACCCTGCTGGTGGCGACGGCGGTCGCGATCGCGATCGCGGTGTGCGCGGCCGTCTGCTGGTTCATCGTCAGGTCCGAGCTGCTCGACCAGATGGAACGCTCCCTGAAGGCCCCCAAGGGCCCTCAGGGCACCGAGTGGATCGAACGCAGCTGCGCGAGCCCTCCTCCCGAGCACCAGCCGCCCTTCCCCCGCTTCCAGCTCCTGCAGGCGATCGACACCGACGGCGAAGTGTGCGTCATCGGCTACACCGGGGTCCGGCTCGTGCCCGGCGACCAGGCCGTGGCGAAGGCGCCGGAGGGGACGCAGCGCTTCCGCGACGGCGTGACGGACGAGGGCGCCCCGGTCCTGGTGCTCGTCAGGAGCGTCGGCTCGGGGCTGGCGGTGATGGAGTCCCGGCCGCTGGCCGAGTTCCAGTCGACTCTCGCCACGCTCGCCTGGATACTGGCCGGGGTCGCCGCGCTCGGCGTGGTCGGCGCGGCCTCGGCCGGTCTGTTCGTCTCCCGTACGGCGCTGCGCCCGGTCGGCCGCCTCGCGGAGGCCGTCGAACACGTCGCCAGGACCGAGGACCTGCAGACCCGCCTCCCGGTCGAGGGAACCGACGAGATCGCCCGCCTCGGCGCCTCCTTCAACGCGATGACCACCGCCCTGGCCGCCTCCCGCGAGCGCCAGCGCAGGCTGGTCGCCGACGCCGGGCACGAGCTGCGCACGCCGCTCACCAGCCTGCGCACCAACATCGACCTGCTGCTGCGCAGCGAGAACGCCGGCCGCCCGCTTGAGGCCGCCCCGAAACGCAGGCTGCTGGCCGGTCTCAAGGCCCAGTTCGAGGAGATGTCCACGCTGGTCGGAGACCTGTTGCAGCTGTCGCGCTCGGAGAGCGAGCACGAACCGCACGTCGAGGTCGCCTTCCACGAGGTGGTCGAGACCGCCGTGCGCAGGGCCAGGCTGCGGGCCCAGGAGAGCCCGATCCGGGTCGAGCTCGAACCGTGGTACGTGCGGGGGGAGCGGGCCGCCCTGGAACGCGCCGTGGTCAACCTGCTCGACAACGCGGTGAAGTTCTCCGAGGGTCCGGTCCTGGTACGGCTCGCGGCGGGGGAGCTGTCCGTCAGGGACCACGGCCCCGGCATAGCGGGGGAGGACCTGCCCTACGTCTTCGACCGTTTCTGGCGCTCCTCGTCGGCCAGGAGCATGCCGGGCTCCGGGCTGGGACTGGCCATCGTGGCGCAGGCCGTACGGGACGCCGGGGGAGAGGTCGTCCTGGAGAACGCGGAGGGCGGCGGTGTCCTGGCCAGGGTACGGCTTCCCGGCTCTTAGGGATCGGCCTGACCCGGGCTCTCGACCCCCTGCTTGTCCCGAAATTTCCTGAAAAGTCCCAGGAAAGGGGCCTGGTTCGCGGGGACGGCTTCCCGGTTGTCTCGGGGTGGCCCGCGTCGCCCGTGGGTCCGCCGGTTTTCTCACCGGTCGTTAACGATCGGCTCAGGATCGCCCAAGGTCACCCGATGAGCCTGGGGGACATGAGAGATCCGAGTCGTCACCCATGGGAGGCAGCGTGAAGCAGATGTCCGCGTCCGTGCGCACCCGCCTGGTCGAGATCGTCGTCCCCGTGCACAACGAACAGCGGGTGCTCGCCGAGAGCGTGCGCCGCCTGCACGCCTACCTGTCGGGAAACCTTCCCTACGGCTTCCGCGTCACGATCGCGGACAACGCCAGCACCGACGCCACCTGGGAGATCGCCGTCGGCCTGGGCCGGGAACTGCCCCACGTGCACGTCGTGCACCTGGACGACAAGGGACGCGGGCGGGCGCTGCGCAGGGTGTGGTCGGCCAGCGACGCCGACGTGGTCGCCTACATGGACGTCGACCTCTCGACCGGCCTGGACGCCTTCCTGCCGCTGGTCGCCCCGCTGCTGTCCGGGCACAGCGACCTGGCCATCGGAACCCGGCTGTCCCGGGGAGCCAACGTCGTCAGGGGCCCCAAGCGGGAGATCATCTCGCGGACCTACAACCTGCTGCTGCGCTCGGCCATGGGAGCCCGCTTCTCCGACGCCCAGTGCGGCTTCAAGGCCGCCCGCACCGAGATCGTCCAGGCGTTGCTGCCCGCCGTCGAGGACGAGGAGTGGTTCTTCGACACCGAGTTGCTCCTGCTGGCCGAACGGCACGGCCTGCGCATCCACGAGGTGCCCGTCGACTGGACCGACGACCCCGACAGCCGGGTGGACATCCTCAGGACCGTCCTGGACGACCTCAGAGGGATGGCCAGGGTCACCCGCAAGACCCTGTCCGGCGCGGCCAGGATCCCGGTGCCGCCGAGGATCCAGCGAGCCCGGCTGCCCACCGGCATGGCCGGGCAGCTGCCCAGCTTCGCGGTGATCGGCGCGGTCAGCACCCTGGCCCACCTCGGGTTGTTCGTCCTGCTGCGGCTGCTGATGCCGGCGGTCGCGGCCAACGCCGTCGCCCTGCTCGTCACCGCCGTGGCCAACACCGCGGCCAACCGCCGCTTCACCTTCGGCGTCACCGGCCGCACCGGCGCGCTGCGCCACCAGTTCGAGGGCGGCGTCGCCTTCCTGGCCGGTCTGCTGCTGAGCACCGGCGGCCTGGCCCTGCTGCACCGCCTGGCGCCGGGCGCCCCGGCCGCGGCGGAGGTCACCGCCGTCGTCGCGGCCAACGCCCTGGCCACCCTGATCCGTTTCCTGCTGCTGCGCACCTGGGTCTTCAACCCGCGCCGCACGAGGAGGCCGGGCCGATGACCACCACGGGGAACGACTCACCCGTCATCGGCGACCCCGTCTCGGAGCCCCCGGTCCCGCCCGCGACCCGGACCGGGACGCTCCGCCGGATCCTCCTCGGCGCCCCCGGCGACCCCCCGTGGGCGCGTCCCGCCCTGTGGGCGGTCATGGCGCTGGCCGCCGTACTGCACCTGTGGGCGCTCGGCCGCAACGGCCACGCCAACTCCTACTACTCGGCGGCCGTGCTGTCCGGCACCCACAGCTGGAAGGCCTTCTTCTTCGGGGCACTGGACGCGGGGTCGTTCATCACCGTGGACAAGCCGCCCCTGGCGCTGTGGGTGATGGGGATCTCCGCGCGGATCCTCGGGTTCGGGACCTGGAGCCTGCTGCTGCCCCAGGCCGTCGCGGGCGTGGCCGCCGTCGGCGTGACGCACTCGGCCGTACGGCGGGCCCTGCCCGGTACGGCGGGCCACGCGGCCGCGCTGATCGCGGCGCTGGTGATGACGCTGACCCCGATCACCGTGGCGATCAACCGGGACAACAACCCCGACACCGTCCTGGTGCTGCTGCTGGTGCTGGCGGCCTGGTGCTGTCAGGAGGCGATCCGTACGGGCCGTACCCGCACCCTCGTCCTGTCGGCCGTGCTGGTCGGCCTGGCCTTCAACACCAAGATGCTCCAGGCCTACCTGGTGCTGCCCGCCTTCGCCCTCGTCTACCTCGCCACGGCCCCCGGCACGGTGCCGCGCCGCCTCGGCCGCCTGCTCGCCGCGGGCGCCGCGCTGGTGGTCTCCAGCGCCTGGTGGATGGTGGTCGTCGACCTGTGGCCCGCCGAGCGGCGCCCCTACATCGGCGGCAGCACGGACAACTCCGTCCGCGACCTGGTCGTCGGCTACAACGGCCTCGGCCGGATCCTCGGGCAGAACTTCGCCGGGGGAGGTTCGGGAGAGGGAGGCCCCGGGGGCGGCGGCTTCGGGGGAGCGGGCTTCGGCGGCGCGCCCGGGGCGGGCCGGCTGTTCAACGACATCATGGCCGGGCAGATCTCCTGGCTGCTGCCCTTCGCCGCCGTCGCCCTGGTCGCCGGGCTGGTGCTCACCGCACGGGCCTCCCCGTGCCCCGCCCGGGTGGCGCTGCCGCTGTGGGGCGGCTGGCTCGCGGTCCACTACGCGGTGTTCAGCTTCTCCGGCGGCACCTTCCACCCGTACTACTCCACCGCCATGGCCCCGGCGGTCGCGGCGCTGACCGGGCTGGGCGGGGTGCTGATGTGGCGCGCGGGCCGGACCCGGCGGGCCTGGGCCTGGGTGCTGCCCGCCGCCCTGGCCGTCACCGGGGCGTGGGCGTTCACGGTGCTGCGCCGTACACCGGACTTCGTGCCCTGGCTGGCCTGGGCGGTCGCCGGGGCGACGGCGGTCGCGGTGGCGGCCACGGCGCTGTCCGGAGCGCTGTCCGGGCCGAGGCCGGGACCCCGGCGGGGCCGCGCCCGGCTCCTGGCGGCGGCCGGCGTGGTCGCGGCGCTGTTCGCCGGGCTGGCGGGTCCCGCGGCGTACGCGCTGACCCCGCTCGGCTCTGCGGTCAACGGCACCAACCCCACCGCGGGGCCACAGGCCGGCGGGTTCGGCGGGACGCGGGCCGGTTTTCCGGGAGGGTTCCCCGGCGGCCGCCGGGGAGACCGTCCGGAGGGCCTCCCCGAGGGATTCCCCAAGGATCTTCCCGAGGGCCTTCCCGGTGGTTTCCCCGGCGGGCCGGGAGGTGGCATGAGCGAGAAGACGATCGCCTACCTGAGGAAGAACATGGGCGGCGCGACCTGGCTGGTCGCGGTGAGCAGCGCCCAGGGCGCCTCCTCGGCCATCCTGTCCACCGGCCTGCCGGTCATCGCCATGGGCGGCTTCGTCGGAAGCGACCCCGCCATGACGGTCGAGCGGCTCAAGGCGCTGGTGGCCTCGGGGGAACTGCGCCACGTCATCCCCGGCGGCGGCCGGGGCGGTCCCGACTCGGGCGGCTCCGAGGTCACCGCGTGGGTGAGCGCCAACTGCGCCGTCGTGGCCCCCGCCGAGTACGGCGGAGACACCCAGGACGGCCGGTCGCTCTACCGCTGCGGAGACTGACGACCTGGAACCGGGGCCTCTTGACTGGGCGGCCAGTCAAGTAGTACGGGGCCCCGGTGCCCGCTGCTGTAGTCTTGCGCAGTGCAGAGCGGAGGAGGGGCGCGCGGCAGCCGCGCGGACCAGGCCGACCAGCGCCGGGCCGAGCTTCTTGAGGCCGCCCGGCGGGTGGTGCTGGAGCGCGGGCTCGCCAGCACCCGCGTCGCGGACATCGCCAAGGCCACCAACGTGAGCGGCGGGCTGATCCACTATCACTTCGCCACCAAGGACGACCTCATCACCGAGATGCTCCGCAGCACCAGCGAGTCGGAGATCCAGCGGCTGAGAGAGATCGCGGCGGAGCGGGGCGGCGCCGTCGAGCGGCTCGACCGGGTCCTGCGTTTCTACATCCCGGCCTCCCGCTCCGACCAGAGCTGGATCCTCTGGCTCGACGCCTGGGCCGTCGGGGTGCGCGAGGCGCACGTCAGGACCATCCTGCTGGAGCTTGAGGGCGCCTGGATCGAGATCCTCGCCGAGGTGATCTCACAGGGGGCCGAGACGGGCGAGTTCACCTGTGACGACCCCCAGGGGGCGGCCGAGCGGATCGACGGGATGCTCGACGGCCTGGTGGTCCGCTACACCCTGCACGCGGGCGGCATGTCCCGGAGCAGGTTGCTGCACCACGCCAGGGTCGCCGCCGCCCGCGAGGTCGGCCTGAGCCCCGCGGTCTTCGAGGAGCAGTCTCCCGCTCCCGAGGACTGACCCCTCACCTCCCTCGTCCTCGCCTCAGCCGAGGACCGGGTAGTTGGCGCGCAGCACGCCACGGGGGTCACGGGCCCGCTTGACGTCCCGCAGCCGGGCCAGGACGTCGCCGGGGAAGGCCGCCGCCGCGCGCTCCCCGACCCCCAGGAAGGTGTACGGCTTGCGCCCGCTGGTGTGCGGCACGAACTTCCCGGCGATCTCCTTGAGCCGGGTCTCCACGGCGGCCGTGGCCTCGGGGCCCGGGGTGACGCCGAACATGTAGAGCGAGTAGGGCTCCGTCAGATGGCCGCAGGCGCCGCCGCCGGGCACGGGACGGGCGAGCGCGCCGCCCAGGTGCCGGACCTGCAGGCTGACCAGCGGGGCGATGGGCTCCGACAGCAGCGCCCCGGCCACGGCGTCGTCCAGGCCGGTCAGCAGCTCCGCGTGCCCGAGGGCGGGCGCGGGGTCGGACGGCTCTTCGCAGACGTTCCCCAGGGCGGCGACGGGCAGCGGCCCCCGCGTGTCGGAGACCGCCCCGCCGATCGCCTCGAAACGGCGCAGCAGGTCGCGCCCCTCGGCCGCCTCCCCCAGGAAGGTGGTGTCGATCGTCACCATCGACCTGCCGCGCAGGTGATCGGGCAGGAAGTCGAACGGGGGGAAGTTCAGCAGTGTGAACCAGACGGAGAGCTCCTCGGGGGCCGAGGCGGTGACCTCCCGGAAGGCGGCGAGCACCTCGCCCGCCCGCTCGGCGGGCCACATCAGACGCCCGCCGTACAGGTGGGGAGCGGGGTGCAGACCGAACTCGACGGCCGTCACCAGCGCGAAGTCACCGCCGCCGCCGCGCAGGGCCCAGAACAGCTCGGGGTCGGAGTCCGCGTCCACCCGGAACGCCTCCCCTTCGGCGTCCACGACGTCGAGGGCACGGACGGAGTCGGCGGCGTGCCCGTGACGGCGGCTGAACCAGCTCAGCCCGCCGCCCAGGGTGTAGCCGACCACGCTGGGCGCCGTGGAACTGCCCGCGAGACCGGTCAGGCCGTACGGGCTCACGGCGGAGAGCGCCTCGCTCCACCGCACGCCGGCCCCGACCCGGGCCAGCCGCTCCTCGGGTCGCACCTCGACACCGCCGAGCGCGCCGGTGCGCAGCAGGATCACTCCCTCGACGTCGCCGGTCGCGCCGTGGCCGCTCGGCTGGGCGGAGACCGAGAGCCCGGCCAGCCGGGCGTAGCGGACCAGGGCGCCCACGTCGGCGGCGTCCCGCGCCTCGACCACGGCCAGGACGGGCTGGTCCACGGCCAGGTTCCACGCGGCCCTGGCCCGGTCGAAGCCCTCCTCGCCCGAGGCGAGCACCCGCCCCCTGACCGCGCGCCGCAGGTCGTTCCCGATTGTCATGATCTATCCCTTCGGTCGATGCCTCGACTCTGGCGTGACCGATTTGGAGACGACTTGGGGTTGGTTTGAGGTCGACCGCAAACGGGAGTTCGCCATTTGGCCGGTTACGGACAGTTCCGTGGCGTGACGCCGGGAAGACGGGGAGTGGGCCATGCTTGTGCCGCCGGTCGGGACGGCCCCGCCGGGACGATCTCGAAGGGGAGGCGGGAGTGGACGCCCTGCGGAGACTGCGGATCAGGGGAACGCTGTCGGCGCTGGTGATCCTGGCCGCGGGGGCCACCGCGACCGCGACCGCGGCCGACACCCGGGCGGACGGGCGTGCCTGCGAGCCGTGGACCCTGTGCCTCCAGGCGCCCGCCGTACCGTCCGCCGTGACTCCCGGGCCCGCGGGTCACCGGTCGTGGACGATCGGCGACATCACCGGCGACAGATGGTGCCTGTACGCGCACCCGCGGGGGCGGACGGACCTCGTGGGAATCCTCGGCGGCCGCGAGGGCAACCTCGAACGCTGGATCAGGAACAGGGGAGCCAGGGCGCCAGGACCCTGCTGACGGGGCGCCGACCAGGTCCGGAGACCGGGGGAGGGGTCAGGCGGGCAGCGCGGCGAGCAGGAAGGCGAGCCGGGCGGCGGCGTCCTCGATGTTGTCGGCGCTGCCGAGCCGGTAACCCCACGAGGTGATGAACCCGCCGTCCTGGGAGCAGGTCACGGTCTCGGTCAGGGTGCTGCTGAAACGGTTGCGCACCGAGACGTAGGCGGGGTCGTCGAACGAGACCCGCTGCACGGCCAGATCGGCGTGCTGCCGCGCCGCAGCGGCGAACTTCTCAAGGCAAGACAGCGTGTCCAGCATCGTGCATCACCTCCGTCTCGACAGAGAATTGCACGATCTTGGGAGGTTAATCAAGCAATTGCGGATACTAATCCCGAGATTGTCTTGCGAAATCCTCCAATACCTTGACGATCACCGCTCTGGCGTCCTCTCTGAAGGCCGCGACCTGGTGGAACTCCTCGAAGCTGTGCTCGTAGAACGCGATGTCCTCGGGGTCGCGCAGGATCAGGTCTCGGGTCCTGGTCGGCACCGCCACCTGCCCCCTGTCGTAGATCCAGAAGCCGTTGATCGGGGCCGCGGGCAGCGGGGCCTCGAAGGGCAGGACGCCGAACTCCACGTTCGGCAGCGCGGTGACCGCGAGCAGCCGGTCGAGCTGGCCGCACATCACCTCCGGCGGCGCCAGGCGGTAGCGCAGCGCGGCCTCGGACATGAGGAACCGGAACGTCCTGCTCGGGTCGTAGAGGATCTCCTGGCGCCGCATCCGCACCCTGATGGCGGCGTCGACCTCGTCGGGCGCGTTGTACAGGCGTTTGATCCTGGTGAAGACGCTGCGGGCGTACTCGGTCGTCTGCAGCAGGCCGATGATCACGCCGGGCTCGACCACCCGGAACGTCTGGGTCCGCGACTCCAGGTCGCGGATGTCCTCCTGGAGCGTGGCCAGGCCGGTACGGTGCCGCTGCCGCCAGGAGTCCTGACGTTCCAGCAGGACGCAGGCCTGCTCGATCAGCTCCTCGACGACCTCGGGGGTGGCCTCGACGGCCTGGCCCCAGAGGGTGACGTCGTCCTCGGTGGCGGTCTGCCGCGCGTTCTCGATGCGGGAGACCTTGGACGGCTGCCACCTCAACCGTTCGGCCAGCTCCTTGCCGGACAGCTGCGCGGCCTCGCGCAGCTGCCTGAGCCGGGCGCCCAGCTCGGTGCGGACCTGCTGGAACTCGCTCACCCGATCTCCTCCGCGGATCGCGGGGGGCGGGGCGCCCGCGCGCCCACCGGCTCGCCCGTTCCGCGCGCCCGTCGAATCTCCCGCATGGTTCGCACGAGGGTAGACCGAGCGCGCGGATCGTGCCATAGCCGTCTCCCCAATCGTGATCAATATGTGTGGGAACGTCCGGCGAGCGGCCTCCTGGCTCCGTCTCCCAGGGCGCGGCGCGGGCCGGAGAGGGTCGGAAAGCGCGAACGCATGACTGATTCCTTCCCCAATCCAGCACCTTCGGACAATTGCGCGCAATCCTAGACTTCGGAAGGTTGCATGAGGGTTTCAAATCCCGAAATATCCATATTTCATGAAATATGGGACTAATTGGACTTTTGGCGCGCGACCGCCGTACGGCTCAGGATCGCTCGGGCACCCAGGAGGGGGCACGCTTCTGCATGAAGGCCGTGATCCCCTCCTGCCCCTCGGCGGAGGTGAACCGCTGCGCCGACAGCTCGGTCATGCGCCGCGTCCCCTCCTCGAAGGACAGCGCGGGCACCTCGCGCACCAGCCGCTTGGTGAGCGCCAGCGCCTCAGGGCCGCCGCGCAGCAGCATCCCGGCGTAGTGGGCGACCGTCTCGTCGAGCAGTTCCTCGGGCACCGCCCTGGTCAGCAGGCCTATCTCCTGCGCCCTGGCCGCGTCGAAGGTCTCACCCGTCAGGAAGTACTCGGCCGCGGCCCTGGGGTCGAGCCTGCGCAGCACGGTCACCGAGATCATCGCCGGGACCACGCCGAGCCGTACCTCGGTGAACGCGAACGACGCCGTGTCGGGGGCGATCGCGAAGTCGCAGGCCGCGACCAGGCCGAGACCCCCGGCGCGGGCGGTGCCGTTCAACCGGCAGACGACCGGTTTCCGGCTCTCCCAGATCAGGCGCATGATCTCCGGGAACGAGGCGGTCACCGGGGCCCCGGGCGCGCCGCCGGGCTCGGTCCGCTGCTCCTTCAGGTCCGCGCCCGCGCAGAAGACCGGCCCCGTCCCGGTGAGCACGACGACCCGCACCTCCTCGTCGGCGAGCGCCTGGGTGAGCCGGTCCTCCAGGTCGCCGAGAAGCCGCACGGACAGCGCGTTCCGGTTGCGCGGGGAGTCCAGGGTGATCGTGGCGATCCCGCCGGACACCTCCTTGCGCACCAGGCGCTCCGTCGGCCGGTCCGTGTCGGTGTTCATCCACGCTCCTTGGTCGCTCCCGGCCCCGGTTCGGCGCCGACGCGCAGAACGGTACCCGGCGCGGCCCGGGGCGAGGCGGGCGGGACTCCTGTCAGCCGCAGTGACTCCAGCCGCTCTTCCAGGTCGCCGTGCCGTACGTGCCGCCCCAGATGACGCACTTCTTGACGGCGGCGATCCGCACCGGGCCCGCGTAGGCGGTGAAACTGCCCGGGTTCGCGCCGGACGCTCCCCCCTTCACCTGGAGGATCGCGTTCATCTTGATCTTCCCGGGGACCATGTACCTCGACATGGTGACGACGCAGTTCTTGCCCGCCGCGGAGTTGTAGAGCAGGTAGACGGTCGCGGCGCCGATCCCCCTTGAGTCGATCACCTTGTAGCCGGAGCCGCAGACACCGGTCGCGGTGTAGATGTTCGGGGTCGGCTTGGGCGTCGGCTTCGGGGTGGGTTTCGGCGTCGGCTTGATCGTGGGCTTGGGCGTCGGCTTCGGCGTCGGTTTCACCGTCGGCTTGGGCGTCGGCTTCACCGTGGGTTTCACGGTGGGGGCGACGGTCGGTTCGACGGTGGGCTTGACCGTGGGTTTCGGTGTGGGCTTCTGTGTGGGTTTGGGGGTGGGGTCCGGGGTCGGCTTCACGCTGGGCTCACGGGTCGCCCGAGGCGGGCCGGACGGCTGCCGGGACCGGTCGGTGCCGGGCTTCGCGGTGAGGCGGCCGACGGGCTCGGTGCTCCTGCGCTGCCGCGGGCGGGGCGTCGCGGACGTCCAGGCGGAGGGCGGGTCGGCGGGGGAGAGCACGGGGTCCGGCGACGGCGACCGCACCGTGACGGGCGGGGAGACCGCGGCCCGCGTGCTCGCGGCACCCCAGTCGCCCTGCAGCACCACGACGGCGCCCGCCGTCGCGCCGAAGACGACGATCGCGGCGGTTCCGGCGAGCAGCATCCCGGAGGGGCGCCGCCGGACCGGTGGAGCCACGGGAGCGGGAGCGGGGGCCGGGGCTGCGGGCGCGGCGTTCCTGACCGGGGAGGGGACCGTGGCCCCCATCAGATGACCGACCAGCTCCTCGGCGGTCGGGCGCGCCGCAGGGTCCTTCGACAGGGAGGCGGCGACCAGCTCGCGCAGATGCCCCTCAAGACCGCCCAGGTCGGGTTCGACGGTCAGGATGCGGTTCATCACCACGGCGATGGAGTCGGCGCCGAACGCGGGCCGCCCGGTCGCGGCGAAGACCATCGTGACGCCCCAGGCGAACACGTCGGCCGCCGCCGTCACCTCACCCCCGCCGAGCTGCTCGGGAGCGAGGTAGGAGGGCGTCCCCATCGTCGTCCCCGTCGCGGTGGTCCCCGGCGAGTCCAGTGCCCTGGCGATGCCGAAGTCGATCACCACGGGGCCCTCGGGTCCCATCAGCACGTTGGCGGGCTTGAAGTCCCGGTGCAGGATGCCCGCCCGGTGGATGGCCGAAAGGGCGGTGGCCGTGCTGACCGCCAGGCGTTCGAGCGCCGCGCCCCGCCTGGGGCCCTCCCGGTCGACGAGCTGGCGCAGGGAGGGGCCGGGCACGTACTCGCTCACGATGTACGGCTGGCTGCCCGCGAGGTCGGCGTGGAGCACCGGGGCGGTGCAGAACCTCGCCACCCGCCGGGCGACGGAGACCTCGCGCAGGAAGCGCGTCCTGGCCTCGGGGTCGGTGGCGAGCCCGTGGTGGAGAAGCTTGACGGCCACCTGCTCGCCCGCGGGCCCCCTGCCCAGATAGACGACGCCCTGGCCTCCTTCGCCGAGCCTGCCGGTCAGCTCGAACGGCCCGAGCCGCGGAGGATCCCCCGACGTGAGCGGCTGTACCACGATGCCCCCCGACAAACACCTACGAATTGGGTTATGTGGTGCAGAACGCTACCAGCGTGGGCCGTGGTCCGGATGGTGCACCGGAGACGCCCCTCAGATGGCCTTGCCGGGATTGAGGATGCCGAGCGGGTCGAAGACCCGCTTGATCCCGTGGTGGACCTCCTCGGTCACGGGCCCCGCCTCCAGGGCGAGCCAGCGCCGTTTCAGCAGCCCGACCCCGTGCTCGCCGGTCAGCGTGCCGCCCATCCCGAGCGCCTCCCTGAAGACCTCGTCGGCCGCCGCCCACACCTGGGGCGGCGGTTCCGCCAGGCCGCGGTCGAAGACGAAGACGGGGTGCAGGTTGCCGTCGCCCGCGTGCGCGACCGTGGCGATCAGCACCCCGTGCCTGGCCGCGATGGCCTCGATCTTCTCGATCATGTACGGCAGCGCGGAGCGGGGCACGCACACGTCCTCGACCAGGCACTTGCCGAGCCGTTCCTTGGCCTGGTAGGCGAGCCTCCTGACCCCGACCAGCTCCTCGGCCTCCCGCTCGGAGGAGGAGACCGCGACGAAGGGCGAGCCGTTCTCCGCGCACAGCCGGGCCATCCGCTCGGCGACCGAGGGGCCGTCCGCGGCGTCGGACTGCGCGATCAGCATCGCCTGGGTGCCGGCCTCGAGCCCGATGTTGCGCCAGTCGTCGATGGCCTTGAGCGTCGTGCGGTCGAGCATCTCAAGCAGCGAGGGCTGGCACCCCGCCGCGATGATCGCCGCGACCGCGGCGGCCGCGTCCCTGAGCGAGGTGAACTCGGCCGCGATCGTCGCCGGATAGACGGCCGGAGCCCGGCGCAGCCGCACGGTGGCCGAGGTGATCACTCCGAGTGTCCCCTCGGAGCCGATGAACAGGCCGGTCAGGTCGTAGCCCGTCACCCCCTTGACCGTGCGCCTGCCGGTCTCCAGGACCCGCCCGTCCGCCAGGACGACCTCCAGGCCGAGCGCCGAGTCGCGGGTCACGCCGTACTTCACGCACCGCAGGCCGCCCGCGTTCGTGGCCAGGTTGCCGCCGATCGTGGAGATCTCGTGGGAGGAGGGGTCGGGCGCGTACATCAGCCCGTGCGCCCTGGCGGCCCTGTCCAGGTCCGCGGTGATCACGCCGGGCTCGACCACGGCGATCTCGTCGGCGGGCGAGAGCTCCCTGATCGCCGTCATCCTGTGCAGCGTCAGGACGACGCAGCCCTCGACCGACGTCGCTCCGCCCGCCAGGCCGCTGCCCGCGCCCCTGGGCACGACGGGCACCCGGTGCTCCGTGGCCCACCTGAGCGTGGCCACCACGTCCTGCCTGGTCTCGGCCGGCACGACGGCCAGCGGCCTGCCCGGTTCGAGGAAGGTCCTGTCCCGCGCGTAGGAGTCCGTGACGTCAGGGTCCGTCAGGACCTTCTCCGGCGAGAGGGCGGCGACGAGTTCGGAGATAACGCTCACAGGGGGACTGTACGGGGCCCGGCCAGAGGGGGGACCACACGGGATGTCACGTGATGATGCGGGCGAGGCTCGGTGAGGGTTCTGCCAAATGTGGTGACGTGACGGCCAGGTGAGGAGAAGTCTCGGTTCGTACGGCTGTCGCCCAACCGAAGGGAGCCTCGCTGTGACGACTGTGCAACAGCGGGCCGCGGCCGAGCCCGTCCGCGCGGGGAAGGTGGTCGTCTCGTGGCTGACGTCGACGGACCACAAGGTCATCGGAGACCTCTACATCATCACCGCGTTCGTGTTCTTCCTGATCGGCGGCGTGATGGCCCTGGTCATCCGGGCCGAGCTGGCGCATCCCGGGTTGCAGCTCGTCAACACCGTCCAGTACAACGCGCTGTTCACCATGCACGGCACGCTGATGCTGCTGTTCTTCGCCACCCCGCTGTTCGCCGGGTTCGCGAACGTGATCATGCCGTTGCAGATCGGCGCGCCGGACGTGGCCTTTCCCAGGCTCAACATGGTCAGCTACTGGCTGTTCCTGTTCGGCGGGATCATCGCGCTCGGCGGGTTCGCCACCAACGGCGGAGCGGCCGACTTCGGCTGGACGGGCTACACCCCCCTGTCGGTCGCGACCTTCTCCGGGCAGGTGGGCGGTGACCTGTGGATCGTCGGCCTGGTGCTGTCGGGCCTCGGGACGATTCTCGGCTCCGTCAACTTCATCACCACGATCATCTGCATGCGCGCTCCCGGCATGACGATGTTCCGCATGCCGCTGTTCACCTGGAACGTGCTGCTCACCGGCCTGCTGGTGCTGATCGCCTTCCCGGTGCTGGCCGCCGCGCTGCTGGCGCTCGAGGCCGACCGCAAGCTCGGCGCGCACATCTACGACGCCGCGACCGGTGGGCCGATGATCTGGCAGCACCTGTTCTGGTTCTTCGGCCATCCCGAGGTGTACATCATCGCGCTGCCGTTCTTCGGCATCGTCACCGAGGTGATCCCGGTCTTCAGCCGCAAGCCGCTGTTCGGCTACATCGGCCTGGTCGGCGCGACCATCGCCATCGCGGGGCTGTCCGTCACGGTCTGGGCGCACCACATGTTCGCCACCGGCCGGGTGCTGCTGCCGTTCTTCTCCTTCATGACGTTCCTCATCGCGGTCCCGACGGGGGTGAAGTTCTTCAACTGGGTGGGCACGATGTGGCGGGGACACCTGACCTTCGAGTCGCCCATGCTGTTCTCGGTCGGCTTCCTGGTGACCTTCCTCCTGGGCGGTCTGACCGGAATCATCCTGGCCTCCCCGCCGCTGGACTTCCAGGTCACCGACTCCTACTTCGTGGTGGCCCACTTCCACTACGTCGTCTTCGGCACCGTGGTCTTCGCGATGTTCGCGGGCTTCTACTTCTGGTGGCCGAAGATGACGGGCCGGATGCTCAACGACACGCTGGGGAAGATCCACTTCTGGCTGTTGTTCATCGGCTTCCACGCGACCTTCCTGGTGCAGCACTGGCTCGGCGCGGCGGGCTTCCCGCGCCGGTACGCCGACTACAGCCCGGCGGACGGCTTCACCTTCCTGAACCTGGTCTCCTCGGTCGGCGCCCTCATCCTGGGCGTCTCCACGCTGCCGTTCCTCTACAACGTCTGGTGGACCGCCAGGAACGCGCCGAAGGTGACCGTGGACGACCCCTGGGGATTCGGCAACTCGCTGGAGTGGACGACCTCCTGCCCGCCGCCGCGGCACAACTTCACCTCGCTGCCGCGCATCAGGTCCGAGCGTCCCGCGTTCGACCTCAAGTACCCCAGGGTCGAGGCACAGCCGCGCCAGCTCGATCCGACCGCCCCCGGCGAGGAGGTCTGAACCGGGGCCGCCGGAGAGCGAGCCACCGGATTCCCGACTCGGGGTCGTCGGCGGGCCCGGGGAGCCGTGGGAGCGGTTCCCCGAGGCCCGCCCTCCGGCTTTCACCGCGCTGACCTGCTGTGAAAGCGCTGTCAACAGAAAAATAGTGGAAATCATCACCATTTCCTGTGAAGTGATGATTCATTACAGTTTTACAACATCATTCAGCGGCTTTACTCCTGCTTTACCTTCTCGTCTAACGTCCCGCTCGGTGCGTACATAAGGCGCATCTGGGACGTTCGCGCCCGGCGAACCCGGGCAGGGAGGGTAAGCGTTGTCCAGCAAAGGCAGGGGTGCTCGAAGGCGCCTGCTCGCGATAGTGCCCGTCGTGGGCCTGGCCGCTGCGGGACTGGCGGCGGGAGGAGTGTCGGCTCAGGCGGACACCACGGTGGACACCACGGTCGCGAGTTATCAGCCGACCGCAGCCGACTACTACATCAACTACGCCACACCCAGGGACGAGCCCGAGGTGCAGGACCCGGCCGCGCCGAACTCCAAGGAGCGCCGGATCAGCCCGACAAGGCAGATCGCCCACAAGTATTCCGAGGGTAACCCCGCCGCGGCACGCGTTCTGGCCGCGCGCGAGGCGGAGGCGATCAGGACCGGCATCAACCCCGCCGACTTCCTGTTCAAGAAGGCCAAGGTCGCCAAGCAGGCCAAACTCCTCACCGTCCTGGTGGAGTTCAACGACAAGGCCAACGACGACTTCTCGGGCTTCAAGCGCCCGCCGAACGTCAACGACGACGACCCGGCGAACTGCGTCACCGAGCCGGCGGGCACCCTGCTCAACGGCCCGCTGCATAACAAGATTCCCGACCCGGCGTCCTTGGCACACAAGGACAACAACAGTTTCTGGGTGCCTGATTTCAGCCCGGACCACTTCAACAAGATGCTTTACAGCAAGGAAGGCATCACCAAGAGGGTCCGTACCGACCTGACCGACCCCCGGGACGGTCGCAAGGGCATCAACATCGCCGGCTCCACGATGCGGAACATGTACGAGGAGCTGTCCAAGGGCGCTTACACGGTCACCGGACAGGCCACCCCGTGGGTCAAGGTCCCGCACTCCGAGGCCTACTACGGCGCCCGCGCCTGCGGCAAGGAAGCGCAGGACATGAGCGGCCACCCGAGCAACCCGCTCGGCCCCGGCCAGCTCGCGATCGACGCGGTCGACACCCTGGCCGCCTCCAACCCGAACTTCCCGTGGGCGGACTACGACGTCGAGGACGTCGCCGACTCCGACGGTGACGGCAACTTCGCCGAGCCGGACGGCGTGGTCGACCACCTCGTCCTGGTCCACGCGGGCAAGGACAAGTCCTCCGACGGCGGCGCCGAGGGCACCTACGCGATCTGGGCGCACTCCAGCGCCGTCGCGGGTGGCTACAAGGTCCCCGGCAAGGACGTGAAGATCTCCAACTACATCGTCCAGCCCGAGGACTCCGGCGTCGGCGTCTTCGCCCACGAGTACGGTCACGACCTCGGTCTGCCCGACCTCTACGACACCACGGGCAACGCCTCCTCGGCCGTCGACTTCTGGGACCTCATGTCGGCCGGCTCGCACAGCGGCCCGATCTTCCAGTCGATGCCGACCCACATGGGTCTGTGGGACAAGTGGATCCTCGGCTGGGCCAACCCCAAGGTCTTCAACCCCGGTGACCGCAGCCGCGTCGTGACCGTCGGTCAGTCCTCGCGCACGCCCAAGTTCACCGAGGACGGCGTCCGGGTGAACCTGGCCAGCGCGCCGCTGAAGATGGTCGAGCCGCACAGCGGCACCAAGATGTGGTGGTCCAACCTCGACCAGGAGTGGGCCGACGTCAAGCTCACCCGCGACATCCAGGTGCCCGCCGGCACGGACGTGAAGTTCCGGCTCTGGAACAACTACGAGATCGAGGAGGACTGGGACTTCGGCTTCATCGAGGTCTCCACGGACAACGGCGCCACCTGGAGCCAGCAGAAGGTCTACACCGAGGGCGGCGCCCTGGTCTCCACCGGTGACGACTACCCGGACCCGAACAAGAACCTCTCCAAGTTCAACAACAGGAAGTACGCCCTCACCGGCAACACCAACGGCTGGCGGCACGACTACGTCGACCTGGCCCCCTACGCGGGCAAGACGGTCAAGCTCAGGCTCGTCTACAACACCGACGCCGCCTTCACCCCGCGCAGCTGGCACGCCGACGACTTCTCGCTGACCAACGGCGCCCAGACCGTCTGGAGCGACGACGTCGAGGGCGGCAACCAGGGCTGGACGGCCAGTGGTGGCACCTACACCAACACCCACGGCCAGGGCTGGGGCATCAACGACGGCTTCCGTGAGGTCTCCCGGTTCTACCTCGCCGAGTGGCGTAACTTCGACGGCTTCGACAAGGGCCTGCAGTACACCTACACCACCGACTACTCGCGTGACGGCGCGTGGAAGGTGGAGAAGGTCAAGTACAACGCCCCCGGCCTGCTCGTCTGGTACCGCGACTCGACCTACACCAACAACGTCCTGAGCAACAACCTCGAGCTGTCGCCGAGCATCGGCTCCAAGGGCAGCCTGCTCCTGGCCGACTCCCACTTCGACCCGCTGCGGCGGACCGGCGTGGCCGCGACCAAGGACCCGACGATCCTGAAGAACATGCAGGGACGCGTGCAGAGCTCCAACGCGGCCTTCACCTTCGGCAAGACCTACCCGTTCAAGGAGTGCATCGAGGGGCCGAACGAGCCCTTCAGCGAGTACTGCACCAACACCGGCGCGCTGCCCGGTGTGCGCGAGTTCACCGACGCCAAGACCTGGTACCCCGGGTTCGAACTGCGTGACGGCAGCCTGTACTACCGTGACTTCGACGCCTCGGTGGTCGTCCCCTCCAAGGGCGACCAGCAGTACAGCACCCGGGTGGTCAACCCCGACGGCACCCCCGCGACCGACGTGTACGGCGTCGACCTGGGCAACGGCAACGTCCTGGGCAGCGGTAACCCCGGTGACGAGGGCAAGGCTCTGGGCGTGAAGTTCAAGCTGCTCGCCCCGCTCCCCGGCAACCTCGGTGTCCTCCTCCAGGTGACCCCGCCCAAGAAGTGACCCGGCGCGTCCCCGTCCGGGCTCGCCCGGGCGGGGACGACCCCGGCACACAGTGAGACACCAGGACGCCCGGCCGGACATCTCCGGCCGGGCGTCCGCCGTACCAGGCCACGGGCGGAGCCCCACGATCCGGCGGGCCCTACGATCTGACGGGAAGGCAGTGGACCGGAAGGGGCAGCGTGGGCGAGTTACGAGGCAAGGCAGAGCACACCGAGGCCATCAGGACCGGGCGCAGGGTCTGCGTGGTGGTCAACACCCACTCGCGCCGGGGCCGCCGCCTCTACCCCCGGGTGGTCGCCACGCTGCGCGCCGAGGGCTTCGAGCCGATCCGCACCTTCGCCGTGGTCGACCCCCGCCGCCTGCGCGCCACCCTGGACACGGCCCTGGCCGAACGGCCGGACCTGCTCATCGTCGGCGGCGGGGACGGCACGCTCAGCGCCGCCGTCAAGCACGTCGCGCACCGGGACGTGGCCCTGGGCGTGCTGCCGCTCGGCACGACCAACAACTTCGCCCGCAGCCTCGGCCTGCCCCTCGACCTGCCGGGCGCGATCAGGGTTTTCCGTACCGGCAAGGTCGCCGACATCGACCTGGGCGTCGCGGGTGACAGGGAGTTCGCCAACCTGGCCAGCTTCGGCGTCTCCGTCGAGGTCGCGGGCACCGTGAGGCCCTGGCTCAAACGTCTGCTCGGGCGGGCCGCCTACCCGCTCACCGCGCTGACGATCCTGCCCCGCCACCGGCCCTTCCGCGCCTTCATCACGGCCGACGGCCGCCGCCACGAACTGCTCACCCACCAGCTCAACATCGCCAACGGCCGTTTCCACGGCGGCTGGCAGGTGGCCAGGGACATCAGCATCGACAACGGCAGGCTCGTGGCCTACCAGCTCGGTTCGGGCAAACGGCTGAGGCTGCTGGTGGAGACCCTGGTACGGGCGACGACCGGCCGCTGGCGCAGCCTCGCGGGCGGCCCCTTCGTCGTCGGTCAGGAGATGTACCTGGAGACCGACCCGCCGCTGGCGGCCGACGTCGACGGCGAGGTGCGCCTGATGACCCCGATCACGATCAGGACCGTTCCCAACGGCCTGCGCGTGATGGTCACGGACGACTTCGTCGACTCCTGACGCGCGGCGCCGTACGGAGGCGGGGCTAGCGGCGGGAGGACCGCAGGAAGCGGTTGCGCAGCCTGCCGAGCAGCATCGGCTCCCGCGCGGGGGGAAGCCCCTCCCGTGCCCTGCGCAGGCCGTCGAGGGCCTCGGCGGCCGAGGGGCGCCCGGCGGAGGAGGGATCGCGCATCCGGCGCAGCAGCTCCATCACCTCGGCGGGCACGCCGGGACGCGCCTGGCCCACGGCGTCCGAACCCGGCGCGGGCAGCCCGCCGGTCAGCAGCTGGAAGGAGATCACCCCCGCCGCGTACACGTCGGCGGCGGCGGTCATCCGCTCCGGCCTGGCCTGACACTCGGGGGCGACGTAGTGGGTGTCGAGCACGTTGGGCAGCTCGTTGGCCACCGTGTGCGGGCGCGGACCGGGTTTGGCGTAGTCGAACCCGGTCAGCATGGCCCTGCCGTCCTCGGTGACCAGGACGCGGGCGGGACTGAGCGCCCGGTGGATGACGTTGTTGGCGTGGACGTGGGCCAGCCCGAGCAACATGTCCTCGACCACGTCGAGCTCGGCCTCGACCGACGGCCGCCTGCCCGACCGGGACATGTACAGATGCAGCGCCTGGCCGTGCACGTCGTCCAGGACCAGTACGAACCGGCTCTCGTCGTCGATCGCGAAGAAGTCACGCGAGCGCACGACGCACGGGTGCGGGGGGATGCGGGTGAGCGACTGGTAGGCGTTGGCGATCAGCCGCCGTTCGGCCGCCCTGGGCTCCTCCTCGGCCAGCGGGTCGGCACGGTAGACCCGCAGCAGGACCGTCTCGCTGCCCGGCAGCGTCGCGTTGATCGCCCGGTACTCGGTGGTCCGGTTGTCTCCGCCGAGCTGCTCCTCGACCTCCCAGTTGCCGAAGCGCGGCGGCGAGGTCGACCGCCGCACGCTGCCGTTCAGCGCCTCGATCACCGCCGTGCGGTACGGCCTGGCGTCCGGGGTGTAGCCCCGCCTGACCCGGGAGACGTCGCTCAGCATGGCGACCAGCCCCGCCAGGTCGGTGACGTGCCGCGCGTCACGGCCCGCCGGGTCGACGAGTTCGGCGTCGGCGCCCGTCAGCACGACGACGCTGTCGACGTAGACCCGCTCGAGCTCCCGGTGGCTCTGGGTGAGAAGGCCCTTCAGCGCCCGCCCGTTGCCGCGCAGCTTGGCCACGGGGGAGCCGAAGGCGTCCCGCCGCGCGGGGAACCACCGCGTCCCGGCCACCTCGATCCTGCCCCGGGTGCCCTTGACGTCGATGACACAGAGCGAGTGGCCGGTCACGACGATCAGGTCGACCTCGAAGGCGTCGTCGCCCCGGGGCACCTCGATGTTGTGCAGCAGCAGCCAGTCGTCCGGCGCGTTGTCCCGCAGATGCGCGATGACCCGCCGCTCCGCGTCGTTGACCGGGCGCCCGCCACCGACGATCTGTGCCATCTCTAGCGTGCCGCCCTTCTTCTCTGTACTTGAAGTAGGGCAAGGGTCTCATGATCTCGCCTGTCACTACTTTTCGCCACTCCGCGAAAGTAGGCTCGGCGGACGTGGAGCCCATGGAGATCACCGCCGGAGCGTTACACCTGCGTCCGTGGAACCTGTCGGAGGCCGACGCCGCGGCGGCCGCGCTGGCCCTGCGAGATCCACGGATCCGCCGCTGGGCGACCGGCCTGCCCGAGGGAGCCGACGAGCGGGCCTGGCTCGCCCAGCGCGCGCTCGGCTGGTCCGACGGCTCGGAGGCCTCCTTCGCCGTCACTGGCGCGACGACCGGCGAGGTGCTCGGCCACATCAGGGTCAGGATCGGCACCGGCGCGGACGGCGGCCACGGGGAGGTCGGCTACTGGGTGCTGCCCTCCGCCAGGGGCCTCGGCGTGGCCACCCAGGCGCTGGGCGTCGTCGGCCGCTGGGCGTTCGGCTTCCTCGGCCTCTCCCGCCTCGACCTGCGGCACGCCACGGGCAACGCCGCCTCGTGCCGGGTCGCGGTCAAGGGCGGGTTCGCCCTGACCAGGCTCCTGTCGGAGCCCTCGTGGGTCGAGGAGGAGGGGATGGAGGAGTTCCACCTGCACACCCTGACCCCCGGAGACACCCCCTGACCCGGGCCGTGCGGCGGGGCGCTCAGCGGCCGTGCCGCGGGCTGACCAGGCCGGTCTCGTAGGCCAGGGCGACCACCTGGGCGCGGCTCGACAACCCGAGCTTGGTCATCGTCCGGTTCAGGTGGGTCTTGACCGTCGCCTCGCTCACCTGCAGCTCGTCGGCGATCTCCCCGTTCGACAGCGCCCTGCCGACCAGGCGCAGCACCTCCGTCTCCCTGGCGGTGAGCGTGTCGAGCCCCGTCCACGAGATGAGCGCGGTGTCCTTCTCCCTGGTGTAGGCCTCGACCAGGCGGCGCGTCACGGTCGGCGCGAACAGCATGTCCCCGGCGGCGATGGTGCGCACCGCCGCGATCAGCCGCTCGGGAGGGGTGTCCTTGAGCAGGAAGCCGGACGCCCCGGCCCGCAGCGCGTCGTAGACGTACTCGTCGAGGTCGAAGGTCGTCAGGATCAGCACCTTCGGCTGGGCCGGGCCCGTCGTGGCCAGGATGCGCTCGGTCGCCGCGATGCCGTTCAGGTCGGGCATCCGCACGTCCATCAGGATCACGTCCGGACGGGTCGAGCCCGCCATGGCGACGGCCTCCCGCCCGCCGGAGGCCTCCCCGGCGACCTCCAGGTCGGGGGTGGCCCGGATCAACGCCGCGAACCCGGCCCGCACCAGGATCTGGTCGTCGACGACCAGTACCTTGATCATTGGTCTCCTCGCTCCTGAGGGGCTGAGAGCGGCAACGTCACCGTGACCTCGAACCCGCCCCCCGGCAGCGGTCCCGCGCGCATCTCGCCCCCGTAGAGCCTGACCCGTTCGCGCATCCCGATCAACCCGAGGCCGCCCCCCTCGTCCCCCTGCGGGACGGCGCCGTCGTCGGTGACCGTGATGATCAGCTCCTCGCAGTCGTAGCGCAGCCGTACCGAGGCCTGGGCGGGCAGCGCGTGCTTGATGACGTTGGTCAGGCTCTCCTGGACCACCCGGTAGGCGCACAGCTCGACCCCGGGGTTCAGCCGCCGCGCCTTGCCCGACACGTCGAGGGCGACCTCGACCCCGGCGGCGCTGACACGCTCGACGAGCTGACCGAGCTGGGGCAGGCCGGGGGTCGGGTCGTAGACGCCGTCGATGCCCGGCCGCCGGTCGACCCTGAGCACCGCCAGCAGCCGCCGCATCTCCTCAAGGGCCTCGTGGCTGGTGTCGGCGACCGTGGCCAGCGCCGTCCTGGCCGTCCCCGGGTCGCTGGCGAACACGTAACGGGCCAGCCCCGCCTGCACCGAGATCACCGACATGTGGTGGGCCACGATGTCGTGCAGCTCCCTGGCGATGCGCACCCGCTCCTCGGTGACCGCGCGCCTCGCCCGTGCCTCCTGCTCGTATCCGAGCCGTTCGGAGAGGTCGGCCAGGCGCCTGTTGCGGTCGGCGAGCCTGCGGGTGCCGAGGCCGAGCGTCCAGGCCGTCAGGACGATCAGCACGCTCTGCGCCAGGTTCAGCGCCGCCATGTCCTTCGACGCCGCGAGTGAGGACCACCACCAGACCGAGGCCGCGGCCAGGACCCCGGCGACCCCGGCCGCGAGCGAGCGCCGTACGGTCACGGTGTAGAGCGTCAGCAGGACGGAGAAGTTGTTCACGTTCGGCTGGTAGCCCAGACTGTGGTGCCACAGGGACGCGGCGACGCACAGCAGGAGCGCGGTCATGGGCGCGTGCCGCCGTACGGCGACGGGGAGGTTGGCCGCGCAGGTCAGCAGGATCGCGACCGTGTCGGGGCGCAACCAGGTGCCGCTCTGGTCCTTGACGGCCCACACCAGGGTGATCCCGGTGAGCGCGACGGCCAGCAGGGTGTCGACGATGCGCGGATCGACCTCGCCCACCCGCCGCGCGAGTGCCGTCACTGTTGCCCGCATGCGCGGCATGCTAGCCAGGCGCGGACCGTCCTCTCATCGAGCCGGTGGATGAGTGACCGTACCGCGGAAGTTGTACGGCCGCGCCGCGCCTACCGCACGGGTCACGGTCGCATCCGCCCGCGGGCCGATGTGGACCGGGTCTCGCGCGGCTTACGGTAAGTCCGCTGTGGGATGACGGCCTCGTTGTCAGGGGCCGTCTGACGTGGGTTCCGCCGGCGGCTCCGGCGTCCACGGCCGGCGCCCCGGAGCTCTCCACCCGGGGCGCCGGCCGTGGGCGGGCCCTCGAAGGCGTGCACGGGGGCGGCTTTCGAGGCCACGGGCCGGTGCGGCCGGTGTGGCCCGCGCCGTGACGCGCCGGGAAAGGGCGCGCGTGGCCGTGGGAAAGGACGGGCAACGGCCCGATCAATCGTCGGTGACCTGGGGTTTGCCGTCCCGCCACAGGGTAGGCGCCTTCTCCTGTAGGGAGGAGGAACGCCATGATCGGCAATCCCAAGGACACACTGTCGACCGCCGAGCTGATCCGGCGGATGTCACAGGAGGTCTCCCGCCTCGTCAGGGACGAGCTTCGCCTGGCGAAGCTGGAGTTCGCGGAGAAGGGCAGGCACGCCGGGCTCGGGGCGGGGCTGTTCGGCGGGGCCGGTGTGGTGGCCCTGTACGGCGGCGGCTGCCTGGTGGCCGCGGTGATCCTGCTTCTCGCCCTGGTGATGCCCGCCTGGGTCGCCGCCGCCGTCGTGGGCGTCGTGCTGCTGGCCGTGGCCGCCGTTCTGGGGCTCCTCGGCAAGCGGCAGGTGTCCGAGGCCGTTCCACCCGCTCCCGAGCTGACCATCGAGAGCCTCAGGGAGGACATCGGCATGGTGAAGGAGAGTGCGCACCGATGAGCGAGAGCGACAACGGAAGGCCGAAGGACGAGATCTGGGACGCGGGCACGGTCGGCGCCCACAGACAGCGGGTCGGCGCCCCGGTGGCCCCCGACGAGAGGATGTCGCTGAACGTTCCGCCCAAACAGCCGGGCGGGACCCCCTCCTCCGCGTCCACGGGTGAGGGGGGCGACGGCACGCCCAGCCTCGTCGAGGGGGACGGGGGCACCGGACAGCCCACAGCCGTCCGCCGATCCCCGGAGAAGGCCACAGAGAAGGCCACAGAGAGGGCCGCAGGGACTCCGGCGCGGGTTCCGGAGAGGTCTCCGGAGAAGGCCCACGGGAAGGAGACGGGCGAGGCCGGGGGAACGAGCCGGGAGTCCGTACGGCGGGACATCGAGCGGGACCGCCGCGAGCTGGGGGAGACCGTGGAGGCACTGGTGCGCAAGACCGACGTGCGGGGGCGCGTGCACGAGACGGCCGCCCAGGTCGGCGACGAGCTGCGCCGGGCGGGCGCGGCGACCGCGGCCACCGCGACCGGGGTCGTCGAGCGGGTCAGGCGGACCACCCCGGCCGACGTGCGGCGGGCCGCCGACGAGGTCACCACGCGGGCGGCCAGGCGTCCCGTCGCGGCCGCGGCCGTGGCGACCGTCACGGCGGCCCTCGGCCTGGTCGTGTTCCGCCTGCTGAGGCACGGCCGGAGGAGGTAGAACGCTCCACAGGCCCGCCGCCCGGGACCCGGTGATGTTTTGGGATGGGCGGATTCGGGGGGCGGCGGGGTAATCTGGCCGTTTCCGGGTGGGCGGCGGACCCCCTCCTTTCCGCCCGCCCGGTATCCGAGGGATCGGTGACTCCCCGCTGAACCGTTCCGGCCGTCCATACGTAGTGATCGGTGCGGGAGGTCTTGTCCGCCGCGACGCGGCCGCGGCCTCCCGATGCGGCGCCTCCCGAGTCCGGAGCGGGGATCGCCGCAGGCACGGACCCCCTCTCCGGCCGATCCCCCAGGAGGACTCATGCGCCGAGCTCTCGGCCTCACCGCGGGCCTCGCCCTCGTCGCGGTCGCCCTGTCACCCATCGTCCCCGCGCAGGCGGCGACCTGCGCCAGCACGGTGAAGAAGTGCGAACGGGACCCCCTCGTCAAGATCAAGCTCAAGGCCAAGGGGACCCCGCGCGTCCACCAGGGCGGGCGCGTCACCTACACCCTCGACTACTCCATGACCTGGATGGAGTCCTTCGCCCCCTACTGGGCCTCCTTCTGGGTCGGCGGCACCCTCCCCAAGGGCGCGAAGGCCCCGCGCACGGCCACTCTCGTGGACCCGTCGGGCAGGAAGGTGGTCACCTTCCCCTGCCACAAGTACCGTGACGGCCTGTGGTGCGAGGTTCCCAGCGACGTCTCCAAGCCGGTTCCGCACCAGGGCAGGATCGTCCTGAGCACCACCCTCGCCCGCCACGGCGGCAGGACGGCGGTGGCCAGGCTGGGCTTCGACAGCGTCGACGGCCTCGGCCAGAAGGACTTCGAGCGGCACTACGGCCGCGCCACCGCGCGTGACCGGTTCTGCTCCTTCCGTTTCAGCAAGACCGTCGTCACGAAGGTGCGTTCCTGACGCCGGCCGCCGCCGGGGCCCGCGGGAGCCCCGGCGGCCGGCTCTCAGGACCCGGCGGCCATGTCGAAGAAACGCAGCTCAAGCCGTACGGCCCGGCGGAAGACGTCGAGTACGCGGGCCTGCTCCCCCGCGGGGAGCGCGGGGCCGAGGCGGTCGAGCTCGCCGCGCAGGAAGGCCACCCAGGCGCGGAACGCGGGCCCCTCGTGCAGTTCGATCCACTCACGGTGCACGAAGCTCCCCGGACCGCCGGGACCGCCGGGCAGCGGCTCCTCGGCCAGGCTCGCCCAGCCGAGATAGCTCCACTCCGCCACGCACAGGACCGCCAGGATGGCCGGGTAGTCCAGGCTCCTCCTGGCCTCGTCCATCAGCGCGCGGAAATCGGCCGTCACCGGTTCGAGCGGGGGAGCGGTCAGCTCGGCCTCGCTCGCGCCGAGGGCGGCCAGCGCCCGGTGGAAGTAGGTCTTCTCCTCCGTCGTCGCGGTCTCGCCGAGGAAGCGGCCGAACGGCACCCGTGACTCGAAGGTGTCCGCGGCGGCGACGGCGGCGCCGAGCAGCGCGGTGAAGGAGTCGACGAACTGGAAGTCCTGCACCAGATAACGGCGCATGGCCTCCTCCGGGGTCAGTCCCCGGGTGATGGAGGCGGCGAACGGGTGGGTGACGACCGCCGTCCACTCCGGCTCGGAGCCGGAGCGCAGCCACTCGCTGAAGGCCGGGTCCGCGGCGTCCGCCCGCCACTCGTCGTAGGAGTCGCTCCAGGAGGTCTGACGGGGTTCTGCGGACACGGGTTTCTCCTCGCGGACGGGAACACGACCGGGGTGAATGCTAGTCGCGCCCCCTCTATCCTGGGGGGATGCCAGCCGAGGGATGCCTGTTCTGCGCCATCACGACGGGGGAGCGGCCGGGAGAGGTGGTGTTCTCCGACGAGGTGGCCACCGCCTTCCTGGACATCCGGCCCGTCTTCAAGGGGCACGTCCTGGTCGCCCCCGCCGCGCACGCCGAGACCCTCACCGACCTGCCTCCCGCCTCGGTCGGCCCGTTCTTCCAGCGGGTCCAGGCGGTCGCCGCCGCCGTTGAGCGGGGGCTCGGCGCGGGCGGCACGTTCGTCGCGATGAACAACCGGATCAGTCAGAGCGTGCCGCACCTGCACGTCCACGTGGTGCCCCGCAACCGCAAGGACGGCCTGCGCGGCTTCTTCTGGCCCCGGACCGCCTACGACGGCCCGGGGGAGGCCGCGTCGTACGCCCTGCGCGTCCGTGAGGCCCTCACCCCTTTCCGCCCCTCGGCGCGGACGTCCTGAAAGCGGTGTTCGGGAAGGGGGCCACCGGGTGAGGTCCGGGCCGGTCGGCATGTCTTTGATCTACAACGTAAAGGCATGGGGAGGGGATCTGATCTCCGTCGGAGGGGCGCCGACCCACGTGCGAGGATAGGGTCCGGGACGTGGAACCCCTCGTCGCCGCGCTGCTCGTAGCCGCCCTGGTGGGCGTCCCGGCCCTGGTGCTGTGGCGCGTGCTGCGCGGCAGGCGCGAGCTGGGCAGCAGCCCGGCCGAGCGCGCCACCTTCGAGACCCTGCACACCGCCTCCCTGGCCGCGCCGCCGCTGCGGGCCGGGCTCACCGAGGCGGGCACCCAGAAGGCCTCGCGGCATCTGCGCGAGCTGCTGGGCTCCCCGGCGCTGGCCATCACCGACGGGCAGCGCCTTCTGGTCTACGACGGCGAGGGGGAGCACCACGCCGCCGAGGCGTTCGCCTACGCGGCCAAGACCCTCGGCGGGGGCCGTACACAGGTGCTCGGCCCCGAGGTCGTCTCGTGCGACATCCCGGAGTGCCCGATCAGATACGCCGTCGTGGTGCCGCTCACCACGGACGGCCGGGTGGTCGGCTCCCTGGCGGCCTACGGCGGGCACGCCTCGGCCGGTCTGGTCAGGGCCACCCACGAGGTGGCCAGCTGGGTCGACTCCCAGCTGGAGCTGGCCGAGCTCGACCGTTCGCGGACACGGCTGATGGAGGCCGAGGTTCGCGCGTTGCGCGCGCAGATCTCCCCCCACTTCATCTACAACTCGCTGACGACCATCGCCAGCTTCGTGCGCTCCGACCCCAACCGCTCCCGTGAGCTGCTGCTGGACTTCGCCGACTTCACCCGCTACTCCTTCAGGCGGCACGGGGAGTTCACCACGCTGGCCGAGGAGCTGCGTTCCATCGACCGCTACCTGACCCTGGAACGCGCCAGGTTCGGCGACCAGCTCCAGGTGACGCTGCGGATCGCCCCGGAGGTGCTCGCGGTCGCCGTGCCGTTCCTGTGCCTGCAGCCGCTGGTGGAGAACGCGGTCAGGCACGGCCTGGAGAGCAAGCCGGGCATCGGCCGCATCTCGATCATCGCCGAGGACGCCGGGGCCGAGTGCCGGATCAGCGTGGAGGACGACGGCGTCGGCATGGACCCCGAACGGCTGCGCCGCATCCTGGCCGGGGACGCGGAGGAGCGCTCGGGGACGGGCGGGGTCGGCCTGGCCAACGTGGACGAGCGGTTGCGTCAGGTCTACGGTGACGAGTACGGCCTGGTGGCCGAGACCGGCAAGGGCGCGGGAACCAAGGTGAGCGTCCGTGTGCCGAAGTACCACCCGGGCGTCTCCGCCCACTGAACACCTTTCTGTGGATTCGGCAGGTCAGGAACTGTTGACAGGTGATGTCTGATTCATCACCCTCTAGGGATTCCCCCTCGACGATCCGGAGGAGCGCCCGTGACCGGTCTTCGAGTCCTGGCCGTCGACGACGAACTTCCCGCCCTGGAGGACCTGGCCTACCTGCTGCGGGACGACCCGAGAATCGGAGAGGTCGCGCAGGCGAGGGACGGCGCCGCGGCGCTGCGCGTGCTCGACCGGGCGATCGCCGACGGGCGTCCGATCGACGCCGTCTTCCTCGACATCCGGATGCGCGGCCTGGACGGGGTGGTGCTGGGCAGGCTGCTGTCGCAGTTCGCCAACCCGCCCCGGGTGGTGTTCGTGACCGCCTACGAGGAGCACGCGGTGGACGCCTTCGAGATCAAGGCGGAGGACTACCTGCTCAAACCCGTCAGGCCCGAACGGCTGGCCGAGGCCGTACGCCGGGTGTGCGTGTCGGCCGAACTGCCTGACGGGGACGGGGCGAGCCGGGCGGGGCCGGGCACGATCCCGGTCGAGCTGGGCGGGGTGACCCGCTTCGTGGCCAGCACCGAGGTGCGCTACGTCGAGGCGCAGGGCGACTACGCGCGCCTGCACACCGCGGGCGGCAGCCACCTGGTCCGCATCTCGCTGGCGACCCTGGAGGAGCGGTGGTCGTCGGCGGGGTTCGTGCGCGTGCACCGCAGCCACCTGGTGGCCGTCAAGCACATCGACGAGCTGCACATCGACTCGGGGCGGTGCGTGGTGCGCGTCTGCGGGACCGAGATCCCGGTCAGCCGCAGGCACACCCGGGAGCTTCGCGACCTGCTGGTCCGCAGGGCGCGCAAGGGCAGGCCCGAGTGAGCAGGGCAGGGGCGGAGCACCCGCGCGGGGACGAGGGCCGCCGGCGCCGCGAGGTGGTGACCAGCCCGCGCACCACGGCCGCCCGCAATCCCCGTTACCCGGTGACCAGGGAGATCGACGAGCAGACCAGTCTCGGTGAGGTCTACATGCGCTCGCTGGTGCGCACCCAGTTCCGGCTCGCCCTGTTCGTGTGCACCGTGCTGGCCTGCGTGGTCGGCGGCCTGCCGCTGCTGTTCCTGCTCGTGCCCGAGCTGCGCGCGGTCCTGGTGCTGGGCGTCCCCCTGCCGTGGGTCGTGCTGGCGGGCCTGATCTACCCGGTCTTCGTCACCGGCGCGTGGCTCTACGTACGGCAGGCGGAGCGCAACGAGCGTCACTTCGCCGACCTGGTGGACAGGGCGGGGTGAACGTCGTCTACGGTGTGGCCGCGGTCGTGCTGGTGATGCTCACCACGGTGCTGATCGGGGCGTTCGGCATCCGCCTGTCCCGCACGACCTCCGACTTCTACGTCGCCTCCCGCACGGTCTCCCCGCTGTGGAACGCCTCCGCGATCGGCGGGGAGTACCTGTCGGCGGCGAGCTTCCTGGGCATCGCGGGGCTGATCCTGCTGTACGGCGCGGACATGCTGTGGCTTCCCGTCGGCTGGACCGGCGGTTACCTGGTGCTGCTGGTCCTGGTCTCCGCGCCGTTGCGCCGCTCCGGCGCCTACACGCTGCCCGACTTCGCCGAGGCGCGCCTGGAGTCGATGGCCGTACGGCGGATGGCCGGGGTGCTGGTCGTGCTGATCGGCTGGCTGTACCTGATGCCGCAGTTCCAGAGCGCCGGACTGGTGCTGCGGGCCGTCACCGGGGCACCCGACTGGGCGGGCGGACTGGTGGTCGCGTGCGTGGTCGGGGTGAACGTGCTGTCGGGCGGCATGCGCTCGATCACGTTCGTGCAGGCCTTCCAGTACTGGCTCAAGCTCACCGCGCTGGCCGTGCCGCTGGTCTTCCTGGTGCTGGCCTGGCGGGCGGACGGCGCGCCCGGCCTGAACGCGCGGGACGTGGCCACCTGGGCGCTGCCGCTGTCCGGCGGCAGGGAGTACGGCCTCTACTCGACCTACTCGCTGATCCTGGCCACGTTCCTGGGGACCATGGGCCTGCCGCACGTGCTGGTGCGCTTCTACACCAACCCGGACGGGCGGGCGGCGCGCCGTACGACGCTGGCGGTGTTGTCGTTGCTGGGCCTGTTCTACCTGATGCCGGCCGTCTACGGCGCGCTGGGCCGGGTCTACCTGCCGGGGCTGCGGGGCAGCGACATGGTGGTGCTCACGCTGCCGGGGCGGCTCGTCGGGGGCGTCGCGGGCGACCTGCTGACCGCGCTGGTGACGGCGGGGGCCTTCGCGGCGTTCCTGTCCACCTCCTCGGGACTGACCGTCTCGGTCGCGGGGGTCATCGGGCAGGACATCCTGCGGGGCGGGGTCCGCTCCTTCCGCGTCGCGGCGGTGGTCGCGGTCGCCGTACCGCTGGTGCTCGCCTCGTCGGCGCGTTCGCTGCCGGTCGCCGACGTGGTCGGGCTCGCCTTCGCGGTCTCGGCCTCCTCCTTCTGCCCGCTGCTGGTGCTGGGCATCTGGTGGCGGCGCCTGACGCCGCCGGGGGCGATGGCGGGGCTGGTCGTCGGCGGCGGCCTGGCCTGCGGGGCGGTGCTGCTGACGATCGGGGAGGGGCCGCACACCGGGCTCGCCGGGGCGCTGCTGGCCCAGCCCGCGGCGTGGTCGGTGCCGGTCGCCTTCACCGTCATGGTCGTGGTCTCGTTGCTGACCAGAAGCCGTATTCCGCCCGGTGTGGCCAGGACGATGGTCCGCCTGCACACGCCGGAGACGCTGGATCTCGACCGGGGTGACTGGCACCCCCGCTCTACTTGACAATGATCTATGACTTATGTCGAAATGACCTGTAATATAAGGACATTTCTGTTATTCGAGTGACAACAGGAGCGTGCGATGGGCAACAGCAACTCCAACGGCCAGTCGCTTCTCAAACCGGATGGGTTCCAGCTGGAGGACAACTTCTCGGTGACCCTGTCCGAAAGGGTGCTCCTCGACGAGTTCTTCACCGTCCGGTTCGCTCCCGGAACCCTCTGACGACGATGGCGCGCGCCCAGCGCGAGCGCGGCACCGGCCTGACCGGCGCGCTCGCCGTCATCGAGTCCGTACTCGCCGACCGCGGGCTCTCGGCCGAGCTGGTCTCGGCGGGGTCGGCGGAGTTCCCCGTGCACCGCTGCACCGTGCGCGACCCCGAGGGCCGCGCGGTCACCGCCTCCCTCGGCAAGGGAGCGGGCGCCCAGAGCACGGTCAGCGCGCTGTTCGAGGCCTGGCAGCACCTTCAGCACGAGGAGGGGCAGGCGGCGCTCGCCCACGACAGCGGGCGGGTGCGGGCCATCCCGGTCGGGACGGTGGTCTCCCAGCCGGAGCTGCGCGGTGAGGAGATGATCCAGCGTCTGGCCCGCGACTACCCGGACGCCGGTCTCGCCTGCCTGCGGGCCGAGCCGCTGAGCCCGGGACGGTCCCCGGTGTGGTACCCGGCCTTCTCCCGCTCGCCCTCCTGCCGCAGCCACCCGATCCCCGGGGACGACCTGCGCTACGAGCCCTACCTGCGCTACGCCTACGACAACGGCACCGCGGCCGGGGTCAGCGAGCAGGACGCCCTCCTGCACGGCCTGCTGGAGGTCGTCGAACGGGACGCGCTGTCACACGCGCTCCTCGACTGGTACCTCGGCGGGAGGTCGAGGCTGTCCGCACTCGACCCGGAGAGCCTCCCGCCCGATCTGCGACGCCTGCACGATGAGGCCGCGACCTATCTGGGAGCGCTCCCCATCATCATCGACATCACCTCCGACCTGGGCATCCCCGTCTACTGCGCACTCCCCTCCCGGGCCGGGCCGTACCCGGGGGTGATCGGCTCCGGTGCCTCCCTCGACCCGGAGTACGCCGTCGAGCGGGCGCTGACCGAGGTGGTCCAGTCGTCGTTCAACCTCTCCCTCGGCGTCGACCTGACCCTGGGCCGCAGGCTGGAGAGCCTGCGGCGCTGGCCGCTGCTCGAACGCTGCGCCCGGCTCGACCCCGCCCCACTGCTCGACCGGGTCGTCTTCGACGCGAAGCTGCCGGAGGCCGGTCCCGAGGACGGCGGGGAGGGCGTCGGCGAGCAGATCGCCGTGATCCTGCGGACGCTCGGGCACGCCGGGTTCGGGGCCTACTCCTTCCGGTGGAACCCGGAGCACGACAGGTGCCCGGTCCTCACCGTGATCGTCCCCGGCCTTGAGGCGTTCTCCATGGTGCACAGCGCGGTGCCCGTCCTGCCCACCGGCCGGGCCCTGCGGCGCCTGGCGGGCCGCCGCTGACGGGCCCGCCCGGCCGCTCGGCGCACGGAAAGGACCTTTCACCGCAGACCATTACCAACTTGCCGCGACGCGACGCCACCTGGGCGAAGAGCCCCTCGGCGGTACTCCACGCGGGGTACCGTCCCCTCCTACGTTATCCGTGATCCACATCACATATGCGGGAGGTCCGATGACCGCCGGGCGTAAAGAACCATCGGTGTACGAACGGATAGAGGGTGAGGAGGGCTTCCAGGAACTCAGACGGCGCTTCCGGTCCTGGGCCTTCCCGATGACCGCGGCCTTCTTCGCCTGGTACCTGCTGTACGTGGTGCTGTCCGGGTGGGCTCGTGACTTCATGGGCGTCAAACTCTTCGGCAACGTCAACGTGGCACTGATCCTCGGCCTGCTCCAGTTCGTCTCCACCTTCTGGATCGCCTGGGCCTACTCCCGCTACGCCGAGCGCAGGCTGGACCCGCTGGCCGAGGAACTCCGCCGTGAGGCCGAGCGTGAGAGGGAGGCGGCGTGAGCCACCAGACGCTCTCCACGGCCCTGTTCCTGGTCTTCGTCGCGGCGACGCTGGGCATCACCTTCTGGGCCAGCCGCAACACCAAGGACGCCGCCGACTTCTACGCGGGCGGGCGTTCCTTCAGCGGCCTGCAGAACGGCCTGGCGATCGGCGGCGACTACATGTCGGCCGCCAGCTTCCTCGGCATCGCGGGCATCATCGCCCTGTCGGGCTACGACGGCTTCCTGTACTCGATCGGTTTCCTGGTCGCCTGGCTGGTCGCGCTGCTGCTGGTCGCCGAGCTGATGCGCAACTCCGGCAAGTACACCATGGCCGACGTGCTGGCCTTCCGGATGAGCCCGCGCCCGGTCCGCACGGCCGCGGGCGTGTCGACCATCACCGTCTCGATCTTCTACCTGCTGGCCCAGATGGTCGGCGCGGGCGCACTGGTCGGCCTGCTGCTCGGCATCACCTCCCCGACGGGCAAGGCGCTGACGATCGTCGGCGTCGGCCTGCTGATGGTCATCTACGTCGTCGTCGGCGGGATGAAAGGCACCACCTGGGTGCAGATCGTCAAGGCCGTGCTGCTGATGACCGGCGCGGCCCTGGTCACCCTGCTGGTACTCGGCCGGTACGGCTTCAACATCTCCGGGCTGCTCGGCTCCGCCGCCACGGGCAGCGGCAAGGGCGACGCCTTCCTCATCCCCGGCCTGAAGTACGGCACCGCGGCCCAGGGCCTGGCCGGGAAGATCGACCTGATCAGCCTCGGCCTGGCGCTGGTGCTCGGCACCGCGGGCCTGCCGCACATCCTGATCCGCTTCTACACCGTCCCCACCGCCAAGGAGGCCCGCAAGTCGGTCCTGTGGGGCATCGGCATCATCGGCGTCTTCTACCTGCTGACCCTCGTGCTCGGCTTCGGCGCGGCGGCGATGGTCGGCGGCGAGGCGATCGCCGGGCAGGACAAGGCGGGCAACACCGCGGCGCCACAGCTCGCCGAGGCGGTCGGCAGGGCCGTCTTCGGCGAGGTCGGCGGCACGATCCTGCTCGCGGTCATCGCCGCCGTCGCCTTCGCGACCATCCTGGCCGTCGTCGCCGGTCTGACGCTGGCCTCCTCCTCCAGCTTCGCCCACGACCTGTACGCCCACGTGTTCAAGCGCGGCAAGGTCACCGAGGGGGAGGAGATCCTGGTCGCCAGGATCTCGGCCTTCGTCATCGGCGCGGTCGCCATCGGGCTCGGCATCCTCGCCCAGGGGCAGAACGTGGCCTTCCTGGTCTCGCTGGCCTTCGCGGTCGCCGCCTCGGCCAACCTGCCCGCCATCCTCTACAGCCTGTTCTGGCGGCGCTTCAACACCGCGGGGGCGGTCTCGGCCATCTACGGCGGCCTGCTGTCGGCCCTGATCCTGGTGATCTTCTCCCCGGTCGTCTCGGGAAGCGCCACCTCACTGTTCCCCGACGCCCACTTCGCCTGGTTCCCGCTGAGCAACCCCGGCATCGTCTCGATCCCCCTGGGCTTCCTGGCGGGCTACGTGGGGGCGCGGCTCAGCAAGGAGTACAACCCGGGCAAGTACGCCGAGATCGAGGTCCGCTCGCTCACCGGCATCGGCGCCGAGCAGGCCGTACGGCACTAGGAACGGCACCGGAGAACGTCCGGGCACCGGCGGGCGGGGGCCCGTCGGTGCCCGGATTCTCAGCGTGAGGCCTCATCCAGCAGGGCCAGCTCCTCCTCGCCCAGCTTCAGGTCGGCGACGGCGAGCAGCTGGTCCAGCTGCTCCACGGTGCGGGCGCTGGCGATCGGCGTCGCGACCGTCGGCTGGGCGGCCAGCCAGGCCAGGGCCACCGTCGCCTGGGCCACCCCGCGCTCCGCGGACACCCTGTCCAGCGCGTCGAGCACCCTGAGGGCACGCTCGGAGGCCAGGTACGGCGTCGCCCCGCCCGCGCGGGCGCTGCGCACTTCGACACCGGGACGGTACTTCCCGGTCAGGAACCCCCTGGCCAGCCCGAAGTACGGCGTGCTGACCAGGCCGTTGGCGGCGACCACCTCGCGCAGCCCGCCCTCGTAGTCGCGTTCGAGCAGGTTGTAGTGCTGCTGCAGAGCGACATAACGGGCAAGGCCCTCCCGCTCGGAGATCGCCAGCGCCTCGGTGAGCCGCTCGGCCCCGTAGTTCGAGGCCCCGATGTCGCGAACCTTGCCCTCGCGGACCAGGGCGTCGAACGCGCCAAGGGTCTCCTCAAGCGGCGTCTCAGGGTCGTCGACGTGCGCCCAGTACAGGTCGATGTAGTCGGTCCGCAGCCGCCGCAGCGAGTCCTCGACGGCCAGGCGGATGTTCGCCGCCGACAGGCCGGCCCGGCCGCTCATCGAGCCGACCTTCGTCGCGATCACCATCCGGTCGCGGTTGCCCCGGGACTCGAGCCACTCGCCCAGGACGGTCTCCGACTCGCCCCCGGAGTGACCCGGGATCCACTCGGAGTACACGTCGGCGGTGTCGACGAAGTTCCCGCCCGCCTCGGCGTAGGCGTCCAGGACGGCGAAGGATTCGTCACGGTCCGCGGTCCAGCCGAAGACGTTGCCGCCGAGACAGACGGGAAAGAGGCTCAGTTCGGAGAAGGTCATGCTGATCAGGGTAGGTGTCCGGCGATCACGAACCGCACCGGGCACCCTTTGACGACGGTCCGGAAACGGTCGCGAAGGGTGACGGCGGGTCAGAGGGGAACCGATGAGGGGACGCTTTCCCCGCGGTAGGGAAACCAGCGGGAAACCGGCATGGAAAACCGCGCCACCAGGCGGTTATCGTCTGGCTGTGGGCAGCCTCAGACCGCGCTCCGGCGACGCCCCGGGCCCGGACGCGCGCACACGCATCCTCGACGCCGCGGAGAAACTGTTCGCGGGCGGCGGCTACGAGGCCACACCGACCGCGGCGATCGCCCGCCTGGCCCGGGTGCCGAAGGGGCTCGTCTTCCACTACTTCCCCAGGAAGATCGACGTGCTGGTCGCGCTGGTCGACGAGCGCACACTCGTCGAGGAGACCCCCGAGGTCGAGGCCGTCCCCGGCGACGCGGCCAAGAGCCTGTCCCGGCTGGCCCGCCGCCTGCCGCTGCGGGCCTCCCCGGCGATGCGGCGCATCCTGTTCCGCGAGGCCGACACCCACGGCTCGGTCCGCGACCGGCTCGGCAGGCTGAACGGGGAGATCGTCAGGCGCGCCAGGTTCGCCCTGGAGCTGGCACTGCCCACCCCGCGCGGCGACGCGGCCCGGCTTGAGGTCGCGGCGGTCACCTTCGCCGCCGTGCTGCTGCACCAGGAGAACCTCTGCCAGCTCACCGGCCACCACATCGACCCCGACGCCGTCGCCGAACTGATCGCCCACGCCCTGGGATGAGGACGGTCAGGAACGCGGGTCCAGCGCGGCCAGCTCCTCCATCGCCTCCCGCAGGTGGTCCATCAGCCGCCACACGTCCTTCACCCGATCCGGGCAGGCGAGGACCCCGAAGTCCAGCGACCCGTCGTAGGAGAAGCAGGTGATGTTGAGGCCGCCGCTCATGTCGCTCAGCGCCGAGACCGGATGATAGGCCAGCAGCCGGGCCCCGCACAGGTAGAGCGGCAGCTGGGGGCCGGGCACGTTCGACACGATCAGGTTGATCGGCGGCAACGTGACCGAGGCCAGCCGGGAGATCGCCGGGGTCGCCACCGAGGTGAGGACGGTGGGCAGCAGCGTGGAGAGCCCGTCGAGCCAGGTGGCCGGTGACTCGGCGAACCGGCGCTTGGCCACGCGCATCGTCGCGCCCATGGCCCGCAGCCGCTCCAGCGGGTCGGCCACGTCCGTCGGCAGCTGGGTGACCATGACGGACAGCCGGTTGCCGATCACGCCTCCGGCCCGCGCGGCGGCCGTACGGACCGAGACGGGGACCGCGGCGACCAGCGGCCGGTCCGGCAGCGCGTGGTGCTCGCGCAGCCAGGCACGCAGCGCCGAGGCGCACACCGTCATGACCACGTCGTTGACGCTGAGGCCGAAGGACTTGGCGACGTGCCTGACCTCGGTGAGCGGGATCGAGCCGTAGGCGAGACGCCGCTTGGCGCTGATCGGGCCGTTGAACGGCGTGCGGGGAGCGGCCAGCGGCGGCAGCTCGGGCAGTTCCGCCTGGTTCCCGGTGAACGTCCTGGCGGTCTCGGCGACCGCCCGCGCGCCGGGCAGCGCCGAGACCCCCGGTATCGCGTCGAGGTCGGTCATCATCCGGCCGAGCGCGCGCAGCGCCCTGCCCGGGTACGTCACCGACCTGCCGGCCGCGGCGGTGAGCATGGCCAGCGGCCCCAGCACCTCCTCGCCCTCCGGTACGGCGAGCGTCCCCTGGGCGGGGTCGGCCTCGGCCTTGGGGGCCCTGGCTTTGGAAGCCTTGCGGGCCTTTGGGGCTTCGGGAGCCTCGGGGGTGAGGTCGAGCATGGCCGCCAAGGTCTCCGCGCCGGTGACCCCGTCCAGGGCACAGTGGTGGATCTTGGCGTAGAGCGCGACCCGCCCCCCGGCCAGCCCGTGGATGAGATACATCTCCCACAGCGGGCGGCCACGGTCGAGGCGCCGTTCGTGGAGCCTGGCGACCTTCCTGGCGAGCTGCCTGTCGTCCCCGGGCGCGGGGAGGGTCAGCTCGTGGACGTGGCCGGCGACGTCGAGGTCGGCGACCTCCTCCCAGTACGGCCTGCCAAGGCCGAAGGGCACCTCGGCCAGGCGCAGGCTCAGCACGGGCGCCAGGTGTAGTCGTTCCCTGAGCCGGTCGACCAGCGCCTCCCTGGTCAGCGTGCCTCCGGGGCACCCCGCCGGGTCGAGGATCGCCAGCCCGGCGACATGGGTCGTGGTCGTCGCCGTCTCGGCGTGCAGGAACTGTGCGTCGAGGGCGGTCAGCTGGCGCATCGGTCGGACCTTCTCACGGAAAACAGACTGTTCACGTCCATCATCGCCCCGCTTCGCCCCGGGGCCTCAGGACGCCCCCGCTCTTCACCACACTAAATACGCATGCCGTACAGGAAGGACGTTCCATCCCCACCCGGTCAGGTAAGGGTTGCGCATGCGAACGGCATGAAGCGCCGCAGGTCATGGACGCAGCAGGTCCAGCAGCCGTTCGACCGGCCAGGTGTTGACCACGTCCTCGGCGGTCAGCCAGGCGCGCTGCGCGACGCCGACCCCGAAACGCTGGTTGTCCAGGTGGGGCACGGCGTGGGCGTCGCTGTCGATCGAGAAGCGCACCCCGTGGTGGCGCGCCAGCCGTACCAGGTCCGAGGGCAGGTCGGAACGGTCGGGGAAGGAGTCGATCTCCATCACGGTTCCGGTGCGGGCCGCGGCGCGGAACACCTCGTCCCAGTCGGCGTCGACCGGAGGGCGCCTGCCGATCCGGCGCGTCGTCGGATGGCCGATCACGTGGACGTGCGGGTTCTCGCAGGCGGTGACGAACCGCCTGGTCATCTCCTCCCGAGACTGGGTGAAGTGGGAGTGCACGCTCGCCACGCACACGTCGAAGCCCGCGAGCACCTCGGCGGGCCAGTCGACCGAGCCGTCCGGGGCGATGTTGAGCTCGGTGCCGTGCAGCAGCCGCATGTCCGGATAGTCCTCCTGGAGCCGCCGCAGCCGCTCGCGCTGCTCCAGGGCCTTGTCCAGGGTCATCCGCTGCATCGCCAGGTCGGGGGCGTGATCGGTCACCGCGTAGTAGGAGTGGCCGCGCGCGTGGGCGGCGGCGACCATCTCCTCAAGCGAGGCGATGCCGTCTGTCAGGTCGGTGTGGGTGTGCAGGTCGCCCCGCAGGTCACGCTCGGTGACCAGGACGGGCAGCCCGTCCCTGAGCGCGGCGTCGATCTCACCGCCGTCCTCCCGCAGCACCGGGGGAATCCACTCCATGCCCAGCGCCCGGTAGACGTCCTCCTCGTGCTCGGCGGCGATCACCCGGCCACCGTCGAACAGACCGTACTCGGAGAGCTTCCAGCCCCTCTTCACCACGATCTCGCGCAGGTGCACGTTGTGCTCCTTCGAGCCGGTGAAGTACTGCATCGCCGCGCCCCACGACTCCGCGGGAACCAGGCGCAGATCGACCTGGAGCCCCTCGTGGGTGCGCACCGAGGTCTTCTTCTCGCCCGAGGCGATGACCTCCGCCACGTACGGCTGCGCCCTGAAGACCTCCATGAGGCTCTCCGGCCCGACCGCCAGGATGTCCACGTCGCCGACGGTGTCCCTCATCCGGCGCAGCGACCCGGCGTAGGCGATCCGCTCGGCGGGCAGCGAGGCGATGATCCGCTCGGCCAGCTCCATGGCCACACCGATGTGCACCCGCCTGCTCGCCACCTCGAGCTGCTCGATCCCCCTGAGGAGGTTCTCCTCGGTCTTGGGGCCGAAGCCCCGCACCCCCCGCAGCCGCCCCTGCCCGATCGCCTCGGCGAGCGCCTCGGGTGAGTCGATCCCGAGCTCCTGGAACAGGAAGACCGCCTTCTTCGGGCCGAGGGAGGCGATCCTGGTCAGCCGCCGCACCCCCTCGGGAATCCGCGCCCGCAGCTCGTCGAGCTGACGGAAGCCACCCCGTTCGAGGTACTCCTCGACCTTGCCCGCGATCGCCGCACCGACGCCGGGCACGTTCCTGACCGGGGTGGCCGCGATGTCCTCGGGAAACCCGGCGATCGCCTTGGCCGCCTTCTGGTAGCTGCGCACCCGGAAGGCGTCGCCGCCCGCCATCGCGAACAGCTCGGCGTACTCCTCAAGGGCCGCCGCCACGGCGTCGTTAGCTCGTGCCATGACAGAAGCCTAGATCTCCCGGGCTACGCCACGGGCGCACCGCCGATGGCGCACGCCCGGCACGGAGGCCGCCCGCAGGTGCACTGCGTGATGGCGCCCAAGACGTCGTGGTCGTGGTAAAGGCACTGGTCCCGGCAGGTGTGGCGCGGAATGAACCCCGCCTGGATCTCGTCCGGCCAGGGCTCCTCGCCGTCACGGCAGCGCAGGAACAGCTCGGGATCGGCCACGTGCAGGTCCTCCATGCTCGCCCTGGCCTGGCTCTCCAGCCCCCGGGCCTGCGCGGTCACGGCCTTGAGCTGGTCGGCGAGACCGGAGTAGCGCTCGTCACCGGTCCGCACGTGCGCGGCCCGCAGAGCCATCACCGCGTTGCCCAGGAAGCGGCTCGCGTCCTGCAGGTCCGTGGTGTGGTGCATCTGGACGCCGGTGACGCCCCGCACCCAGACGGCGTCATTGTTCATGAAAGAACCTTTCCACTTTCGACTGGGTGCCAGCATAACCGGGTCTTTGCATCTCCTTGGTGCCGCGGCGACATTCTTTACGTTAGGCCTCGGGATGCGGCGGTCATTCGATCACCGGCCCCCTGCTTTTCTTAGGTGGGTCGTTGAGCTGGGAAGGCGATTGAATCCGACCGACCGGGCCGCCCCTTTCGGAGAATTCTCGATCATTTTTGGGAAGGCCCGGCCGGGAAACGATCCTCCTCCCGGAGAGAGTTTCACCCCCTGGTGTAACGGTGCTTTCCGCCGGGCGGGAAGTACTCCGGGTCGCCCTTCTCCCTCAGGGAGACGACCGGGTGCCGCCGCGCCGGGGGCACGTACGCGGCGAACTCGCTGTTGAGGCGCAGCAACTGGGCCAGGATCGACTCGCCGACCAGGCGCTCCGTCTCCTCGGAGCCGCGCACCCCGGCCGCCAGCTCGACCGCGACCGCCAGCCGCCGGTCGTGCCCGGCGTCCTCGGTCACCTCAAGAACGAACCTGCCCGTCACCAGGGAGCTGACCTGCGGCTGTTCGAGCCCGGCCGAGATGTTCTCCGGATAGACGTTCGCGCCGTAGTAGGAGACCGTGAAGTGGCTGCGGCCGAAGACGTAGGCGAACGGCAGGCGCGGCTCCGCCGAGGCCGGGCGGAAGCCGTGTCCCGCCAGGAAGCCGAGCATCCGGTCATGGGGGACCAGGCCGCCCTCGTCGGCGATGTGGTAGCGGACGAGCGGGACGCCGTTGTCACCGGAGAATAGCAGGGTCCCCTCGTGCTCCTCGAAGAAACGCACGGCCGGGTCGTACTGCAGGAGGGTCGGCAGCCGCTGCCGGCCGAACAGCTCCTCGGCCACCTCGGGGCGCTCGGCCAGGAAACGGCGGATGCGGATGGACAGCGGCGTCTCGTTGCCGAGCACCCCGGCGTCCGCGGTGCCGTACAGGGAGGCGGTGTCGAGCGCGGGGTCGGTCATCCCCGCCCGTTCGGCGACCAGGGTGCGCCACTGCTCGCTGAACACCTCCCCGGCGGTGACCAGCTTGATCGAGTAGTCGGCCCAGGGCACCCCCTCGGCGATCCCGGCGTCGATGACGTCCTTGAGGAAGGGGGGATAACCGAGCAGCACGACCTGGTCGAAGTGCGGGGCCAGCTCGGGGACCACCCGCAGGATCTCCCGCCGGTCGCTGCCGGGCGCGACGCAGGTGATCGGATACCCCCTGGCGGCCAGGTGGCGGCAGCAGGCCAGGGTGAACAGGCCGCCGACCCAGGTGCCGAGCGCGAAGCAGACGACCGCCAGCGTACGGCGCCCCGCCGCCCCGAAGGCGTCCCTGAAGACCTCCTCGAAGCGTTCGGAGATCACCTGCTCGTCGGCGACGGAACGAGGCCAGAACGACGGCGTCCCCGTCGATCCCGACGAGACCGAGATCATGTCCCCGATCACGCCGTCCCGGCACAGCTCGGGCAGGGGATAGCGGCGGGTGTAGGTGTCCTTGCTGGTCAGCGGCAGCTGTACGAAATCATCAAATGTCTTGATCCGGGCGGGATCGATGTCCCGCTCCCTGAGGAACGCGCCATAGGCGGGCACCGACGCCGCCACCCGATGAAACAGCTCGATCACGCGGTCACGAGGGTTCATCGCTCGACTGTACGGTCCGGCGCCCCGGCCGGGCGAGCACCCGGCCGGACGGGCCGGCGGCCCCCGGTCAAGGTGTCGATCAGGAGCCGGCGGCCACCCGGCCGGGACCACCTCAGGGGTTGCCCGCCCGGCGGTCGGGGGTCAGCAGGACGACCGTCCGCCGCTCCTCGGCCATGACCCGGTCATAGGTCGCCCAGTCGTCGTGGGTCCCGCCCGCCGCGCCGAAGACGAACCGCAGCAGCAGCCGCAGCCCCTCGGCGTCGATCCCGGGCAGCGGATCGTCCGGCCCGGCCAGCTCGACCGGCCCGTCCGCCGACGCCCACCGCCAGCCCGCGCGCAGCACCACCGAGGCGTACGGCCTGGCCCGCAGGTCGGCGAGCTTGCGGGAGTCACCCCTGACGACGAACCCGACGATCGGCCGCCCTGTGACGGGGTGGTCGAGCACCCCCGCGTTGACAACGGAGGAACGGATCGTCCCGTCTGAGCGGAAGGTCGAGACGACGGCCAGGCCGTGGTCGCCGCCGACCAGTTGCGCGAGGTCCGTGAGATCGGTCACCGTCCGACCCTAACCCTCCTCCTGGATCACGAAGGACTCGGTGCTCTCGGTGCTCTCGGTGCTCTCGGTGCTCTCGGTGGTTCCGGTGCTCTCGGTGGTCCCGGTGGTCCCGGTGGTCCCGGTGGTCCCGGTGGTCCCGGTGGTCCCGGTGGTGGTCTCGGCCGTGGCCCGGCCCGGCCTGCCCGGCTCGCCGTCCGTCGCGCCGCCGCCCGAGTGGCGCCGCAGCAGTTCGAGGTGCCTCAACAGGACGGGCCTGGCGTCGACGGCCAGCCGCTTGACCTGCGCCGAGGAACCGTCGGCCAGCTCCCTGGCCCCCCGGGCGAGCGACGCACGGCGGTCGATGGCCGCGACGGACAGCCACGCCCAGTCGAAGGCGTCCCCGTTCCTGGCGGAGATCCGGTTGTACTGGATGCGCTGCGCCGTGGTCGCCTCCTCGGGCAGGGACACCGCGAGCAACTGGGCCACCTGCCTGACCTCCGCGTCCAACCGCGTGTGATCGGCGACCAATCGCCTGCCCAGGGCCCGCACGTCCCGGTCGTGACCCTTGCGGACGGCGACCCTGCCCGCCGTGATCCCGGCCAGGTTGTCCTGGTGAGCCTGGACCAGGAACCTCCTGTCCTGCTCGTTGGTGCCCGGCGGCGCCGTGGACGCGACCGCGCCCGCGGTCGTACCGCTCAGCGCCATGACGGCGACGGCTGACAGGGCGATCATCTGCTGAATCATGCTGGCCTTTCCCCGCTGATCCGTGCTTGGAGACGTCACCTCCCTGCTATACGCGGCTCCCGATCTAGAGACCGGCACGTGGACGGCAAGCCCGGGGAAAGATCGCCGACGACTCCGGTGCGCTCAGTGGATGGCGACCCGGGGCCGGTACGGCTCGGCCAGGAAGGCGATCTCCTTGTCGGTCAGGGCCAGGTCGATCGCGGACACCGCGTCGTCCACGTGCCCGGTCTTGGTGGCGCCGACGATCGGGGCGGACACGCCGGGCTGCCGCAGCACCCAGGACAGCGCCACCTGAGCTGCGGGAACCCCACGCTCGGCGGCCACCTGGGCGACGCGGTCGAGGATCTGGCGGTTGTTCTCCACGTCGCTGTACAGGGCTCCGATCCGGGTGGCGTCGCTCTCCTCCCGCACGCTGCCCGGCTCCGAGCCCGCGCGGGCGAGCAGGCCCCTGGCCAGCGGGCTCCACGGGATCAGCCCAACCCCCTGGTCCGCGCACAGCGGGATCATCTCCCGCTCGTCCTCCCGATAAATCAGGTTGTAGTGATTTTGCATCGCGACGAATTTGGTCCAGCCGTTGGTCTCGGCGACGTGCTGGGCCTTGGCGAACTGCCAGGCGCTCATGCTGGAGGCGCCGATGTAGAGGGCCTTGCCGGAGGTGACCACGTCGTGCAGGGCGCGCATGGTCTCCTCGATCGGAGTCTCGGGGTCCCAGCGGTGGATCTGATAGAGGTCGACGTGGTCGACGCCCAGACGGCGCAGTGAGCCGTCGATGGCGGAGAAGACGTGCTTGCGGGACAGGCCCCGGTCGTTGACGCCTTCGCCGACGGGCAGGAAGACCTTGGTGGCCAGGATGTAGTCGTCCCGGTTCGGGAAGATCGCACGGAGCAGGTTTCCGGTGATCTCCTCGCTTCTGCCGCCCGAGTAGCCGTCGGCGGTGTCGTAGAAGGTCACCCCGGCCTCGGCGGCGTGCCGCACGATCGGCTCCGCCCGTTCCTCGTCGAGGATCCACTCACGCCACCGGGACGGGTCACCGTAGCTCATCATGCCGAGACAGATTCTCGACACCTTCATCCCGGTACTGCCCAGCCGTACATAGTCCATGTGGAACAACCTATTGGCCCTCCTTCTCGGAGGTCCTCGCTGGTCGGGGCCCGGCTGGAGTCCTCGCCGGGTACGGCGAGGCCGGGAGTGTTCGGTCGCAGGAGGGTTCATGCGGATGCCGGGGCTTGACCGGCCACCGGGACCGGTCAAGCCCGGGGGAGGGATCAGCTCACGTGCGCGTCGACGGTGGCGTTGTCGCCGTTTCCGCCGGTGTAGCGGGTGGTGAAGGCACCGTCGGTGCCGTCGAAGTCGTAGCTGTTACGGCCGTAGTAAGGGTTGTCCCAGTGGAAGCGGACCTGCTTGCCCGCGCGGGAGCAGTTGTCGGCGCGATACTTGATGGCGGCCTCGGTGCCGGTGAGGACGCCGTCGGACTCGGTCTTGAAGTAGTCGCTGCTGTGCGGGGCGATGCTGGAGTTGGGCTCGATCACCCAGATGCCGTGGTAGGTCTCCTTGCCGATCTGGGTCAGTGTGCAGTCGGTGTCGTTGTGGAAGACGACCTTGGTGCTGCGGGCGGCGTTGGACGCGGACTCGGAGGAGGCGTTGGCGGTGACCGGCGTCAGCAGGGTGACGGCGGCGATGCCGACGAGGGACCAGGTGACGATTCTCATGGAGATCCTTTCTGCGATTACCTGAGATGTGGCGCCAGTTCGATTACCGCGAGTAAAGCTAGCAGCACGGTGAGTTATCTCATCAGGCAATGGATCTGTGTTTCCCGGTAATCATTACCTGGCGTCACCGGGATTGGATCGGCCCTGGCCGCCGTGCCTGACCGTTGAAATCAGGGCGGGTCTTGCTCATCCGTATAAATATCGATTCGGGGCCGTTCCTGGACGATGAACAATCACACGAGACCGACGGTGAGTGATTCGTTTTGGTCGGGGTGGAACGTGCGAGACGGCAGGCGCCGTGAGCGGGCGGGAGAGGGTGGGTTCTTCTCGGTTGACCGGGGCGCCCCCGCGGGCGGCGTGGTTCGCTCACCCTGGACTTGATCTTCGATGACAGGTCCGGCAGCCTTTTCAGGAGGGCGATGCGTACCTGGGTTCTGGAGGGGTCGAATCGGATGGTTCTTGGAGCCGTGCAGTGGATCGCGCTGGGGGCCGGATGCCTCAATGTCGCATTGGGCGTCTACGCGCTGGCGACGAACCGGCTTCCTCGTGTTCCCTTCCTTCATCGGGGTTTTTTGCCTCGCCGATATGGATGGGGGCAACTGATGATGTCCCTCTTCGTATTCGTCGTCGCGTTGGAGCCGGCGATGATGGAATGGCCGTACGAGCTGCTCATCGCAGTGCTCATGTTCGGGTTCGGGGCCTGCCTCGCAGGAATGTGGACGATGTGCTCGGGAAAGCGGGCCCGGCAGACCCCCTGAACCCTTTTGGGATCGGAATCCGGGACGACACGGGAAGACCGCAATCGCGGCCTCGCAGGTGAGAGGGGCCTTTCCGGTGGGCGTGTGTACCGATCCGGAGAGCTTTGTAGGCTGCCTCCATGGCTCACCTTCTCTCCGTCAACGCCGGGCGCGGCCGTCCGGCGGACTACACCGACGCCGCCCTCACCGGGATCGACAAGCGCCCCGTGGCGGGGCCGGTGGCCGTGGCCGCGCCGGGCGGGCCGACGGGCACGGCCGGAAGCGGCGTCGCCGGGGACGTGATCGGGGACCTGCGTGACCACGGCGGCGACGACCAGGCGGTCTACGCCTACGCCAGGGAGGACCTCGACCTCTGGGAGACGGAGCTCGGGCGTGAGCTGTCCAACGGTGTCTTCGGGGAGAACCTCACCACCTCTGGCCTGGACGTCAACGGGGCGCTGATCGGCGAACGCTGGCGGATAGGGGCCGATCTGGTGCTCGAGGTCACCTCCGCGCGCATTCCCTGCCGGACCTTCGCGGGCTGGCTCGCGGAGAAGGGATGGGTACGGCGGTTCACCCAGGCCGCCAGGCCCGGCGCCTACCTCAGGGTCATCGAACCGGGGCGGATCGAGGCGGGGGACCGGGTCGAGATCGTCGCGCGTCCCGACCACGACGTGACGGTCGAGGTCCTCTTCCGTGCCCTGACCACCCAGGCGGAGTTGCTGCCCCGCACGCTCGCCGCGGGTGAGGCGCTCAACGTGTTGTCCGCCGAGCGGATCCGCAGGCGGCTCGAACGAGGGAACAGCGTGCCCTCCTGATCACGGGTCGCCGGTTCAGGCCCGACAATGCCGTTATGAGCTCATCTCCACACGACCATCCCCTGCCACCCGCCCGGATCGAGGAGGTCTCGGACGGCGTCTACGCCTACGTTCAGCCCGACGGGAGCTGGTGGGTCAACAACACCGGCTTCCTGGTCGGTGAACGCGGGGTGATCAGCGTGGACTCCTGCTCGACCGAACGCCGCACGCTGGCCTACCGCGAGGCGATCAGGTCGGTCACCGCGAACCCGATCACGACGCTGGTCAACACCCACCACCACGGCGACCACACCTTCGGCAACTTCGCCTTCCCCGAGGCGACGATCGTCGGCCACGAACGGACCAGGGAGGCGATCCTCGCCGAGGGCATCCCCGCCTACCGCACGATCGCCTGGACCGAGGTCGACTGGGGCGACCTGCGGGCCTGCCCGCCGTTCCTCACCTACACCGACGGCGTGACCGTGTACTCGGACGAGCTGCGCTGTGAGGTCCGGCACATCGGTGTACCCGCGCACACGACCAACGACTCCATCGTGTGGATCCCGGAGCGGTCGCTGCTGTTCGCGGGGGACCTGGTCTTCAACGGCGGTACGCCGTTCGTGCTGATGGGGTCGGTCCTGGGGTCGCTCGAAGCCCTCGACCGGATCGAGGAACTGGGCGCCACGACCATCGTCCCCGGGCACGGCGACGTCTGCGGCCCCGAGGTCATCGGCCGGGTGCGGGGATACCTGCGGTTCGTGATGGAGACCGCCGAGCGCGGCAGGGCGGCCGGTCTCTCGCCGCTGGAGACCGCCAGGGAGACCGACCTCGGCGAGTACGGCGGGCTGCTCGACCCCGAGCGGATCGTCGGCAACCTGCACCGGGCCTACGCCGACCTGGACGGGGCCTCCCTCGGCGGACCGGTCGACCTGACCGCCGTGATCACCGACATGCTGGCGTTCAACGGCGGCAAACCGCTGACCTGCCTGGCCTGACAGCGGCCTGACAGTGGCCCGAGCGGGGCCCGAGCGGGGCCCGAGCGGGGTCCGACCGCATCGCCGTACGGCGCGGCACTTGCGCGGTGGGCTGATTAGAACCGTCCAGCCGGGACAGGGAGGAGGCAACAGCAGGAGCGACTGATCGGACGGTGCCGATGGGCCAGCAAGTCGACAAGGACCGCTTCACCGAGGCGGAGTTCGCCCGCTTCGGGAAACGGCTGGAGGAGCAGCTCGACCAGCTTCGGGAGCTGCTCGCCAGGCCGGGCTTCGGCGCGGGACCGGCGACGATCGGGGCCGAGCTTGAGCTTTTCCTCGTCACCCCGGAGGGCAGGCCGCTTCCCCGCAACCACGAGGTGCGCGAGGCGGCGGACGACGAGCGCCTCGTGCCCGAGCTGGGCAGGTTCAACCTGGAGGTCAACCTCACGCCGCTGCCGCTCGCCGGGCGCCCGTTCACGGGGCTGGTGCGCGAGCTGGAGGAGACCATGGCCATGGCGGACGCGGCGGCGGCGACCCAGGGCGGCCGGGTCGTGGCGATCGGAATCCTGCCCTCGCTCAGCGAGTTCGACTTCACCCACGAGGCGCTCAGCGACGAGAGCCGCTACCGGGCGCTGAGCCGGGGGATGCGGCGGCTGCGCGCCGAGCCGTTCCGGGTGAGCATCGAGGGGGCCGAGCAGCTGGAGCTCGAAGTCGAGGGGGTGATCCTGGAGAGCGCGAACACCTCCTGGCAGGTGCACTTCCGCACGCCTCCGGGTGACTTCGCCCGCGTCTACAACGCCTCCCAGCTGGCCATCGGGCCCGTCCTGGCGGTGAGCGGCAACTCGCCGGGCTTCCTGGGCAGGCGGTTGTGGGAGGAGACCAGGATCGCCCTGTTCGAGGAGGCCGCCGACGACCGTGACGTGGAGCGGCGCGACCGCAGGGACAGGCGGGTCGCCTTCGGCTCCGGGTGGGTGACCGGGGCAGGGGAGATCTTCGAGGCGTGTGTCCGCGACTACGAGCCGGTGCTGCCGATGACCTGGAAGGAGAGCCAGGAGCGGGAGGTGCCCGAACTGGCCGAGCTGCGGCTGCACCAGGGCACGGTGTGGCAGTGGAACAGGCCTGTCTACGATCCGGCGGACGGCGGTCACCTGCGGGTGGAGATGCGTTCCCTGCCCGCGGGGCCGACGCCGCTGGACATGGCGGCCAACAGCGCGTTCCTGCTCGGACTCACCGCCGCCCTGGCCGTCGAGCCGGTCGAGGAGTTCCCCTTCTCCGCCGCCTACCGCAACTTCTACCGGGCCGCGATCCACGGCCTGGACGCGCCACTGGCCTGGCCGGGCAGGCCGGGGGAGATCCCGGCGGCGCGGCTGGCGCTCGACCTGCTCCCCGCGGCCGCCGCCGGGCTCGAACGGGTCGGTGTGCTGCCCGAGGAGGCCGAGTGGACGTTGAACATCATCCGGGAGCGGGTCGGGCGGCGCCGTACCGGGTCGGTCTGGCAGCGGGAGGCGCTCGGTGACCTCGCCGGGGACCCGGCGGCACGGGCCAGGATGGTGGCCCGCTACCGGGAACTGGCGCTGACCGGCGCGCCCGTGCACACCTGGCCGGCATGATCCCCCAGAAATGATCACAAAAGGGACCCGAGACCGGCATACTCGTGAACTCCACATCTCGACCGCCTGCCAGGACGGCCGTCGGAGAAGGAGAATCCCCTTATGAGCGCGATGACGGCCACGGCGGTTGAACCGTTCGAGCTGAGACGTGACGACGGCGACCTGGCGGCCGGAGCCGTGGCACTGGGGAGATGGCTCAAGCGGGTCCCCCTGGAGACCGTGCTGACCAAGGCGAACCGGGTGGCGATCAGGAAGGGAGCGGCCGGGACCAGGGCGTTCGGCACGATGAACCCCAAACCGGTCGACTGGTACTGCTTCGACGCCGCGGACAACGAGGTCACCGACTGGTACCCCCAGGGCCTGACCTGCTCCTCCGACGCGGGCCTGGCCAGGAACGCCTTCGTGGTGAGCTGGTACTTCAAACCCCAGTCCACGCCGGAACGGGGCATCCGGCTGTCCTTCCTCGACCCGGCCACGTTGCGCTACCGGCACGTCCTGCTCGTGGTGGCCGACACCGCCGGCGGCATCTCCCCGATCAACATCCACGCCGGAGGCGTCGCCTGGTACGGCGACCTGCTGTACGTCGCCGACACCGAGCGGGGCATGCGGGTGTTCGACACCCGGCAGATCTTCGAGGTGAACGGCGACGGCACGACCACGATCGGCAGGAGGGGCGGGGTGTACACCGCCTTCGGCTACCGCTACGTGATGCCGCAGACCGGCGCCTGGAGCCGTACGGGCGAGGCCAGGTTCTCCTTCGCGGCCGTGGACCGGAGCACCGCCCCCGGCACGCTGGTCTCCGGAGAGTACGTGGAGACCCGGCAGGAGGGCGGCAGGGTCGCCCGCTGGGCCTTCGACCAGGACGGCTCCCTGCGGGCCGACGACGCCGGGGTCGCCAGGGCCGTGGACGCCCACCTCCTGCCCGAGCCGAAGATCCAGGGCGCGCTCTCCTGCAACGGGACCTGGTACCTCAGCCAGGGCGCGGGCTCCACCAGGAACGGCGCCCTGCTCGTGGCGGGGGAGACGGTGGCCAGGCGGCCCTACCCGAGCGGTCCCGAGGACCTCACCTGCGTCCGGGACGGGAACACGCTGTGGAGCGTCACCGAGTTCGCGGGACGCCGCGCGGTCTTCGGCGTCCCCCTGTAGACCGGCCCCCGCGGCGAGGCTCAGTGCAGGGAGCCGCCGACCAGGCGCAGGTCGTCACCCACGGAGACGGCGGCGGTCACGATGGCGGTCAGCGCCGTCGCCGCCGTCGCCGAGGGCATCGAGGGCGCAGCGGGCACGCCGCGGCCCAGGGCCTGCTCCGGGGTGAACGGCAGGTGCACGAACCCGCCGCGCATCCTGGGCCGCTCGGTGGCGATCAGGTGCATCAGGCCGTAGAAGAGGTGGTTGCAGACGAACGTCCCGGCGCTCTGCGAGACGCTCGCGGGCACCGAGGCGGCCCTGGCCGCCGCGACGCACGCCTTGACCGGCAGCGTGGCGAAGTAGGCCGCTGGACCGCCGCGCACCACGGGCTCGTCGATCGGCTGCCGTCCCGCGTTGTCCGGGATGCGGGCGTCGTCGAGGTTGACGGCCACCCGTTCGACCGTCACGTCCGGTCTGCCCCCGGCCTGGCCGACGCAGACGACCACTGACGGGTCGTGCTCGGCCACCGCCGCCCGCAACCGCTCCAGCGACTCGCCGAACACGCACGGCAACCGTACGGCCCGCACCCCCGGGACGAGGCTGACCGCCTCCCAGGACGGATTGACCGAGGAGCCGTCGAACGGCTCGAAGCCGGTCAGCAGGACGGTCATCGTCGTTTCGCGGGCAGGGCACAGGCGGGGGTGCCGCCCGGCAGGCGATGGCGGTTGGCCGCGACGAGCCGGTAACCCCAGTGGGCCACCCAGCGCAGCGGCGGGACCCGCAGCGCGTGCCCGGCCAGGCTCCACGGCCTCCCGGCGGCCAGGAACAGCCGGGCGACGGCCTGCGCGCCGCCGTACAGACGGCCGTCCTCGGCCCACAGGACCTCGTGCTCCGCGCGTTCCCGCGTGGTGCCGAACTCGGCGAGGTCCGCGAACTGCCAGGGGACCGGGCGCGCGCGCAGACCGATCCTGCGTTCGGCGAACCCGATGCAGGTGGCGCAGAAACCGCAGTCGCCGTCATACAACAGCACTGGTTGTCCCGTCATGGGAAAAAGGTACCCATCCGGCGGGAGGGGATACCGATGCAGGGTCAACGGGAGAGGGGGCCGTCGAGGTAACGGAACGCCTCGTGGGCGGAGCGGAGACTGTCCCGCAGGGCACGCCGCAACTGCTCGGCGTCCTCGCTGAGGTTGCCGATCTCCGGGGCGAGGAACCGGGCGGCGCCCGTCTCGGCGACCAGTTGCTCGTACTCGGGAAGCTGCGCGCGCAGCACCTCGATCTGCCCCTGGGAGACGAGGGCGTGGTCGGCCTGCGTCACGTGGGCGGCGTATCGTTCGAGCGCCTCGACCCGCGCGACGACGGCCGCCTCGCTGGCCGCGAGGGCCCGCTCCATCGGCGCCATGGCGGCGGCGACCTCGGGGGTCCTGCCGCCCCTGGCCATGTGACGGTGCCTGGCCCGCAGCTCCGACAGCTTGGTCAGCAGCCGGGCGATCTGCCACTCCTCCGCCGGGAGCATCACCGCGTTGCGCACGCTGTCGAGCATGCCCATGACGTTGACCCGGGAGCGGAGGATGTGGTCGATCGCCCGCTGTGCCCGGCCGAGCAGTTCCCTGGCGCCGTAGTCGAAGTCCTCAATGATCAGGTAGCCCCCCTGGTAGTGCCGGGCGTGCCGGTACAGGACGCGCTCGACCGAGTCGGCGGGGGCGGGCTTCGTCGCCAGGTAGATGACACCCAGGACGGTCAGGCAGATGACGGCGGCGGTGATGGAGAAGGCCAGCGGGACTCCGACGAGGAGCGTGCCGCCCAGCCCCGCCAGCATCGTGGCGCCGAAGGTGGCCGTGATCACCGCCGGGACGCGTGCGGCACCGTCCGGTTCGGGATTCCAGCCGGATCTGAACCGGGAGAGCAGGCGTCCGTTCCGGCGCATGAGGCTGGCGACTTCGGCCGGTACCTCCGGATCGACCACCACGCGATGCACAGGCTCGCCCCTTCCACCACGGCTGACGAACGTGGCGATCAACCGTTTTTTTGCATTATGTGTCCCTCTATGGTGCCTCCTCAGCGGTAAGAACCGCGTGTGAAACGTGACGTTGAGTTTTCGATCAGCGCGGCGGGGGCCTCCAGGACCACCGGAGACCCCCGTCGCGAGCTGCTCAGACGACCCCGAGCGCCGTCTTCCCCACGACGTCGTGGACCAGGTTGGCGTTCGGCGGGTGGAAACCGCCCGCCCTGACGTCGCGGTAGAGACGTTCGAGCTCGTTCCTGCGGAAGAACGCGCCGCCACCCGCGACACGCAGGGCCAGGTCGACGACCTCCTTGGCCCCCTCGACCGCGTTGTACTTGGCGCCGAAGAGCCTGGCGGGCCAGGTGGCGCCGTGGTCGGCGCCCCGCGCCCAGTCCCTGGCGACGGCGTCGATCTGGGCCTCGACGGCCTGCAGCCTCAGCGCCGCCTCGGCGACGTTCCACTGCACCAGCGGGTGCTCGGCCAGGGACCTGCCCCCGAGCTCCAGGGAGGTGGCCCGCCTGACTCCCGCCACGGCAAGGTCGAGGGCGCGTTCGGCGATGCCGTAGTAGACGTTGCCGAACAGCGGGAAGACCCAGCCGAAGACGCTCGCGACGAACGGGTCGCCCGTCGGCCCCGCGGGCAGCACCCGCGTGACGTACGGGGCGGCGGCCTCGACGCCCTCAAGGATCGTGTCGTGGCTGCTGGTCGCCCGCGCCCCCAGGGTGTCCCACACCTCCTTGGTCCGGTGGCCGGGGTCCTCACGCCTGATGAAGGCGTGCACGACCTTGGGGGCGTCCGGGTCGGTCGTGTCCAGGGCGTGCAGGCCCAGCCAGTCCCAGATGGGGGACAGGGAGGTGAAGGTCTTGCGGCCGTGGAAGCGGTAGCCCCCGTCGCCGGTCGGCTCCGCCCTGACGACGGAGTACCCGAGTCCCAGGTCGTTGCCCGCCTCGCCGTGCCCGGCCGCGATCACCCTGCCCGCCGCCGCCTCGCGCAGCAGCCAGTCAAGCGAGTCGTCCCCGGCGTGGTGCAGGTCGGCGGCGACGCCGGTCCAGTAGAGGTGCATGTTGATGCCGAGAGCGGTCGCCCCCGCGCGGTAGGCGAGCCTGCGCTGTTCGAGCGCGACCTCGGGCAGGGTGAAGCCGTGCCCGCCCAACTCCTCGGGCACGGCGATCCCGAGGTATCCGAGGTCCCGCAGCTCCTCGAAGTCCTGGGTGAAGAAGACGTTGTCCCGGTCGTATTCGGGGGCGCGCTTGGCGACCCCTTCGAGCAACTCGTCGGTGAGCAGCCTTCTGCCTTCCTGGTGACCCATGGTGCCTCGCTTTCGACGCCCTTCACTGCTCGCCATCGAAACATCGCAGGCTCGGGAAATCAATAAAACCGATAGGTAATACATGGATTTGTCGGGATTCGCCCGCCGAGGCGTGCGTGGGCCGATATCCAAGAGGACCCATGGGGAAATGTCGCTTCATGTCCGAAAGCAGGATTGGATGCCGCAAGTTCGGACGACGTGGTGACCCACGCGATCGCATGAGCGGCCGTGGGTCACCGGTACGTGGGAAACGAAAAACCCCGGACCCTTGCCGGGCCGGGGTTTCGTTGTCGTGGTGGACGATACAGGGATTGAACCTGTGACCTCTTCCGTGTCAGGGAAGCGCTCTCCCGCTGAGCTAATCGTCCTTGGGGAACATCAGAGCGGAAGACGGGATTCGAACCCGCGACCCTCACCTTGGCAAGGTGATGCTCTACCACTGAGCCACTTCCGCACAACCGCCTCGGGTCTCCCCTCGGCCGCACTCGCGCTACCTTACCGGATGCCGTAGGCCCCGATGTCGGCGCACTGAGGTGGAGACGGGATTTGAACCCGTGTACACGGCTTTGCAGGCCGTTGCCTCGCCTCTCGGCCACTCCACCAGTCAGGCCCTCGCGGACCTGCCGGAGCGGAAGACGGGATTCGAACCCGCGACCCTCACCTTGGCAAGGTGATGCTCTACCACTGAGCCACTTCCGCGTGTCGCCCGGAACGATGTCCGGTGCACGGGAAAACTCTAGCGCCTCCGGCGGGCGGATGCGCGCAACCGAGGCGGTGTACGGAAGATCGTCATGGTGAGATCACCTGGACGTCGGAGGCGCGGACGAACATCACCCGGTGGCCGAACTGGATCTGCCGGTAGCGCGCGTCCCCCGTGACGACCCGGTGCCGCACCGCGGCCGTGGCGGACGAGCGCAGGTAGGACCCCCTCGTCGTCAGCCCCAGGCTGTAGAACTGCCCGGCGGGCAGGGAGTACTGCAACGGGACGAGTCGCTGCGCGGACACGCCTCTGGGGTAGGCGGAGCGCTCGGGATAGGCCCTGCCGTACAACCTGACGGAGGAGCGGCCGGGCTTCGGGGTCACCAGGCTTCCCGAGGCGGGCACCGAGGCCGGTTCGCCGGCGGGGTCGTGGAACCAGGCCTTCTGGCCCAAATACCAGATGGCCGTCCAGTCGTCCTCGCGGCCCGCCAGGGCGTAGCGCTGACCGGTGGAGGCGCGGGCCGCGTGGTCGTAGACGTTGTAGGTCGAGTCGCCGCCGGGGTGCCTGCCGATGTCCCTGACCAGCGGCGCCTCATCGGAGGGGGCGCTGTACAGCCAGACCGAGGCCGCGCTCGCGGGCACGCACTCCCCGGAGGGGAGACAGCCGGTGAGATAGGGCTGGTTGAGGACGTAGTCGGGCTTGATCATCACCGAGCGCGCGTCCTGGTCCCCTGAGGCGGTCAGCGGGTGGCCGAGCAACTCGAAGTAGTGGGCCCAGTCCCAGTAGGGACCGGGGTCCTGGTGCATGCCGCGGACGGTCTCCGGGGTGGTGCCCGGCACGTTGTCGTGGCCGAGGATGTGCGCCCGGTCGAGGGGGATGTCGTAACGCTCGGCGAGATGCGCCACCAGCCTGGCCGACGCCTGGTACATCGCCTCGGTGAACCAGGCCCCCTTGGCGAGGTAGCCCTCGTGCTCGATGCCGATCGAGCGGGAGTTGAAGTACCAGTTGCCGGCGTGCCAGCCGATGTCGTCGCACCTCAGGTGCTGGGCGATGTGCCCGTCGCCGGAACGCACGGTGTAGTGCCAGCTCAGGTAGTCGGGGTTCTTGACGAGCCTGGTCATCGCGTCGTAGGAGGTCTCCCCGTCGTGGATGACGATGTAGTCGACCTGGCGGTGGCCGTCGTAGCGGTCGTGGTTGCCGTGCCCGCCGTTCCTCGTGCGCCGGTAGGCGGCGGGAATCCACTCGCAGGAGACCTCGGGGGGGCAGTCGGGCGTGACGGTGCCGGACGCGCGGCGCAGCCCGGGTGTCCCCGTCCCGGCCGGTCCCAGGCCGGGCGCGGGCGGCAGGACGATCCGCTCGCCGCTGTCGGTCACGCGGGAGGCCCCGGTGCGCATCGTCGCGTAGACCGCGTCGGCGAAGGCCCGTCCGGCTTCGGTCTCGCCGGGTCCCGCGTACCGCGCGACCGCGGCGTACCAACCGGCCGCGCCGGCGTCCGGCCTGCCTCCGGAGCGCCGTCGGTGGTCGGCGAGCAGCGCCGCCCCCGCCCGGATGTTCGCGGCCGGGTCCGCGCGCAGCACGCCGGGGGCGATCCCGGTCAGCTCGGCGGCCCGGCGCAGGGTGTCCTCGGGTGGCGCGGGCGCCACGTCCCGGGTCCTGACCCGGTACGGCCTGCTCTCGTCGCCTCGGGGGTCACCCTCGGCGTCCCGGTGGACGCCGTCCTCTGCGGAGGCACGGGAGGCGGCCCGGGTGACGGCCCGGCCGTCGACCAGGTGCATGGGGCCGTAGCCGCCCGCGACGCTGGGCAGCCCGCCGTTGACGTCCCAGCGGGACTCCAGGTAGGACACGGCCAGCAGCACGTTCTCCGGCACGCCGTATTCTCCGGCCGCCCGGGCGAAGGCCTCCCGCAGGCTCGCGGGGGCGGCAGGGGACGCGGAGCCGTACGGCGGGGCCTGCCAGGCGGGTGCCGGAGCCGCCACCGAGAGGGCGGCGACGATCGATATCCCCGGCAGACGGCGCATGAGGTTCCCTTCCGGCGTGATCACTACCCAGAGTTATGGGTGATCGCGGATCGTCTTATGGCCGGGCGGAGGGAGATCCACGGCAATCTTTTCTGCCCGGAATCGGGCAGAAAACTTGGTAAACGCCAACATGGCTGCGTATGGTCCTCCTCTGTGTCGACGGCATGGCATCCCCACGAGGACCTCATCGCCCACCTGACCCGGACGAGCGCGCTCGGCCCGGGGGAGGCCGCGAGGGTGGTGGCGGACGTGCTGGCCTACTTCTCCGAGCCCACCGAGGAGTTCGTCCGGCGGCGTCACGCCGAGCTCAAGTCCAGGGGGCTGGTCAACGACGCGATCTTTCCCAGGATCGCCGCCGAGCTGAGCTCCCGCCGTGTCGCCGCACCGGAACTCTCCCTGCGCCAGTTGCGCCGGATCGTCTACGGGTAAGGAGCGGTCAGATGTGCGGAATCGTGGCCTATGTGGGGCCGAAGGACGCGGCCCCCATCCTGCTTGAGGGCCTGCAGCGCCTTGAGTACCGCGGCTACGACTCGGCCGGCGTGGTGGTCTCCAACAGAGGCCTGAAGATGCGCAAGGTCAAGGGCAGGGTCGCCGACCTGGCGGCCGTGGTGCCCGCCAGGTTCAAGGGAACCCTGGGCATCGGGCACACCCGCTGGGCGACCCACGGCGCGCCCAGCGACGTCAACGCCCACCCGCACCTGTCCGCCGACGAGCGCGTCGCCGTCGTGCACAACGGCATCATCGAGAACGCCGACGAGCTGCGGGCCAAGCTGGAGGCCGACGGCGCGGTCTTCCTGTCGGAGACCGACACCGAGGTGCTCGCCCACCTGATCGCCCGCACCGTCGAGGACACCGACTCGCTGGCGGAGGCGGTCCGCGCCGCGCTCAAGCGGGTCGTCGGCACCTACGGCGTCGCGGTGGTCGACGCCCGGCGCCCCGGCGAGGTGGTCGTGGCGCGCAACGGCAGCCCGATCGTGCTGGGCATCGGCGAGAAGGAGATGTTCGCCGCCTCGGACGTGGCCGCGCTGGTCCGCTACACCCGCCAGGTGGTGCACCTGGAGGACGGTGAGCTCGCGGTGCTGAAGGCCGACGGCTTCAACACCTTCTCCAGCGACGCGCGGGAGACGGCCAAGGAGCCGCTGACGGTCGACTGGGAGGCCGGGCACTACGACACCGGCGGCTACGAGCACTACCTGCTCAAGGAGATCTCCGAGCAGCCGGAGACGGTCGCCAGGACGCTGCGCGGGCGCCTCGACGACCGCTTCCACATCGCCCATCTGGGCGGGCTCAACATGGACGCGCGCGAGAGCCGCTCCTTCCGCCGGGTGAAGATCATCGGGTGCGGCTCGGCCTACTACTCGGGCCAGATCGGCGCCCAGCTCATCGAGGAGCTGGCGCGCATCCCGTCGGACGCCGAGCCCGCCAGCGAGTTCCGCTACCGCAGCCCGGTCGTCGAGCCGGACACCCTCTACGTGGCGATCAGCCAGTCGGGGGAGACCTACGACACCCTGGCCGCCGTCCAGGAGCTCAAGCGCAAGGGCGGCCGGGTGCTCGGCATCGTCAACACCGTCGGCAGCGCCATCGCCAGGGAGGTCGACGGCGGTCTCTACCTGCACGCGGGCCCCGAGGTCTCGGTGGCGAGCACCAAGGCCTTCACCTCGACCGCGGTCGCCTTCGCGCTGCTCGCGCTGCACCTGGGACGGGTGCGCGACCTGTCGCCCGCCGACGGCCGGCGCATCGTGGAGGGCCTTCGCGCGCTGCCCGGCCAGATCGAGGAGATCCTCGCCCTCGAACCCCGGATCAAGGAGCTGGCCGGCAAGTACGCCGACTCGCCGAGCATGATGTTCGTCGGCAGGGTCAGGGGATACCCGGTGGCCAGGGAGGGCGCGCAGAAGCTCAAGGAGGTCTCCTACGTGCACGCCGAGGCCTACCCGGCCAGCGAGCTCAAGCACGGGCCGCTGGCGCTGATCGGCCCGGAGATGCCGACCGTGGCGGTCGTCCCCGACGACGAGCTGCTGGACAAGAACCTCACCACGCTGGGGGAGATCCGCGCGCGCGGCGGGCGGGTGCTCATGGTCGGGCACCGGGAGGCCGATCCCAAGCTGGCCGACGACTGCCTGGTGGTGCCCAGGAACGAGATCGAGCTCGACCCGATCCTGCTGTCGATCCCGCTGCAGCTGTTCGCCTACCACGCGGCCGTCGCGCTCGGCCGCGACGTGGACAAGCCGCGCAACCTCGCCAAGAGCGTCACCGTGGAGTGATCGCGGACCATCCCTGATGCCCCAATTGCGGTGCAGAGAGTGACATATCTGCAACGTAGGGTATCGAGAGATCTGGGGGATCTCGGCGGAAGGGACGCTTATGCACCGTAGGCGATTCCTCGCGCTCGCGCTGGGGGTCATGGCCGCCGGGGGCTGCGGTGACATGGGCGGCCCCGGCGCGGGGTGGGCGCGCAGACTGACCATCGTCGCGCCGGTCGTCCGCGGGCGGCGCTGGGACCAGGCCGCCCGCGCGCTGGCCGCGATCCTGACCGGGGAGGGAATGGCCGGGGCGGTGGAGGTGAGTGGCGCGGGCGCCCAGGGGATGGCCGCGCTGACCGCGTTCGCCGCCGTCAGGGGCTCCTTCGCGCGCGAGGGCAGGGTGTTCCTGGCGGGCGTGCCGATGCTGGCGGGCGGCGAGACCGCCGACGCGGACTCCGTGCTGGCGGCCTCGACGCCGCTGGCCAGGCTGGCCGGAGACTGGTCCGTCCTGGCCGTCTCCCCGAACTCCCTGCTGCGGACCTTCGAGGACTTCGCCGCGGCGCTGCGCCGCGACCCGGTGCGGCTGGTGGTCGGGGGAGGGGCCGAGGGCGGCTCCGACCACGTGCTCTACGGCATGATCGGCAAGTGTCTCGGCGTCGACGTCAGGCTGATGGAGTACGCGGGCTACCCGACCGAGTCGGAGGCCGTCGAGGCGCTCAACGAGGGGCGGGTGGCCGCGCTTCTCGGCTCGGCGGGCTCCCTCCTGCCGAAGATCGCCACGGGCCGGCTGATGCCGCTCGCGGTCTCCTCGGGGGAGCGGATCGACGGCATCGACGCGCCGACGCTGATGGAGCGGGAGGTGCGCCTTGAGTACGCCGACTGGTGCGGGGTGCTCGGCCCCCGGGCCATGAGCCCCGGCGACCGGGACGAGGCGGTCGCCCTGTGCGACCGGATCGACGCCTCGCCCCGATGGCAGGCCGTGTGCGCGGCCAACGGCTGGCACCGGGCGTACCTGAGCGGTGACGACTTCCGCCAGTGGCTGGTCACAGAGACCCGCCGTACCCGCGCGGTGCTCAACGAGCTCGGGTTGCTGAGCATCCCCGACACAAACTGTTGGGGCGGTTGCGTCAGGCGGCACTAGATGTAGGATCCTGGTCGTCGCTGGTTCGCCCACGAGGGCGAGGCAACAGGGAACCCGGTGAGAGACCGGGACTGCCCCGCAGCGGTGAACGGGAACGAAAGCCGTCAACTGAGCACTGGGTGAACCACGCCCGGGAAGCGACGGCCGGTAGGAGCGCGCGTCACGCCCGTGAGTCCGAAGACCTGCCCGCGGTGTGTGGAGAGGGGACCGATCAGGTCCCCGCTCGGCACGAGAGTTGTCCAGGGCTTCGAGGGAGAGCCGCGGGACGAGGCGGTCCGGCGTGCCCGGGAGCCGCCCGTTGACGCGCGCCCTGCTCCGTGAGCCGTACGGGGATTACCTGCACGAGGGGTGGCACGTGACACAGACCTTGGCCGAGAAGGCGGAGAAGACCGGGCACTCGCCGGACGATCGCAGGCGGGCGATCGAGGAGGCCGCGGCCCGGGTGATCACCGACCCGGAGAACTCCAGGGTCGCCGCCAGGCTGCTGACCGGCCTGATCGCCGAGGAGGCCGCCGAGCACGGCGTCACGACCTTCTCCGAGTCGATCGCCGCGTCCCACGGCGTCGGGCTCCTGCAGGACGGGCTGGCCGCCTTCGTCGCCGCCAACGCCGCCGCCCTCGACGCGCTGGTCGACCCGGCCGCCGACGACCGGTTCGAGTACTTCGGGCTGCGCACCGTCTACGACCGCTACCTGCTGCGCCACCCGAGCACCCGCAAGGTCCTCGAACGCCCCCAGCACTTCCTGCTGCGCGTGGCCTGCGGCCTGTCGGAGACGGTCGAGGAGGCCGCCGAGCTGTACGGGCTCATGGCCACCCTGTCCTACCTGCCCAGTTCGCCCACCCTGTTCAACTCCGGTTCCCGCAGGCCCCAGCTGTCCTCCTGCTTCCTGCTCGACTCGCCGAGGGACGAGCTCGAGGCCATCTACCAGCGCTACGGCCAGGTCGCCCGCCTGTCGAAGTACGCCGGGGGCATCGGCATCGCCTGGACCCGGGTCCGCTCGCGCGGCTCGCTGATCCGCGGCACCAACGGTCACTCGAACGGCATCGTGCCGTGGCTGCGCACCCTCGACTCCAGCGTCGCCGCCGTCAACCAGGGCGGTCGTCGCAAGGGCGCCGCCTGCGTCTACCTGGAGCCCTGGCACGCCGACATCGAGGAGTTCCTCGAACTGCGCGACAACACCGGTGAGGAGGCGCGCCGTACGCACAATCTGAACCTCGCCAACTGGATCCCCGACGAGTTCATGCGGCGGGTCGAGGCCGACGAGATGTGGTCGCTGTTCGACCCCAAGGAGGTCCCGCACCTCACCGACCTGTACGGCGAGGCGTTCGAGGAGGCCTACCGCAGGGCGGAGGCCGAGGGCGGGTTCGTCAGGCAGGTCCCGGCCCGCGCCCTGTACGGCCGCATGATGCGCACGCTCGCCCAGACCGGCAACGGCTGGATGACCTTCAAGGACGCCTCGAACCGGACCTCGAACCAGACGGCCCGCCCGGGCAACGTCATCCACCTGTCGAACCTGTGCACCGAGATCCTGGAGGTCACCAGCGACGCGGAGACCGCCGTCTGCAACCTCGGCTCGATCAACCTGGCGGCCCACCTGACCGTGGACGGTGTGGACTGGGAGCGGCTGCGCCGTACGGCTCGCACCGCGGTCAGGTTCCTGGACAGGACCATCGACCTGGGCTTCTACCCGACACCCGAGGCCCGCGCGGCCAACGAGCGCTGGCGGCCCGTCGGGCTGGGCGTGATGGGGCTGGCCGACGTCTTCTTCGCGCTGCGGCTGCCGTTCGACTCGCCGGGGGCGCTTGAGCTGTCGACCCGGATCGCCGAGGAGATCGCGCTGGCCGCCTACGCCACCTCCAGTGACCTGGCCGCCGAGCGGGGGCGCCATCCCGCCTACGGGGACACCCGCGCCGCCGACGGCGTGCTGCACCCCGACCACTACGGGGCCGCCCGTTCGGCGGAGTGGACGGCGCTCAGGGAGCGGATCGCCGTGACCGGCCTGCGCAACTCGCTGATGATCGCGATCGCCCCCACGGCCACCATCGCCTCCATCGCGGGCTGCTACGAGTGCATCGAGCCCCAGGTGTCGAACGTCTTCAAGCGCGAGACCCTCTCCGGGGAGTTCCTCCAGGTCAACCGCTATCTGGTCGCCGACCTCACGGCCCGGGGCCTGTGGACCCCGCAGATCAGGGACGCGATCAAGCGGGCGGACGGCTCGATCCAGGACGTCCCGGGCATCCCCGACGACCTCAGGACGCTCTACCGGACCGCGTGGGAGCTGCCGCAGAAGGCGCTGATCGACCTGGCCGCGGCGCGCGCGCCGTACATCGACCAGTCGCAGTCGCTCAACCTGTTCATGGCGACCCCGACCATCGGCAAGCTCTCCTCGATGTACGCCTACGCCTGGCGCTCGGGCCTGAAGACCACCTACTACCTGCGTTCCCGCCCGGCCACCCGCATCGCGCAGACCACCGTTTCAGCCGCGGCGGCCGTCGCCGGAACCGAGCAGGACGTGATCGCCTGCTCGCTGGAGAACCCCGAGTACTGCGACGCCTGCCAGTAGGCCCCGTGACCCAAGCCGAAAGGTCATTCTCCGAATGCTGCTCGACCCCGGTATGAACCTCACCCTGCGTCCCATGCGCTACCCGGACTTCTACGAACGCTACCGGGCGGCCATCCGCAACACCTGGACCGTCGAGGAGGTGGACCTCAACTCCGACGTGGCGGACCTGGCCAGGATGACACCGGAGGAACGCCACCTGATCAACCGTCTCGTCGCGTTCTTCGCGACCGGTGACTCGATCGTGGCCAACAACCTGGTGCTCAACCTCTACCAGCACGTCAACGCCCCCGAGGCGCGCCTGTACCTCAGCAGGCAGCTCTACGAGGAGGCGGTGCACGTCCAGTTCTACCTGACCCTGCTCGACACCTACCTGCCCGACCATGAGGAGCGGGCCAGGGCCTTCGCCGCGATCGAGCACATCCCCTCGATCAGGGACAAGGCCGAGTTCTGCTTCCGGTGGATCGACTCGCTCGGCGGGCTGACCAGCCTGCAGACGAGGGACGACCGGCGGGCGTTCCTGCTCAACCTGATCTGTTTCGCCGCGTGCATCGAGGGCCTGTTCTTCTACGGGGCCTTCGCCTACGTCTACTGGTTCCGCTCGCGGGGCCTGCTCGGCGGCCTGGCCACCGGGACCAACTGGGTCTTCCGCGACGAGTCCATGCACATGGAGTTCGCCTTCTCCGTGGTGGACACCGTACGGGCCGAGGAACCCGGCCTGTTCGACGACGAGCTCGGCGCCCAGGTCACCCGGATGCTCGAGGAGGCGGTGGCGGCGGAGCTGGCCTTCGCCGAGGACCTGTGCGGCGAGGGCCGGTCCGGGATGGACCCCGACCAGATGAGGCAGTACCTCGAATACGTGGCCGACCAGCGGCTGACCCGGCTCCGGCTGCCCGTCCGGTACGGCACCGCCAACCCCTTCGCGTTCATGGAGCTGCAGGACGTCCAGGAGCTCGCGAACTTCTTCGAGCGGAGAGTTTCGGCCTATCAGATAGCAGTTGAGGGAACTGTCGCTTTTGACGAGGCCTTCTGAATAGGCCGCGCGTCCCGGGGCATCGACCCGGCAAGCGACCGTCAGGGGGGAAGAGCGTCCGTGTCCAGATGGATCATCCTGATCGCCTCGATGCTGGCCGCCGTCGCCTGCGTGGAGATGGTACGGCGGGCACTGCGCTGGAGGCTGATCGGCGAGCGGTGGGTCCTGGCCGGGCCGCTCGTGCGCCGCTGTACCTGGCCCGCCTTCGCCCTGGCGGTCGTGGCGACCGCCAACACGCTCTACCTTCCCGGCATGGCCAGGGGGACGGTCGACGACGCGATCGAGCGGACGATCACCCTTTTCATGATCGGATGCGTCACCTGGCTGGCCATCCAGGCCGCCTACGCGGTCACCGACGTGGTCCTCGACCGCCTGGTCAGCGTCGAGGGGGAGCGCAACCGGCGGGCCAGGAGGATCCGCACCCAGATCTCCCTGGTCCGCCGGGTCGCCTCAGCGGTGGTCGTCCTGGTGGCGCTGGGCGCCATGCTGTTCACCTTCCCGCAGGTGCGCGCGCTCGGCGCCGGACTGCTCGCCTCGGCGGGCATCGCGGGCGTCGTCGTCGGCATCGCCGCCCAGTCGATGCTGGGCAACCTGCTGGCCGGCCTGCAACTGGTCTTCAGCGACGCGCTCAGACTCGACGACGTGGTGGTCGTGCAGGGGGAGTGGGGGCGGATCGAGGAGCTCAGCCTCACCTACGTGGTGCTGCGCCTGTGGGACGAACGCAGGCTGGTGCTCCCGGTCTCCTACTTCACCACCAACCCGTTCGAGAACTGGACCAGGCACACCAGCCGGGTGATCGGCGCGGTGATGCTCAGGATCGACTGGACCGTCCCCGTCGAGGAACTGCGCGTCGAGCTCTACCGGGCCCTGCGCGAGCATCCGCTGTGGGACCAGAAGGACTGGACCCTCCAGGTCACCGACACCCTGCCGAACGGGCTGCTCGAAGTGCGGGCGCTGATGAGCGCCGCCGACTCGCCGAGCGCCTTCGACCTCAAGTGCGACATGCGCGAGCACCTGGTGAGATACGTCAGGGAGAAGTACCCGGAGGCGCTGCCCAGGCTCAGGGTGGACATGGCGTGACCCCGGGCCCGGCCCGGTCAGGACGGTGGCTCAGGAGGGTGGGCTCAGGACGACGGGCCGGGGCGCAGCACCCGGGCCGCGCCCGCGATCAGGGCGGTGGCCAGGATCCAGCCCGAGGCGATCAGCGTCCAGGCCAGCCACCGCGTCCAGCCGGTCGGGTCCCACGCCCCCCGCTGCTCGAAGACGCTCACCGGAGCCAGCAGGTCCAGCGTGTAGACGAACGGCTGGAAGACCCTGATCTCCTCCGGGTCGATCTGCGTCGGGGGGACCGCGGCGAAGACCCCGGTGCCCGCGGCCAGCAGCACCGCGACCCACAGCCCGGCGAGCCAGGGGCGGTAGCCGTACCCGACGACGAGGTCGAGCAGCCTGCCCCAGATCCGGCCCGCGGGCCTGAGCGTACGGCGGCGCCGCCGCTGCTTGGCCAGCAGCACCCGCCGGGCGTCCTGCTCGTGGCCGATCCGGCGGAACCACGCCGCCAGTTGCTCGTACGGCTGCGGCCGGTAGCCGTAGGAGTCCTTGTCCACCCAGACCAGGCGGTCGTTGACGCTCCAGGCCGAGCCGCGCAGCGCCTCGTAGACGAGCCCGTTGAGATACACCGCGCCCGGATAGTCCGCCGGGGTGTCGAGCAGCACGCCGATACGGGAGTAGGCGAGGTTGACCTCGCCCTCGATGGAGTCGGGCCGCAGGATCAGCTCGTCCATCTGGGCGTGACTCAGGTGCAGCACCCGGCCGGGAGCCCGCAGCGTCGCCCCGTCGAAGGACAGGACGCCGTTGACGCGCGAGTTGCGCATCCTGATCGTGCCGGTCGCCTGGAAACCACGGCTCAGCTCGGCGGCCCCCGCCTCCATGAAGTCGGCCTGGATCGCGTAGGGGCCCGTCGCGGTGATGACAGACCGCTGCAGGTAGACGCCACCCCGGAACTTCGCGCCGATGATCCGCAGGCCGCCGTTGACCCGCATGTCCCGCATGAACGTCCCGCCCTCGACGGTCATGCCGCCCGCCCACAGCGCCCACTGCCCGTGGCGGTGACCCCGCTCCCTGAGCTCCTCCTCCGACATCCTCCTGCGCACGTCCCGGACCGCGTTGTCGGACGCCTCGGTGGTCTCCTCGGCGCTCACCCGTAGTCCCGCGAACCGGACCTGTCCCTTGACCTGGGCGTTGTCCAGCCGGATACCGCCGTGGACGGTCGAGCCGTCGAAGTCGAGCATGGCGTTGACCGTGCACCCGGCCGCCCTGATCCGCGCTATCTCGCACCCGCGCAGCCGTACGCCGACGGCGACCGTGTCGGTCATGGAGACGCCCCCGGGCAGATAGCAGTTGACCATGTGCAGCTTGCCGGTCAGCGTGGCGTCGGAGAGGTCGAGCACACCCGTGACGTGGGCGCCCGCCAGCCGCAGCCCGGGGCTCCTGCCCGGCTCCGGCTGCCGCGCACCCCGCAGCAGCGCCGCGACGACCTCCGCCCTGACCGTCCGTTCCGGTCCCCATTCGGGGCCGTTGGCAGGGTCGTCGGCCTGGTCGTCCCCGCTGCGCAGATCGACCCAGGAACCCGAGGGGTAGGCGTCCCAGACGCGGCGCTCGGCGGAGTTCATCCTCGGGAAGGGGGGCTTCAGCCGCATCCGGCCTCTCAGGTTCGGGGGTGCCTCGGCGCTGTGTGAAATGTCCAGGAAGAATCTATCTCGTGGAGATCTTTAATGGTTTCGAATTGTCCGTCGACGGCGATGTCGCGACCCTGCGGATCAACCGTCCCGCCAAGCGCAACGCGATGACCGCGGCGATGTGGCGGGCGCTGCCCACGATCCTGGCGTCGCCGGCCGCCGATCCGGCCGTGCGCGTCCTCGTCCTCACCGGCGCGGGCGGCACCTTCTGCTCGGGGGCGGACATCTCCGAGATCGCCGGGCTGGCCGAGGCGGGCGACGACACCGGCCTGACCGTCGTCGCCGAGGAGGCCCTGGCGGGCTTCCCCAAACCGACGATCGCGATGATCGAGGGCTTCTGCGTGGGCGGGGGCTGCCAGCTCGCCATGGCCTGCGACCTGCGCCTGGCCGCCGACGACGCCCGTTTCGGGATCACCCCGGCCAGGCTCGGCGTCGTCTACCCGCTGAGCGCGACCCGCCGCCTGGTCGGCCTCGTCGGCCCCTCGGCCGCCAAGCTCCTGCTCTACTCGGCCGATCTCGTCGACGCCGCGACCGCGCTGCGCACCGGCCTGGTCGACGAGGTCCACCCGCCCCGCGGACTTCAGGAACGCGTGTACGGCCTGGCACGCACCTTCGCGGGGCGCTCCCAGCTCACCCTGGCCGCCACGAAGGAGATCATCGGCGACATCGTCGAGGGAGGCGACGCCGAGACACGCGTGCGCGACTGGCAGCGGCGCTCCGGCGCGGAACGGGCCGAGGGGATCGCCGCCTTCCTGGAGGGAAGGCCCGCCCGCTTCCCGTGGCGCCGGTGACCCTCGCTCACTCCGGGGACATGACCTCGTAGAGGTGGCCGTTCTCGTCCCTGAAGAACAGCCCGCGAGGGCAGAGCGGATGGTCGACGCGGCCGTTGTCCGGGGCGTCGGGGCGGCTGCCGTACGGCACGCCTCCGGCACGCAGCCGGGCCAGGACGCCGTCGAAGGTCGCCGGGTCCACCTCGAAGGCGAGGTGGACCGCGTGGGGCTCCTCGACCGTCATGTAGTCGAGGGTGAGGGAGCCGTTGACCCGCACCGGGGCGAAGTGGCCGCGCGATCCCATGGGCGGCAGGCACTCCAGCCCCATGACGTCGGCGAGGAAGCGGGCGGCCCGTCCGTTGTCCGCGGCGGGGACGATGGTGTGGTTCAGGGTGACGGTCATGACTGTCCTTTCGCCTCGGTCACTTAAGGATTCCGTGGACGAACACGTCCACGATCTCGGCGACGCTCGGTTCGACGTCGGCGGCCGAACCGCGGGCGCCGGCGAACGTCAGGCTGAGGAAGAGCGCCGCCAGCCGCTCAGGGGGCAGCCTCAGCCGGTCGCCCTCGGGTTCGAACAGCTCGGTCAGGGCGTCGCGGGTCGCCTTGAACGAGGCGGCGCGGCCGGACGGGGCTCCGGCCCCCTCCTCCTGCGTGTGGGATCCGCGTGAGCGGCGCCCCGAGGCGTGCAGGGCGCCCAGGACCGTGCCGATCCGCGCCATGTGCGCCCGCATGGCCTCTGCCGCCTCGGTCAGCCGCTCGGTCAGCGGCTGGTCGAGGGGGACGGAGGCGAGCTGTTCGAGCACGTGGTCGGGGCGCAGCACCTCCACGACACAGGCGTCGAGCAGCTCCTCCTTGTCGGTGAAGGCTCTGAAGACGGTGGCCTCGCCGATCCCGGCCGCCCTGGCGATCTGCGCGGTGGTGACGGCGGAGCCGTGCTCCGCGACGAGGGGGAGCGCGGCCATGACGATCATCTCCCGGCGGCGTTCCTGGCTCATGCCCGGAGCACGCCGCCGGGCCGGGGCGGGTGTCGCGTTCTCTTTGGGTCTCATGCCTCCCATGATGCGGAGTGAGTACTCACTCCGTCAACGGAAATATTGAGACCCCTGGCACGGGGTGCCCAGAAATATGTTCTTTTCGCAGGTCAGAACATCGGGGAAAAGAGGAAGGTTCTTCGGCGAAGTGGCCGCGCGACGCCCCGGGAGGGACCAAGCTGAGACCCGCGAGAACTCACCCCTCGCGTTCCCACTCTCGCCGGCGTGGCCTGACTACGCTGGACTACGACGTACGGAGCCCCCCATGCTCACCCCCACCATCGAGGACCGGGTCACCCGCCTGGAGGAGGATTTCATCGTGCTCGGCACCAGATGCGGACAGCAGGCCTCGGTGCGGGCCTACGAGGCGCTGACACCCGTCTACACGAAGCTCGACGTGCTGACCGACCGGGTCGACCTGCTGGCCGACGGGCTCAAGCAGGTCGGACGGCGCGTCGAGCGGGTCGAGCGGCGGGTCGAGCAGGTCAACGCCAAGGTGGACCTGCTCCGCGACGAGGTGCGCGAGCGCTTCGACGCCGTCGACCGGCGCTTCACCGCGATCGACGAGCGGTTCGTCGCGATCGACGGGCGCTTCGCCGCGATCGATGAGCGCTTCGCGACCATCGACGGGCGTCTCGACGCCATCGACAAGAGGTTCGAGGCCGTTGACGAGCGTTTCGAGGCCATGGACCGGCGCTTCGTCGCGATCGATGAGCGGTTCGACGCCGTCGAGCGGCGTTTCGAGGCCATGGACAAGAGGTTCGAGGCCCTCGACGGGCGTCTTGACGTGATGGACCGGCGCTTCGACCGGCTTGAGGGGCGGATGGACGAGATGGCCGCGACCAGCGCCGCCATGTTCCAGGCCATCCTCGACCGGCTCCCCGCCGGGGCCTGACCGAAGGACCGTCCCGCGCGCCGTCCGACGGCGCGCGGACGCTAACGTTCGATGACCTCGTTCTTGCCGATGACCACGATGCCGTTCTGGGTCACCGCGAAGCGGCTGCGGTCGTATTCGAGGTCGAAGCCGATCCTGGCGCCGTCCGGGATGACCACGTTCTTGTCGATGATGGCCTTGCGGACGACGGCGCCCCGCCCGACCTTCACGTTGCCCATCAGCACCGAGTCCTCGACCCTGGAGTGGGAGTGCATCACCACGCCGGGGGACAGGACGGAGCGCTCGGCGAGGCCGCCGGAGACGATCACACCGGCGGAGACGAGCGAGTCGACGGCCCGCCCGATCCGGTCGCCGTCGTTGTGCACGAACTTGGCCGGGGGCAGCGGGTCGTGGCCGGTGTAGATCGGCCACTGGGCGTTGTAGAGGTTGAAGACCGGGTGCGCCGAGATGAGGTCCATGTGGGCCTCGTAGTAGGCGTCCAGGGTCCCCACGTCCCGCCAGTAGCCCTTGTCCCGGTCGGTCGAACCGGGCACGACGTTGTCGGCGAAGTCGTAGACCTCGGCGCTGCCCGACTTCACCATCATCGGGATGATGTTCCCGCCCAGGTCGTGTTTGCTGGTGGGGTCGAGCGCGTCCTCCCGCAGCGCGTCGAGCATCGCCTGGGTCCTGAAGACGTAGTTGCCCATCGAGGCGTACACCTGGTCGGGCGCGTCGGGAAGGCCGACGGCGTCCTTGGGCTTCTCCCGGAAGGCGACGATCTTCCGTCCCGCCGGGTCCGTCTCGATCACGCCGAACTGGTCGGCCAGTGAGAGGGGCTGCCTGATCGCGGCGACCGTCACCTCCGCGCCGGAGTCGACGTGCTGGGCCACCATCTGGCGAGGGTCCATCCGGTAGATGTGGTCGGCGCCGAACACGATGACGTGCTCGGGCATCTCGTCGTAGACCAGGTTCAGGTTCTGGAACAGCGCGTCGGCGGAGCCGGAGAACCAGTGCGGGCCGAGGCGTTGCTGGGCCGGCACCGGGGTCACGTAGTTGCCCAGCATGGACGTCAGCCGCCAGGTCTGGGAGATGTGCCGGTCGAGACTGTGGTTCTTGTACTGCGTCAGCACCACGATCTGCAGGTAGTTGCCATTGGCCAGGTTCGACAGGACGAAGTCGACGAGCCGATATATCCCCCCGAAAGGTACTGCGGGCTTGGCCCGGTCAGCCGTCAACGGCATCAGCCGTTTGCCTTCACCACCGGCGAGCACGATCGCGAGGACTCTCATATGCAGGACCCTAACCTGACGCACTGGGATGAAACACTAGGGTGATCGCATGCGCGTTGATCTGCTGAGCCGTGAGTATCCGCCCGAGGTGTACGGCGGGGCGGGGGTTCACGTCGAGTACCTCGCCCGTGAACTGCGCCGGCTTGCGGACGTCCGCGTCCGGTGTTTCGGTCCGCCACGTCCCGAGGAGGGGGTCACGGGTTACCGGGTCCCCGAGGGGCTCCAGGAGGCCAACGCCGCGCTGCGGGTGCTCGGTGTCGACCTGGAGATGGCGGCGGGCTGCGCGGGCGCCGACCTGGTGCACAGCCACACGTGGTACGCCAACTTCGCCGGTCACGTCGCCAAGATGCTGTACGGCACGCCGCATGTGGTCACCACGCACAGCCTGGAGCCGCTGCGCCCGTGGAAGGCGGAGCAGCTCGGCGGCGGCTACACGCTGTCGTCGTGGGCCGAGCGCGGCGCGCTGGCGACCGCGGACGCGGTCATCGCCGTCTCCGAGGGGATGCGCCGTGACGTGCTGGCCTGCTACCCGGAGATCCCGCCGGAGCGGGTCAGCGTGATCCACAACGGGATCGACACCGGCGAGTACGCCCCGGACCACGGCGTCGACGTGCTGGCCCGGCACGGGATCGACCCGGGCAGGCCGTACGTGGTCTTCGTCGGGCGGATCACCAGGCAGAAGGGGCTGGTCCACCTGCTCCACGCGGCCAGGGACTTCGACCCGGGGGCGCAGCTCGTGCTGTGCGCGGGCGCGCCTGACACCCCGGAGATCGCCGAGGAGGTCGCCGGGCTGGTGCGGGGGCTCGAACAGGAGCGGGAGGGCGTCGTGTGGATCTCGGAGATGCTGCCGCGTCCCGAGGTGATCCAGATCCTCACCCACGCCACGGTCTTCGTCTGCCCGTCGGTCTACGAGCCGATGGGCATCGTCAACCTGGAGGCCATGGCCTGCGAGACCGCCGTCGTCGCCACCGCGACCGGGGGCATCCCCGAGGTGGTCGCCGACGGTTCGACCGGCCTGCTGGTCCCGATCGCGCAGTCGGCCGCAGACGGCACCCCCGACGACCCCGAGCGGTTCGCCGCAGACCTCGCCGAACGGGTCAACCGGCTGCTCGCCGACCCCGCGCTGGCCGCCGAGCTGGGGGCCGCCGGGCGGGTCAGGGCCGTCGAGCACTTCTCCTGGCCCAGGATCGCCGAGCGGACCATGGATCTGTACCGCTCGCTCACCCGTCCCTGACCGCCGGCGCGCCGGGGGCTCAGGATCCGGTGATGAAGTGCAGGATCACGTTGTGCGCGTGGTGGGCCTTCCCGTCGCCGCGGAACTCGACCTCGTAGGTGTGGGTTCCCACGTGGACGGCGATGGCCCCGGAGGAGAAGAACGATCCGGCGAAGGACCGGTTGCTCACCACGCTCACCGCGGAGATCCTGGCATAGGGGATGCTGGTGAGGGCCATCCGCTTGCCGACGAAGGACTTGTCCTGCACGATCACCCGTTTGTCGGTCAGCCCGAGAAAACCGGTGCCGGTGCCGATCGCGTCGTAGACGGCGATGATCTGTTCCCCCGGCAGCAGGCCGCTCTCGATCTGCTGCAGTTGTTCCTTCCGGTCATAGGCGATCTTCGTCATCGGACTCCCGTTCCGTGGGGATGCGTCGTCCGGAGAAACGGATGGGACCGGGAGGGCGGTTCCATCGGTCGGTAAGGTCGGGGCCGTGAAATTTCAGATGAGGATCACCGACCGCCACGGCGGTGTCAGCGCGGAGCCGTACCACGGCCGCAATCTCGGCGGCCTGTGCGGCGACGCCCCGGAGGCGGTGGCCGCCAACCGGGCCACGACGGCCGCGGAGTTCGGCCTCGAACGGGTCGTGTTCATGCGGCAGGTGCACAGCGCCGACGTCCGTCACGTGACCGAGCCCTTCGGAGACGATCCGCCGCCGCTGGACGGCGTGTGCACCGACGTTCCCGGCCTCGGCCTGGCGGCGTTGTGCGCGGACTGCGCCCCCGTCCTGCTGGCCGACCCGGTGGCGGGGCTGGTCGGGGCCGCGCACTCGGGCAGGGTCGGCACCGTTCTCGGCGTCGTCCCGGCCCTGGTCGAGGAGATGGTCCGGCGGGGCGCCGATCCGGCGCGGATGACCGCTCTGATCGGCCCGATGGCCTGCGGCAGCTGCTACGAGGTGCCCGCGGCCCTGCGCGCCGAGGTCGCGGCCGTGCTGCCCGAGGCGTGGTCGATCACACGCGACGACACCCCCGCCCTCGACCTGCGTGCCGCGATCAACTCCCAGCTGGGCAAGGCCGGGGTGCGTGAGGTCACCCACGACACCCGCTGCACCATCGAGACCGAGGACCTGTTCTCCCACCGCAGGGACGGGAGGACCGGCCGCTTCGCCGGCTACGTCTGGCTGGAGCCCTGACCCGAGGGGAGAGGGCCCCGGCGTCAGCCCGCGGCCAGGACGCTTCCGTAGGCGCGGGCGGCGAGATCGGCGATGAGGCCGTGCGCGCCCAGCGGGGCGGCGCATTCGGCGTCGATTCGCGCGGCGGTGGCGTTGGCGAGGTCCGCGTCGGCCTCGGGGCCGATGAGGCAGGGGGACAGCGCGATCCGCTGCGCGCCGATCCCGCGCAACCGTGTCGCGGCGTCCGCGGCGTCGGGGGCGCTGTCCAGCGAGGCGACCAGGACGGGCAGCGTCAGCCGGGAGGCCAGCAGCACAGCGGTCGGCTGTGCCTCGGCCGCCGCGGCCTCCCCGCCGACCGTGGCCAGGATGACCGCGTCGACCGGGCTGGACACGTTGAGCAGCCGCATCCGGTCGGCCCTGGCGAGGTCCCGCTCCGCGAGGCGGATGTGCAGCGCCTCCGCCAGCAGCGGGTGCGGCCCCAACGGCTCGGTGACGGTGACCGTGACCCCGCTCGCCGCGACCGCCCCGGCGATCAGCGGGTCGGCGACCGGGTGCGGACCGGTCAGCAGCGGAACCACGACGGCGGCGGTGCCGTCCTGCGGCCGTTCCCGGCCGGAGGCCTCCAGCGCGGCGACCAGCTCCTTGCCGTCCTCGCCGAGACCGACGAGACGGACCTCGATCTGCGGGTTGTCCCCTCGGATCAGGGCGGTCAGTTCGGCGGCGACACCGGAGCCGTCACCGAGCGTGGTCAGCACCAGCGCGGGTGCCTCCGGCGGAAGGTGGGAGGGCACGGGTCTGCGGTGCCTGCCTGACGGCCGCACGGCGCGCCCGCGTACGGGGAGGATGGAACTCTCACTCACATGCGCGGACTCTAGGCCCATTTCACGCTTTCCGTCGGCGAAAAAGGCGGCAATTCCGTCACGACATTTCCGAGGGCGGAGGAACACGCCGTTCGACCGTTCCAAGTTCGCTGAGCAGCGCCTGACTGCGTTCCGCCCAGTGGGCCAGACCGAGCGCGCGGTGGGCGGCGACGGCCGCTCGGGCGTGTTCCCGCGCCGCCTCGGTACGGCCGAGCCGCGCGGCCAGCCCGGCCAGCACATGGTGGGTCGAGCCCCACGCGACACAGCCCGTGCCCGCCACGACCAGCTGGTCGGCCCAGGGCAGGAGCGCCTCGTAGAGCGGCCCGGGCTCCGGCACGCCGATCCCGGCGGAGACGGCCCCCCAGACGGGCAGCAGGAAGTCGGCGATCCAGTCCCGTCCGACCTCGGTGCCCCAGCGCTCGGCCAGCTCCCGCGCCAGGTCCGGCCTGCCCGCCTCGACCGCGGCCAGCACGGCGACCGGGCGCAACGGGACCATCGGCGCCCGCTCCGCCGCCTCGACCAGCTCGCCGAGCACGAGCAGCGGTCGTCCCCGCCCGCTCTCGCAGACGAACCTCGTCAGCAGCCTGCGGAACTCGGCGCCCTGCCACAGGCTGGAGCCGTACCGGACGTCGTCGAAGGCGCCGATGAGCGCCTCGGCGTCCGCCCAGCGTCCCTCCAACGTGCACCTGGCGGTCTCGGCGATGCGCACCATCGCCTCAAGCTCGGGACGGCGCACCTCGTCGAGGAGTTCCTCGCAACGGGCCAGGTCGCGGTCCCAGGCCGCCAGGTCGCCCGCGCGCAGCAGGCAGGCCATCCGCAGCACCCGCGCCACGAGCTCGGCGGCCTTGGTCAGCCCCGGTACGGCCAGCATCTCCCCGGCCACGGCGAGCCGTTCGGCGTTGCGCCCGGGGACCCAGCTGACCAGCAGGTGGTTGTTCAGGGTGCGGGCGAGCAGCCCGGGGTCGCCCAGGGTGCGGGCGATCTCCACCGCCCGCGTGGCGTGCAGCTCGCCCTCGGCGCGCCGGGGCCCGTAGTACAGCTCCATGCCCAGTGTGCCCAGCAGCGCGGCCCGGTCGTGCTCGGTGAGCGGCCCGTCGAGCAGGTCCTCCAGGACGGAGATCATCCGCTCGTCGACCACGCCGTACGGCCGCCAGTTCCACACGGCGAGCCCGCCGAAGACGGTGACCGCCGAGACCAGCGCGGCGCGGTCGCCGGTGCGCAGGGCCAGGCCGATCGCCTCCTCCAGGTCGTCGAAGGCACCCTCGGCGTCCCCCACGGTACGGCGGGCCTGCCCAAGTTCGGTCAGCACCGCGCACCGGCCCGCCTCGTCGCCGGGGGGAAGACAGGACAGCGCCAGCTCCCACAGCTCGACGGCCTCGGCGTAGGCGAGCCGCTCCACGGCCTGCCGCGCCGCGTGCCCCGCGTGTTCGACGGCCCCGGCCGCCCCGCCGACCGAGGAGGCGGCGGCGAAGTGGTGGGCCAGCCGTACCGGCTCGGCGCCCGGTGTCCGTTCGAGGCAGCGGCCGATCCTCAGGTGCAGCCGGGCGAGCGCGAGGCGGCTCAGGTCCGAGCAGAGCGCGTCACGCACCAGGGCGTGGGAGAAGCGGTAGTCGAGGCCGCCGGGCACCTCGGCCAGCAGCCCGGTCGCCACCGCGGGCTCGAGCAGGGACATCACCTCCTCGACCGGGACGTCCGTCACGGCTTCGAGCAGGCCCGCCTCCACGTCGCGCCCGGCGACCGCGGCGACGCCGAGTAACTCCCGCGTCCGTTCGGGGAGCCTGGCGACGCGCCGGCCGATGACGTCGCGCGCCCCGGGCGGCAGGGCGGAGGACAGTCCCCGCTCGCTCTGCCTGAGGCGCACCAGCTCGCCCAGGTAGAAGGGGTTGCCCCCGCTGCGTTCCAGCAGCGCGGCGGCCAGGCCGGGGGTCTCCTCGACCCGGTGCCGCCGCAGGTAGGCCGAGACCTCCTCGGCGCCGAACGGCGTCAGCTCGATCCGCTCCGTCGCCGGCTGCCCGGCCAGCGCGCCGAGCGTGTCGCGCAGCTGCCTGGGATGCTCGCCGGGCTCCGGGCGCAGCGTGGCCAGCACCAGCACGGGGCGCCGGGCCAGCTCGCCCGCGACGAAGCCGAGCAGCCGCAGTGAGGAGACGTCGGCCCAGTGCAGGTCGTCGAGGATCACGAGCAGCGGGCCGCCGGCTCCGGCCAGCGCGGAGACGACCGACTCGTACAGCTCGAACAGCGCGGCGTCGGGGTCGGACCCGCCCGCGAGGCCGCCGGGCGGCCAGGACCCGGCACCGCACTCCCGCAGCACCTGCCGCCAGGGCCAGAAGGCGGGTGCTCCGCCGTCCAGGCAGCGTCCCCAGGCCACCGTGAAGCCCCGTGCCTCGGCCTCCTCGGCGGCGGCCTGGGCGAGCCTGGTCTTGCCGATCCCGGCCTCCCCGGTGACCAGCAGCACGCCGCCGGTGCCGCGCCGTACCGAGGCCAGCCGTTCCCCGACGGACCGGAGCTGGGCGGAGCGCGCGACCAGCTCCTCGCCCGCGGCGGGTGCGACGGCCCGCACGACCACGGGCGGCGCGGGGGCCTCCAGTTCGGGGGCGTGCCCGAGCACCGCCTCCTCAAGGCGCCTGAGCCGGGGGCCCGGGTCGATGCCGAGGTCCTCGGCGAGCCGTCGTCTGGCCCTGCGCAGCGCGCCGAGCGCGTCGGCCTGCCTGTCCGCGCGGTACAGGGCGAGCGCGAGCAGCCTCCACGACCGTTCCCGGTAGGGGAACTCCTCGGTCAGCGCCTCCAGGGCGGGTACGTGCGCGGCGTCCTCGCCCAGGGCGAGCAGCGCCTCGAAGCGGTCCTCGACGGCCGTGGCCCGGATCTCGGTGAGCCGGGCGACCGGGGGCCTGGCGAAGGCCAGTTCGGCGAACTCCCCGAGCGGTTCGCCCCGCCACAGGGAGAGCGCCCGGTCGAGCGTCTCGCGGGCCTCGGTGTGGTCTCCCCGGGTGAGCGCGCGGGCGCCGTCCTGCGCCCAGGCGGTGAAGCGTGTCAGGTCGACCTGCCCGGGGGCGACGGCCAGCAGGTAGCCGGGCTCACGGGTGAGCAGCACCGAGGGCGGGGTGCGAGGTCTGCGGCCGGGTTCGAGCACCTTGCGAAGGTGCGAGACGTAGGCCTGGAGGGTGCCCGTCGCCCCGGAGGGGGCCTCGCCGGCCCACAGCTCGTCGATCAGCCGGTCGAGCGGGATCACCCGGCCGGGGTCGAGGGCCAGCATCGCCAGTACGGCGCGCTCCTTGCGGGTGCCCAGACCGAGCGGCCGGTCTGAGGCGTCGCGGACCTCCATGGCGCCGAACAGGCGAAAGGTCAGCCCTGTTGTCATTTGCCCTCGTATGTCGGCTGTGGTGGTTCGCCACACCCTACGCTCAGAGAGGGGTCAGACGTCCCGGTAGCCCTCCCACTCGTCCTCGATCGCCGAGTGGACGACGGAGTCGCGCCAGGTGCCGCGGGCCCGCACGTGATGCCTGATCCTGCCCTCCTCGACCATCCCGGCCATCAGCATGGTGAGCTGGGCGGCGGTGTTCGCCGGAGACCTGGCGCCCCAGACACGGTGCAGGCCCAGGTGACGGAAGCCGAAGACCAGCAGCAGCCGGACCAGGTCGGTGCCGATGCCCCTGCCCCAGTGGTCGGGGCGCAGACCCATGCCGATCTCGGCGCTGTGCGGGTGGTCGTGCTCGATGTGCAGTCTTCCGACGCCGATGGTCCGGCCCTCGGCCACGTCGGTCACCGCCAGGACGTACAGCCTGCGTGGTTCCGTCTCCGCGGCCCGCATCGCCTCGGCGACGATCTCCTCGACCTCCTCGCGCGTCCTGGGGTCGAAGGGAAGGTGCTCGGTCGCCGTGGGGTCGCCGTAGACGGCATGCAGCGCGTCCACGTCGTCCACGGTGACCTCTCGCAGCCTGAGCCGCCTGCCCGGTATGTCAACGTGGCGCATGCGCAGACGCTAACGCCTTTCCGAGGTCCGCCGCCAGAGATCATTCCGCACGGCAACTATCCCGCAGGTAACAAATGTCGCGTGCGCCCGGCTCAGTCGTGCTTCGCCGGAGAGAGGGCACGCCAGGGGACCGGGCTGGACAGGACCATCATGCTCGACGGGTGACCGTACGGCGCGAGCCTGTCGATCAGCTCCTCGAAGGCGATCATGGAGGACGCGGCGACCCGGATCAGGCAGCAGGTGTCGCCGGTCACCCGGTGCACCTCCAGGATCTCCGGCCAGGCCAGCGCCTGCTCGTCGCGGAGCACGCAGCGCGGTCCGTAGCACGCCATCCTGATCAGCGCGGCCACCCCCCGCCCGGCCAGCGCCGGATTGACCCGCGCGTGATAACCGGTGATCACTCCTGTCTCCTCAAGGCGCCGCACCCGCTCGGCGACGGCCGGGGCCGACATGTGCACCCGCCGGGCCAGCTCGCTGTAGGACAGCCGCGCGTCGCTCTGCAGCTCCGCCAGGAGTGTCCAGTCCATCGCGTCCACTATCACGCTCCGTTATCCATTAACCGATCGGCTTCGCGACCTTCTGCTCGGAAGGTAGAGGGCGTCGACCACCTTTCTTTATTATCCCGATGCCGGACAATGGTGGTGCACTTCAGAAAAGCCCCTCGCCGGAAGTGTGGGGCGGTGCCTCACCTTTCATATCACATCAGGTGACCAGCCGATTACCTGGAGAATTCCCGTTGCCGCCCGCCGTCCGTCCCCCGGGGGAGCGAGGAGCGCAACGCCAGGGTGAGGGCCGCCAGCGCCGGGTGCGCCGAGGCCCCCCGCCGGAAGGCGATCCGGGTACGGCGACGCGTCGGCAGCTCGGTGAGCCGGACGTTCCCCGGCGGGTCGGCCGCTCCAAGCCCGGGCACGAGCGCGACCCCCTGCCCCGCGGAGACCATCGCGAGCACGGCGGTGAAGTCGTCGATGTGGTGGCGGATCCTGGGGGAGAACCCGGCCGTCTGACAGGCCCGCATGGTCATCTCGTAGCAGAGCGTCCCCGGCTTCGACACGATCCACGGGGCGTCGTGCCGCTCCGCGAGCGAGTCGCCCGCCCGGTCGGAGGCCAGATACATCGGCTCGTCGAGCAGCGGCTCGGTGTCCAGCGTCAGGTCGGGCGCCGCGGGCACGAGGTCGTACTCGTGGATCAGCGCGGCGTCCAGGTCGCCCGACCTGAGCCGGGGGGCGACCTCGGCGGGGTCGATCTCGTCGACCATCGGCTCAAGACGCGGATGGTCGCGGCCGAGCGCGGCCAGGGCCGCGGGCAGGATCGTGCGGGTCGCGACCGGGAAGGCGCCGATCCTGATCGTCCCCGCCAGTCCGGTACGGGCGGTCGCCAGCTCCGCCGCCGCCTGTTCGAGCCGCTCCAGCACGGCCTCGGCGTGCCGTACCAGGGCGGCTCCCGCAGGGGTGAGCGCCACCCGCCTGCCGGTCCGTTCGAGCAGCGCAACACCCGCCTCCCGTTCGAGCGCGGCCAGCTGCTGGGAGACCGCGGACGGGGTGAACATCAGGGCCTCGGCCACCGCGGCGATCGTGCCCCGATGGGAGAGTTCGCGGAGCAGACGGAGACGGCGCACATCGAGCATCAGTTCAGCTTAACGGTTTCTGAAGGAAACAGAACTGGACCTGTATGGTCGTCGGCCGGAAAGCTGGGGGCATGACTCTCAGCGGTGTTTACCTTCCCCTGATCACCCCGTTCGACGGGAACGGCGAGATCGCCCTTGGCGCGCTGGAGGACCTGGCGCACGCCGCCCTTGAGGAGGGAGCCGCGGGACTGGTCGCGCTCGGCACCACCGCCGAGGTCGCCATGCTCGCCGAGGAGGAACGGCGGGCGGTCGTCGAGGTGTGCGCGAAGGTGTGCGGGGAACGGTCAGCCGAGCTGATCGTCGGTGCGGGTTCGAGCGACACCCGGGGCTCGGCCGAGGCACTGCGCGCCCTGAAGGCCTGGCCCGAGGTGACCGGCGCGCTGGTCACCGTGCCCTCCTTCGTCCGCCCCTCCGAAGCCGGGGTGCTGGCCCACTTCACCGCCCTGGCCGAGCAGACGCCGGTGCCGATCGTCGTCTACAACATCCCCTACCGGACCGGCCAGTCCGTCGGCGCCGCCACCCTGCGGCGGGTCGGGGAACTGCCCATGGTCGCCGGGGTCAAGCACGCCGTCGGCGGCGTCGACCAGGACACCCTCTCGCTGCTGGCGGACCCGCCGGAGGGCTTCGCCGTACTGGCCGGGGACGACCCGTACCTGTCGGCGCTGCTGGCCCTGGGCGGCTCCGGCGGCATCCTCGCCTCGGCCCACCTGCGCACCGGGCTGTTCGTCGAACTGGTCGAGGCCTGGCGCTCGGGGGAGGTCGCCCACGCGCGAGCCCTGGGTCACCGCCTGTCCGCCCTGTCGGCGAGCGTGTTCACCGAGCCCAACCCCACCGTCATCAAGGGCGTGCTGCACGCCCAGGGGCGCATCCCGACCGCCTCTGTCCGCCTCCCGCTGGTCCCGGCGGGACAGGACTCCGTCGAGGCGGTGCTGCGCCTGCTCTGACGCCGTCCGGGCCTCAGCCGCCCTGGCAGCCGGGGCACCAGAAGAGGTTGCGCCCCGCGAGCACCCCGGTCCTGACCTCGGAACCGCACAGGAAACACGGCATGCCCGCCCGCCGGTAGACGTAGACCTCGCCTCCGTGATCGTCGACGCGGGGCGGGCGGCCCATCGCCTCAGGGGTGTGCTCCGGCCTGACCGTGTCGATGTGCCCCAGGCGCACCCCCTCGGCCATCAGCAGCACCAGGTCGTCCCAGATCGCCGTCCACAGCTCCCGGGTGAGGTCACGCCCGGGCAGCGCGGGATCGACCCCCTGCCGGAACAGCGCCTCCGCGCGGTAGATGTTGCCCACGCCCGCCACGACCGACTGGTCCATCAGCAGCGCCCCGACGGCCGTACGGCTGCGCCCGATCCGCCGCCAGGCGAGCTCGGGGTCGGCGTCGGCGCGCAGCGGGTCGGGACCCAGTCTGGCGTGCAGGGCCTTCTTCTCCACCGGGTCGATCAGTTCACAGGTGTTGGGGCCGCGCAGGTCGGCGTACTCGGCGGTGTTGCTCAGGCGCAGCCGTACCACGCCGGTCGGGGCGGGCGGCGGCGCCTGACCGAAGGTGTACTTGCCGTAGATGCCGAGGTGGATGTGGACCCACCGGTCGTCGTCGAAGCCCAGCAGCAGGTGTTTGCCGTGGGCGTCGGTCTCTCTGAGCACCCGGCCGTCGATCTGGGCCGCTCCGGCGGCGAACCTGCCCTGCGGGCTCAGCGCGCTGACGACCGTGCCGGCGAACGCCTGCCGGTGCAGCCCGGCGAGCCGGTGAATGGTGTGTCCTTCAGGCATGGTCCACACATGGTACGGCCCCGGCGTCCCGCTCACCCACGGCGAAGGCGCGGGGCGAAGGCGTGACCGGCCCACGACAGGGCGGCGCCGGCGGCGTAGGCCACCAGGTCGGCGACGCCGAACGTGCTGCCGAGGACCAGCCTGGCCAGCACGTTCGCCTCGGACAGCGCGGCGGGCACCGGGGTCAGCTGGGCGAACTCGACCGCCCAGCTGACGGCCAGGGCCCACGACGCGGCCCGGCCCGCGGGCAGGCGCGGCGCCACGACCACCACCAGCGTGTGGACGAGCACGGTGTACAGGGCGTCCCCGGCGTACTTGCCGAACCAGCCGCCGGTGACCGCGCGGACCGTGAGCCCGGCGGCCACGGTCACGACGGCCGCGGCCACGGCGGCGAGCCGGACACGGGTGGCGGGGGACAGACGGGCGGGGAGGACTGGCACCCGCCCACCCTAGTGAACCGCTCACCCCAGCCGGGCGGCCCGTGTCTCCAGATAACGCCGCTCGGGCAGGCTGGTGGTACGGCGCGCCGCCGTCCGGTAGCGCTCCCTGGCGGCATCCCGTTCCCCGGCCATCTCCAGCAGGTGGGCGCGCACCGCGTCGAGCCGGTGGTGACCGGAGAGCCGCCCGTCGGAGTCGAGCGTCTCCAGCAGGGCCAGCCCCGCCCTCGGCCCCCGGACCATCGCCACGGCGACCGCGTGGTTGAGCGTGACCACGGGGCCGGGTGAGAGCCGGGAGAGCAGCTCGTACAGGGCGAGGATCTGCGGCCAGTCGGTCTCCTCGGGGCACGCGGCCTCGGTGTGGACCGCGGCGATCGCCGCCTGAAGCTGGTAGGGACCGACCACGGAGCGGGACAGCGCGTTCGTGACGAGCGTGACGCCCTCCTCGATGCGGACGCGGTTCCACAGGCCGCGGTCCTGTTCGGCGAGCGGGACCAGGGCGCCGTCGCGGCCGGTGCGCGCGGGCCGCCGCGCGTCGGTGAGCAGCATGAGCGCCAGCAGCCCGGCGACCTCACCGTCGCCGGGCAGCAGCCGGTGCAGGGCGCGGGTCAGTCTGATCGCCTCCCCGGTCAGCTCCCCGCTGTGCAGGTCGGGGCCGGAGGTCGCGGTGTGCCCCTCGGTGAAGACCAGGTACAGCACGTGCAGGACCGCCCGCAGCCGCTCGGCCCGCTCCTCACGCGGAGGCATGCCGAAGGGGATGCCGGTCGACCTGATGCGCTGCTTGGCCCGGCTGATGCGCTGGGCCATGGTCGCCTCGGGGATGAGGAAGGCCCGGGCGATCTGCGCCGTGGTCAGCCCTCCGACGGCGCGCAGGGTGAGCGCGACCTGGGAGGGCGCGCTCAGCGCCGGGTGGCAGCACAGGAACAGCAGGGTGAGCGTGTCGTCCTGGCCGGGATGCCGCTCCTGTTCCGGGCTCGGCACGACCGACTCGTCGGCGGGCGCGCGGGAGGCGGCCGTGACCTCCCTGCGTCTGCGCGCCCGCTCGCTGCGCCACTCGTCGGCCAGCCTGCGGGAGGCGACCGTGACCAGCCAGCCCCTCGGGCTCTCCGGCACCCCCTCCTTCGGCCACCGTACGGCCGCGGCGAGCAGCGCCTCCTGAACGGCGTCCTCACACGCGTCGAAGTGCCCGTGGCGGCGGACGAGCGCGCCCAGGACCCGCGGCGCCAGCTCGCGCAGCAGATCCTCGACGTTCACATCCCGGCAGGGATCGTCAGTGACCACCTCTCCACCCTCGCCGCCGCGGGGCCGGGCTGTCGACTCCGCGTGTGCCGGTCTCAGGGCAGCGGGGGCAGGCGGGAGCCGTACAGCCAGGCGGACAGGACACCGTCGAAGGAGCGCGTCGTGTACTGCAGCGCCAGGTCCAGGAACGCCTCGGTGCTGACGTTGCCGTGCCGGTTGGCCGTGGTCCACTCGCGCAGCAGCGCGAAGAACATCCGGTCGCCCAGGATGCGCCGCAGCGCGTGCAGGGTGAGCGCGCCGCGCTTGTAGACACGGTCGTCGAACAGCCGCCGCGCCCCGGGATCGGCGAGCACGAAGTCCTGGGGAAGCACGGACAGGCGCCGGTGCCAGCGCGCCGCGTGACCGTCCGCGCTCTCCTCGCCGCAGGACTCCGACCAGATCCACTCCGCGTAGCAGGCGAAGCCCTCGTGCAGCCAGATGTCACGCCAGTCGGCGGCCGTCAGACTGTTGCCGAACCACTGGTGCGCCAGCTCGTGGGCGACCAGCCGTTCCTCACCGCGCCTGCCGTCCACGTGGTTGAGACCGAAGATCGACATGCCCTGGGCCTCGATCGGGATCTCCAGCTCGTCGTCGACGACCACCGCGGTGTAGGAGCCGAACGGGTACGGGCCGAACCGCTCGGAGAAGACCGCGAGCATCCGCTCCTGCCTGCCGAAGTCGTTGCGGGCCCTGGCCGCCGCCCCCTGCGGAAAGGCCAGGCGCACCCCCTCTCCCGTCTCGGCCAGCTGGTAGCGGCCGATCTGCACGCTCGCCAGATAGGTCGCCATCGGCTCGGCCTGCTCGTAGACCCACGTGGTCGCCGAGGAGGCCCGCCGTTTGCCGGTCAGCTTCCCGTTGGCGATCACCGTGTACGGCGAGGCCGTCGTCACCGAGATCCGGTAGGAGGCCTTGTCGTCCGGCCGGTCGTTGCACGGGAACCACGAGGGAGCCCCGATCGGCTGGCTGGCCACGATGACGCCGTCGGTGAGCTGCTCCCAGCCCAGTTCACCCCAGTGGCTGGCGACGGGCCGGGGAGTGCCCGTGTAGCGCACCTCGACGGTGAGCGGGCCCGGTTCGATCCGCTCCCGTCCCTTCGGGGAGACGTGCAGCTTGCCGCCGTGGTGGGCGAAGCGCGCCGCCCTGCCGTCGAGCAGCACCCCGTCGACGCGCAACGCCCCCAGGTCCAGGGACAGGCGGGTGAGCGGCCGCAGCGCCCGCGCCGAGATCCTGGCCACGCCGCCCAGCCTGTTGGGACCGACCCGGTAGTCCAGGGAGAGGTCGTAGTGCTCGACCCGGTAGGCGTCGTCGCCGTGCGAGGGAAAGTAGGGGGGACAGGGGGTGTTCGCGACCACGTACTTCCTGTGTGCCTTCCTGCGACGCGGGGACGCCTACGCGCGCTTGTGCCACGCCGCGATCGGGTTGCCGAACCAGCGGGTCGCCCGAGGCACCGACTCGCCGCGCATCACCAGGGACGCCGGTCCGACCGTGGTGTTCTCCCCGATCGTCGCCGCGGGCAGCACCACCCCGTGCGGGCCGAGCGTCGCCCCGTCCCGCAGAACGACAGTATCGATGCTCATGACCCGGTCATGGAACAGGTGGGTCTGCAACACGCAGCCCCGGTTCACCGAGACCCCGTCGCCCAGGGTCACCAGGTCGATCTCCGGCAGCCAGTACGTCTCACACCACACGCCCCGGCCGACGCGCGCGCCCATCGAACGCAGCCACAGGTTCAGCGGCGCGGTACCCAGCCACATCCTGGCGAACCAGGGCGCGGCCAGCACCTCGGTGAAGTTGTCCGCCAGCTCGTTGCGCCAGACGAACGAGCTCCACAGCGGCCGGTCGCCCACCGCGATCCGGCCGAGCAGGACCCACTTGGCCACGGTGGTGACCGCGGCGGCCAGCACCCCGGCGCCGAGGAGGACCACCCCGCCCAGCAGCGCCGCGACCGCGAAGCCGTACGAACGGGTCAGCCACAGCAGGCACAGCGCCACGAGCACGGCGAGCGCGACCGTGCACATCGCGGGCACGACACGGCACAGCTCGACCGCGGCACGGGCGGCCCGCAGCCGGGCGGGCGGGTCGTAGGTGCGGCTGCGGTCGGTCTCCTCGGCGGTACGGCGCAGCTCGACCGGAGGCATGCCCAGGTAGGACGAACCGGCCTTGGCCTTCTTCGGCGCGGCGGACAGCACCGCGACCAGCCCGTCCTTGGGCACCTTGCGGCCGGGGGCGGTCATCCCCGAGTTGCCGAGGAAGGCGCGCTTGCCGATCCGCACCTGGCCGACCCGCAGCCGCCCGGCGTCCAGTTCGTACGGCGCGACCATCGTGTCGTCGGCGAGGAACGCGCCGTCCCCGACGGAGGTCATCGAGGGAAGCGCCAGCACCGTGGACAGCTCGGCGTCCCTGCCGACCCGCATGCCGAGGGCGCGCAGCCAGACGGGGGTCGCCATGCTGGCGTACAGCGGGAACAGCCAGACCCGGGCCATCGACATCAGCCGCCCCGTCGCCCACGCCTGCCAGGCCTGGCGGCTGTGCACCGGGTGACTGCCCGGCCGCAGGCCGATCGCGAGCAGCCGTACCAGGACCAGGATCGACAGGGCCGTGCAGGCCATCCAGACGAGGGTGGCGACCGGCACCCGGTACAGCAGTTCGGCGGGTGAGGCGGGGGCCCCGCCCATCAGCACGACCAGCGCGGGCAGCGCGGCGACGACGGGAACCAGGCCGAGCAGCGGCGCGGACAGGCCGTAGACGGCGGCCCAGCGCGGGGAGCGCGGCGGCCTGCTTCCCGAGGTGTGGCGCGCCTTGCCCATCCTGATCGCGGGAGCCCCGGCCCAGCGCTCCCCGGCCGGGACGGCGCCCGCGACCGCCGAGCCCGGAGCGACCTGCGCGTTCTTGCCGACCCTCGCGCCGGGGAACAGGGTCGAGCGGGCGCCGATCGTGGCGGAGGCGCCGATCTTGATCTCGCCGACCCGCACCCGGTCGCCGTCGATCCAGTAGCCGTTCAGATCGACCTCGGGCTCGACGGCGGCGTTCCTGCCCAGTTTGAGCATGCCGGTGACGGGCGGGGCGGAGTGCAGGTCGGCGTCCGCGCCCACCTGGGCGCCGAGCGCCCGCGCGTAATGGGTCAGGAAGGGCGCGGCCGACAGTTCCATGACCCCGAGCCGTTCGGCGAGCCGCTCGGCGAACCACAGTCTCAGGTGCGTCGAGCCGCCCCGCGGGTAGGAGCCGGGGCGCAGGTTCCGCAGCAGCAGCCTGGCCGTGCCCGCGGCCAGCGCGATCCGCCCGGCGGGGGAGACGAAGAGCACCGTCCCGGCCAGCACCCACCACCACGAGACGACGGGCGCGCCGGGCACGATCAGATTGGTCAGCGCGACCAGGCCGACCAGCCAGCGCAGCACGCCCGCGGTGAGCAACGGCACGGTGAGCGCCGCCTGCACGAGCGAGGCGCGGCGCGGCATCGGCGCGACGACCCGCTTCGTGGTCGCCGTCTCCGTGGAGTCCCCGGCCGACAGGTGCGCGGCGAGCCGCCGCAGCGTCGGGTGCTCGTAGACGTCCCCGACGGTCACCGAGGGGTGACGCTCACGCAGCGCGGAGACCAGCCGGGCCGCGGCGAGGCTGGTGCCGCCCTCGGCGAAGAAGTCGCCCTCGGTCCCGCCGAGGACGTTCTGCCAGCACTCGGCCACCCACGGGTCCACGTCCACCTGCTGCTGCGTCCGCCGGGGCAGCGGCCAGGGCAGGGCGTCACGGTCGATCTTGCCCGAGGTGCGGGTCGGCAGCTCCTCGACCAGCGCGATACGCGGGACCAGCGCGGCGGGCAGCGCTTCGAGCAGCCTCTTCCTGGCGTCCGCCTGGTCGAACCCCTCGCCGGGCACGACGTAGCCGACGAGCAGCTGGTGCCCGCCACCGGTGGTGCGCACCGCGGCCGCGGCCCCCGCGACGCCGGGCAGCGCCTGCAGGGCGGAGTCGACCTCACCCAGCTCGATCCGGCGTCCGCCCAGTTTGACCTGCTCGTCCGCCCGGCCGACGAACAGCAGCCCCTCGGGTTCGGCCCGCACCAGGTCACCGCTGCGGTAGGCGCGCTCCCAGCCGAGGGAGACCAGCGGGGCGTACCGCTCGGCGTCCTTGGCCTGGTCCAGGTAGCGGGCCAGGCCGACGCCGCCGATGACCAGCTCGCCGGTCTCGCCCATGGGCAGCGGGTCGCCGCCCGCGTCGACGACGGCCAGTTCCCACCCGGCCAGCGGCAGGCCGATCCGCACCGGCCCCTCCCCGGTCAGCGGGGCGGCGCACGCCACCACGGTCGCCTCCGTGGGCCCGTAGGTGTTCCACACCTCCCGCCCCGGTACGGCCAGCCGCTCGGCCAGCTCGGGCGGGCACGCCTCCCCGCCGAAGATCAGCAGCCGGACGTCGTCGAGTGTCTCGACCGGCCAGAGCGCGGCCAGCGTCGGCACCGTGGACACCACCGTGATGCCCATCTCGGTCAGCCATGGGCCCAGGTCCATGCCGGTGCGCACCAGTGCGCGGGGCGCGGGGACCAGGCAGGCTCCGTGCCGCCAGGCCAGCCACATCTCCTCACAGGAGGCGTCGAAGGCGACGGAGAGCCCGGCCAGTACCCGGTCTCCCGGTCCCAGCGGCTCGCCGGTCAGGAACAGGCCGGCCTCGGCGTCGACGAACGCCGCCGCGCTGCGGTGGGAGACCGCGACGCCCTTCGGCTTGCCCGTCGAACCCGAGGTGAAGATGATCCACGCGTCGTCGTCGGGGCCGGGAGGCGCGGCCGACTCCTGACTCAGGGAACCGCCGAGGGGACCGGAGATCGTGATCGCCGCGCCCTCGCCCACGACGGCGCTCACCGCGGCCTCGCCGAAGACCAGCTCGGCCCGCTCCTCGGGGTCGTCCGCGTCGACCGGCACGTAGGCCGCGCCCGCCGTCAGCGTGGCCAGGATCGCGACATAGAGGTCGACGGTGCCGGAGGGCACCCGGATGCCGACCCGGTCGCCGCGTCCTACGCCCGCCGCGCGCAGTTCCCGCGCCATCCGGTCCACCCGCTCGCGCAGGCCGGTGTAGTCGAGCCTGGTCCGCCCGTCGTCGAGGGCGGCGGCGTCGGGGTGGCGCCGCGTGGTCTCGTCGAGGATGTCGATCAGCGTGCGGGCGGGCGCGGCGGGCCCTCCCGAAAGGGTCGCCTGGGCCGGGGCGTGCTCGATGTCCACCGTGGTCGGATGCAAGGTCTCTCCAGTCGGACGACCGAGGCGCGCGCCGGATTACGCTCGCCGCATGTGACTCCCTGTGAGTCCACTCGTTGCCGTCGCCATCCGACGATCCTAGAACACCCGCTATTCAGACATTTTCGGGTTTTTGACGTTATGGCTGGTCAATGGGGGTCACGACTTCCCCGGATCAAAGCGATCATGGTGTGTGGGGCTGTACGGGAAGTGTGATTCCTACCACTTTCCGTAGGTGGGCCAGGAAGCAGGCCGGGTGACGTTGTCGCAGGTCCGAAGGCTTTCCCGGAAGTTAACCCGATTGTCGGCGGCTGTTCTCCCCGTTGTGTGTGACGAGAAACTCCCGCGTCTTGCCGCCGTCGTGGGCACACGATGCCCCGTCGATCACCGTGGCAATTATTTGTTCACACTTTAGGAAGGCAAGGTTAATTAAAGAGAGAGGAGAGCCGATATTTCCGGACGTGGGAGATTGGGATCTTCCCCGGTTCCGGAGGACCAGGGCCCCCGCCCCGGTCACACCTTCCGGGCTATCGTACGGTGGCGCCGCGCAGCAGCGGCAGGACGTGCGCCCCGACCCGGTAGGCCTCCTCGAGGTGAGGCACCCCGCCCAGGACGAACGCCTCGACGCCGAGCCCGATCAGCTCGTCGAGCCGCGCCGCCACCTGCCGGTAGTCACCGACCAGCCCGAAGGCGGGGCCCGCGCGCAGCACGTGGAACCCGCCCCACACGTTGGGTGAGGTCTCAAGCGCGCGGTAACCGTCCCGCGCGCCGTTCCCGCCGGAGCCCATGTTCTGACCCCGCTGCCAGCCAACGGAGTCGCCCAGCCCGACGTAGGCCGGGGTCGCGGCGGGGCCGGGCTGCGACCAGCCGCGCTCGACCTCCTGCCAGGCCTCCTCCTCGGTCTCCCTGGCCAGCACGTCGAGCCGTACGGCGAACCTCGGAGCACGGCCGACGCCCACACTGTGCTCGCGCACCTGCTCGAACTTGGCGGCCAGCGCGGCCGGGGGCTCCAGCCAGGACAGGTAGTAGTCGGCGTGCCTGCCCGCCGCGGCGATCGCCGCCTTCGACGAGCCGGTGAAGAAGACCTCGGGGAACGGCTGCCCGGCCAGCGCCGGGGGCAGGCCGCCGCCCCGCACCCGGTAGAAGCGACCCTCGTGGTCGTAGGAGTGGTCGGCGGCGTACCAGACCCCCCTGAGCACGTCGAGGAACTCCGAGGTACGGGCGTAGCGGTCGTCGTGCTCGACCTTGTCCCCCCACCACAGCTGCTGCGGGCCGCCACCGCCCGAGATGACGTTGTAGACCGTCCTCCCACCGGTGGCCAGCTGCAGGCTCGCCGTCATCCGCGCCGCCTGCACCGGGTGCAGGAACCCGGGCTGGAAGGCGATCATGAACCGGTAGGTTCTGGTCTCCCTGGCGAGCGCCGCCGCGGCGGCCCACGGGTCGTCGGTGTGCGGGAAGGAGGGCAGCAACGCCCCGACGAAACCGGACGCCTCCGTCGCCTTGGCCACCTCCGCCAGATAGTCGATGTGACTGTAGCCGTCGGGCTTGCCGTGCCTGAGGCCGGGCGCCAGCCCGCCGACCGCGCCGGGGGTGAAACCGCCCCGGCTCGCGGTCCCCTTCCTGCGCAGCGACGGCTGGTCGCCCTCCATGGCCATTCGCCAGTAGAAGTCAACCGGCATTATGGATCTCCTTAGCCAACAGCGGGAGCAGGTGTTCTCCCAGCCGGTAGGTCTCCTCCAGGTGTGGTTCCACCTCCAGGAAGAACGCGGAGACACCCCTGTCGAGGTAACCGCGGATCGCCGCGGCGACGTTCTCGTAGGACCCGACCAGGCCCGCACCCCCGAATCCGTGCCACAGCCTCGTGCCGCGTTCCGGCTCGGGGAAGGTCTCCCGTGTTCCCGAGCGCAGGAGCCACAGCCGCAGGGCGTCTCTGCGCGCCTCGTCGTCGTCCTCCCTGGCCAGCACCGGCAGGCGCAGGCCGTACGCCAGGTCGCGGCCGAACTGGGCGGCGAGCGTCTGCAGTTCGGCGATCGCGGCGTCCAGGTCGTCCTCGGGGCCGAAGACGTGCAGGTCGGCGTGGCGCGCGGACAGCGACATCGCCTCGGCCGAGGTGCCGGAGAGCTGGACGCGGGGAAACTCCCGGCCGGAGAGGGGGAACAGCAGGCCTCCGCCGAGCACCTCGTAGAAACGCCCGGCGAAACCGTAGTCCTCCTCGTGCCACACCCCCCTGGCCACGGTGAGGAACTCCTCGGCGCGGGCGTAACGTTCCGTGCCCTCGACGAAGTCGCCCTGGGAGCGGGCCACCCGGGGATCGAGGTCGACGGCCAGCCGCCAGTCGAGACGGTCGCCGGAGAAGCGTTGCAGCGACGCCGACAGCTTGGCCGCGTACACCGGGGTCGCGATCCCCGCGTGGAACTCCGCCGCGACCCGCATGTGCCGGGAACCGCGCAGCAGCCCTCCGGCCACGATCAGCGAGTCCTGTCCCGCGGGGGCGAAGGGCGCCAGTACCCCGCCCAGCCCGGCCAGCTCGGCCGCCCTGCCGATCCTGGCCAGCCGCTCGTAAGGCCCCGACGCGCTGGGCCGTACGTCGGTGACGAACCCCGGCAACGTGGGGAAGGTGCTCGTGCCGTCCTCTGCGGGCAGGGTCAGATGGAACTCGGGTCTCACGTGCGAGCCCCCTGCTGAATCGCCACGGAAAACCTCGGAGCGGCGAAAGGGGACGTAAGCGCGTCACTCCGGTGCATACCGGAACGAACAGTCATCGAAATCCTTTCTGCGTAGGGACTTCAGGGTTCAGTCCTGCGGAAACGTGTTTCGGTGCTGCGTCCGGCGAGGAGGGCTCACTTTTCCCGCCGCCGGACAGGGGTCCCCAGACAGTGATCGTAAGATAAAAACCCACAAAATCCACGAAGAGCCCGATATTTCCCACAAAAGATGGCGGTTGTGAGGTTTCAGACACCCCGCCTCTTCCACCGACCACTGCCGAAGCCTTCAGGGTCACCCGCCACACGCCGCCGCCAGGGCGAACCCCCGTGACGTCGGTCCACGTCACGGCTCCCGGCGGGACGCGGCGACCGCGTGGCGGCAGGCTCCGCGATTCCGTTGAGCGCGCTCCGCGGTAGATGTCTCTTCGATGCTCCGCGGGCTTTACGGACAGGACGAAATCGACTTTCTCCGCCACGTCCTACCAGGCCCGCCGCCGGTCGCCCTTGCGGGCCCTCCGTCGTCATCGCCCGGGGCTCTGAGAAGGCCGATGCGTCCTTCGGCCCTCGCCGACCGAGGCGACCTCGGCCGTCGAGTACGGCTACGGCCTGGCGCTCATGCGAACCCTCGTGGTGGCCCGGTGGCCGCCGTGATCGTCAATAAGGTGACAATTCCATCCGCGGGGGGTGCCGCGAACGAATCCATCCGCTCTTCTCGTCGGTTGTATACGTCTGGTGATTTCCAGATCTCCGACGGGGGAGCCAATGAGGCTTGTGAGATGAATTATCGGTTTAGTGACTTCAGGGCCAAGCTTGATCTTCATGGGCCTGTATGGGACCCTGACGCACTGTGGCGGGGAACGCGACGGGGGAATTGGAAGCCGCGTTATCGCGGATTGTACGGCTGGGAGCAGACCACGCCTCGATGCTCGACTCGTGCGCGCGGTGCATGGCCGCCCACGCATGGGTCGGCGGAGGCGCTCCGAAGTTCCACGAAATGCTCACCACCCGGCGTACGGCCCTCCAGGCGGCCTTCACGGAGGCGGCCCAGGAAATAGCCCAGCGGATCAGACGACTCGGCGGACAGGCGTACGTCCCCTCCTTCTCGACCTCGATCAGCGTGATGGCCCCTGTGCCGGGAGCGTTCTCCGGAATGGACATAGCCGCCATGACCCGCATGGTGGCCGACCTCCAACGCGCAGGGCAGGAACTACCTCGCGCGGGGCAACGACTCGGCGCCGAGTTGTCCGCGCTCTGCGTTTCCTCCCCCTCCGGAAGCCAGGTCCTCGACGCCGGGGTCTGGGCGGACGAACAGGCGCGTGACCTGCGTCAGCGGCTGACCACGATCCAGCAGACGCACGACGTCGGTACGGCCAGCAGGGCGACGGCCGCCTTCGGGCTCTTCGGCGGGCACGCACCAGTCCCGGGCGAGATCAACAGGCTGATGTCCACCGCCGGGAGGGGGGACGTCACGGCGCTGAAAACGCTGAAGGACCTGCAGGACACGGGGGAGGACGCGACTCTGGCCGCCAGGCTCACCGTGTGGTGGCGTGAACTGGACAAGACCGCCCAGGACCGGTTGATCGCCGCCTCTCCAGGCCTGCTGGGCGCCCTGAACGGCCTCCCCGCCACAGTCCGCGACCAGGCCAACCGCAAACACCTGGCCGACCAGAAGGCCACGATCAAACCAGAGCTGGAGCGGTTGCGTGTGTCGTCGGCGGAGCTGGAGAAAACGTTGAGAACCCTGGTGGAACAGCAGAGCTCAACGCGTGACCCACGTCAGATATCCGCTAATCCTGTGCAGAGAGCACAGGCGCTGCAGTCTCTCGGGAAGAACGCCGCAGCCATCAAGGACCTGGAGCTGAGACTGCGGCAAATCGCATCCGTGGAGGAAAGCCTGGCACTCGGGGGCCAGAACGGTCGCCCCCCTGTCATGCTGTTACAACTGGAGCTGGGGGGCCTGGGGAAGACCGCTGTTTCATTTGGGAATCCCGACGATGCGGACAACGTAGCCGTATACGTCCCTGGAACCGGAACCAAGTTGGATGGTTTTGGGGATGCTAAATCCGATGCCTACCGTGCGGCCATCACCTGGGACCAGGCGAACGAGTCTAGCGGGGGAAAGAAAGTCGCCTCCATCGCATGGCTGGGATACGAGGCGCCGCAGTGGGGCAGTATTGCGGAACCGAGCGGGACACCCGCTCTACCGCTGGCCGCGATTAACGGAGCTCCATTGCTTGCCAGCTTCACCGACGGGCTACGCGCCGCGCACGAAGCTGCCTCCGATGCTCGATTTACCGTCTTGGGGCACAGCTACGGTTCGACGGTGACCGGCCTGGCAGCTCAGAAACGCCGACACGCATTCGCGGATCAGCTGATTTTTGTGGGAAGCCCGGGAGTCGGGGCCCTGAAGGCCAAAGATCTGGGAGTTGACTCCGTTTGGGTGGGGGAAGGGCCAAACGATCCGGTGGGTGATCTAGGGGTCAACGCCGATTTTCTCAAGTCTATTTTCTCCAGCCTGGGCCTCAAGATTGAAGGAGGCGCGCTTGGGGTCGATCCCAGCTCTCCTTCATTCGGTGCGGCGCGATTCTACGTCACGGGAAAGCTTGGTCTTTACAGCGGTGAGACGCACTCCAAGTACTGGGAGAGCGACTCTCCTTCGCTCAAGAACATTGGATATCTGATCAATGGGCAGTACGGTTACGTCACCCAGCCTTCGGGGATGTTCGGAACGAAAGAGATCGCTCCTGACGCCGCTGCCGTATCTGAACCTTAGGGATGGGGAAATGCGTTGTCGTCCAGGTTTGGATCGCCTCCATGTCAGGCATCTTCTTTCCTCACTTAGAGGGAGAGAAGCGCGCCTTTTGGTAATGGCTCTATCTGTCGTCTTCCTGGTTGTCGGATGTACCGGAGAGCAGGCTGTGAACAAACCCACGATCACCCAGGATCAGGCGTTGGCCAGGGTTGAAGAACTCATCAAGGAGACAGTTGGTGCGATCAGTCCCGAACCCCGGATGAGGCTCTATCCTCCCAGCCTCAACGTCAATCCCTGCCTGGACCCCACCGACGAGGGGTCGGAGAAGCGTGTAGTGATCAACCGGTCGTACTACCTGGATGGAATTGCCAAAGACCAGGTTCTGGAGGTCGCCAAACAGGTCAGGCGATATTGGGAAAAGCAGGGCCACTACATTGAGGTGGCTTCGGCGAACGGTCTCAACGTCTCAGGGCGTTCCAAACCTGATGACTTCTTGCTCTCCCTGTCTCCCACCGGTCCCGAAGACGACACCGTGCTGAGCCTGGGAGTTACCTCGTACTGCGTCTGGCCGAACGGAACACCGGAGCCGTCGTCTGGCCCCTGACCTCTTCTCTGACCGCCATCGGGCTGTCCCCGGGGCGAACGGCTGTGCACCAAGGCTCTGCCTAGTCGAAAACAGCCCGGAGCCCGGCCGTCCGGTGAAACGGCCGGGCGGTTCGGGGGCCTCAGGCGGTGGTGCTGGTGATGACGGCGAACAGGGCGCCGTGGTGGTCGGCGAGCACGGCGAAACGGCCGACCCCGGGCACATCCGAGGCGGGCACATGGACGGCCCCGCCGAGCTGCTCGGCCAGGGCCACGGTCGTGTCACAGGAGGGGACCTCGAAGTAGGGCAGCCAGTGCGGCCTGCCACCCTCCTGAAGCGGCATGAGCCCACCCTGGTCGGCGTTCTCTCCCTCGGCGGGGGAGACCACGACGTAGGTCATGTCGCCGAACGGCGTCTCCTGAGTCCGCCACCCGAAGACCGTCTGGTAGAAGGAGCGGGCGGCGTCGGGATTCGGGACGTACAGTTCGGTCCAGGTCAGGGAGCCGGGAGCGGTGACCAGGTCGAAGCCCGTGGTCGCGATGGGCTGCCAGACGGCGAACTCGGCCCCCTCGGGGTCGGTGAAGCCGGCCATCCTCCCCTCGCCGAAGACGTCGTGGGGACCGAAGCGCACCGTGCCGCCCGCCTGCTCGACGGCCTTGGCCGTGGCATCGGCGTCGTCGGTGCCGAAGTAGAGCGTCCAGGCGGAGGTCGCCCCCGCGTCGAGCGGCCCGACGGCGGCGACGGTCCTCCCGTCGAGCTGGAGGAAACCGTAGTCTCCGGCCTCGGGGCCGGCGGCCTGGAAACTCCAGCCGAACAGGGAGCCGTAGAAGGCGGCAGAGGCCGCGACGTCGGGAGACCCCAGGTCGATCCAGCCGGGGGCGCCGGGAACGTGGTCAGTGGTGATCATGGTGTGCTTCCTGAGGAGGAGGATCAAGGACGTGTCCTCCGGGGACCACTACTGCGGGAAGCGCCCCCTTCGGATCGCGCACAGCCTCGCAGAGACGACCGACAATTCCCGGCGCGCGCTCAGAGGGCCCAGGTCAGCCGGTATTCGACGTGCAGACTGCCCGAGCGTCTCCGCCGACCGAAGTCGATCTCCGCGCAGAAGTGGCCGTCCGGCCGTTCCGCCAGATAGGAGGGGGCCTCGGTGACCAGCGGGCGGATCATGGTGGCGCCCGTGCGCCGGAACGCCTCGGGACCGCCGACGACGAAAAGCGTCCTGGCGGCCACGGCGAAGTCGAGGTGGTCGCGATACTCCCGGTGGGCGACCCTGTCGTGGTCGATCACGTCCGCGTCGGGGAAGACGTCCTCGGGAAGCGACACGGTGTGCGGGAGCCCCGTCCCCAGCCTGGCCCGTACGGCGGGCCAGCGCGACGGGGGGAACCGCATGGAGTGGTGGACGAGCACCAGGTCCAGGGGCTCCACAGCGGAGTCAGGAACCGGTTCCTCCGGCGGGAGGTTGGCCCGCACGGGCAGGTGGACCAACGAGTGACGGGAACGCGCGGCCAGGCCCCACGCCACGGCCAGTACGGCCGCCGCCTCACGATCCACGTGCATGGTCAAGGCCCAGCCCCCGTCGTCGTAGAGGAAGGCGCGTCGTGGTGGCCGGTCGGGCCGCAGCACCCGGTACTCGTCGCGGCCGAGCCGTACACGGCTGATCCGCATCCGCTGTCCCGTCCGGGAAGAGCGTGTCATCCGGGAAGGCGCAGGAACGACGGGGGAACGTGGTCGGTGAGCCAGACGCCGTTGGCGCTGATCCGGAACTCGTGACCCGCGGCTCGCATCGCCGCGGCGTCCACGACGAGGACGACCGGGACACCCCTGCGGGATCCGACCCGGGTCGCGGTCTCCCGGTCGGGGGAGAGGTGCACGTGGTGGCGGTTCATCGGCCGCAACCCCTCGGTGCGGATCGCGGCCAGATTGCGCGCGACCGTGCCGTGGTAGAGAGCCGCGGGCGGCTCCGCCACGGGAAGGCCGAGATCGACGGTGACGGAGTGGCCCTGGTTGGCCCGGATGCGGCCGTCCTCGATGACGTATCTCCGTTTGTCGTTGTCGGCGACCACCTGCTCCAACTCGGCCGGGGAGAAGGGGAAGCCGTGCGCGGCGGCGGCCGTCAGGAGCGTGTCGACCCCGACCCAGCCACCGGCGTCGAGGGTGATCCCGATCCGCTCCGGCCGGTGCCGCAGGTGCTTGGCGAGATATTTGGAGATCCGCACCGTCCGCCGTTCGTCCATCACAGCCTTTCCAAGACGCCGCACCCGTGCTCCGAGTGGACGGCTTCCACCGTTTCCCATGGATTCTCACGCGTCCGCACGGGGCGGGCCAACACGTTTTCGCGCTCGCCCGCCCCGGCGTTCGTCCGGTTACCGGTCCCGGAGGAAGGCGAGCATCTCGGTGCGGGTACCCTCGTCCGGCTCGACGCCCGCCGTACCCAGTCCTGGGCCTGATCGGGTACGGCCTCCTCGGGCCAGACGGCCAGGGCGGCCAGGGCGGCCAGGGCGGAGCGCCGGACCCGGGTGACCCGGTTGCGCAGCGCCCGTCGATCAGCGGCAGCTCTTACCGGGAAGGCGTCCAGCCCACTCACGACGGCTTCCAGAGGCCGGTCCGGCCCGTACCCGTCACCGAACCCGTAATGTCCGCCAGGTCGGCCAGGCGGCTGAGCCGTTCGGCCTGCGGCGGGAGCGGCGGCTCCCGATCGCGTTCGTCACCGCAGGCACCGAGCAGCACGACGCCGATCTCGACGGTGTCACGGCGGGTGCCGTGTTCGGCCAGACGCCGCCCGACCTCGCGAAGACGGTTCACGGGTAGCCGCCGTGAACCGATCCGTTCCACCAGGTCGTCGGCGATGCCGAGCGCCGAGACGGTGGCGAGCCGTTCGTGCGGCCGCTACCAGGCCGGCGTGGGCCGGGTCGACGACCAGCACGGCGAGCAGGTCGGCGACCTCGGTGACGGCGTCGGTGTCGGGGCCGCTGCCGAAGTGGTGGGTCCGGATGCCGTCCATGACGGCGTCGCTGATGAACGGCGCCTCGTCGGCGGGGTGAGGCGGGTCGTCGGGGAGCCGGCAGACGTCCGGAGGCCAGGGGCCGGACCGTACCGCAGGGACATCGTGAGCGCGTGAGCCAGGAAGGTGGGGTGATCGTCGCCCGGCTTCCACGTGCCGGGGTTCACCGGCTGGGGCGGCGGCCACCCTTCCTATAGATCATGTTCGTCATGATGGGCCGGCACGCTCCCGGGCCGCAAGCCGTGGGCGCCGGGGATTCCGGCCGTCGCCCGGTCGCAGGAGGAGAGCCGGGCGGTGGGGTCGGCCGGGAACGACAAAAAGCCCCAGACTCTCGGCGCGCGCCGAGAGTCTGGGGCTTCGTCTTCTGTCGACCAGGCCGGGCCTGGCGGTGAATTCTGGTGGACGATACAGGGATTGAACCTGTGACCTCTTCCGTGTCAGGGAAGCGCTCTCCCGCTGAGCTAATCGTCCTCGTCGAAGAACCAGAGGTGGAGACGGGATTTGAACCCGTGTACACGGCTTTGCAGGCCGTTGCCTCGCCTCTCGGCCACTCCACCGGAGTGAGAGCCCGAAGACCCTTCGAGCGGAAGACGGGATTCGAACCCGCGACCCTCACCTTGGCAAGGTGATGCTCTACCACTGAGCCACTTCCGCGTGTTTTCGCCGGGTGTTCTCCCTGCGGCAACGAGAGAACTCTAGCGGGTTTTCCGAGTGCTTGCGTAACCGCGGTCAGCCGGAGCCGCGGAGACGACGGGCGAAACCGCGTTCGACGGAGGGCAGGGTGAGGAAGATCTCCAGGATCCGGGTGAGCCGGTGCACCTCGATACGGTGGAAGGCGGGACCCTCGGCGCGGGCCAGCAGCAGGGTCAGGGCCAGCGGTGGCAGCGGGGCCGCGACCACGTGCAGACCGCCGAGAGTGAAGGCCGTGGGACGCCCCGGAGACTCGGCGGGAAAGGGGACCTGTGAGGGTGCCCGCCAGCTGGCGTGCACGACGACGTGGGGTTCCTCCTCGGTTCCCACGGCCGCCCAGTCGGCGCTGAACAGCACCGGCATGGAGTCGATCAGCGTGGCCAGGGCACGGTCTCCCGCCGTGGTGACGTATTTGAGGATCTCCAGCTCGGGGTAGGTGCCCGGCGCCTCCCGGGTGCCCCAGACACCCTCGACGACGACCCCGGGCACCTCGCGCAGGCTCTCCGTCAGCGACTCCCTGGGCGAGGCGTCCGGCCAGAAGACGGTGACGTCGTCCACCGCCTGCCCGTCTCCGCGCTCAAGCACGACGATCTGGGTGATGTCCGCTCCGGCGGCGCCGAGGGCACGGGTGACCCTTCCCAGGGATCCCGGCTGGTCGGGCAGGGTGATCCGCAGCCGCAGGAGCATCCTGTCCTCCACCGTCAGCCACTGTCAGCGTGGGTCCACCCTATCCAGGCGGAATTCGTCCCATCGGGCTTGGTGCGGTAAAAACACCAGGTGGAGTCGTTGAAACTGGGGTCGCTCGAGGTCTGGCCTCCGGTGGTCCTCGCCCCCATGGCGGGCATCACCAATGCGCCGTTCCGTACGCTGTGCCGGGAGCAGGGCGGGGGGTTGTTCGTCTGCGAGATGATCACCACCAGGGCGCTGGTCGAGCGCAATGCCAAGACGCTCAAGATGATCCGCTTCGGTCCCGGCGAGAGTCCGCGCAGCCTCCAGCTCTACGGGGTCGATCCGGTGACCGTGGGCAGGGCGGTCCGCATGGTCGCGGAGGAGGACCTGGCCGACCACGTCGACCTCAACTTCGGCTGCCCAGTGCCCAAGGTGACCCGGCGAGGCGGTGGGTCGGCGCTGCCGTACAAGCGGAACCTGCTGCGGGCCATTCTGCGTGAGGCCGTGCGCAACGCGGGGACACTGCCGGTGACGATGAAGATGCGCAAGGGCATCGACGACGACCACCTCACCTACCTGGACGCCGGGCGCATCGCCGTCGAGGAGGGGATCGCCGCGGTCGCCCTGCACGGCCGTACGGCGGTGCAGCACTACGGCGGGACGGCCGACTGGGACTCCATCGCGCGGCTGAAGGAGGCGGTGACCGAGATCCCGGTGCTCGGCAACGGTGACATCTGGAGCGCCGAGGACGCCATGCGGATGATGGCGCGGACGGGCTGCGACGGTGTCGTCGTCGGCCGGGGCTGTCTGGGGCGTCCCTGGCTGTTCGCGGACCTGGCGGCGGCGTGCGCCGGCGGTGCCGAACTGGCCCGGCCGACGCTGGGACAGGTCGCCGCGACGATGGACCGGCACGCGACGCTGCTCGCCGAGTGCTTCGGCAGCGAGCAGCACGCCGTCGCCGACTTCCGCAAGCACGTCGGCTGGTACCTCAAGGGCTTCGTGGTCGGCGCCGACCTGCGCCGCCGCCTGGCCACCACGGAGAGTCTGGCCGATCTCAGGCAGGGACTGGCCGAGTTGGACCCCGTCCAGCCCTGGCCCGAGGGCGCCGACACCCCGCGCGGCAAGACCCATCCGCGCGAGCGCGTCCACCTGCCCGCCGGCTGGCTGGACGACCCCTACGAGATCGTCGTTCCAGACGCCGAACTTGAGGTCTCGGGCGGCTGACCGGAGCCCACGACCCGGGCCCGGTCAGCGGACCGTGTCGACCGGGCCGCCGCTGCGCCAGTAGACGTTGTTCTCCCGGCTCAGCAGCCCCTCGTCCACCAGATAGCGGCGCAGCGCCGCGTAGTCGTCGTGGAAGGCGCGCAGCGTGACGTCCACGTCCTTCTCCGGGTAGCGGACCCCGGGTTCGAAGACCTGGACGATGTAGTTCAGCACGACCAGCTGCTTGTCCCGTTTGCTGGGGATCGCCCTGAGCCGTCCCTCGACGAGGAAGGACCGCAGAATCCTCTCCTCAGCCGAGACCGCGGGTTCGGCGGGTTTGGCCGAGGCGTGCAGCAGCTCACGGAACCGTTCCCGCCGCACCTCCCAGTTCCCCTTCTCATCCCGTACGGCAAGCCCGCCACGCTCCAGCCTGTCCAGCGCCCGCCGCACGACCTGCCTGTCGGGCCCGGCCTCCTCGGGGGCGCCTCCCAGGACCAGGGTGGAGAAGACTCGCAGCGTGTCCTCCTGGTAGAGCAGGCCGAGCGCCTGCCTGATCGCCTCGTCGCTCATGCCCCCATTCTTGTCGGTCCCCTCTGGTAGTTCTGCACCATGCACAGTCGCGGAGTGAGCCCTGATGAGTTCCTGCGGATCGCGTCCTCGCTGCCGGAGGTCGAGCTGGTCCAGCACAGTGAGGAGTGGGTCGGGCTCAGGGTGAGGGGCAAGGGGTTCGGCTACCTGTCGGAGGCCAAGCAGAGCGCGCAGCTCAAGGCGACCCTGGCCGAGCAGGCGGCGATGGTCGGCGAGAACCCGGAGGTCTACGGGCGATCGTGGACCAGCGGCCAGTTCGGCTGGGTCGAGATCCGCCTGTCGCTGGCCGACCCCGAGGAGCTGACCGAGGCGGTCACCGAGGCCTGGTGCCTGACCGCCCCCCGCTCTCTGGCCGCCGACCACGAACGCCGCCTGGGCCTGGTCCCTCTGTCCCCGGACCTCGTGGACGACTGAAACCCCGGCGAACACCACCGACCGCCTCCCGCCCGAGCCCCCCGGCGTCATGCCCGAGGTTCGCCCCGGTGCCGTGCCTGAGGGGTTTCGGCTTGGGCGCGTCGGTGTCTGGACTGAGGAGTGAGGGAGCGCAGCGGACGAACGACGAGGGAAGACACCGACTCAGGGCGCCCAAGCCCGCGACGCCGCCAGGCGTCGCAAAGGGACACAGCCCGCGACGCCGCCAGGCGGAGCAAAGGATCACAGCCGGTTCAGGCCGATCACATGCACGACGGCGCGTCCCTCCTCGTCGGAGGCGCCCAGGTCGACCTGGGCGTCGATGCCCCAGTCGCCGTCGCCCGCCGGGTCGGCGATGACCTGGCGGACCCGCCAGAACTCCTTCTCCTCCTCGATGCGGAGCAGGCCGGGGCCACGGGCGTCGGGGCCGGTGCCGATCTCGTCGTGGTCGTCGTAGTAGGCGTCGAGCGCGGCTCCCCAGTCGACGTCGGGGGCCAGCTCGGCCAGTTCCTCCTCCTTCTCCACGGCGGCCAGCTCGACCAGCCGGAACATCGCGTTGCGCACCAGCACCCGAAAGGCGCGGCTGTTGGCGGTGACGGGCTTGGTCCTCTCCTCAAGGGAGGGCGCCTCGATCTCGCCGGAGGGGTTCTGCAGCTGCTCCCACTCGTCCAGGAGACTGGAGTCGACCTGTCGGACCAGTTCGCCGAGCCATTCGATGAGGTCGATGAGGTCCTCGGTCTTGAGGTGCTCGGGGATGGTCCGTGACAGGGTGCGGTAGGCGTCGGCGAGATAGCGCAGTACGGTGCCCTCCGACCTGGCCAGCTCGTAGAACTGGACGTAGTCGGCGAAGGTCATCGCCCGTTCGTACATGTCCCTGACGACCGACTTCGGACTGACGGTGTAGTCGCCGACCCAGGGGTGGCCGCGGCGGTAGGTCTCGTAGGCGCCCAGTAGCAGGTCGGCGAGCGGCATCGGGTAGGTGACCTCGTTGAGGAGTTCCATCCGCTCGTCGTACTCGACGCCGTCGGCCTTCATCTGCGCGACGGCCTCCCCCCTGGCCTTGTTGAGCTGGGCGGACAGGATCTGCCTCGGGTCGTCGAGGATGGACTCGATGATCGAGACCATGTCCAGGGCGTAGGAGGGCGACTCCATGTCCAGCAGTTCGAGGCTGGCGAGGGCGAAGGTGGACAGCGCCTGGTTGAGTGCGAAGTCCTCCTGCAGGTCGACGGTGAGCCGGGCCATCCTGCCCTGTTCGTCGGCCTCGGGAAGCTTCTCGACCACGCCGCCGGCCAGCAGGGAGCGGTAGATCGCGATGGCCTGGCTGATGTGCCGCCGCTGCAGCCTGCGGTCCTCGTGGTTGTCGGTGAGCAGGTGTTTCATCGCCGCGTAGCAGTCGCCCGGCCGGTTGATCACCGCCAGGAGCATCGCGTTGCTGACCTTGAACCGGGAGGTCAGCGGTTCGGGTTCGGCGGTCTGCAGCTTCTCGAAGGTCTCCTCGCTCCAGCCGACGAAGCCCTCCGGGGGCTTCTTGCGGGAGTAGCCGCGCCGCCGCTTGGGGTCGTCACCGATCTTGGCCAGGGCCCGTTCGTTCTCGATGACGTGCTCCGGGGCCTGGCAGGCGACGTAACCGATGGTGTCGAAGCCCGCCCGGCCCGCGCGTCCGGCGATCTGGTGGAACTCGCGGGCGCGCAGTCGCCGTACCTTGTTGCCGTCGTATTTGCTCAGCGCGGTGAACAGCACCGTCCTGATCGGCACGTTGACGCCGACGCCGAGGGTGTCGGTGCCGCAGATGACCTTCAGCAGGCCCGCCTGGGCGAGCCGTTCGACCAGTCTGCGGTACTTGGGCAGCATTCCCGCGTGGTGCACGCCGATGCCGTGCCGTACGAGACGGGACAGGGCGCGGCCGAAGCGCGTGGTGAACCGGAAGTTGCCGATCATGGCGGAGATGGCCTCCTTCTCCGCCTTGGTCGACATGTTGATGCTCATCAGGGCCTGTGCCCGCTCCATGGCCGCGGCCTGGGTGAAGTGGACGACGTAGACCGGGTACTGGTTGGTGGTGAGCATCTCCTCCAGGGTCTCGTGGAGGGGGGTGAGCCGGTAGGAGTAGATCAGGGGCACCGGGCGCTCTGCGTGCTTGACGACCGCGGTCGGCCTGCCGGTGCGGCGGGTGAGATCGGCCTCGAACCTGGTGACGTCGCCCAGCGTCGCCGACATCAGGATGAACTGCACGTTCGGCAGTTCGATCAGCGGCACCTGCCAGGCCCAGCCCCGGTCGGGTTCGGCGTAGAAGTGGAACTCGTCCATCACGACCTGGCCGATGTCGGCCTGGGCGCCGTCGCGCAGCGCGACGTTGGCGAGGATCTCCGCGGTGCAGCAGATGATGGGGGCGCCGGGGTTCACGCTGGCGTCCCCGGTCATCATGCCGACGTTCTCGGTGCCGAAGATCGCGCACAGGTCGAAGAATTTCTCCGAGACCAGGGCCTTGATCGGCGCGGTGTAGAAGGTGCGCACGTCCCGGGTGAGCGCGACGAAGTGCGCTCCGGCCGCGACCAGGCTCTTTCCCGAGCCGGTCGGGGTCGACAGGATCAGGTTGTTGCCCGAGACGACCTCTATCAGCGCCTCCTCCTGGGCGGGATAGAGGGTGAGCCCACGCTCGGCGTTCCACTCGACGAAGGCGTCGAAGATGGCGTCGGGGTCGGCGTCGATCTCTTCTGGCAGGCGATCTACAAGGCTCACGGTTCAATACTGCCGAAGAACTGGAGGTGGTCGGACCGGCCCGGCGGCCACCACACGCCGGAACCGCCCCACTTAATCCTGATAAATCGGGATTTGACGGGGCTTTGAAACCGGGGAGTGGCCGAGCAACAGGCCCGTCACCAGTATGCCCGCCCCCACCATCGGCACCGGCCCGGGAACGAAGCCCATCACGGTGAAGATCAGCAGCCCCGCCCCGGTCAGCGCCCCGGCCACCACGATCCTGGCCATCCCGCCCCGGTACGGCGAGGCCGCGCCGGGCGCCTCGAACCTGGCGAACCCCCGAAGCAGCGGCCACAGCGCCAGGACGAGCATGAGCAGCCAGTGCGGCCATCCGGACAGCCACGCGGACGTCCCCGGCTCCGGCGTCGAGACACCGAGACCCACCACGACCACCGCGGCCACCACGAACAACGCGCTCATGTGCCACAGGTAGACGGTCATCATCCTGGAACCGGCCCAGCGCAGCGCCCTGGCGACCCCCGGCCATCCCGCGAACTCCGTGATCCACGGGCGCAGCGCGGCGGTGAGCCCGATCTGGCCGACGCCGACCGCCAGCAGCGCGATCGTCGGCGGCGCCATGTTCGAGACGGCGGCCCCCGGCATCCCGATCATGCTGCCCGGGTACGGGCCGAAGGCCACCAGGGCGGCCGCCGTGCCGTACCCGGCGAGCGCCAGCAGCCAGGGGCGGCCGAGGCGCCCGTCGGCGTAGAGGAAACCGAGCTGGTGCACGGCCAGCCAGACCAGCCCGACGTTGACGAACCCGATCACCTCAAGCCCGCTGGTGAAACGCGCGACGTCGACCAACACGGCCCCGGCGGACAGGGCCACGGGCACGCGCCAGCCGTACACCATGTTGAGCCTGAGCATCCGCGGGGTCAGCGCGACCACGACCAGGTAGACCGCCAGGAACCACAGCAGCTGCCCGGCCAGGCGTGCGGCGGTGACCACCGGCTGCTGCGGAATGCCCAGGGCGAGCAGCAGGTGCGGCAGCGGGATCCAGACCGCGGCCAGCGGCACGACGGGCAGGGCCAGCCTGCGCAGCCGCGCCGCCAGCCAGACCGGGATCGTCTCCCCGCGCCGTACGGCCGCGCGCCAGCTGATCGCGTTGGCCGCGCCCCCGGCGAAGAACACCAGCGGCATCACCTGGCTGATCCAGGTGATCGCCCACGCCCAGCCCGTCGCCAGCGCGTTCCCCGTGGTGATCCGGCCCTCGGCGAACGAGAGCACCGGCATGCTCCAGTGCTGGAGCACGACCAGGGCCATGCCGAACACACGCAGAACGTCCAGGAACGGGTCACGTCCCGGAGGAGGCGGTGCGGAGCGGGCCGTCGGACGGGGGGCGATGAGGGTCACGGGGATCTCGATTCTCGGAAGAACTCGGGGAGGGGCCGGTGAGACGACCCTCCCGCGCGGCCCCGTGCCGGCGCAGTAACGCACGCATCCGTCTTGACCTCGCCGTCACCCCCCTGTCCGGGGTAGGGAAAACCCCACCCCTCGACACCGGCACGCAGGGTCGAAGGACCGTTACGGCGCTCATACGGTTGGCGGCATGAGAACCGTCTTGCGCCGCATCGGCTCCGACACCCGGTATCTGATCGCCGGATTCCCGCTTTCCCTCGTCTTCTTCGTCCTGGCGGTGGTGGGTTTCTCCGCGGGTATCGGAACGGTGGTCGTCTGGGTCGGTCTGCCGATCCTGGCGGGAACGCTCATGATGGCGCGCGGCATGGCCGACGTGGAGCGAAGGATGTTGCCCGAGATTCTCGGCCGTCCCGTGCCCAGGCCGCGCTACCGGCCGGCACCGGAGCGCGCCGGAGCGTTCCGCCGCATGGTGAACCCGCTGACCAGCGGGCAGTCGTGGCTCGACCTGCTCTACGGGATCGTGTCCCTCCCGCTGGCCATCCTGACCTTCGTCGTCGCGGTCGTCTGGTGGGCGGGCACGATCCTGGGGCTGACCTACCCGATCTACGGATGGGCCATCGCCAGGATGCCGGACAACCACGGACTCGCCGAACTGCTCGGGTTCGGCGACAGCGCCGTGGTCGAGGTGGCGTTCAACACCGCCATCGGGGTGCTGTTCGCCATCACCCTGCCGTTGATGCTGCACGGCGCCGCGCTGGTGCGGGCGGGCCTCGGCCGCGCCATGCTGACCGGCGTCGCCGAACTGCACGAGCGCATCGACGACCTGGCCCAGGGCCGGGCGGCCGCGGTCTCCGCCGAGGCGAACGCGCTGCGCCGTCTCGAACGCGACATCCACGACGGGCCGCAGCAGCGCCTGGTCTCCCTGGCCATGGACCTGTCCCGGGCCCAGCGTCAGCTCAAGCGCGACCCGCAGGCGGTCGAGCAGATGCTCAGCCAGGCCATCACCTCGACCAGGGAGACCCTGGACGAGCTGCGGGCCCTCTCCCGGGGCATCGCGCCCCCCATCCTCACCGACCGGGGACTGGCCCCCGCCCTCGCCGCGCTGGCCGGCCGCTGCACGATCCCGGTCGAGCTCGACATCCAGATCACCGGCCGCTTCGCCGCCGCGATCGAGAACACCGTCTACTTCGTGGTCGCCGAGTCCCTGACCAACGTGGCCAAGCACAGCCACGCGAACGTCTGCACGGTGACGCTGAGCAAGGCCGGTGGCGTCCTCATGCTGACCATCGGGGATGATGGGGTCGGCGGTGCGCACACCGCCAAGGGACATGGCCTGTCCGGCCTGACCGACCGTCTCAAGGCGGTCGACGGGACACTCGCGGTCGACTCACCGCTGGGCGGGCCGACGGTGATCGTGGCGGAGGTTCCGTGCGGGTAGTCGTGGCCGACGACGCAGTCCTGATCAGGGAAGGCCTGATCAGGCTGCTCGAGGAGTTCGGATGCGAGGTGGTGGCGGCCGTCGGCGACGGTGACCGGCTGATCGAGGCGGTCGCCGAGCACAGGCCCGACGTCTCGGTCGTGGACGTCAGGATGCCGCCGAGCTTCACCGACGAGGGCCTGCGGGCGGCCGTCGAGGCGCGCAGGCGGGTGCCGGGCGCGCCGGTGCTGATCCTGTCCCAGTACGTGGAGGTCTCCTATGCCGACGACCTGCTCGCCGACGCCAGGGGCGCGGTCGGCTATCTGCTCAAGGACCGGGTCGTCGACGTCGACGACTTCATGGCGGGCCTGCGCGCGGTCGCGACCGGGGGCACCGTCTTCGACCCGCAGGTGGTGGCGCAGCTGATGGTACGGCGCCGCCGCGACGACCCGCTCGCCCAGCTCACCCCGAGAGAGCGCGAGGTGCTCGGCCTGATGGCGGAGGGCAGGTCGAACCCGGCCATCGGCCGCCAGCTGGTGATCAGCGATGGCGCGGTCGAGAAGCACATCCGCAGCATCTTCGCCAAGCTCGGCCTCTACGCCGAGGACGGCGACCAGCACCGCCGCGTCCTGGCCGTCCTGGCCTACCTGCGCTCCTAGGAACATGCGGGCCCACGACCTGTCCGCCGGAGAGGCGGTGCTGGCCCGGGTGCACGGCGTCGCCCGTGAGGCGGCCCGCCTGTACGGCCTGCCGGACGCCGAGGTCACGCTGATCAACGTCTCGGAGAACGCCACCTACCGGATCGACGATCCGGTGACCGGGGAACGCCGGATCCTGCGGGTGCACCGGCTCGGCTACCACTCGGCCCCGGCCATCATGTCGGAGCTGGCGTGGCTGGAGGCGCTCAGGCGCGAGGCCGGGGTCAGGACCCCCGAGGTGATTCCCACGCCCGGGGGACGGCGGGTGCTGACCGTTCCCGGCGCGCAGCCCCGCGACTGCGTGATGTTCGAGTTCCTGCCGGGCGCCGAACCGCCCCAGGACGACGCCTTGGTGGCCGGGTTCGAGCGGCTGGGCGCGCTCACCGCGCGGATGCACCGGCACGCGCGCGCCTGGCGGCCCCCCGCCTGGTTCACCCGTTTCCACTGGGATCACGACGCGGCCCTGGGCGTCGAGTCACGCTGGGGCCGCTGGCGGGACGGGGTGGGCGTCGACGACCGGGCCCGTGCCGTCCTGGGGAGGCTCGACGCGCGGCTGCGGGAACGGCTGCGCCGCTTCGGCCGTGGCCCGGAGCGCTACGGCCTGATCCACGCGGACCTGCGCCTGGCCAACCTGCTGGTGACCGGTGGCGGGGAACCCAGTGTGATCGACTTCGATGACTGCGGTTTCGGGTGGTACCTCTACGACCTGGCCGCGGCGCTCAGCTTCATCGAGCACGACCCCAGGGTCCCCGAACTGGTCGACTCCTGGCTGCGGGGCTATCGCGCCGTCACCCCCCTGCCCGCGCGGGACGAGGCGGAGGTCTGGACGTTCGTCATGTTCCGCCGTCTGCTGCTGGTCGCCTGGATCGGCACGCACACCGGCGTGGACACCGCCGCCGAACTCGGCGCCGCCTACACCGAGGGAACCTGCGAGCTGGCCGAGCGCTACCTGTCCGGGAGGCTGTGAGGCCCGCGGCAGCTGTCGCACCTTCCGGCCTCGCCGTACTCGCGGAAGACGAGCTGGTCGGGCGCGATCAGGTTGACGCCGTGGATGAAGTTCGCGTGGATCTCGGGGACGCGGGTGATGGTCCTGACGACCGCGTTGGCGACCAGGTGACCGGAGATCCCGGCGGAGGCGGCCGTGACGCCGGGGCCGCCGAGATCGACGGACAGGCCAAGGGAGTCGGCGTGCAGCGGGGTCTGGAGGTTCCTGTGCCGTTCCTGCGCCTCGATGACGCACTCGTAGCAGAGCCCGTGTCCGGGCAGGAAGACGCCGACCGTCACGAAGGGGCCGTTGTAGCCGCCGCCGACCCACGGCAGCCCGGCGGCCGCGCATGCCCGGCTCGTCCACACCCTGATCCCGCCGGGCCCGCCGGGTTCGTCGGCGCACAGCGCCACCACGTCGTAGCCGTCCATCAGCCGGGCCAGGTCCTCCTGGGAGGTGGTCCGCGCCCGCTCGCCGGTGATCCGCACGTCGGAGTTGAGGGCGCGCAGCCGTTCCAGGGCGGTCTCGGCCTTCGGCCTGCCCACGTCCCGTTCGGAGTAGAGGACCTGCCGGTTGAGGTTGGAGAGTTCGACCAGGTCGGGATCGACGCAGTGCAGGGTCCCGACGCCGGAGGCCACCAGGGCCTGCGCCGCCGTCGCCCCGGTGCCGCCAAGGCCGATCAGGAGGACCCGGGCACGGCGCAGCCGCAGCTGAGCCTCCCAGCCGTGCTCTCTCGGGGTGAGGTCGGCCCAGCGGAAGAAGGCGTGGCTGCGGCTGTAGCGCTCCCTTTCGCGGGGGGACAGCTCCTCGGGCGCGCTCGCCCCCGCGTCCTCGACGTGACCGGAGCGGATCAGTTCGCCGACCAGTTCGGCCGCCTCGGCGGGGGGCAGGCCGGTCAGGAGTCCGGCTATCTCCGCGGGGCTTCGGGTGCCGTCCATCGCCCGTAGCGCCTCCCACACCAGGCCGTCCGGATCCTCGATCTCCTCCGCCACACCGTAGACCTGGCCGCCGATCCGGATTCTGCCGTCCGCCAGCCGGTAGGCGGTGTGCTCCTTCTTCACTCTCGGTAACCGCACGGCCTCCCCCGGAGGACCTCACTGGGCCGGTCCGGCGTCACTCGGGAGACACCGGACCGGCCGGAACCCTAGGTGTCAGTTGCCACTGGAGTTGCTGGCGACGTTACCGGCCATCTCGATCTTGTCGAGCCTGCGGATGCGGATTCTTCTCTTGATCTGTGCCGCACCCGCGGTGGGCCTCGGGCTCTTGTCGTTTCCGGCCATCACGCACTCCATCCGAATCGGTCGTGCTGGTCTTTCCTTCGAGCTGTCCCGTCTTACTGATGATCATAATGGGAGGCGACGGAAACGACTTCAACCCTCTTTCTCGCTTTAGTGGGATTTGGACGGTATTTACTTCTGAAGTATGTCGTTCCCGAAGTCAGGAAGGCCGTCAATGGCAGAGCGACACCCGCGAAACCGGCCATCAGAAGAACCGGCGCGCTTCCCAGAGCCGCCTCGGCGGGGCCGGTGAGAATCAGGCCGAGAGGAGTGAGCGCGGAGGCGGCGATCCAGTCGAGCGAGACCACGCGCGCCAGCCGTTCCGCGGGCACCTCGCGCTGGAGCGAGACCACCCACTGCACCGAGAAGACCTCGATCCCGAACCCGGCCAGGGCGAAGCAGACGTAGACGATCCACGGAGCCTGTGAGAAGCACAGGGCCGGAGGCACCAGCCCGTACGCCGTCAGTCCCGTGATCGCCGCGAGCCCCGGCCGCCGGGGCTTCCAGAGCATGCTGAACACCCCTCCCGCCAGGCCGCCGACGGAAAGCAGGGCGAGACCGGTCCCGTAGAAGGCGTCGCCCCCGAAGCTCTCCCTGGCCAGGACCGGGAGCAGGACCTGCGCCGGGGCGATCGTGAGCATCGACTGCAGCGCGGTCACCACGATGACGGTCCCGATCCAGCGCCTCAGCCAGACCTCACGCACCCCCTCGGCGATCTCCCGCCAGGCCGAGGCCCTGGCCGTACGGACGACCACGGGCTCCCGCAGGAGGACCAGGGCGCACAGGCTGAACGCGAAGGCCCCCAGAGCCGCGACGAAGGCCGCCCTGACCGGGGCCGACGAGACCAGGAGGGCGCCCAGACCGGGACCGGCGATGGCGCCGACACGCCAGGAGACGGCGTTGAGGGCCGCCCCCGCGGGCCGCTGCTCCGGGGTGAGCACCGACCCGAGGCACGCCTGGAAGGCGGGGCGGAAGAAGGCCTCGGCCGCCCCGGCGAGGAAGACCATCCCGCCGAGCACCCAGGCCGAGGTGACGCCCGCCAGGCCGGCCATGACCACGCAGCACAGGAACGCCTGCGAGGCGAGCATGACGTGCCGTCTGGGCAGCCGGTCGGCCCACACGCCGCCGAAGAGCCCGAACAGGACCAGAGCCGCCCAGCGCGAGGCGAGCACCGCCCCGACCTCCGTGGCGGTGCCGCCCGCGTCGAGCAGTGAGACGACGACCGCGACGGGAAACACCTGGTCTCCGGCCACGGAAGCGATAAGGCTTATCCAAAGAGTCCGGAATTCCCGATTTCCTAATACCGAGCCGGTGAGCCACTTTGGGATAAGCCTTCGGAGGGCGCTCATGCTGGTGAATGATGCGCTATTTCCCCGTGGGTAACAAGGTTGTCAAGGACGCTGTAGCGCCTCTCTTATCTCAGCGTCGTCAGGAGCGAGATCCAGCGCCCGGGTGAGGTCGGCCACGGCCTCCTCCTCCCGTCCGGCGGCACGCAGCGCCATCGCCCGGTTGAACAGCAACGCCGGGTCGGCGCCGGGTTCGAGGGCCCGGGTGAAGTCGGAGACCGCTCCCTCGGGGTCGCCGGTCTCGAACGCCAGCATCCCCCGGCTCGCCCAGGCCGCCATCAGCGAGGGGGAGAGCTCAATGGCCCTGTCGAAGGCGGCCCTCGCCCGTTCGGCACGGCCCTGCGCCATCTCGATCTGGCCGAGCGCGCACAGCAGGTACGGGTTGAGCGGGTCGATCCGCAGCCCCGCCTCCGCGTCGGCCCTGGCCCTGCCGTACTCGCCGAGCGCGGCCAGCAGGCCCGCCCGGTTGGCGAGCCCGTCCACGAACTCCGGGTCGAGTTCGAGGGCGTGGTCCAGGTCGGCGAGCGCCCCCTCGTGGTCACCGGCCGAGAAGCGGATCTCGGCCCGGTTGTAGTACGGCTCGGGGAAGGGCGGCCCGACCCGCATCGCCGCCTCGTAGTCGGCGATCGCCTCCTGGCTCCTGCCCAGCCGGTGGAGCAGGTTCCCCCGGTCGATGTAGTAGTCGGGATAGCCGGGATCGATCCCGATCACGGTGTCCAGGTTCTCCAGGGCCTCCTCGGGGCGGCCCAGCGCGACGGCCAGCTGCGCCCTGTTGGCCAGCAGCACCATCCGGTGGATCGGGTGCTCGCCGGGCGGCAGGTCCCGCTCCGCCAGGCCGATCGCCTCCTGGACGAGATCGAAGGCCCTGCCGGGACGGCCGAGGCGCAGCTCGACCAGTGCCCGGCCGTTGAGGTCGAAGCCCAGTCTGAAGGCCCGTTCGCGGGGGTCGGGGAGCAGCCCGGAGATGGCGACGGCCTGGTTCACCCAGCCGAGCGCGGCCTCGGGGTCGCGCCTCGCCGGATCGTGGTCGCGGACCTTGAGCATGGCCGTCGAGTAGGCCGCGGAGGCGTGCGTGACGGGGGAGACGCTCTCTCTTCTGGCCCGGTCGAACAGGGCCAGGGCCTCGGGTTCGCGGCCGAGCGCGCCCAGTGCGGTCGCGGTGTCGTGCACCAGCCGCCACCAGGTCTCCTCGGGGGTCTCCCGGGTCTCGGCGGGACCGGCCAGGGCCAGCGCGCGTGACCCCAGTTCGGCGGCCGCGTCGTGACAACCCGCCTCAAGACACCACTCGACGGCGAAGCACAGCGCCTCGACCGCGCTGTGCGGCCGCGTGCCGTGCTCACGGTGGTGCGGGATCGCGCCGAGCCGCGCCCCGATCGTTCCATCCCGCTCCAGCGCGTCGGCGAGCGCGTCGTGCTCCTCGGGACTGAGGGCCTTCTCCGGCACGACCTGCCCGCCGGTCACCACGGTCAGCAGCCCGGGGTCGATCCGGCGGCGCAGCACCGCCAGCAGCTCCCTGTCGGTCGGGTCCGCCTCGTGGACGTTCTCCACGACGAGCGTCCTGGGCCCGGTCTCGGCCAGATGCTCGTGGAGGAACTCGGCGAACCCGTTCGACAGGCGCAGGGTACGGCGGGGCGCGTGGACCAGGATCCGCTCCGCCTTCGGCAGCAGACCGGTCAGTGACCGGCGTCTGAGCGGGATCAGGTGCCGCGCGTCGGGCGCCACCGCCCGCAGCTCTATGTCGTAGCGGGCCACCAGCTCGGGCCGCGCGACGGGCACGAGAGCCGAGACGATCGCGCTCGCGGCCGTGTACGGCCCGCGCAACCGCCGGTCGGCGTCCACGGGGGGCAGGAGCAGCGGGGCGAGGGGCGGGTCCTCCTGGGGGAACGATCCCAGACTCACCGGTCTCCTTTAAGTCACCTGTGCGTTCGTAAGGGGCCGGCGCCCACCACTGGGCGCCGGTTCCGTTGGCTCGACGTCAGCCGACATGCTTGGGGCTGGCGGCTCCGCTGAGCGTAATCGTGCCGGGCTTGTGAACAATTACTCGCTTCATTGCGTTGCCTCTCCCATAAATAAGAACAAATCGCAAGTATTCGCACCAAGCATATGGATTGACAAGGTATATCCCTCAGACTGGCCGAATCAGGACACGCCTCTGGACAAACCAGTTCAAGGGGCATATTTCTGGCGAGGTCGTGTCCGGGGGAAAGCCCATGCGCGCCTGAGTGGAGGAGTAGGCATGACGGGTCGCCTGAGCCCGTACGTGTCCGATCCGACGGGGCCGGGTCCGGCCGGTCACACGGTGTGCTCGTACGGCAGGGCCCTTCCTCGCCGTGAGGCGGGGCGGGAAGCGGGCGCCGGGGTCGGAGTCACCTGGTGTGGGCACGCTCCCAGAGTACGACGGGCTCCGGCGCGGAGCCGCGCGGGTGCCGGAAACGACCCCTGACCTTCCCGTGGGCCATGCACCCGGCGGGACCTCCCGGATGCCGGCGATCCGTTCCGGCGGCGCGGCGCCGGAACGAGAGGGAGGGAAGAGGGGCCCGTCCCCGTGGGGGACGCCTCTGCGGGAACGGGTGCGAGAAGAGGTCCCGGAGGGCGGCGGGGCGCCTCATGGGAGGAAAGCATCTTCTGGGGAACGAGGGACTCAGCGGGAAATTCGCCCCTTCTGGTGGAGGAATCGAGATAAGTCCCCGGGGGTTTATTTCAAGGAAAAGTCAAGTGTTGGGATGGCTTTTCTGGAAAAGCATGGATATGGGGGAGAAGGCCCGGAAACCGCTCCACGGACGGTCCTGGCCCACGGCCCGCCGTACCGGAGCGTGACCGGCCCTGGCGCGCCTCAGCCGGGCAGCGCCGTCCGTTCCCCGGGGACGTCGCCGGGACGGGAGCGGCGCCTGCGCCTGAAGGGGACGCCGGGGAGGGCGACGTTGATGAAGGCCTCGGCCTGGAGGGCGGCTATGCCGATGCGCGGCAGGTCGCGGGCGGCCGGATAGACCACGAACCTGGGGACCCACAGCGGGTGGAACTTCGCGTTGAACCTGTACAGCGACTCGATCTGGAACCACCGGGACAGGAAGACGAGCACGGCGTGCCAGGCGCGGAGCACGGGGCCCGCTCCCAGCCGTTCGCCCCTGGCCAGCACCGCCCGGAACATCGCGAAGTTGAGCGAGACCCTGTTCACCCCGAGCTCGGGGGCGGCCTGGAGGGCCTTGACGATCAGCAGTTCGTTGAGCCCGGGATCGGCGTCGCGGTCACGGCGCATCAGGTCCAGGGAGATGCCGTCCTGCCCCCACGGCACGAAGTGCAGCACGGCCCGGATGTCCTCGCCGGGCGGGGTGGCGCCGTCCTCGGAGGACCGGTGCGCGGTGACGACGACGCACTCGTCGTCCGCGGGATCGCCGAAGCGGCCGAGCGCCATGGAGAAACCCCGTTCCGTCTCCGTTCCGCGCCAGGAGTCCGCGGCCTCGCGGATGAGCCTCCTCTCGGTCTCGGAGAGGGTCCCGACCCGTCGTACCCGGCAGGTGTAGCCCGCGCGTTCGATGCGGTTGACCATCTGGCGGACGTTGCGCATCGCCCTGCCCTGGAGGGTGAAGTCCGCCGTCTCGACGACGGCCTCGTCGCCGATCTCCAGGGCGGACAGGTCGCCCTCCCGCGTCCAGACCTCGCCGCCCGCCTCGCTGCACCCGATCACGGCGGGCACCCAGGCGTGCCGGGTCGCCTCGTCGAGGAAGCGCCTGATCGCGCCGGGCCACGCCTCGATGTCACCGACGGGGTCGCCGCTTGCGAGCATGACCCCGGCCACGACCCGGTAGGCGATCGCGGCCTTGCCGGAGGGGGAGAAGATCACGCTCTTGTCGCGGCGCAGCGCGAAGTAGCCCAGCGAGTCGCGGGCGCCGTGCCGGGCGAGCATCTCCCGCACGGTCTCCTCCTGCTCCTTGCTGAGCTCGGCGACCGGCTTCTCCGGGCGCAACGCCAGGTAGGCGGTCGTCACCGCGGTGAGCAGCCCGAGGCCGGTGAGGGAGAAGTAGACCAGGTCGGCGGTCCTGTCGGAGGAGTAGACGACCGGTCCCTCCAGGCCGACGAGCCCCAGCAGCACGTGCTGGAGCCGGTCGCTGAGACTCGGGTCCCCGACGATGGTGTGCGGGTGGGTGTTGACCACGACCCAGCCGATGGCGACGTCCAGGACGAACATGAGCAGGAAGTTCCACACCGCGCGCCAGCGCGTCCTGGGGTCGGAGAGGGCGTGGAACTCGCGGCGGTTGACGACGAGCACCGCGAAGACCAGCATGCTGATCGCGGCGCCGACGATCCGGTGCATGTGCACGAGTTCGATGAGGGCGCTCAGCGGAAGAAGCAGGACCACGGTCCGCCACGCCCGCACCTTCCTGCGCTTGAGGGCGTGCGCGAGCATGACGAGCAGGATGCCCATGACGAGAGAGGCCGCCTGGGCGATCGAGGTGACCGTTCCCGGCAGGAAACCCGCGATCTCGCTGACCCGCGTCCCCCTGAACGGGGGGACGACGGCCTTGACGATGTCCAGAATCCCGATCGTCAGCGACGCGTAGCCCGCCGCGGTGGGCACCCAGGGGCGGGCGATGGGTGGACGCTCCCTCATGAGAGGAGGCTAAACGGTGACGACCGCCGCTCCGCGCAAGCCCGGCCAACACGACGCTAACCGCGGCCTTACCCGCGCTGAGTAAATTTGCGCGTAGATCGAACGGGGGACGCGGTAACCAGGTGAGGGGCGGCATGGGGATCACCGCAGTCGGGGTGCAGTTTCTCTTCGGCCTGCTCGCCGTCGTGGCGCTGGCGGCGTCGGTCTGGGCCTGGCCGCTGCTGAGCGGGCGGACCTGGCGTTCGATCCTCGGCAGGGTCGGGGTGCTCGCGGGAAACCAGGTTCTCACCCTGGTGGCGCTCGGCCTGGTGGCGAACGCCTACTTCGGGTTCTACGGCTCCTGGGGTGACCTGCTCGGCACAGAAGGCGATGCGGCGCCGCCCATCGTCGCCGGGGACGGCCGGACCGCCGCCTCGGGACGTCCCGGCCGGGGAGTGACCGAGGTCGGCCAGGTCGCCCTGCCCCCGGGTACGGCGGGCAGGCTGGAGCAGGTCGTCATCTCGGGTGGGGAGACCGGGATCTCCTCTCCCGGATACGTCTACCTGCCCCACGAGTACTTCGAGAAGAAGTACGCCGACCGGCGCTTCCCGGTGATCCTCGCGCTGACCGGCTACCCGGGGGACGCCAGGAACCTGATCACCAGGCTGAACCTTCCCGCCATGGCCGCGAAGTCGGTCGCCGAGAAGCGGATGCCTCCCACGATCATGGTGCTCATGCGTCCGACGGTCGTCCCGCCCCGCGACACCGAGTGCGTGGACGTGTCCGGCGGGCCCCAGGTGGAGACGTACTTCACCAGGGACCTGCGGGCGGCCGTCGCCGCCTCCTACCGGACGGGTCTCGACGCGCAGAGCTGGGGCGTCTTCGGCGGTTCGACCGGCGGCTACTGCGCGCTGAAGATGTCCATGCGCCATCCGGAGGCGTTCTCGGCCGCGGTCTCCCTGTCCGGCTACTTCCGCACGGCCGTCGATGTGACCACGGGCGACCTGTTCGGCGGGAGCGCGAGGCTGCGCGATGAGAACGACCTGATGTGGCGGCTGCGGAACCTGCCGGTCCCGCCCGTCTCGGTGCTGGTCACCAGCAGCGAGAAGGGGGAGAGCGACTACGCCGACACCCGCGCGTTCCTGGCGCTGGCGAGGGATCCGATGCGGACCGCGTCGCTGATCCTGCCCAGCGGCGGCCACAACTTCAACACCTGGAACCGGGAGATCCCCCAGGCGCTGCCCTGGCTGGGCAAACAGCTGCACACCCCGGCGGCTCCCGGGAAGTACCCCGTCCAGGCGGGCGGCCGGGCCGTACGGCAGGGGCGGAAATGAACGATCCCCCCGGGCCGTGGCCCGAGGGGATCGCTGAGATGGTGGACGATACAGGGATTGAACCTGTGACCTCTTCCGTGTCAGGGAAGCGCTCTCCCGCTGAGCTAATCGTCCTCGTCGAAGAACCAGAGGTGGAGACGGGATTTGAACCCGTGTACACGGCTTTGCAGGCCGTTGCCTCGCCTCTCGGCCACTCCACCGAGCGGGGCCGTGGCCCCTGTTCGAGCGGAAGACGGGATTCGAACCCGCGACCCTCACCTTGGCAAGGTGATGCTCTACCACTGAGCCACTTCCGCGTGTGTTTCCGGACGAGCCGGTCTCACGGACAGAACTCTAGCGAATACTCGCCGACTCCCCAAACCGGATCCCGCTGTCGCAGGGGGTTCGTGACCCCCGCGGACACTTCGATACCGGGCGAAAGATGTGAAAGGTAACGTCGGAGCATGGTCGCCGAACGCATCGCCGCCGACGCTGACATCGCCCCCGTCGCCGCCCTCATCGCCGATCCGGCGAGGGCCGCGATGCTGACCGCGCTGCTGGACGGCCGCGCGCTGGCCGCCGGTGAGCTGGCCGGGCTCGCCGGGGTGAGCCCGCCGACAGCCAGCTCCCACCTGGCCAGGTTGCTGGAGGGCGGGATGGTCGACGTCATCGCCCAGGGAAGACACCGTTACTACCGCCTGGCGGGCCCCGAGGTCGCCGAGGTGCTCGAGGTCCTCGCGCGGGTGGGGGCGCGTCCCGAGGTCCGTTCCCTGCGCCAGTCCCGCCAGGCGCGGCTGCTGGGGGAGGCGCGGACCTGTTACGACCACCTGGCGGGCCGGGCGGGGGTCGATCTGCTCGGGGCGCTCAAGGCCGCCGGATACCTCGCCGGGGAGGAGTCCTTCGAGGTGACCGGCCGGGGCAGACGGGAGCTCGGCGGCCTCGGCGTGGACGTGGACGCGGTCCGGGACACGCGGCGCAGATTCGCCCCCGGGTGCCTCGACTGGACGGAACGCAGGTTCCATCTCGGCGGAGCCCTCGGCGCGGCTGTGACCTGCGCTCTTATGGAGCGCGGATGGTACAGACGTGGGGTGGTCCGCAGAGTGGTCGAAGTCACAGAAAAGGGCAGAAAAGGCATAGCGGCGATCTATGCATGTAAGGAGCTAACATCGCATGCACTAGTTACTGAGATGCGCTGAGACGCGTTGAGTTCGAGAGAGTGACGCCATGGGTGACAGAGCGGTCGTGAACGTCGGGCCGGAACCGCTGAGCTTCGACGAGGTGACCATGGTGGCCCGGCACGGCGCCGAGGTACGCCTCACCGACGACGCCGTCGCGGCCATGGCCGCGGCCAGGATCCGCGTGGACGAGCTCGCGGAGAGCCCGACCCCCGCCTACGGCGTCTCGACCGGCTTCGGAGCGCTGGCCACCCGGCACATCGACCCCTCACTCCGCGCCCAGCTCCAGCGCTCACTCGTCCGCTCGCACGCCGCCGGCTCCGGTCCCGAGGTGGAGAGGGAGGTCGTCAGGGCGCTGATGCTCCTGCGCCTGCACACCCTGGCCACCGGCCACACCGGGGTGCGCCCGAAGACGGCCAAGGTCCTGCAGGATCTGCTCAACGCCTCGATCACCCCCGTCGTGCACGAGTACGGCAGCCTGGGCTGCTCGGGCGACCTCGCCCCGCTCTCCCACGTGGCCCTCACGATCATGGGGGAGGGCGTCGTCCGCGACGCGGCCGGAGACCTGCGCGACGCCGCCGAGGCGCTCAAGCAGGCGGGCATCGAGCCCGTCGAGCTGGCGGCCAAGGAGGGCCTGGCGCTGATCAACGGCACGGACGGCATGCTGGGCATGCTCATCCTGGCCATGGACGACCTGGGCCGCCTGTTCAGGACGGCCGACGTCTCCGCCGCCATGAGCGTCGAGGCGCTGCTCGGCACCGACCGCGTCTTCGCCGCCGACCTGCAGGCGCTGCGCCCCCACCCCGGCCAGGCGGCCAGCGCCGCCAACCTCAGGGCCCTGCTCAAGGACTCGGGGATCATGGAGTCCCACCGGGACGGCACCTGCACCCGGGTCCAGGACGCCTACTCCCTGCGCTGCGCCCCCCAGGTGGCGGGAGCCGCCAGGGACACCCTCGCCCACGCCGCCGTCGTCGCCGAACGCGAGCTGGCCTCCGCGGTCGACAACCCGGTGGTCCTGGCCGACGGACGGGTCGAGTCGAACGGCAACTTCCACGGGGCCCCCGTCGGCTACGTGCTCGACTTCCTCGCCATCGCGGTCGCGGACGTGGCGAGCATCTCCGAGCGCCGTACCGACCGGATGCTCGACGTGGCCCGCAGCCACGGCCTGCCCGCCTTCCTGGCCGACGACCCCGGCGTCGACTCCGGTCACATGATCGCGCAGTACACCCAGGCCGCGATCGTCTCCGAGCTCAAGCGACTGGCGGCACCGGCCAGCGTCGACTCCATCCCCAGCTCCGCCATGCAGGAGGACCACGTCTCCATGGGCTGGTCCGCCGCGCGCAAGCTGCGCCGCGCGGTCGACGGCCTGACCCGGGTGCTGGCGGTGGAGATCCTCACCGCGGCCAGGGCGCTTGACCTCCGCGCGCCGCACCGGCCCGCCCCCGCGACCGGGGCCGTTGTCGCCGCGCTGCGCCAGACGGTCGCGGGCCCGGGCCCCGACCGCTTCCTCGCCCCCGAGATCGAGGCGGTGACCAGGCTCGTGGCGAGCAACGCGGTCGTCGCCGCCGCCGAGTCCGTCACCGGGCCGCTGGAATAGCCGCCACCACCTCGATCTCGATCATCAGGCCCGGCATGAACAGCCGGGACACCTCGACGGTCGTGCTGGCCGGGGGCTCACCGGTGATGTGACGCCCCCGGACCTCGCCGTACTCCCGCAACCGTGACATGTCGGTGAGGAAGGTCCGGATGTGGGTCACGTCGTCGAACGAGCACCCCTGGTCGGCGAGGACGCGTGCCAGCATCTCCATCACGTACTCCGACTGGCGGGTCATGTCGCCCTCGCCGACCACCCGGCCCTCCTCGTCGAGCGCCACCTGGCCGGAGACGAACAGCAGGTCCCCGGTCCTGGTCGCGTGGGAGTAGTACCCGTTGGTCGCGGGCACCGAGGCCGGGTTCACCTTCCGAACCCCCGGGCTCCCCGTACGGCCCGCCGCCACGTATCCGAAGACGGCCGTCAGGTCCTGGTCGCCGAGCCCGGCGGATACCGCCCCGAGCAGCCGTTCCTCGGCCGCCGCCGCCAGCGTCCGCGTCCCGTGCCCGGCCAGCCCCAGGTCCTTGGCGGCCAGCCCCAGGTCCTTGGCGGCCAGCCCGAGGGAGTAGGCGGTCCGCCGCGGCCCGTTCTCGACGACGGGGCGTACCCGTTCGACGAGTGAGGCCAGCGGGGTCCCGCCGAGCACGTCCAGCAGCGTCCCGGTGTCCACACCGGTCGCCGCCGCGTGGGCCAGGTTCTCCGCGAGCAGCACCTGCGCCGGGACCAGCGCGCCCATCACCGCAAGCTTCAACGCCGCCCCGGAACCGGGACCGCCGGTCTCCCGTACCCGCCCGAACACCTCGAGCACCTCGCGGCAGCGGGCCAGGTCTCCGGCGTCGCCGCCGGCCAGCACCGTCAGCGTGCCGTCCGCGGCGGGTCCCACGCTGCCGAGCACCGGCGCGTCCACCAGCCCGACCCCGGGGGGCAGCAGGTCACGGAGCCCGGCGACCGCCTCGGGGCCGATCGTGGACATCTCGACGACCAGGGCTCCCGGCCGCAGCTCCGGGGCCGCCGCGGTCAGCACCTCCCGCACCGCCGCCGGGCCGGTGAGCATCGTGATCACAAGGTCCGCCTTCGCGACCGCCTCGCCCGCCGTCGCCGCGCTCCCGGCTCCCTCGACCGTACGGGGAGTGCGGTTCCAGACCGTGACCTCGTGCCCCGCCGCCACGAGCCGTCGTGCCATCGGGGCGCCCATACGCCCCAAACCCAGGAAGGAAATCATGCCGCTCACGCTATGAGGGGCCAAAGCATTCCACCAGCGACTAGATTTCATACATCCCATGCGAAGGAGGAATGTGTTCGACATCGACGCCCTGCGCCTCATGGACGCCGTCGTCAGAACCGGCTCGTTCACCGGGGCCGCGGCCCTGCTCAACTACACCCAGTCCGCGGTCTCCCGGCGCATCGCCTCCCTCGAACAGCGGGCGGGCGGCCCGCTGTTCGAACGCCTCGCCAGAGGAGTACGGCTCACGCCCGCGGGCCAGGCGCTCCACCTGCACGCGCTGGCCGTGCTCAACCGGCTCGCCATGGCCGAGGAGGAGCTGGCGGGCATCCACGGCGGCTACCGGGGGCGGCTGCGCGTCGGCGCCTTCGCCACCGCCAACGTCGCGCTGGTCCCCAGGGCCCTGCGGGTCTTCGGCCACGAGTTCCCGGGAGTCGCGCTCACCGTGGTCGAGGGGCCCAGCGCGGGCCTGCTGCGCCGTATGCGGGAGGGAGCCCTCGACATCGCCGTGATCAGCGACTACCCGTCGGGCCTGCCGTACGAGGAGGAGGTCGAGACCGTCGAGCTGGTCGATGACGAGCTGCTGGTCGCGCTGCCCAGGGACCATCGGCTCGCCGCGGGGCCGGAGGTGGACCTGCGGGAGCTGCGGGAGGAGACCTGGATCGAGGCGCCCCCTCCCGGCGGGACGACCATGCTCGACGTGGCCTGCGCCAAGGCGGGCTTCAGCCCGCGTGCCAGGCTCAGGATCGCCGAGTGGACCGGGAAGTTCGGCTTCGTGGCCGCGGGGCTCGGGGTCACGCTGGTCCCCGGCATCGCCGCGCACGCCGTACCCGGCGACCTCGTCCTGCGCTCGCTGGGCGACCTCGCCCCGCGCAGGACCGTGTACGCCGCGCTGCCACGCGCCACCCCGCCCTCGGTCCTGCCCGCGGCCCGCGCGCTGGCCGGATTCCTGGCCGACGCCGTGGGGACGGCGGCGTTCCCGACGGCGGGATCCGCACCGCCGTCCGCGCGGGCATAACCTGGGGCGGCGTCCCGTGAGGAACGACACTTGTTCCACCATCAGATCCGGCAGTTTCAGGAGGAGCCCGATGAACGTCCCCGTCTGGGTCAACGGGCGGCTCATAGAGCCAGAGAAGGCGACGGTCTCGGTCTTCGACCACGGCCTGCTGGTCGGCGACGGCGTGTTCGAGACCGTCAAGTGCGTCGGCGGCGTCCCCTTCGCGCTCACCCGGCACCTCGACCGGCTGCTGGTCTCCGCGACGCGGATGGGCATGGCGGAGCCGGACGTGGAGTTCGTCGCGGAGGGTGTGCACGCCTGCCTGGCGCAGGCGCCGTCGTGGCCGCTCGGCCGGATCCGCATCAGCTACACCAGCGGCCCCGGCCCTCTCGGCTCGGACCGGGGCAAGACGGACGGCACCTTCGTCGTGATCGTCTCGGACCAGAAGCCCTTCCCCGCGACCGCGGACGTCACCGTGGTGCCGTGGGCCCGCAACGAGCACGGCGCGCTGGCCGGGGTCAAGACGACCTCCTACGGCGAGAACGTCCTGGCCCTGGCCTACGCCAAGGCCAGGGGAGGCGGCGAGGCGATCTTCGGGAACCTGGCGGGAAACCTGTGCGAGGGCACCGGCAGCAACGTCTTCGTCGTCCGTGACGGGCGGATCGTCACCCCCACGCTCGCCTCGGGCTGTCTGGCCGGGATCACCCGCGCGCTCACCCTCGAATGGTGTGGGGGAGCGGAGGAGGACCTTCCCCTCTCCGCGCTCGCCGAGGCCGAGGAGGCCTTCCTGACCTCGACGACCCGCGACATCCAGCCGATCAGGACGGTCGGAGAGACGGTGCTCCCCACGGTCCCCGGCCCGGTGACGGCCAAGGCGATGCGGGTCTTCGCCGAACGGAGCGCGGCCGACGTCGACCCGTGATCCGTCACGGGAACGCCGGAAACGCGACGCCGCCCGCGGGCCTGAAGCCCACGGGCGGCGTCGGACGGAGCCTCAGGAGCTCCAGAGCATGTTGCTGAGCTCGGCGTCGAGGTCCATGAAGTCGGTCTCACGGCCCGCGGGGACCAGCTCGTAGGTCCGGTGCAGGAACTCGGTGAGAGGCGCGAGAGGCACCTCGAACAGAGCCTGCCCGAAGGGCGAGGTGAGACTGATGTGCAGTGTCCGCTCGCCGTCGGCGCGCGCGGGCCACACCTGGACGTCTCCGTCGCCGACCCGTCGCACGATGCCGACGGTCAGCAGTTCACGGGCGAAGATCCACTCGACCGGTTCGTCGTTCCCCACATGGAAGGCCATTCTGATCGCGTAGGGATCATCGGCCGTGTAGCTGAGTCCGGCGAGCAGGGGGACGGTGGTACGGTCGGGGACCACAAGCCGAAGGCCCAGCTCGGCAGAGACGGTGGAGCTGTTCATCGTCAGCCAAACCTTTTTCGTCGTCGGTCCCCTCTGCGGGGCTTTCACTGCTCTGGCGGACTCTTCGTCCCGAGCTATGACGCGGAACAAAGAAACCTGTAGGGAAGATTCCGCCTCCGGGCCCTTCTGTAACGCACATCACAGCGCGACATTTGGGTCTCTACCTGGCTAAACATCACCAACAGGGCCATATTTGCAAGGGTTTTGCGTATCGTTTTGGTCACCGTCGACTCCCCCTGCCGGGGCGTCTCGGGCCATAGAGGTTGAGCCTGGGTCGTACAGTGCTTCTACGGATCAGGACGATGCTATGACACCGTAGCCCCCTGCTGGACGCATCCACGGACCTTTGGTTCGCGTCCGTGTCGCGCCTTCAAGATCGTCTCCTCTCCCGCGTCGCTTCGCCAGTGCTCTCGGATTGCTGTATGGTTTTCCACGTCGGCACCGCGAGGAGCCGACAGGGCGGGCGATTAGCTCAGCGGGAGAGCGCTTCGTTCACACCGAAGAGGTCACTGGTTCGATCCCAGTATCGCCCACGCGAGTAGGACGCAGGTAGGAGCCCTCTGGATTACATGATCCGGGGGGTTTCTTGCTCTCCCGGCTCAGCCGGTGCCCGATTCTGGGAGCAAAGTGGGAGCGGAGATCGAAAACCCGCTCCTCAGGGCAGTGTGTGACTCATCTCACCCTCCTCCCGCTGGAAGCGCGGGCTGCCGGGCGAGTCGGCCGGATCGCCGTCGCAACGTCCTCGGCTGAAGCTGTGTCACGGCAGCGTCCCGGTACGGCTCCAGGAGCCGATCCAGAAGTGGCACCGTAGACTGCCTGCCTGCCCCCACAGCACCTCCAAGGCGGTTCGCTCCATGAGCGCGGTCTCCCACCGCTTCTGCGGCGCCTCCACTGCCTCTCCCCGCATCCGCTCTGACACGTGCGTGTAGTGGTCCCGCATCGATGAGGCGATACGCACGTCGTCTTCCACCGGGTGGCCCATCCGTTCATCCCGTAGGACATCGGCGACCCGATCCTCACCCATCCAGGTCTGGTTGGCGTGGCGCAGGCCGTGCGTCGTCAAGCCAAGTCGCGATCGGCGTGTCCGCCGGTAGCGTTCGGCGTCCTCGGCTCCGTTCGGCGAGACGGGGAGCCGTGAACGCCTGGTCCCGCTCCAGGGCAGGCCAAGGAACAACTGGGACTCCGGACCATCCTTGTGAAAGATCTACAAGGACAGGCAGGGCTGGCCGAGGCATTTTCCCGCCTTCTTCTGGATATCGGCCGTCGGCCGCAGGCCGGATAGTTCGGCGCCAAAGTTGCTGCGCCTTGGATGTCCGCTTTCCGGTCCCAGGAAGAGGTAACCCCTCCTTCGCACCCCTCCTTCTAGTGGTCGTCGCAACACCCCAGCTTGGGGAGTGCGATGGGGTTCGAGATCCGAGTGGATCGAAAGCCGCAAGGGCCCAAGAAGCT